>CAYMJL010000004.1:0-114072 GCA_964390915.1 uncultured Flavobacteriales bacterium
ATTCCGGCTATTACTCACTTAGAGTTTCTTCTGGTGGTTGTACCTCTTTACCGGTTAAAGTCTATCAACGTGTTAAACACCTGATTAAACCTACCTTCAAGGTTGACATTCCAGACTCTATTTGCTTTGGTTACAGCATTAATTTTGAGGTAACAACGCACGAAGAAGCCAGTTATGTCTGGAAAAAAGGCAATACCGTGGTTGGTTTTAGCAGGTTCCTCCCTATCGTCAATGCTCAATTTCAAGACAGTGGAACGTATGTTTGCACCGTTACCAACAGCTGCGATGTCGCCTCCAACATACCTAAGTATGTTAAGATATTGCCATCACCGGTTGCAAAAATAATAGGCGATTCAGTTATTTGCGATTTTGAAGAAATTGAGCTTTCGGTTATTGATGGTTATGAAAAGTACCTCTGGAGTACTGGTGACACCTTAAACTCGATTGAAGTTGATACCTACGGGCATTTTGATGTGGTAATTGTAAATTTGGAGGCTTGCACAACAAAAGTTAATCATGAAATAACCTTAACCTGCCAACCCGAAATTTATATCCCTACCGCATTTACCCCCAACAACGATGGGGCAAACGACCAATTCGTTTTTTATACCCACAATGTGGAAGAGTTTCATCTGGAAATTTTTAATCGCCTCGGGGTTAAGGTTTTTCAAACTGACAATCCACATGATAGCTGGGATGGTTACTACAACAACCATAAACTGCCGGCTGGTATTTATGCCTACAATTACAAATACAAAACAATTCATCGCTATAGAATATTCGAGGGTCTGAAATCTGGTAGCTTTCTACTGGCGCCATAGACTAAGAGGTTATATTTCAAAAAAATGGATGTTTCGACATCCATTTTTTTTGCCCTTATGTCATCCAAAGTGCTACATTTAAATTCAAAATTAACGTAGTATTATGATTAGAAAAATTTTACTCCTTAGCCTAAGTATTACATCCTACTCACTTTTTGCGCAAAACGATTGTTCCGATGGTCGATACAAAGAGCCGTTATTTCCGGAAGTACTCATCACAAGTGGGATTCCATTTGGCCAAGCACCGACAACCTATGACACGATTGCCATTCCCGGCACCGACAGCATCAATACTTTTCCATTGTTTATGGATGTCTACCAGCCTCTGCTTGACACAGTAACTCCTAAACGCCCCGTAATTGTGTTTGCCTTTGGTGGAGCTTTTGTTTACGGTGCTCGTGTTTCTCCAGACATTGTTAAGCTTTGTACCATGTATGCGCAGATGGGCTATGTTGCCGTTTCGATCGACTATCGGCTTTCTGACGAGCTGCTAACGGCTCCAAACCCATATAATGCCACAAAGGCCGTTTTGAAAGGGGTACACGATATGAAAGCAGCGGTTCGCTTCTTGCGCAAATCGGTAGCTGAATTGGACAATATTTTCAGAATTGACCACAAACAAATTTATGTTGGCGGTGTTTCTGCGGGTGCATTTTGCGCAATACATGCGGCTTATCTAGACAAGGAAGAAGAGCTGCCGGAAATTTTAAAACCAACTGCCAAGCGCTACGGCGGAATTGAAGGCCAAAGTGGAAACCCTGGCTATTCGTCAAAAGTTGCTGGAGTAATTAACCTTTGTGGGGCTGTTGGCGACACCACTTGGATTGAACCCGGAAATGTGCCCATTGTTAGCATGCACGGAACGGCTGACGCCACGGTGCCTTACGACCACGACACCATAACTATTCTTGGAATCAACTACCCGGTGCATGGGTCGGCTTCAATCCATCGGCACATCGGCAATATGAACAACGTTTATCCAGATCAAGCAATTCCACATGCTTTCTACACTTGGTACGGAGCCGACCACGTTCCTTTCCTTACCGACAGTGCTTATTTTGATACTACTTTCCGTTTTACCCGCGACTTTATGTTTGAACGGGTTTGTTCTGGATTGGGTAGTTCAATAACTGAAAATCAGCGTAACAACACCTATAGCCATTTGTACCCAAACCCGGCTGCCGACAAGATTAAAATTGTGGCTTTAAGTGCTAATTATACTGTAAATGTGGTTGATGCCACAGGGAAAGTGATGGATTCATTACGAAGTAAAGGACTGGAGCAGACTCTTGATATATCGGCCTACCCTTCGGGTTTGTATTTAATTCGTGTAAATGGGGAGAATTTCCAACAAACCCACAGACTCATAAAGCAATAAGTTTTCTGTCTTGATAAATGAAAAACCGTTCCGTTTGGGACGGTTTTTTTTATTTAAAGAGTCGTATTTGGTCTAAACAGCCACTAACCGTTCTACTTTAACTTTCGTTAGAAAATCACCAAAAAGTACTTGAGCCGTGCCCTTGCTAATTTCCCGCACCACCCCGTTTACTCCTCCTCCATCGGCCATTTTTACAATACTACCAACTATTACCGGCTTTACAATTACTGGTAGACTTTCTTTCTTTTCGCGTTTTACCGATTTTTTAAACGCAGTACGTGCCTTTTTCTCAGTCGTTTCTTTCGTAAACCGTTCATTTTCTTTAGCTTTTTCTACGGTTACTAGTTTTAAAAGATTGGCAACAAATTCTTTCTGACTCTTTTTAGTCTCGTCGTAAGCGTAAATGAAATGCTGCAACTTTTTACCCAGCTGAATGTGCTTATTGTTTAGCGTTTGTAGTTCATGCAGCGCATCGTATTTGTGCTCAAAACTTTCGGAACGCTCCTGCAATTCTTTCTCCAGTTTATTAGCCTTTTCCTGTGCGTTTATCAATCGTTTTCTTAACTCATCTACATCTGCTTTTGCCTTTTGCACATCGGCAATCGAGGCGTCTAAATTCAGCTTATCGCCTTTGATTCGTTTCTTGGCGGCATTGATTAAGTCCATGTCAATGCCTATTTTTTGAGCCACTTCAAACGTAAATGAACTACCGGGCTGACCAACAGAAAGTTCGAAAAGCGGTTCCAAGTTTTGGCGGTCAAAAAGCATACAGCCGTTAATAACTCCTTTTAAGGAACTGGCCATCACCTTAATGTTCATGTAATGGGTCGTAATAACTCCAAAACACCTGCGTTTATGCAATTCTTTGAAAAAAACTTCAGCCAACGCGCCACCCAATTCCGGATCGGAACCAGTACCAAATTCATCCATCAACACCAAGGTATTGCTGTTGGACACCTTCAGTATCTGTTTCATTTGCTTTAGCCGGTACGAATAGGTACTTAACTCGTTTTCAATGCTTTGATTATCTCCAATATCGGTAAGCATCTTATCAAAAAACGAAAAACGGCTATATTCTTTGCAAGGTACCAACAGTCCGGTTTGAAGCATAAGTTGCAGTAAACCAACTGTTTTCAGTGTAATACTTTTTCCTCCGGCATTTGGCCCCGAAATAACCAACATTCGGTTTTCTTCGTCCAGATAAAGCGTTTGCGGAATAGTTTTAACTCCCTTAACCTTGTTTTTACTCAACAAAATTGGGTGATAGGCTTTTACCAAATAAATTTCCTTTACCGTCGATATTTCCGGTAGAATCCCGCCAATTTCAAAGGCATAGCGAGCCTTGGCGCGAAGCAAATCGAAGGTAACTACGGTTTCCTGATACTGCTCAATTTCCGGTAAAAACTGTCGGAGGTACTTGGCCAGTTCAAGTAAAATGCGGTTTATTTCAATCAATTCCTCGTTTTCGAGAATCACCAATTCGTTATTCAACGCAATGGTACTTGCCGGTTCTATGTAGGTAACCTTTCCCGTATTGGATAAACCCATAACGTGGCCCGGGACTTTTCGTTTAAACTCAGAGAGCACACTTAAAACGCGCCTTCCACCCACAAAACTTTCCTGCGTTTCACTCAGCCAACCGTCTTTTCCTAAATGCGAAACGGCCTTGTTAAATGCCCGGTTCAAATCGTGATGAACCTTTTCAATGCCGTTTCGGATTTGCTCCAATTGGGGTGAAGCGGCCGATTTCACCTTGCCTGCCCTATCCAACACCTTATCAATGGCAATGACTATTTCATTTACCGGCCGTACCTTCGCTAAACGCTTACTAAGATTCGGGTAAGCCGTCTTTTTCTTTTCAAAAAAAGACAACAGCTGAATGACCGATCTTGAGACATCGGCTATGCGCATCAAACCAATTTCGGGAACTACGTAGTTTTCAATTCTAAGCAGCCGAATTTCATCAACAATTTCAGTTCCTGAAAAGGCTGGTAAATTATCGTATGAAACCACCGCTAGCATTTCGTTGACCTGATTCAACTCAAATTGTAACACGCCGTGGTTAAACAGCGGCTTCATGGCTAGCGCTTTCTGGCGGGCGCCTTCGGTACCTGCATAACCAGCTACCGCATTCAAAACGGTTGAAAATTCTAGCTCATCAAGTACCTTTTGGTCAACGTGTCTCATCTAATGGTGGGAAAGGGCAAATGTATTAAGGCTTTTGTTAACTTAGCCTGACATATTGCCCATAATACAACAAGCAGTGAAGTTTTGTAGCGAATGTGGTTCTAGTCAGCTGAATTTTATCGTACCCGATGGTGATAATCGGCACCGCCAAGTATGCGGAAATTGCGCCACCATACACTATTCGAACCCAAGAATTATCGTTGGTGTTTTGGCCACCTGGCAAAACAAGGTTTTACTCTGCAAACGAGCCATCGAACCCCGAAAAAACTTATGGAACTTACCGGCCGGCTTTCTCGAAAACGGGGAAACAGCCGAAGAAGGTGCTATACGTGAGACCCATGAAGAAGCCTTGGCCTTTGTAGAAATACAGAAATTACACTGCATTTATAGCATTCCAAACGCCAATCAGGTTTACTTGCATTTTTTAGCGAGCCTAAGTGAACCGGAGTTTGGTCCTACCCTAGAAAGTTTGGAAGTTGATCTTTTTGCGGAAGACGAAATTCCATGGGATGAAATTGCCTTTACTTCTACCGAATTTGCACTAAAACAGTACTTTTCAGCCCCAAAACACGAGGGTGTACATATTGGACATATTTTAAAGTGGTATTAAACAAAAACGCCACCCTTTCGAGGTGGCATTTTACAATATCATAAACAATTGTATTAACCAACAATCACAATTTTCTCAATTATATCGCCTTGGCGAATAGCATCAATTACCTCCAAACCATCAACTACTTTAGCAAAGCAAGTGTGGTTCCGGTCTAAATGAGCAGTATTTTTGCGGCTGTGGCAAATGAAAAACTGAGAACCACCAGTATTTCTGCCAGCATGAGCCATGCTCAACACACCACGGTCGTGGTATTGATTTTCTCCGGTCAATTCGCAATCAATTTTATAACCAGGACCACCTGTACCGGTGCCATTTGGACAGCCACCCTGCACCACAAAATCAGGAATAACGCGGTGAAATTTCAATCCGTTATAAAAGCCTTCTTCGCTTAGTTTAATAAAATTGGCCACCGTTTTTGGGGCATCATTGTGAAAGAACTCAACCTTCATAACACCATTAGCGGTGTGTATCTCTGCCGTTTTCATGTAATAAATTTTCGACAAATGTAACCCATAGTCCGATACAAAACCTTGACCCGCTGCTGTAGTACAGGTTTTTTAAGGTATCTTCACAACAACCTTATAAAAAACCAACGCGTTATGGAGATTAGGAACCACTATTTAGAGGATCTGATTTTTGAACCCTTAAGACTTTATTTCACATTTTCCCTTGGCTTATTCATAAGTTTCTTACTTCTTAGGGGCTATGAGTATTCAGCTTTTTCGCAAGAACACTCTTTACCGGATAATTGGGGACAATTATTTCTAACCGGGAATCTGGCGGACTTGCTCTTTACCTTGCAGGTTTCAATTGTACTACTACCGCTATTTGGCCTAACCCATTATATCTCTTTTCAAACCGGGCAAAGGTATAAGGTGTTCTTTTCCAGCTTCTTGTTTATTCTTGCGCTGGCTATCGAACAGTACTTTGTTACCGCATCGGTTCCACTTGGTTCCGATTTTTGGGGCTATAGTTGGTCTGACATAAAAACCACTGTTGGCTCATCAACCTCATTCGGTGTGACCACCATCATTGTTTTCGTGCTGGTTTTATTTCTCCTCATGTCGTTTTTAAAACTGCTAAACCGCTTCGAAATAAAAAACAAGCCGTTTAACGTGGTTTACCTAATCGCACTGCTGGCCTCATTATTCTATGGTCAAGATCAGGTTACTAACCGAGCCAATTTTAAGTCAGAGGAAGAATACCACCTTGCCCTCAATAAACCGGCATTTTTCGTAACCAAGTCTATTAATTTATTCGTAGAATCGCTACAAGGCAATGCTTCGCTCGGTGTTGAAGGGGGGGACAAAGCGGATTATCCGTTAATGAAGAAAGTCCTTTACAACGATATTTTGGGGGAGTATTTCAACACGTCCACCGAAATGCCGAATTTGGTTTTCATTCAAGTTGAAGGGTTAGGTAAGGTATTTGTTGGTGAAAACGCACCTAAGGGTGGCTTCACCCCGTTTTTAGACAGTTTAAGCAAACATGCCCTTCACTGGGAAAATTTCTTGAGTTCCGCTGGGAGAACGTTTGGCATTTTACCGTCACTTTATGGTTCATTACCATATGGAACAGATGGTTTTATGGAACTTGGTGATAAAATGCCCAATCACACCAGCCTTATTACCATGCTAAAAAAGCAGGGTTACTACACCACCTTTTATTACGGCGGAAATGCCAATTTCGATGCCCAAGATGTGTTTTTGGAGCGTCAAGGAATTGACAACATCGTTTCACAAAATGACTTTCCCTCTTCTTACACCAAAATGAAGGAAAATAGTGGTGGATTTACCTGGGGTTATGGTGATAAAGACGTGTTTAAATTAAGCCATGCCCTGGAAGAAAAAATACCTAAATATCCACGTTTGGATATTTTCATGACGCTTACCACACACGAACCCTTTGTGGTACCCGAAGCGAAATACAAAACTTTATTTACCAAATATGCCGCTAAATCGAATGTCGATACCGAGATTTTAACCAAATACCGCGGCGTTTTCGAGTGTTTGTTATACACCGACGATGCCATAAAAGACTACATAGCCGCCTATTCAAAAAGACCCGAGTATAAAAACACCATTTTTATAATTACTGGCGACCACCGTATGATACCGGTACCGCATGAAAATGCCATTGACCGATTTCACGTTCCGTTTATTATTTGGTCACCAATGTTGAAACAGGGAGCTGCGTTCAAAGGGGTTGGCACACATCACAACGTTGCTGCCACCTTTATTGGCTTCCTCTCACAGCGCTATCACCTTCGGTTCCCGTCGGAACTGCCGTTTATTGGTGGGGTGCTCGACAACAGTAAAACCTTTAGAAGCAAGGTAGATCAAGGCATCATGCGGAATAAAAATGATTTGAGCTGTTACGTTTACAATGACTACTATCTTTCCGACGGTGCTGCATTTAAAATAAGCGATGGCATGAATTTATCTGCATTGAACAATGAAAAAACCAGAAAAATACTCAACGACCGATTGGAAAACTTCCGCAGAATAAACAAATTAGTTTGTGAGAAAAATAGGCTTTTCAGTGGTAAGAGCAACCAAGTTTCGTTAGCCGCATATACACTTACCGAGAAAGAAATTAAATTTTTAAAGGCCAATAACTATCACAGCCTGGGTGTTGACGATCAATTTTATAAAGCTCGCGATTTGGCTTTTGCCGGCAACTATGACAACGCTCGCGTATTATTAAAAAACGTGTTAAATGGCTCACCAAATTATTCGGACGTGCGCATTTTGATGGCTAGAACCTATATGTGGCAAGGTAAATACGAGGTTGCGCGAAAAGAACTGAAAGAAGCCATCAGGCGATCACCCACCTATTACGATTGTTACGTTGCCATAATTGATTGTGAACTTTATGCTGAACAAAAAGATTCGGCAAAATATTGGTACGATGAGGGCTTAAAAACTGCCGACAACACCGTGCCCATAAAAGAAAAACAAAAATCGATTCAATAAATTGACTGATTATGAACCTATATGCAGCAATACAGAAAAGGCTAATGCGAATATTATTTTTGTTACTTACTATATCCGCGATCATTGGAAACGCACAAAGCCTACAGGATACATTGGCAATGGATGTAGACGACTTGTTTAAAATAGCCCGCAACGAGGCCTTTAATGGCAGCACTGAAAAAGCCCGAGTTTACCTAAAGGCCATTCTAGAACGAAAACCAAACTACAATGATGTTCGCACTTTCCTAGGTAGAACTTATGCCTGGGATGGTAAACGCGATGAGGCCAGAAATCAATTAAATCAGGTACTAAGTCAAGACCCGAAAAATGAAGAAGCATTGGTAGCCTTAATCGATGTGGAGTATTGGGATGACAATTACACCAAAAGCTTGGAATTAGCCAATCACGGACTTTCATTTCAGGGGAAAAGTGAAGATTTTCTGTACAGAAAAGCACGCAGTGAGGCCAAATTAAAACTTGAGAAAGAAGCCGCGGTTACTTTGCAGCAACTTTTTGTGGTAAACCCTAGCCACAAAGACGGACTAGGCTTACAGGGAACCTTAAAACAAGGTCGTATTAAAAATACCCTTACCATAAATTATGCCCGCGACAGTTATAGTGATGTTTTCGACCCGGCAACGCTAGTCGCTTATCAATATGGCCGTAGAACACCTATTGGCAGTCTTCTTTTCCGTTACAATACGGCCCAGCGATTTGATCGAAAAGGAAAACAATTTGAAGTGGAAATGTATCCAAGTATTGTGAAAGGAGTTTACGGTTACGTGAACTACGGTCATTCTGAAACCCGTCTATTCCCGCAGAATCGACTTGGTTTAGAGCTGTATTTTAAACTTCCTAAAAGCTTCGAAGGATCAGCCGGATTGCGGTATTTGTATTTTGGTGGCGGAAGCCAGGTAACGTTGTATACTGCCACATTAGGTAAATACATTGGCAACTATTGGTTATCGCTGCGAACCTTTGTTACACCAGGCGATGCGGGTACCTCCAACTCGTATTTATTACTGGCACGTCGTTATTTTAAAGATGCTGAAAACTACTTGGGCATTGTGGCTGGTTTCGGGTTTTCTCCCGATTTCAGAAATGGTATACAAAGCGGTGAGGAATTTAGTGCTACATCCGCGGATGTAGCGGTACTTCGTTCCCAACGACTTGCGCTAGATTATCAGCACACCTTTGGCCTTCATTGGTTGGTTAGCGCCATGTATAACTTTGCGAAACAGGAATACATGTTTGGCATTAACGAGTATATAATCATCCAAGGACCTCAATTAACGCTTCAATACCGGTTTTAACTACCGAGATGAACAAAAAAAGGTCGATTGCTCTAGAAGAATCTATGGCAATCGACCTTTGAATCAAATTGATCAGCTAATTAAACATTCCCCATCGCAATCATTTCTTCAAGCGTTGGCTGATCTTTTCCACCATAAGGTTCTTTTGTAATGGCAAAGGCCTGCATGCCAGAAATAGATTTTAACATGGCCAATTGCTCCTTACCCAGCATGTCGTTTGGAATTACACCCATATCGACAGGTTTGCCATCAACCAAAGCCCATAATTGGTATTGGTGTTCATTGTCCAATGCTGGTAAATCATTTGCTTTAATAGCCACCTTACCCGACTTAGCATCCATGTAGAGAGTCGCTTTACCCAGCTTGTTGTTTACCGGATTAAGCTGAATCATTTTTATGTCGCCTCTTTGAAAAAAGTTGGTAATGGTACTGTAAAAGTCCATGTCCTGCCGAACCACTTTCACCTCGCCAGCCAATACCATATTGGTGTTTTCCAGTGAAGCCAGTTTTTCTTTGGTTTCGTTGTGGTTTGCATACTGATAAAGGTTTAAGCCAACACTAAACAACAACGCAACCGAAGCTGCTCTAGCCATCCAGCCCGTTGAATTCGATTTCATGGAAATCACCTTAGTTTCAACAGGTACCGCTTTTTCGTCGGCAAATAAAAGGTTGTCCAAGTTGGTTTTAACCGCAGTCGGAACTTCGCGTTCCAAATTCATGGCTACTTTTATCAAAGCCTCTTCTATTTCGGCCAATTCCTGCTTAATGGCTGGATTATCCAAATTGGCCTCAACCAATTGTATTTCTTCCGGTGTTGCTGCACCCATTGCATACACTTCCAGTACGCCTGATGCAATTATTTCGTTTGTTTTCACAGCTCTACAACTTTTTCACGCAACGATAAAATTGCATTTCTAATTCTTGTTTTAACAGTTCCCAACGGCAATTCCAGCATTTCAGCAACTTCCGCCTGCGTGTACCCTTTCAAATAAATGAGCTCTACCAATATGCGCTGATCTTCTTTCAGACCCGCAACCAATTTATCCAACCCAATGTGGTCAACTGACATGCTTTCGCTATGTCGTCCGTTAATGATACCTACGGAATTGTCAAGCGACTGGTTTTTAGCGTCTTTCTTAAATTCCTTAGAACGGGTTTTATCAATGGCTGCGTTCCTAGCTATGTTTAGCATCCAAGTAAACAACCTGCCTTTCGAGTTATCGTACTGCGTAATATTATTCCAAACCTTTACAAAAACATCTTGCACCAAATCCTGGGCATCGTCCTCATTGGTAATCACCTTGAAGATGACACCATAGATTGCTCTAGAATAATTCTCGTACAGATAATCGAAGCCGGCCTTACTCTTGGCTTTCAGCAAGGCAACTATTTCATCTTCTGTATACTTCACTTTTTATTAAAATTGAGTAAATGTCATCAAATTGGGTAAATATCCGCGCCTATAAAACTAACTAATTTATAACCAACTATTCCGCAGGAAACGTAGTTCCGGCTAAAATCAAGGATTGGTTCAATTCCAATTGATTAACCGTTGTGGCAATACCCGAGTTTTGAAACCAATCAAGCATCAACTCGGTATTCATGTTGCCGGTAAGTTTATCAGTAGCCATTGGGCAACCGCCTAAACCCTTCAATGCACCATCAAACCTTCGGCAACCAGCGTTGTATGCCGCTGCAACTTTACCCATTACATCCGTGGGAACTGCATGTAAATGAGCGCCCACCTCGACTTGCGGTAATTGCGGAATCAAAGCCGTAAAAAGCTCAGAAATCAATTCGGGGGTTGCCGAACCAATGGTATCGGACAGGGCTATGATTTTAATTCCCTGCTCATCGGCCAATTTTTGTGACCATTGCAAGGCAATTTCGGGGCTATACTTATCACCATAAGGATTGCCAAAGGCCATTGAAATGTACACTACCAGCGTCTTTCCCTTCTGAACACACAGGTTTTGAATTTCTGCCAGTCGAACCAAGGAATCTTCAATGGTCGAATTGGTGTTTCTTAGTTGAAAGGTCTCGGAAATGGAAAACGGATAACCCAAAAAGTCAATTTCTTGATGCGAACAGGCCTCTTCTGCTCCCCGCAAATTTCCTACGATGGCTAATAATTTTGAATTGGTCTGGCTTAAATCCAAGCCCGCCAACACTTCAGCCGTATCACGCATTTGCGGAATGGCTTTAGGCGACACAAAGCTTCCAAAATCGATGGTATCGAAACCAACTTTAAGCAGCTGATTGATGTAACTAATCTTTTTTTCAGTGGGAATAAAGGTGTGTAAACCTTGCATCGCATCCCGCGGACATTCTATTAATTTAATAGACATATAATTCTACAAATCAGTTATTTAATATCGCCTTGTTAATTTTTTTAATTAAGCCAGGGCCTTCGTAAATAAAGCCGGTATACAGCTGAACTAAATCGGCACCGGCATTTATTTTTTCAAGTGCATCCTCAGCCGAATGAATACCACCCACCGCAATAATTGCAAACTGCTTTTGCCCCTTCTCAGCTAGGTATTTCACCACATCCGTGCTTCGCTGGCGAACCGGTTTACCACTCAAACCACCTGCACCAATGGCATCAATAAGTGTTTTGTCGGTTTTTAAGTCGCTGCGCGAAACGGTAGTATTAGTAGCAATTACCCCAGCTATTTTGGTACTTTGAACAATGTCAACAATATCATCCAGTTGCGAATCGGTTAAATCGGGCGCAATTTTTAGAAAAACAGGCTTCGGATTCGGGCGTAATAAATTGGCGTGTTGCAAGGTGTTCAGCAAATCCATCAATGGCTCTTTCTCCTGCAATTCGCGTAGGTTTGGCGTGTTGGGCGAACTAACGTTAACCACAAAATAATCCACGTAATCGAATAGCTTTTCAAAACAAATCAGGTAATCCAGTATAGCCTTCTCGTTAGGAGTCACTTTGTTTTTGCCAATGTTTCCACCTAAAATAAATCCAGGATTGCGTTTTTTCAATCGCTCAATGGCGGCTTCCACCCCTTCGTTATTGAACCCCATGCGGTTGATGATGGCCTCGTCCTCCACCAAACGAAACAAGCGCGGCTGCTCATTCCCAGGCTGACCAACCGGTGTAAGGGTTCCAATTTCTACAAATCCGAAACCCAGTTCACCAAACTCATTAAACAGCTTGGCATCCTTATCGAAACCAGCGGCTAAACCTACCGGATTTGGAAAAGTAAGCCCAGCCACCTGGCGTTCTAATCGTTTATCTTCAATCTTATAAGCCGCAGTAAATAAATATTTTACTAAAGAAAACTTAAACAAACGCTTAAGCCATTTAAAGGTAAAATGATGAGCCGCCTCCGGGTCCATCTGAAAAAGAAAAAACTTCGCCAAACTATACATAGACGGCAAATGTAATACATAACAACAGCACCAACCAAGGCTACCTTGTCCTATTTATGAATTTTTAGACAAGTCTAAAAAATAATTTTACCTTTGACAAACAAGCACTAAACTATGGTTATTCACAAGGCCGAGGAAAATTACCTAAAGGCGATATACAGCATCACAAAAACCGACCTTTCTGAAGCAAATACCAATGTGGTTGCTGAACACCTTAGCACCAAAGCCTCATCGGTTACCGATATGGCAAAACGCCTGGCCGAAAAAAACCTGGTTAACTATACACCCTACAAAGGCCTTTCGCTAACCCCAGAGGGCGAAAAAATAGCCCTTAAAACCATTCGAAAACACCGCCTCTGGGAGTGTTTTTTGGTAGAAAAACTTGGTTTTAAGTGGGATGAAGTGCACGAAATTGCTGAGCAACTGGAACACATTGACAGCGAAAAGCTTACTGACCGGCTGGATGCGTTTTTAGCCTTTCCAAAATTTGACCCGCACGGTGACCCTATTCCAGACAGCATGGGTTTAATCACCAAGCAAGAAACGCAGTTGGTTTCTGAACTACCTGTGGGTAGTAGCGCTCAGGTGGTAGGTGTAAAAGACAGTTCGCCCCCATTTTTGCAATACTTAGAATCGCAGCAATTGGTTTTAGGCACCGTTATTCTGCTTACCGAAAAATTTCCTTTCGATCAATCCATTCAACTTCGGCTGGCCAACCATAAGGAACTAACCATTTCTCAATTGGTTAGTAAAAATATTATTGTAAAACTTATTCAGCCATGATTCAGGGCTTGGGGCGTTTTATTGCAGTTATCCTGCTTTTGGCGGGTTTTACGGCATGCTCGCCTTACCAGAAACCTAGCAACAAAAAACTGGTGGTTTGCACAACGGGCTATGTGGCCGATATAGTGAACAACATTTGTGGCGATACGGTAGAAGTCGTTTGCTTGATGGGCCCAGGGGTTGATCCCCACTTGTATAAAGCCGGCCTTGGCGATGTCGATCTTTTAACGCAGGCCGATTTAATTGTTTATTCCGGCTTGCATTTAGAAGGTAAAATGGCCGAAATATTGCATAAAGTGGGCAAATGGCGTCCCATCATTTGCATTGCCGACGGACTGAGCGAAACCGACAAAATAAACCTGAGTGGCTCAGCCGCCGGTCATGACCCCCATTTTTGGTTCGACCCCATTCTCTGGAACAAAGGAGCGCAGCATTTTGCCCAAGCCTACAAAAAATTGGGTTGGGAAAATGATGAAACTATTGATTCTACTAGTTCTGCCTACGGTTTAATGCTGGAAAATTTAGATCGTTATGCCCGCCGTAAATTTGAAAGTTTGCCCGAAAACAGGCGCTGGCTGGTTACTCCGCACGATGCTTTCACCTACTTCAGTCGGGCTTACAAGCTGAATGTAAAGTCGCTGCAAGGTGTTTCAACCTTGTCGGAGTACGGCCTGAAAGACATTGCCGAACAAATCAATTTTTTGGTGGAACACCACATACCCACTATTTTTTTAGAAACCAGTATTTCGCCAAAAGCCACCCAAACCATTATAAAAAGCTGCCTTACTAAAGGTCATCAATTAAAGGTTGGTGGTGAATTATACTCGGATGCTTTGGGTGCCAAAAACACACCAGAAAGCACATACCGCGGTGTTTTTCTGCACAACGTGAATGCTATATACAACGGAATAAAATAAGGCTTTAAGATGATACAACAGGTAAAAAACCCATTACTGGAAGTACACAACCTCACGGTAACTTATTCAGGCAATCCGGTGTTGTGGAACGTTGATTTTACCATTCCAAAAGGCGAATTGGTGGGTATTATTGGTCCAAACGGCTCGGGCAAAACCACGCTTTTAAAAGCCATTATGAACTTGGTTGATTTAAGCAGTGGGTTTGTAAAAATTTTCGATCAATCGCTGGAAAATGTCCGGAATAAGATCAGCTATGTTCCCCAGCGGGAAACGGTAGATTGGGATTTCCCAGCTTCGGTATTTGACGTGGTCTTAATGGGGCGTTATACCCCTGCCAATATTCTAAAACGACTGACCAGCCACGATAAAAAACTTGCCCTGGAAGCGCTTGAAAAGGTTGGCATGCAGGATTTTGCCAATCGACAAATTTCGCAGCTTTCGGGTGGGCAACAACAGCGGGTCTTTATTGCCCGAGCACTGGCACGACAAGCCGAGCTTTTTTTACTGGATGAACCCTTTACAGGTGTAGATGCAGCATCGGAAGCGGCTATTTTAAAAGTACTTGCCGAATTAAAAAACGAAGGAAAATCGATTCTGGTGGTGCACCATGATTTGCACACCGCTAAGTCTTATTTCGATTGGATAATTCTGTTAAACACCCGCTTGGTAGCCTCTGGACCGAAAGAAGAAGTATTTAACACCAACCTGCTTCAGGAAGCTTATGGCGGTCGTCTTACCCTGTTGTCTCGAGTTGGCGACTTGCTGAAAGAAGAAAATTTCCCGGTTAGAGAAAAATAGGCCATGAACATACTACTCGAACCACAAGTTTTATTGGTACTTACCGGCTGCTGCCTGCTGGGGGCATCGGCTGGTGCTGTTGGTATTTTCTCGTTTTTACAGAAAAAGGCACTTTTTAGTGATGCCGTGGCGCACGCTGTATTGCCGGGAGTGGCCTTGTCGTTCATAATTACCGGACAAAAGAACCCCATCTATTTGATTATTGGTGCGGTACTTTCGGGCTGGTTGGCTTTGTTAAGCATAGACGTGTTAAGCCGCCGAACCAAGTTAAAACCCGACACTACTATTGGCATAGCCTTAACCCTGTTTTTTGGTATGGGTATTTTAATGCTTACGGCCATTCAGCACACCGGCAAGGCCGCACAAAGCGGGTTAGACAGCTTTTTGTTTGGCAAGGCAGCAGCCATGCAGCAAAACGATGTGTTAACATTTGGGCTCTTCAGCATTCTTATTATTCTGGTCGTTTTTCTTTTTTTCAAAGAACTACGGGTGATGACCTTTAACCGCGAATACGCCGTAAGCATTGGTCTACCTGTACGTTGGTTTGATTTTCTGCTGGCTACCTTAAATGTAATGGCCGTGGCCATTGGCATTCAGGCCGTGGGGGTGGTTTTAATGTCGGCCTTGTTAATAACACCAGCCAGTGCCTCCCGTTTTTGGACCAACAAACTGCGCATTATGGTGCTTCTTGCAGCAGCCATTGGGGCAGCCAGTGGCTTATTGGGCGGGCTCATCTCCCTTACCGCACCGAGCATGCCAACCGGCCCGTGGATTGTGGTGGTATTAACCCTATTTGCTTTGTTCAGCATTTTTCTGGCTCCACAGCGCGGATTGTGGGCAAAGGCGCAAAAAAGCCGGCGTAACCGGCAAAAAATGAATCGAGAAAACATCCTTAAAATGTTCTTCCGAATTGGTGAGGAGAACAGCGATTTTTCCAGAAATAGAAACAGAAGCGAACTGCTGAACTGGAAAGGATTTAACGCTTCCAACCTCGAATCGGGCTTATTAGCATTAAAAAAAACCGGCTTATTGACCAAAACCGGAAACGACTATTCCCTAACCCCGGAAGGACTTAAGGAAGCTGCCAGAATAGTACGTTTACACCGTTTGTGGGAGCTTTATTTAACCCGCCGACTACATCTTCCTGTTGATCATGTCCATCAAGATGCTGAGGCCATAGAGCACGTTATTACCCCCGAGATTGAAGCCTTGTTAATTCAAGACCTTGGCCACCCACTAATCGACCCACACAACAGTCAAATACCTTAATTTATGGCACATTTCTGGATAATTTTAGTGGGCATATTGGCGGCAAGCAGCTGTAGTTTGCTGGGTTGCTTTTTGGTGCTTCGCAAAATGGCCATGGTTGGTGATGCTATTTCCCACGCCGTTTTACCGGGTTTGGTTATTGCATTTCTAATTGCTGGCACTCGCTCGTCATTGCCCATGCTTATTGGTGCTGCAATAATTGGCTTGCTGGCCACCGTTTTTATCGAATTTCTTAGCTCAAAAGTCAAGCTTCAGGCCGATGCCAGCATTGGGGTAACTTTTACTTTCCTGTTTGCCGTAGGCATTATTTTGGTTTCGCTCTACACCTCCAAAATTGACCTTGATCAGGATTGTGTGCTTTTTGGCGAAATTGCCTATGTTCCTTTAGATCGATTAATGCTTAGCAACGCTATTCCATTAGGACCAAGAGCCGTTTGGATTACCGGCTTTAACTTATTGGCGGTTTTAACTTTAATTTACGTGGGTTACAAAGGCTTGTTGCTTACTACTTTTAACGAAGAATTTGCCCGAACCATTGGCATAAACACCAGCTTTTGGCAATACTTGCTGATGGGTGCTGTTTCATTGACCACCGTTTTAAATTTTGAATTGGTTGGTGCCATTCTGGTTGTGGCATTCTTAATTGTTCCTCCAGCAACAGCCTATTTACTTACCACCCAACTAAAACCAATGCTAGGGTTATCGGTTGTATTTGCAACCCTATCTACCCTACTCGGTTTTGCCATTGCCAATTGGCTACAAGGATCTATTGCCGGGGGAATGGCAACCGCATCTGGCGTTTTGTTTTTACTGGTTTTTGGTTATTTACAATTATTTAAAAAGACTATCCACATTCGGCGTTGAATAACTCTTGCTCAAGAAGAACGCGTGCAGGAAAAATTGGGGTTACCTTTGAGGTATGCACTACGGATTTTGCGCCACCACTCTTATTCCTTGCCGAGCAGAAGCCTCGGATAAGGTTGAACAGGTTAACCAATTGCTATTTGGAGAAACCTACAAAATTCTTGGCGAAACCGAGAAATGGCTTTACATTGAAACGCTTGCAGACCAATACCAAGGCTGGATTGACATAAAACTGCATTCCCCGCTTAACGACCAGGAATTGGCTATTTTCCAGAAACAGGCCAAGCAAATTGTCACCGATACCCTCTTCCCCATTTTAAATGAGCAAGAAGGAACCACCGTTTTACTTACCGTTGGAGCCATACTCCCTAAAGTGGCCAGTGATCATTTTATGATTGGGGCATTTCAATTTAAAAAGCTTGGACATTTTAGTGAACCCCAAAAGGACTTGCTAAACCTGGCCAAGCAATTTATCAACGCGCCATATTTATGGGGCGGTAAGACCATTTTTGGAGTCGACTGTTCGGGATTTACGCAGGTAATTTTCCGAGCCATTGGTGTTGATTTACCGCGCGATGCCTACCAACAAGTCCAACTTGGCACCCCTGTCAATTTGGAGGAAGTAAACTTCGGCGATTTAGCTTTTTTCGGTAAACCTGAAGGGAAAATTACCCACGTAGGATTATGCATTGACCAGCACACCATTATTCATTCGTCAGGAAAATGTAGAATTGACACATTAGATAACGCAGGCATTCTTAATAACGAAAACAGACAACACACACATCAACTTAGGATAATAAAACGGCTTTGAAAAAAAATAGACATTTACTTACATCCCTGTTTATTTTAGCCAGTTTCTGGGTATCTGCCCAGCAAAAAATCACCTACCGAAGGCATTTCTTCAACGGATATGTGGTCACTTCTGTTGGTGACACCCTTTTCGGTCGCATTAAATCGCAACACAATTTCGACTACAAAATTCGATTTATTCCGGATAGCGATACCCTTCAAAAATCGATACGCATTTCTACATCCGACATTAAAACCCTTAAGCTAAATATGCTTTTGCTCGAAAAAGTAGAAGTAAACGGTAAGGCCAAAATGCTAGAAAAGGTAGCACAGGGTTACTACGAGCTATTTGCCTATCAATACCTTCGAGGCGAGATTGCCGAAAACCACTACATCCTGCGTTTACGCGATCGCAATTTGGATATTGATGAAGATAATTTTTTACCGACAATGACCGAATTAGTGTTCGACTGCCCAGAAATAAAGCAGAAAATCATTGAGGGTAGCTATACCTACGAAAACCTAATCGATATTTTCCGGAGATACAACCGCTGGAAAGAACCTAATAGAAGGCTGTCGTTTTGACACGCTAACCTTCAGTTAAGTGACTTTTTGTCACTCGTGTTCAATTATCTTGATTTGGTAGTAAATTTGAGAGTAACCGGCAAATTCAACTACCATGAACTTTGAAAAGTACACCATCAAGTCGCAACAAGCCATTCAACAGGCCCAAGCGCTAGCAGTACAATCCGACAATCAACAAATTGAAAACAGTCACTTACTGAAAGCCATTTTAGAGGTTGACGAAACCGTTGGATCATTTCTACTTAAAAAACTAAACGTTAACACCAGCAATCTGATGAAAGTGCTGGACGCTAATATTGCCAGCCTTCCCAAGGTAACCGGCGGTGAGCAGCAATTTTCTCCAGTAGCAGGAAAAACCATTATGAAGGCCCCAAATTTCTTAAAGGAATTTGGTGATGAATTCGTGTCTATAGAACACCTGATGATGGCTATTCTTGATTCTGGCGACAAAACTGCTCAAATTTTAAAAGACGCCGGAGTTACTCAAAAGGATTTGGTTGCAGCCATTAAAGACCTCAGGAAAGGTGAAAAAGTATCTTCGGCCAGTCACGAAGACACCTATCAGGCTTTGGAAAAATATGCCGTAAACCTTAATGCGGCTGCAAAAAATGGCAAACTCGACCCGGTAATTGGGCGCGATGAGGAAATCAGACGTGTGCTTCAAATCCTTAGCCGCCGTACGAAAAACAATCCTGTATTGATAGGTGAACCCGGCGTTGGTAAAACCGCCATAGCTGAAGGTCTTGCACATAGAATTGTTGAAGGTGATGTACCTGAAAACCTTAAGTCAAAGCAAATTTTCTCGCTCGACATGGGTGCGTTGATTGCGGGAGCCAAGTACAAAGGCGAATTTGAAGAGCGCCTTAAGTCGGTGGTGAAAGAAGTTATAAAGGCCGAGGGTGAAATCGTATTGTTTATTGACGAAATACACACGTTAGTTGGTGCCGGTGGTGGCGAAGGTGCCATGGATGCCGCCAACATTCTTAAACCAGCGCTTGCTCGTGGTGAATTACGCGCCATTGGTGCAACAACCCTCAGTGAGTACCAAAAATACTTTGAAAAGGATAAAGCACTGGAACGCCGTTTCCAAAAGGTAATGGTCGATGAACCCGATCGTGATGCGGCCATCTCCATTTTACGAGGTGTTAAGGAAAAATACGAGAACCACCACAAAGTATTGATTAAGGACGAGGCCATTCTCGCGGCAGTTGACCTCTCTACCCGCTATATCACCGACCGTTTTTTGCCTGATAAGGCCATCGACTTGATTGACGAAGCGGCTTCGAAACTAAGAATGGAAATCAACTCGAAACCAGAGGAACTGGATGAAGTAGATCGCCGGGTAATGCAGCTAGAGATTGAGCGTGAGGCAATTAAACGTGAGAACGATAATGACAAACTTAAGCACATCAATGAAGAACTGGCCAATCTAAACGATCGGAGAAACCACCTGTTTGGCCGTTGGCAAGAAGAAAAAAACCTGGCCGAAGGCGTTCAGCAAGCCAAAGAAAACTTAGAAAAACTGCGCTACGATGCCGATCAAGCCGAACGAGAAGGAAACTACGGATTGGTTGCCGAACTGCGTTACGGAAAGATAAAAGAAGCCGAGCAGAAATTGGACGAACTAAAAAACCGCATAACCGACAGTGATGGCCAAGCCAAAATGATTAAGGAAGAAGTCGATGCACAGGAAATTGCTGATGTTATTAGCAAATGGACTGGGATTCCACTTAAAAAAATGTTGGAAACCGATAAGGACAAATTGCTTCATTTGGAAGATAATCTTCAGCAACGCGTAGTCGGACAACAAGACGCGCTTGTGGCTGTAGCCGATGCTGTGCGAAGAAGTCGCTCGGGGTTGCAAGACGAGAAAAAGCCGATTGGCTCCTTCCTATTCTTAGGTACAACTGGAGTTGGTAAAACTGAGTTGGCAAAGGCATTAAGCGAATACCTGTTCAACGACGAAAACGCGATGACCAGAATAGACATGAGCGAATACCAAGAGCGTCACAGCGTAAGCAGGTTGGTTGGTGCACCTCCGGGATATGTCGGTTATGAAGAAAGTGGTCAGCTAACAGAAGCAGTGCGCAGAAAACCTTATAGCGTGGTACTATTGGATGAAATTGAAAAAGCGCACCCTGACGTTTTCAACACCCTATTGCAAGTACTCGATGACGGACGACTTACGGACAATAAAGGTCGATTGGTGAATTTCAAAAACACCATCATAATAATGACCAGCAACATTGGCGCATCTATTATTCAGGAAAATTTCGAGGGTTTAACTACTAAAAACCGGGATGAGATAATTGATAAAACTAAAAATGAGGTGTTTGCTATCCTGAAACAAAACCTGCGTCCTGAATTTTTGAACCGAATTGACGAGATTATTATGTTTAACCCACTAGAGAAATCGATGGTGGAGCAAATTGTAAAAATTCAAATCGCCATACTTGCGCACAAGTTGGAAGAAAAGGGAATAGAATTAAAATTGTCAGCCGAAGGGCTAAACTGGTTAACCGAAATGGGTTACGACCCGCAATTTGGTGCCCGCCCAGTAAAAAGAGTTATTCAGAAAGAAGTACTGAACGAGTTGAGTAAGCAATTAATTGCCGGAACCATCGATCGATCTGAGCCCATAGTACTAGACGTTTTCGATAACAAAATTGTCTTTCGAAAAGTGTTGAAAGATGAAGCTGTGATAATGTAACCACATAAAAAAACCCGAGCAAATAAATTGCTCGGGTTTTTTGTTAGTTTCAAATTATTACGATTGACGTTTGAAATTAAAGGTCATTTTACCTTTATTGTTACATGCGCAATCATTGTTTGTTCCCTCAATAGCTGTTACCTTGAAAATCACGTAAGTTCCTGATTTCTCAATATTGGCAATATAAACATCACCAACTGCAGGAGTAGCTTCAGTCAATTTCGCTCCCAAAGAATAAGTAGCCGCTAACGAAATATCAGTAGGACTATCATAATCTGAAGCATTAGCTTTCACGAAATCAGTTCCGTTACCAGAGGTAAATTTTCCAAGGAAAGTACCAGCTGCATCCTTGTTTCTGATATCTTGATTGGCACTATCACTGGCAGAAACCAAACGGTTTTGACCAAAGTTAAAAGAACCTTGCTTTGAACCAAGAATATGGTAAGTAATACCAGTAGTTAACTCTGAATACTCCGGCGTTGTCGTTACTTTAATGGTAATTTTATTAAGCTTACCATCGTTATCCGTTAGTTCAAAAATAATATTTTCAGTTTCAGCTGAAGCAGAAGCTATTAAAGTCGTATCAAACGGTCCAAAGTCTTTAGCATTAATGTTAATGGTTGCAACTGTACCACTCTTTCTGATTATCGTTAACGATTTCAATTTGCTATCGCTAGTTGAATTCGATTTTGCTGTAATTTGAAAATTCAAATCAGCTCCTACGTTAACAGAAACATCGGATGAAACATAATCTGCACCACCGGTTAGGATCAATGTTGGCTTATTGTCTGAAGTTGTGCCATCATTATTTTCTTTCTCACAAGAAACAAAGGTTAGCGAGGAAACCGCTACAGCACCTAATAAAAGCAGGCTTTTTAGTTTATTCATTTTTTTACGTTTTAATAGAGTTTGCGCAAACTTATTGCAAAAATGTTTGCTTTACAATTTGTTTTACCTTTTACTTACTTTTTAACAGACCTAATGAAGCAACTTTTTCTCTTTCGTCATGCAAAATCAAGTTGGGACAATGGTAATCTCTCTGATTTTGAGCGTCCTTTAAACCATCGAGGAATTTCCGACATCCCGAACATGGCGAAAGTCTTGTTAAAAAAAAACGAGGTAATCGATCATTTATTTTGCAGTTCGGCTGCAAGAACGGTAGCTACTTTATTGGGGTATAGTCAATCGCTGCATTTTAAAGCCGGACAACAAAGTTTGCATAAAAATTTATACCTGGCTTCAGTGCGCGAACTGCTCCATTATGTAAACACGGCTGATGACAATTGGCAATCCGTTGCGCTAATTGGCCACAATCCTGGCCTTACCGATTTTTGCGAGTATCTAACCAATGCCAGCGTGTTTAATATCCCTACGTGTGGAATTGCGAAAATAACCTTTCAGTTAAGCGATTGGAGCCTTGTTTCCGCAGGTTTGGGAAAACTGGAATATTTGGAGTTTCCGAAAAATCAGGAGGACTGATGGTAACTTCGACAGGCTCAGTTACCCCGCCGGTTGAAAACTACATCGAACAAACGAACCCTGAGCTTGTCGAAGGGTGCAATGCTTACAACACCTTAAACTCCGTCCGTCTATTCTTGGCTCGACCTTCTGGTGTTTCGTTGGTGTCTACCGGTTTCGTTTCGCCGTAACCAAAAGAGCTTAGTCGTGAAACATCTAGCCCTTTTGAAACCAAGTACTGCATCACCGATTTAGCCCGGTTTTCCGACAGTAATTGGTTGTAGGCATCATCCCCTTGGTTATCGGTATGACCACCCAACTCAATTTTCAATGCCGGATTTTTTAACAAGAAATCGTGAAGTTTATCCAACTCTACCTCCGATTCGGGTTTCAGATCGAATTTATCGGTGTCGAAAAACACATTTCGTAATACTACTACTTCGCCTTTCTCTATTGGATGCAGCGCTATGTTCAACTCGCGCGGTTCATTGATCGATTTGCTTTCCTTCAACGAAAAATTCTCGGAATGAAACAGGTAACCATCTTTCGAAACGTTCAACGCATAATCTTTGTTGACTGGTAAAGTAACCAAAAAGTCACCCTGAACCTTATCGGATTTTGAGGCCACTACCACCTCTTTGGTTTCCAAATCAATTAATCGGAATTCAGCTTCGAGTGGCAAATTGGTTTTGGCGCTGGTTACCAACCCTTTCACATAGGAAACCTTCATGGGGCGAACGTTTTCGGGCAATACAAAACTGTACAAATCCAAATTGCCCAAACCGCCTGGTCTGTCGCTGGCAAAATACGCCACTTCACCCGTTGCCGCTACGGTCAAAGAGTTTTCATCGCCTTTGGAATTAATGGGGTAACCTAAATTCAACGGCTTACTCCACTCCTGCCCTTTTCTATAAGAAACAAAGATATCTTCGCCACCAAAACCAGGGTGGCCATCCGACGAAAAATAAAGGGTGTAACCATCTGGATGTATGGCAACCGATGATTCTTGACCGCCAGTGTTTATCAAGCCTTCTACTTTTTTGGCTTGTTGCCATTTTCCATCATCACCGCGGGTTGTAAACCAAATGTCCTGACCGGTAATTTCAGTCGTTTTATTGCGAAAACCCCTTATAAAATAAAGCGTTCTTCCATCCGACGATAAAGAGGGCTGTGTTTCCCAGGCGTAAGAATTGACCAATTCGCCCAAATTGTGCGGTTTTATCCAACTATTGCCTTCCTTGTAAGCTATAAATAAATCACAGCTACCAAATCCTTCGCGCGAATTTCCGTAATCCATAGTGCCGTAAGCTTCGCACACAACAAATACCATGGTTCGGCCATCGGCAGAAATGGTTGGGGCTCCTTCGTTATGGTCTGGGGTGTTAATAGGCGAACCTAGATTTTTACTGGCCTCCCATTTTTCGTTTACCTTTTTGGCAACATAAAAATCTTCCTGAAAACCTTGCCCGGAAGTATTGTCAATTAATCTGCGGGTATAATAAAGCGTATTGTCATCACCGGTTAAGCAAGGATAATATTCACCCATTTCTGAATTAATGGCCGAACCCAGATTTACCGGGTTAAACGGCTGTGGATGGGCAATGGCCTCGGCGGCAAACTCGGCATTGGCGAGCAATCGCTTTGCGGGTTCTTCAAGGGTGGGTTTCCGTTTCGGCTTGGACAGATAGGTGCGAAGATTTTCGGCTGATTTGACAAAATCATCGGCTCCAAAATAAAGCATACCCAAACGCCAGTAACACTCAGAGCGAAAATCAGGATTCAGTTCTACTGTTTTTTCGTAAGCAACAATGGCTTGATTGTATTGCCCCAAGTCTTCGTAAAGCTGTCCTGCAAGTAAGTGTGCATCAACAAAGTTCTCGTCTTCCTCTATGGCCTTTTCGGTATGTTCAAGCGCATCTTTGAATTTCTTGTTATTAAGTGATTCCAGGGCCTTGTTAAAGGCGGTCAGTGCCTTTTTGTTTTCCGAACCGGGAGTTCGTTGGGCATAACAGCCCATTAATAAAAAGCTAAAAACAAGAAGTAAGCTAAGTTGACGCATATTGACGGGTATTACATTGCCATAACGGCAACTTTCAAGGAATATTGAGGTATTTGTGCGTTTGCAAAGAAATTCGCCAATTCGGGTTTTCTTTAACATAACTAACAATCAATTCGGCCATTGGCTTTTCTTTGCTCCATTCGGGCTGCAAATACAAGCTGCAATTTTTATTTACCAATCGGGCATGCTGCTCGGCAAACTCAAAATCGGATTTATTGAAAACAATGCTCTTTAACTCGTTGGCCAGCTCATAAACGGTGGAATGAGGTGCCTTGAATTTTTTGGGCGAAAAACACACCCAATCCCACTCGCCACTCATCGGATATGCTCCACTGGTTTCAATATGCGTTCTTTTCCCGACTTTTCTCAAGGCTTGGGTAAGTGGGAATAAATTGTACATCAGCGGTTCTCCACCGGTAATTACCACGGTTTTTGCCGAATTACTTTGTGTAAGGGCTACAATATCTTCAATTGCCATTAACGGATGATTGGCTGCCGGCCAACTTTCTTTCACATCGCACCAAACACAACCAACATCGCATCCACCGAGGCGAATAAAATATGCCGGAACACCGCTAAACGCCCCTTCGCCCTGAATGGTATAGAAATGTTCCATGACGGGCAAATGAGTTCCTGCGGCTACAAGCGACTCCTGTTGTGGGGTAAATATTGGTTCTGACATGCTTTGGGCAACAAATAAAAATAAAATCGCAAAGGTAGGGGCATAAAAAAACCCACATAGCAAAATATTGAGGAAACTTCAAAAAAATAGGTTTGGAATTTCCGGGTAAAACTTTGTAATCCTCCGTGGTTCTAAAACCATCTACCCGAAAGTAGCTGAGGCCCGCCATTGTTAACCCGAGGAACGCTCCAATGAAGTTCAACGTCAAGCTTCCCAAATGGACTATGTGGGCGACCACCAAGTGGTCTGACACCAAATGCCGACCGTATCGGCTGGTATCTGCGACAAAGATAAAGTATTAGCCGTGTTGAGCAAGTGTTAAACCACACCACTAGTAATTATTTTCAACCGCCGGGTCTTTAGGTTTTGTCCGAAAAGGCGTTTTTGCCAAAGCCAATTGCAAATCATCGGGTTTGTTGGTGCCAATCAGCAACTTTTTGCCATCGGTAAACTCCAGTTGCAAACCCATATTTCCCGATACATTGAGTGCCCTGCCCTTGCCAAAAAAACCAAAACGTATGCCCCAACCGCCGTATTCGCTAATGGGGTTGTATTGGCGTATGTAACACTTCGCCATTTCTTCCCAAGAATACCGCTTAAAACTAATCCGAAAAGGGAAAAACCGAACGTAAACTCCGTCCGATTTCAACTGTGTTTCTAGCCGAAATACCCTTAAAAACAAGGCAACCAGTAACGTTATACACAGCGAAAATAACAAGTCTTCATCAGTGGTTGTCGATTTACCAAGTGGTGGGTTGCCGGCCACTTGCCAAAAATAAGCAAAGGCCATAAACCCATTAATGCCAATTAACAGGAACCACAGCCACCACTGATTAAATTTTTGTTTTTCTGTAAAGAGTATTCCGGTTTCCATGGCCATAAGTTAATTATTTTCAAATCGAACTGCATTACTTCAAATCGTAATTCTTACCGTCTTCCAAAACCCTGGTTCGACTGGCGTTAAACGAAACATTGAACAGGCTTCGACTTTTTTCATAATTGGTGCACTCAATTTCATTCAAATCCAGAACAGCGTGAAATAAATCGTCACTAACAAAAGGGGCGGCTGCCTTTGCTTTCAGACCAGCAATCCTTCCCGGATTTCTTAGGTCAAATTGTGAAGAAGTCCACAAAATAAAAGGGATTTCTACATTGGCCTTAGGCAATGAGCCTGCATAATCGTGACCAACCTTACCCTCTTCATCGTACACGTTTTCTCCATGGTCGGCTAGGTATATGGCGGTGCAACTCGATTTTGCGTGTGTTTTGGCATATTGCTCCAGCAAATTAAACACGCTGTCGACAATAAAATCAGTGTACAAAACCGAGTTGTCGTATTCGCTAATTAACTGTTTTTCAGTGGATGAAACATCTTGGAACACCTCAAAATTACTGGGGTAGCGTTTGGCATAACCTGCGTGACTGCCCATTAAATGCAACACGATGAATTTGTTTTTGGTATTTTCAATAAGCAATTGGCGTAAGGGCTGCAACAACTTCTCGTCATACGAACGCAGGTGAATATTTTCTACCGATGAATTGGCATTTCGGTTCACAAAATTTACCACATCGGCCGTTTGTGCCAGATTGTATACGCCGTTGTCCCAAATACCGATGGGTGACTGATTAGAGAGCCAACATGTTTTGTAACCGGCCGAATGAAACACATCGATAAGACTAATGCTGTTATCTACCGACTTTCCGTTTTCCAGATTCGCTTCGGTCATGGCCGCCAATACCGAGGTTAATGTGTTTGAATAGCCGCTGACCACATTTTTGAAAGCAATAATGTCAGTTCGTTTACCGAGTCTGGGATTGGTATTCCGCTGGTAACCGTATAGGGAATGGTGGCTCCTGTTGCCCGATTCTCCAATAATTAAAACAAAAACACGACTCGTATCTGTTCCATTACTTGTCCAGGTTTTAACTTCCTGAACGGTTCTTTTCTTAAGTGCGGCATAAGCATTTGCCTCTTCCACAAACGAAACTATGGCCTTGGCCGATTGTGGAATCCCTTTGCGCACCAATCGTTCATTGGCTAGGTTTTCTCCAATAAAAAGTACCGAAAACAGCAAAATGGGCACCACCCAAAACATTCTTTTTGGGTAAATTACAGCATCAGGTTTCCGCCGAAGAGCCAAGTAAAAAAGTACTAAATACGGCGCCAACAAGAAAAAATATGGGGTAAACTTTAGCACCAAAAAATCGTTGGCTTCGCTAAAATTGGTATTTGCAATAACAAACAGACTAGATGCCGTTAAGGGCCCTGACAATATCACCCAATGCAGTAAGCCCAGAAAACTTTCCAAGAAACATAACCCGAGCACAAGAATATAAACCCACCGTTTCGACACCAATAAAGCCGGAACAGTAAGCAACGGAATCCAGCAAAAAAGAATAATTAGTTCCCGGCTATCGAACAAGTCGAAGTTTAAACCTACTGCAACCAATTGCGTAAAAAGAAACATGCCAATTAAGGCTGGTGGAAAAACTTGTTTTAGGGTTTTCAATTAAATGTGTGATTAATCCAATTTATACCAATAATAATGTAACACCGCAGGCTTAAAACCAACCCACCTTTGCTCACATTTTAATTGAAACCGAAGATATAATTTTAGATTATGAAAAACACAATAATGTTAGTTAGCTTCTTAACCCTTGTATCGTTTCTGAGCGTTTCCTGTAAAAAGGATTATGTGTGTAAATGTTCGAAAACCTATACCACAGGGACCGGAAGTTCAACCTCAGAACATTCTATTTACACCTACCGAGATACCAGAGGTAGAGCTGAAACCAGGTGTAATGCCAATACCACAACTGGAAAAGATTTCGGAGGCGATTACGCCATCAATTGTCAGGTAGATTAAGGTTTTATCTCCAATCATTTTGTTTTGAGCCTCGATATTTAGTTTCCATAAAAAAAGCCCCGCTGTTAAACGCGGGGCTCTTCTACAAACACTCTCACTCTTACCTAAACACCATCATTTGTTTGCTTATTACTTGTTGGTCGGTGGTCATTTTTAAAATGTATAGTCCATTACCAAATGTGCTGGTACTAAACGAAAGGTTATTTGTCTGATTGGCACCAACCTGATTATTAAAGACTTCTAGCACCAGCTGGCCTGTAGTGTTGAAAACCGAAACATTAACTACCGAATTATAATCAATCATAAACTCAAGGGTAGAAAAGTTTCCGGCCGGATTTGGGTAATTGATAATGGAGCTTGAGCTAGAACCGGTCGAGGTCGTTTTAAACGGATTTGAAGCTATCAAGAAGTTGCCAATGGTTGGGCAAGGACAAGCAAGGAAGCCCAAGTTTACCGTACCACCATCGTAGTTTCTGTTTATTGCATCAACCGCATTGTTAATCACATCGGCCGAATAACTGCTACAACCACCTAGCGCTTTATTGGCCTCGGCTAGTAACATACTTACTGACCAGCCTGCAAAAGGCCCACTCACTATAATTTGATTGCCAAGCAAGGTAGTTGCCGGAGCAAATGTCGCGTTGTTGGCATCGAACGTAACGTTCAAGGTTAAAGTCACCACTTGTCCGGCAAGTGTATTTTTATACGAAGAAGAAGTTGGATTGGTCAAAGTTCCTGTTGCAAGCGCTCGCGGTGTTCCACCTGATGGTAAGAAATTATCGACCGCTAGCGCGGAGGTAAGTTTTAGGTATTTGCCGCAGGCGCCTACTGTTAATCCAGTTGGGAACGAAGCCGCAAACTTAGCATCGCGGTAACAACCCCAATTGTTTCCAGCACATTTTGCACCAAAACCACCTTGTGTAACAGTGGTAAATCCATCGCAAATCAGCAAGTTAATGGTTGTGCTTCCTGAAACCTCGCAACCGTTCGCATCAGTCACTATTACAGTATAAGAACCAACGGGCAAACTAGCTGTAGCAGCAGTTTGATTAGGATAACCAACCCAATTGTAGGTATAAGGACTTGTTCCGCCACTAACAGCAGCTGTTGCAGTTCCATTGCCACCGTAACATACTGCATCGGTTGAAGTTAAAGCCATTACCAAAAGGTCTGGCTGGGTAATGGTTATATTCACCACAACCGTACATGCGTTAGCATCAGTCACTGTAGCCGAATAATCACCGGCAACCAAACCGCTGATGCTTAAATCGGTGCTACTAGTGCTCCATAACACTCCATAAGGTTCAACGCCTCCTGAAATAATTACAGTTGCAGCACCATTGCTTCCGCCATAACACGAAACATCCGTTTGCTCAGTACTGGCCAACAACTTGGTTGGCTCGGTAATGGTCACTGAAACCGAAGTTGAACAACCGTTGGCATCGGTAATTGTTGCCGAATAATCGCCAGCTACTAAGCCGCTTATTGCTTCGTCGGTACTGCCATTGCTCCAAAGTACAGCATAAGGTTGAACTCCGCCTGAAATTTGTACGGCGGCTTCACCAGTGCTGTTACCAAAACACAACACGTTAGTTTGAGTTGTTGAAGCAGAAAGCTGGTCGGGCTCGGTAATTGTAAATTCCGCACCTGTTGAACAGCCATTGGCATCTGTTATAGCTACCGAGTAACTACCGGCAACTACCCCCGAAATAATAGTATCGGTACTTCCATTGCTCCAAAGAACAGTATAAGGTTGAACTCCGCCGGTTATTGATACACTGGCCGAACCATCGGTTCCACCAAAACACAATACATTGCTTTGTGCAGGCGTGGCTATCAATTCTTCGGGTTCGGTAATTACTACCGTACCACTGGTATCGCAACCTTTGGTACAAACCGCAGTAACCGAATATTCACCTGCAGTAAGATTGCTAATCGTTTCTGTTGTCTCACCATTGCTCCACAAAATAGCGTAAGGAGGATTTCCGCCCGTTACACTAGCTGTTGCCGAACCATTATTGCCGCCAAAACAGCTTATATTGGTTTGTGTAAAACTAATAGCCAGTGGATCGGGTTGGGTTACAGTTGCACTAGCAGAAGCGGTATCGCCATTGGCATCGGAAACCAGTAAGGTATAGGTACCAGCAGGTAAACTATCTAAATTGGGTGTTGTGGCTCCGTTTGGATTGCTTTTTAACCCAATTAAAGTCGATTGTTTAACGCCATTTTCTTCCACAGTCCAATAATAGCTGTAAGGCGGTGTTCCACCAGTAACAGTGCTACTAACCGAACCATTGCTTTCGCCATAACAAGCCACGTTGGTAGCAATAATAATTTGAACCATTAGCGGGTCACAAATCAAAAAACCCCGATCAACGGTTCCGTTATCGAAGTTTTCATTTATGGCTGTTGCTGCCGCGTTAACTTGGGCATAGGTGTAAATAGATCCACAACCACCAATCAGTCGGTTGGCTTCGTCAAGAAAATCTTGCACGGTCATGCCGGCAAACAAACCCGTATCAATAACCAATCCACCAAGGTTGTTGGTGGCGGTAGCAAAATTTGGGTCGGCCGCATCAAAACCTACACTTAAAGTAAGCGCCACGATTTGGGCTGCCAGCACGTTTTGATAACCAGAACCGGGGTTAACCAATGCCCCCGCAGGTAATGAAGCTGCTGAAGAACCCGAAGGTAAGAAGGCATTAACAGCCGCTGCGCTTGTAAGCGTTAAGGTGTTGTTGCAACCAATGGTAAGACCTCCGCTGAATGCGCTTGCAAAATTATTATCGCGGTAGCAGCCTGGGTTTCCCCCGTTGCAATTGGCACCCCACCCGCCTTGAGTAAAGGTTTTATAACCACTGCAACCACTTTGTGGTAATACAGTATTACTGGTTAAAATTAATATTCCAGCAATAAAAAACACCTTTATAATCCTGCCTTTTCGACTAATTGCACCACCTAGATTGGCAATTGCCGTAAGTACGTTTCCGACTTTGAGGGAATCATATTTGGAAGTAAAGATTGTTTCCATATCAACTCATTTTAAAGGTTAGCAAATGATGGTGACATGAAATTACTTCAACTCTAATTGCTAAATTTTTAAATGCGCTGAGTGTGGGTTATGGCGAGGTGAATACGCCTTTTTTTGAGGTGGATTTATTGAAAAAATCTAGGTGGAAAGTAGGTGTGAAATTTTTAAAGCAGATTAAGCTTGGTAAGGAATTGTGAACGATACATTTCACTAACCGGAATAAGGTTATTGTTCACGCTAATGGTGTTTTCTTCCAGCGACTCTACCTTGTCGAGCGCCACTATATATGAGCGGTGGACACGGATAAACTTCAGTGAAGTAAGACGTTCCTCCACGGTTTTTAAGTAAAGCCTAACCGTGTATTTTCGTTCGCTGGTATGAATAGTTACATAGTCGCCAAGCGCTTGAAAATAAAGGATATCAGCAGTTTTAATCTTAAGTAATTGATTTTTGTCGCGAATAAATATGAAGTCTTTATCACCAACCTCAAGACTTTTGTGTCGGTTATCAAACAATTCCTTGGCACGGGAAATAGCGGTATCTAGTCGTGCTTTGGTAAACGGTTTTACTATATAATCAACGGCCTGGTGTTCGAATGCTTCTACCGCATAATCGCGTTTAGCAGTAATTAAAATAATAAGCGGTGAGGTGGCCAATTTAAGAAACTCAAGCCCCGACATTTCTGGCATTTCTACGTCCAGAAAAACCAAATCAATGTTTTCATTGTTCATGACATCAACCGCCTCTACAGCAGTGGCACATTCGGCCTTCAAATCAAGAAAATCAACCTGTGAAATGGCCTGCCTTAAAGCAAAACGCCCCATTTTATCGTCATCAACAATTATACAATTCATCGTGTTTAGGTTGGTCGGCAGCTAACATGGAATGTCTAACAATAAATGTAATTCCTTTTCCCGGCATAACCCAAAAAATTACGCGAACCGCTTGTAAAAGCCGACAAAACCCACTGGTGAATTGACCAACACTGTTTAGTTTTATTAATGCCCGTTTTGTAATTCGGATAGAAAACGTTTCGTTAAGCTCGATTAATACCCTCCTGTACCCAGCATAACCAAGGTGCAAGCATTAATGGTTTCAATACCCTGTTGACTGGCCAAGGTTTCCAGCTCGGGATTTTCAGTACCCGGATTAAAAATAAGCCGGTGAGGTTTCAAATTCAAAATATCGTCGTAATAAGTTTCCTGCGCCTTTTGATTTAGGTACAGCGTAACCGTGTCAATACGTTGCGCATCAATAGGGAATTCGCTAACAATTGGCGTGTTACCAATTTGTCCCTTGCGTGCACCAACCGCCACCACAGGATGCCCCAAGGCTGCAAGTCGTTGGATGGCCATGTTGCTATACCGTTCAGGCTTTTCAGATGCGCCAAGTACAAGCGTCCTTTTCATATTGACTGATTTTAGAAAGTGATAACTTAAAGGTATAAAACGAACTTTCAAGTTTTACTTTTCTAACACATTGGTCATCGTTTTTTTACCACATAGTCACATAGAAAAATGGGCGTTATCAATTTTTTTCAATGCATTAAATCGCAGAAAAGACCAAGATAGAAAGCAAGCTTTCATAGACCCAATAGTATAAACTCTTGGTTTTTCAATTCATTAAACTATGTGTCTATGTGGTTAATTTTATTTCTTCCCGTAAAACCACTTAAAGAAGTAATAAAACGGCACACCAATTAACACCAGCAGCAAGCCGGGATAGGTGTTTTCGAACTTGTTGACCACCAAGCTTATGGTTACAAACAAGGCTAGAATTAAGTAAACAATGGGTACAAACGGATAACCAAAAGTTTTATAGGGTCGTGGCAAGTCGGGTTGAGTTTTACGAAGAATTAAAACTCCGGCCACAGTTAACAAGTAAAACAGCAATACTGCAAAAATCACATAATCAAGTAAAGAGCCATACGACCCCGATAGAATTAATACGCCAGCCCAAACGCCTTGCATAATTAACGAATTGGCCGGTACTCCATTTTTATTGAGTTTGGCTGCTGGTTTAAAAAACAAACCGTCTTTGGCCATGGCATAATACACGCGGGCTCCGCTTAAAATAATACCGTTCAGGCAGCCAAACGTAGAAACCATAATAAGCAAGGCCATAAGGTAAAGACCCGAGTTTCCGGCGATGGTGTTCATCAGCAATGTCCCTACCCTATCCTGCTCGGCAGTTTTAATGGCTTCCATGGGCAAAATGTAGATGTACACCACATTCACCAAAAAGTAAATGGCCATCACCGACCCTGTGCCTAGCAACATGCTTAAAGGCAAATTACGTTTGGGGTTCTCTACCTCACCAGCAATATAGGTAATGTTGTTCCAGGCATCGGCACTAAACAAACTACCTACCATGGCTGCACCAAATACGCCTATAGAAACAATTGTAAACGCATCGGGCCAGGCCGGAGAAAAATTGGCCACATCACCTTTGCCCAGAAATCCGGCGGCAATACCAAATACAATAATGCAAACCAGCGAACCAATTTTCCCGAAGGTGAATATATTCTGAACAAGGGCACTGCTTTTTACTGTCCGCAGGTTGCTTAATGTTAATAAGGCTATCACAGCAATCCCGAGGGCTTGTTGGGTAGATATTTTAAGAATAAGCAAATCCAAAAACACCTTATCGGGTGAAATAACTGGAAAGAAAACTCCGGTAAACTTGGCAAACGCAATGCCCACCGCAGCAATGGTTCCGGTTTGAATTATGGTAAAAACCGTCCATCCGTATAGAAAACCAAAAATTTCATGGTAAATTTTATTCAGAAACACATATTGTCCGCCCGCTTGCGGCATGGCTGCCGCCAATTCGCCATAACACAGGGCACCAAAAACGGTCATTACTGCCGTAACACCCCAAATAAGCAACAACATACCGGGACTTTGCACATCGCGGGCAATGGCCGATGAAACGATAAATATTCCCGAGCCTATCATGGAACCCATAATAAGCATAGAAGAATCGAGTAAGCTGAGCTTTTTAGACAACGAATTGGTAGACATCTTTTTTTCTTAGGTGCTCAAATATAACCGTATGAACGAAAGAACCTTCAACTAGGTAATCTTTTTGTATTTGTGGTCAATTAATCCTAATTGCTAATTACGCACAACATCGAAAAATCAATCGTCCTAACTATCTTAAATCAAAGGAACATGACAAAAGATTTGAACTATTAAGCATTAATAAAACGAGGTAAATAATCTTGAAAAACTACATTCAACGGTTCAATATTTGGTTAAGTTTGCCCCACCAAAAAATCACCAAGCTATCATGTGGAGAGACGACCGAATTTTTGACCTGATTGAACAGGAAAGACACCGTCAAACGGAAGGTATAGAACTTATTGCCTCCGAAAATTATGTTAGTAATCAGGTTATGGAAGCCATGGGCTCTATCCTAACCAACAAATACGCTGAAGGACTTCCAAAAAAACGATATTACGGTGGTTGTCAGGTTGTTGACGAAGTTGAGCAACTGGCCATAGATCGCGTAAAGCAACTTTTTGGTGCCGTTTGGGCCAATGTTCAGCCCCACTCGGGTGCGCAGGCCAATGCGGCAGTTATGTTGGCTTGTTTAAAGCCGGGCGACAGAATTCTAGGTTTCGACCTAAGTCACGGTGGTCACTTAACACACGGCTCGCCGGTAAACTTTTCGGGCAAACTTTATGAACCGCATTTTTACGGTGTAGAAAAAGAAACCGGGCGTATTGATTACGATAAGGTAGCAGCCAAAGCCCAAGAGGTTAAGCCAAAACTACTTATTTGTGGTGCTTCGGCCTACTCGCGCGATTGGGATTATGCCCGTCTGCGTCAAATTGCCGACAGCGTTGGTGCATTGTTGCTTGCCGATGTTAGTCACCCTGCTGGCCTTATTGCCGCAAAATTATTGAACGACCCAATTCCACATTGCCATATTATTACCACTACCACCCACAAAACCCTTCGTGGACCTCGCGGTGGTTTAATTATGATGGGCAAGGATTTCGACAATCCGTGGGGAATAACCACGCCAAAAGGCGAAATTCGCTCGATGTCATCATTGCTGGATGCAGCCGTTTTCCCAGGCACACAAGGTGGTCCGTTAGAGCACGTTATTGCGGCTAAAGCGGTTGCTTTTGGCGAAAACTTGTTACCCGAATGGAAAAACTACTGCGTGCAGGTTATTAAAAATGCTGGCGTATTGGCTCAGTGTATGGTTGACAAGGGTTACGGGGTTATCTCCGGTGGAACCGAAAACCATTCGATGTTAATTGACCTGAGAAGTAAAAACATAAGCGGTAAAGCTGCCGAGGAAGCCCTTGGAAAAGCAGATATTACGGTAAATAAAAACATGGTTCCTTTTGACGATAAATCGCCATTTGTGACTTCGGGCATTCGTTTAGGTTCTGCGGCTATTACTACCCGTGGACTAAAAGAAGAGCACGTAAAGCAAGTTGCCGATTTAATAGACGAGGCGATTGTAAACGCAGCCAACGATGAGGCTTTGGCAGCTATTCGCCTAAAAGTTAACAAGCTAATGAATGCTTTCCCGCTTTTTAGCTACTAATTGTTACAAAAAACTTTCGAAATTTAGGGCAGAACTGGGTTCTGCCCTTTTCTTTTATTTTAGATTTGCTACTTACACACCGTAAGTAAATAAGCTTTACCACTCGTATGATACGTGCAAACGACCCGAACAGAAAATCGTGGGTAGAAATTCCCGAAGGATCCGATTTTTCGATGCAAAACCTACCTTTTGGAGTTTTCAAAACCGAATTCTTTAAACCCCGCGTAGGAGTAGCCATTGGCAACAAAGTGCTCGATCTTTATTCGCTGGCCATTTTGGGTTACTTGAAAAATCAGCCTTTCGAATTGGAAGATTTTTTCACCAACAACCTGAACGAAATAATAAGTTACGGTAAATCGGCTTGTCGCGAACTGCGCAACCACATCTCCGATTTATTGGAAGTAGGTAACCCCGAATTGCAAGAACACGATGTTCATGTAAATCAGGTTTTTTTCGACATGGAAGATATCGAAATGCTTATGCCTGTAAAGGTTGGCGACTATACCGATTTCTACTCGAGCATGGATCACGCCACAAATGTGGGTAAAATGTTTCGCGATCCAGCCAATGCGCTGTTACCCAACTGGAAACACCTTCCGGTAGGTTATCACGGTCGGGCATCGTCCATTATTCCATCGGGTATTCCCATTACTCGTCCAAAAGGTCAGGTAAAACCTGCTACACAAGAGCTTCCTTCGTTCGGACCAACCAAAAATCTGGATTTCGAATTAGAAGTTGCTTTCGTTACCTTCCCTGGAAAACCATTGGGAGAAAGCATTTCAACAGCCGAGGCCGAAAAATACATTTTCGGGATGGTGTTATTCAACGATTGGAGCGCCCGCGATATACAAGCTTGGGAATATGTTCCATTGGGACCATTTCTGGCCAAAAACTTTGCTTCGTCAGTTTCACCATGGGTGGTTACCCTCGATGCATTAGAGCCGTTTAAAACCACAGGCCCAGTTCAGGAACCCGAGGTTTTGCCTTACTTGAAATTTGACGGAAACTGGCATTACGATATTAATTTAGAGGTTCAAATAAAACCAGAAAACAGCTCACCATCAACTGTTTGTAAAAGCAATTACAAACACATGTATTGGAACATGGTGCAGCAATTGGCGCATCATACGGTGAATGGTTGCAACATAAATGGTGGCGACATGATGGCCTCGGGAACCATAAGCGGTCCCGAAAACGATAGTTTTGGTTCCATGCTGGAAATAACCTGGCGTGGCGAAAAACCAATTACCCTTGCCGATGGTAGCGAGCGCAAATTCATTAATGACGGCGATACCGTTATTATAAAAGGTTGGAGCCAAAACAACGAGGTTCGTGTTGGTTTTGGTGAAGTAAGCAGCTTGGTATTACCCGCCAAGTCTTAATTTTTTTAAGCAAAATTGTTGGCTCAACACTATGACTACAGGAACGATAGATCTTGAATTGGAGCGACAGGAAATCCTGAAAGCATATAAAGGCCTGTTAAAGGCTTGTAAAAAAGTTCGCGATAAGGAAGATACCAGGCTTATCCGCAAGGCATTTGATATTTCGGTTGATGCGCACAAAGACATGCGCAGGAAATCGGGTGAACCCTACATTTATCACCCCATTGCAGTAGCACGCATTACCGCCGAAGAAATTGGTCTGGGTACAACATCCATTATATGTGCGCTGCTTCACGACACGGTAGAAGACACTGACATTACTTTAGATGATGTAGAGCGTTGGTTTGGCAAAAAAGTGCGCAAAATAATTGACGGACTTACCAAGATTAGTGGCATTTTCGATCAAACCTCTTCGCTTCAGGCCGAGAATTTCCGGAAAATGCTGCTTACCCTTTCCGATGACGTTAGGGTTATCTTGATAAAGCTTGCCGACCGCCTGCACAACATGCGAACGCTGGAAAGCATGGCAAGAGATAAGCAACTGAAAATTGCCAACGAAACGCTTTTCCTGTACGCCCCCCTTGCCCACCGACTGGGTTTATATGCGGTAAAAAGTGAATTGGAGGATTTGGCCTTAAAATACACCGAGCCAGAACTTTATGCCGAAATAACCGAGAAACTAGAAAAATCGAAGGCGGTAAGAAATAGGTTCATAACGCAGTTTTCATTGCCCATAAAGCGAGAACTCGAAAAACAGGACTTCAAATTCGAAATTAAAAGCCGCACCAAATCGGTATATTCCATTTGGAACAAAATAAAAAACAAGAACATTCCTTTCGAGGAAATCTACGACCTGTTTGCCATCCGTATAATTCTCGACACAAAAATCGAGAACGAAAAGGCCGAATGCTGGAAGGCTTACTCGGTAGTAACCGACTTTTACCAACCTAGCCCCGACCGACTTCGTGACTGGATTTCGTCTCCAAAAAGCAACGGCTACGAATCGCTGCACACCACAGTAATGAGCCCTACTGGCAAATGGGTGGAAGTACAGATTCGCACCAGTCGAATGGACGAAATTGCTGAAAAAGGTTACGCTGCACACTGGAAATACAAGGAAAAAACCAATCAAGAAAGTGCCCTCGATCATTGGTTGGGTAAAATCCGAGAATCGCTGGAAAACACCGATGCCGGTGCGCTCGACTTTATTGACGACTTTAAGTTAAACCTGTTCTCGGACGAGATATTTGTTTTTACCCCAAACGGTGAGCTTAAAAAGCTCCCAAAAAACTCGACTGCGCTCGATTTTGCCTTCGAAATTCACTCGCAGGTAGGTTCGCATTGCCTTGGAGCCAAGGTAAACAACAAACTGGTGCCGCTTAGTTTTACCTTAAAAAGTGGCGATCAGGTAGAAATTATTACCTCCAAAAAGCAAACCCCCAAAGAGGATTGGCTTAAATATGTGGTTACAGCCAAGGCCAAATCGAAAATAAAGGACTTATTAAAGGAGGAAAAGAAACGCATTGCCAAAGAAGGCAAGGAAATTCTGCACAAGAAATTCGACCACCTAAAAATTCCTTACAGCAGCGAGAACATAACCGTGCTGGAAAAATATTTTCACGAGGAATCGGCCCTGGATTTATATTTTAAAATTGCCAAAAACAAGGTCAACCTTTCTAAAATAAAGGAACTGAACTTGGTAAACGGCAAACTGAAATTACCTGAAGAAAAACACGCTCCGCAAAAGGAAAATCAAGACGAATTGCTCGAAATCCTTTCAAAAGGCAAAGGCAAGGACAAGGTAATTGTGTTGGGTGATGAAAAATCGACCTTCGATTATAAGCTTTCACCATGCTGCAATCCTATTCCAGGTGACAAAGTGTTTGGATTCCTTACCATAAACGAAGGCATTAAAATACACCGCCTCAATTGTCCAAATGCCGTGCAGTTGATGAGTAATTATGCTTACCGGGTTATTCAAGCCAAATGGAACAGCGACAATGAGGTAGAGTTTCTTGCCGGGGTTAAGTTTAAAGGAATTGATGATATTGGACTGGTACACAAAATTACCAGCACCATTTCCAATCAAATGAACATTAACATGCGCTCCATTAGTTTTGAAAGTAACGATGGGATTTTTGAAGGCAAGATTGTGCTGTATGTTAATGATACCGACCACTTGCAACGTCTTACCACCGAGTTAAAAAATATCTCGGGAATATACTCGGTAGAACGGGTTGAGGTAGAATGATAACTGCTATATTTGCCGCTTTGTTAGAATTTTCGACCTAGAAATGAAAGTAGACGTACTGTTGGGTCTCCAGTGGGGAGACGAAGGAAAAGGTAAGATTGTAGATGTATTAACACCAAAATACAACATTATTGCCCGTTTTCAAGGTGGACCAAATGCTGGTCATACGCTAGAGTTTAACGGCATTAAGCACGTCTTACACACCATTCCTTCAGGCATTTTTCGCGACAATGCCATGAATGTGATTGGCAATGGCGTGGTGATAGATCCCGTTATTTTTAAGCGCGAAATAGAAAACCTGAAAGCAATGGGCGTTGACGTAAAGTCGAGACTACTACTTTCGAAAAAAGCCCACCTTATTCTCCCAACGCATCGCCTGTTGGATGCAGCAAGTGAAGCCGATAAAGGCAAAACCAAGATTGGTTCTACTTTAAAAGGTATTGGGCCAACCTACATGGACAAAACCGGTAGAAACGGTTTACGTGTGGGCGACATTTTCACCGACAGTTTTCAAGCCCAATACAATGCGCTAGTTGAAAAACACAAGCGTTTACTTAGCTTTTATCAGTTTGAATATAACCTGGAGTCGTTAGAGCCAGCTTGGTTCGAAAGCCTACAGACCATAAAAGAACTTACGGTAATTGATACCGAACATTACTTAAATGGACGAATGAACGCCGGTGAAGCCGTTTTGGCCGAAGGAGCTCAGGGTTCACTTTTAGATATCGACTTCGGAACCTATCCATACGTTACCTCTTCAAACACAGTTACCGCTGGTGCTTGTACCGGTTTAGGTATTGCGCCAAACAAAATTGGAGAGGTTATCGGTATTTTCAAGGCTTATTGTACCCGTGTGGGCAGCGGTCCTTTCCCAACCGAATTGCACGATGAAGTTGGCGAACGTCTTCGCGAAAAAGGTCACGAGTTCGGTGCCACCACAGGTCGCCCACGTCGTTGTGGCTGGGTCGATTTACCTGCATTAAAATACGCAATCATGGTAAACGGGGTAACCCAACTATGCATGACCAAAGCAGATGTATTAAGCACTTTCGAAACTGTTAAAGTTTGTACCCACTATCGTTTCAATGGCGAGGTAATCGATTATTTCCCATTCGATATTACTGGTGATGGTGTTGTTCCTATTTACAAGGAAATGAAAGGCTGGTCGAAAGATTTGACGGGCATTACCGCACTTGACGAGCTACCCGTTGAACTTACCGATTACGTTTCTTATCTGGAAAAAGAGCTGAATGTGCCCATAACCTTTATTTCAGTTGGCCCAGACAGAAACCAAACTTTGATAAAAGACAAGGTTATAGCCTAATCTTTGTGCATGAGAATCATGTCTATGTCACGCCTTTTTAACCCAACCGCCCACAGTTGTTGTTAAACAAGGAAATCTATGTGCCTATGTGGTTAAAAAAAATTGCGTTTATTGCTTTTACTCTTTTTATAAGCTGTCCGCGCATTGCTTTTTCTCAAACCAAGGAAGAACCGAAAGGCAAGAAAATTGAAATATTAAACGCAGACAGAGCCAGCTTCGATAGTAAATTAAATGCCGATGCCCAAATGTTGGTGGGCAATGTGCAGCTGATGCACAAAGAGGTAATTATGTATTGCGACAGTGCCTTGCTGTTTCAATCGACCAACCGGCTGGAGGCTTTTGGAAATGTAGAAATTAATCAAGGTGACACACTTCACCTTTTTGGCGATAGCCTTTTCTACAACGGAAACATTCGTCAGGGTAAAGTACAAGGCAATGTGTTGTTATCAGAAAGCGACATGGAACTTACCACCGACGTATTGCTTTACAACGCAGCCAAATCGGAGGCCTACTATACTACCGGAGGAACCATAACCTCGAAAAAGAACAAAAACGTGCTTACCAGCAAGAGAGGTACTTACGCTTCGCGTATCAAGACCTTTTATTTTAAGGAACAGGTAGAACTGGTAAACCCCGAATACACCATAAACACCGACACGATGGATTACCACAGCGATACCGAAGTGGCCTATTTTTTCGGGCCTACGGTAATTCGCTCGAAGGAAAACTTGCTTTATGCTGAAAACGGTTGGTACAACACCAAACTCGATTTGGCCAGCTTTCGTGAACGTGCCTTCCTGATTAGCAACGAGCAAAAGTTAGAAGGCGACAGTCTTTACTACGACCGCAACAAAGGCATTGGTGAGGTATTCAGAAATATACTTATTACCGATACGGTAAACGATTTCTTAATTTATGGCGACTACGGCATACATTTCGAAAAAGAAAGAACCTCATTAATCACCAAAGCGCCACGAGCGGTTAAATTGTTCGAAACCGATAGCCTATTTATTAAAGCCGATACGATTTATGCGCTGGAAGATACGCTTGGTATTAAAACCGTTTTAGGTTATCATAACGTATCGTATTTTAAACCCGATATGCAAGGCGTTTGCGACACGATTGTCTATGCTGAAGCCGACAGCTCGTTAACCATGATTAATAATCCGGTTATTTGGAGCGAAAGCAACCAGATTACTGGGCATATAACGGTTGTTTATTTGGACGGAAAAAATCCAAAAGAACTCTACATCGACAAGGATGCTTTCATTACCCAATTGGTCGATACGGTTTACAATCAGTATAACCAGGTAAAGGGACGCGAGCTGCACGGTTATTTTGAAGATGGTGAGCTTAGAACCGTTTATATAACCGGTAATGGCCAAACCATCTATTACATTCAAGAAGATGCGCCCGATAGCACGAAAGAACTCATCGGTATTAACAAAGCAGAGTGTACCGACATCAGTATTAAATTGTTTGGTGGGCAATTAAAAACGATAACCTTCTCGGTTGAACCAGTGGCCACTGCCCTTTCGGTTGACAAACTTGGTTCGCCCGATTTACTGCTGAAAAACTTCAAATGGCATGGCGACCGACGACCGAAAAGCCAACAAGAGGTTATGGAGCGCCCCGTTTATGTTCCAGAGCCTACACCTGCCAAGCCGCAAAAGAGCAAGAAAAAGAAAAAACGAACGGCCAAATAGCCGATATTTTCTTCAAGCCAAATTACCTTACCAATGCATCGGTATACCTGTCATTTCGCTAGTCCAAAACCGCAACAAGATTTGTGGATTGTTCAGAAAAATAAGACTTAAAAAGATAAAAAAAATTCAAGGCCTATAAGCCGGGTTCTGTATCCCCGCAAAAGCGGGATGCTTGTCATTTATCTTGGCTTAAAGTCACCTTTAAGCTCTTGCAACCTACCCTCCCCGCCTTTCCGCAAATGCAGAATTTCCAACAAGCGGCCGTTATTCCCAAAAAATCAGGACTGCGGAGTATATTTGGTCTTACAGCCCGTGAGGTTTACCCTGCGCCAACTATCGCTAATTAACCGGTGAGCTCTTACCTCGCCATTTCACCCTTACCCTTCGACAAGCTTAGGGCGGTATATTTTCTGCGGCACTTTCTGTAAAATGAACATTACGTTCACCCCCCTTCCCGTTAGGAAGCACGGTGCTTTTTGCTGCCCGGACTTTCCTCCCCTAGAAACCTAGAAGCGACAAGCCGGCCTTGAATTGAGGCAAAGGTAGCCAAGATTTACTTAGGTCGTAAATAAAGCTAAACAACCGTTTTACCAACCATTAATGGATGATACCAATTAGCTCATCGAAAAAAAACGACTGCTTTGTGCTTATGCTTATATTTGAATGTACACCTCAATTGCACAATCTATTGACACTTATGTCTTTTAGTATTTTTATAGTAGAAGATGACCCTTGGTATGGTGAGTTGCTCAAGCATCACCTGTCGCTCAATCCAGATTTTGAGGTTACCTTGTTTACAACCGCCGGTGATTGCCTAAAAAATCTTCATCACCATCCACATGTTATTTGCACTGATTTCGGACTTCCGGATATGACCGGTGCCGAATTACTTGGTAAAATTAAACTTGCAAACAACGCTATTCCGGTGGTAGTTATTAGCGGCCAAGACCAAATTGGGGTAGCCGTCAACTTACTTCGAGCAGGTGCCAGCGACTACATTGTAAAGGACGAAAACGCCCGAGAGCTTCTTTGGAACGCAGTGCTTAAAATCAAAGAGAACTCTGCATTAAGGCAGGAAGTACAGGACCTAAAAGTTCAGTTAGAACAAAAATTTAGTTTTCAAAATACCATCATTGGGCAAAGCCCGGCCATTAAGCAAACCTTCTACCTCATTGAGAAAGCGGTTAAAACCAATGTAAATGTGCTCATCACGGGTGAAACCGGAACGGGTAAAGAAGTAGTTGCCAAGGCCATTCACTTTAATAGCGAGCGAAAAAAAGCACCATTGGTGGCGGTAAACATGGCGGCCATTCCCCGTGAATTAATTGAAAGTGAATTGTTTGGTCATGAAAAAGGAGCTTTTACCGGTGCCGACCGACAAAAAATAGGAAAATTTGAAGAGGCCAATGGCGGCACTTTGTTTCTCGATGAAATTGCCGAGTTGGATTTTACTTTGCAAAGTAAAATTTTACGTGTCCTACAGGAACGTGAACTGGTTAAAGTAGGTGGAACTGATAAGGTTAAACTCGACTTCAGGCTAATTAGTGCCACGCACAAAAACCTGATGGATGAAGTTAAAAAAGGTAACTTTAGGGAAGATCTTTATTACCGAATAATTGGTTTACCTATCGAATTACCACCTTTAAGACAACGAGACAATGACATACTCATGTTGGCGAAACATTTTGCCCGGGAATTTGCAACGGAAAACAAAACCAAAGCCTTTGTTTTCACTTCCGAGGCACAGCGAAAATTAATGAACTACTCGTTTCCGGGCAATGTTCGAGAATTAAAGTCGATTATTGACTTGGCCTGTGTAATGTGTGAGAACAACACCATTGAGGCTCCTGACGTAGTGTTTAACCCTATTCATGGCGAAGCAGACCACTTAGGAGCGGAGAAAACGATGGACGAATATTATGTTGACATCATACAGCATTTTTTACAGAAGTATCAAAATAATGTGGTTTTAGTGGCCAATAAATTGGGTATTGGAAAAAGCACAGTTTATAAATTAATTCAAGAAAATCAATTAATTACTAAAAATTAAACGCGATGAAAGTATCCATGTATTCCTATCAGGGCAACGAAGTTTTTGAAGCCAAAGGTAATGAGCCTAGTAATCCAGCTGAGTCCACCTTGGTCTTGGGTTTTGGCGATAAAGCCGTGTTGGAAAAAGACGGCATTTATGAAAACCTAAAATTAAAGTTTCCAAACGCCTGTATCGTTTTAAACAGTACCGCCGGCGAGATATTTAATACCGAAGTGCTAACCGATTCGCTTACGGTAATTGCGTTTACATTTGAAAAAACGATAACAAAGTGTGCAGCTATTAATATAGCCGACTTTTCAAATAGTCATGATGCCGGTGCAGCACTGGTTAATAAACTCGAATCTAAAGACTTAAGCTACATTCTGGTGATTTCGGACGGAGGGAAAGTAAACGGCAGCGAACTGGTGCGTGGCATTGAAAGCATAATAGACCACAAAATACCAGTTACTGGTGGTTTAGCGGGCGATGGAGCTCGTTTTGTTTCTACTCTGGTAGGCCTTAATGGTAAGCCAAGCCAAGGCGTAATTGCAGCAATCGGTTTTTATGGAGACAATATACAAATTGGTCACGGTTCGATGGGTGGCTGGGAAATGTTTGGACCAGAACGCATGGTGACCAAATCAACATCCAATCAGCTTTTTGAAATTGAGGGAAAAAACGCACTAGAACTCTACAAGGCTTATTTGGGTAAATATGCCGATGAATTGCCCGGCTCCGCGCTCCTGTTCCCCCTTTCTGTTCAGTTGGCCGATGCTACCGAGCCTGTGGTGAGAACCATTCTGAGCATTGACGAGGCTACGAACAGTATGGTTTTTGCCGGCGACATTCCTGTTGGCTCCCACGTTCGGTTTATGAAAGCCAATTTCGACCGAATAATCGATGCCGCATCAGGTGCTGCCAATCAAACGTTTACCGGTGGGCTGCAAAAAGAACCCAAATTGGCGCTGTTGGTTAGCTGCGTTGGTCGAAAAATAATACTAGACAACCGGGTTGATGAAGAGGTTGAAGCCGTTGCAGAAGCATTGGGCAAAAACACCTTACTGGGTGGTTTCTACTCCTATGGTGAAATTTCGCCCTTTAATCCGAATTCTAAATGCGAATTGCACAATCAAACCATGACCATAACCACGTTTGACGAAGCCTAACCAATATGGAAGCGCACAAACTTCTGGATAAACAGCTCAGTAAATTTTTGACCCCCGAAATGCTTCAGCACGAGGAGGTTCAAAAATTTATCCAGGCTGTAAACGATTCATACTTAGGGTTCGATCGTGACCGAGAGCTTTCTGCGCATGCCTTTAGAATTAGCGAAAAAGAATACCAAGAAGTTCATGAAAGCTTAAAAAAGGAGTTTGAGTTAAAAAAACGCTCCATATTTAAATTAAAGGAGGGATTATCTGAAATTATCGAAGACCAGAATCTTAACTTCGATGATGACGATTTGCTAAGTGTCGTCGACCTGCTTAACGAACAAATATTAAAACGAAAACAGGTCGAAGCCGACTTGTCGAAAACCGCAAAACTACTCACCACCCTAGTTACCAACCTTAACTCGGGTATCTTGATGGAAGACGAAAACAGACGGATTGTTTACATCAACAAAATGTTTTGCGACATGTTTAGCATTGTTGCCCCGCCAGAAAGTTTGATTGGTATTGATTGTAGCAATGCGGCAAACGAAAGCAAGGTGCTATTTCAGCAACCGGAAGAATTTGTGAGCCGCATTGATGAGGTATTGGCCAATCGAAAATTAGTTCCCGGCGATGAGTTAGCCCTCAATGACGGTCGGTTCTACGAAAGAAATTACGTTCCCATTTTTGTTGACGATGTGTACAAGGGTCACCTATGGAAATACAACGACATAACTGAACGCAAAAGCAACGAAAACAAACTTCGCGAAAATCAGATTGAATTAAAACGCTTGTCGTTGGTGGCAAGTGCCAACACGAATGGTGTTTTGTTTACTGACATTTCAGGCAAAATATTCTGGTCGAACGAAGGTTTCTTAAATCTTACCGGCTACAGCACGGAAGAAATAATAGGTGCAACCCCTGTTGAGTTGGGCAAAGGTGCAAAAACAGATAAAACCGACTTGCATGAAATGGTCGAGGCATACAAACTCGGCAAAAGCTTTTCGTTAGAAATAGTTATGTACCGAAAAGACGGTTCTTGGTTTTGGGCGCGAGTAAAGGGACAGCCGATTCTAGACGCAAACGGTCAGGTAATGCATTACTTCTCGTTTATAGAAGATATTACCACTGTAAAAATACAGGAAGAGCAAATTCAGCGCTTGTCTTTGGTGGCCGAGGCCAATTCGAAAGGCGTATTTATTTTAACCAGCGAGATGATGTTTGCTTGGGTTAACAATGCCTACGAAGAATTAACTGGCTTTAAGGCCAACGACTTAATTGGAACCAATCAGGCGCCATTGTTAAGCCCTACAACCCCAGATCCTGAAGTGCAATTCCGAATGTTGGAACACTTTATTCGTGAAGAAAACTTCACCGAAGAGTTTATTCACAACCGGAAAGATGGCAGCACCTTTTGGGCTAGATTAAATCTACAGTTTGTTCGCAATAGTGCCGGACAGACCATTCAGCGATTTGGCGTTTTAGACGATATCACCAACGAAAAAGAGGCAGAAAATGCACTAAGGCTGAGCGAAGAAAAATACCGTGGCATTATTGCCAACATGAATTTAGGCTTGCTTGAAGTAGACCTCGATGACCGAATTCAATTTGCCAACCAAAGTTTCTTGCGCATGTCGGGATTCGAATTGGACGAACTGGTTGGTAAAGAGGCAGCAAAACTATTTACCGATGGTGCCAATAAGGATTTAATTCTGGCTAAAAAAGAAGCCCGACTGCAAGGCCATGGCGATGCATACGAGGTGCCGGTTAGAAACAGAAAAGGTGACCTGAAATGGTGGTTGATAAGTGGTGCTGCTCGACTTGATCATCGAGGCGAAGTGGTTGGAACCATTGGTATTCACCTGGATATTACTGAGCAAAAATTGCAAGAAGCCGATTTAAAAGTAGCTCGGCAACAGGCTGAAGAATCGTCAAAATCGAAAGCAGCATTTTTGGCCAACATGAGCCACGAAATTAGAACTCCGCTAAACGCCATCACTGGTATGTTACGGGAGTTGTCGAAATCGGAAACCACCGATAGACAGCGTAGTTTCATTCACAATGCCGAAGTTTCTTCCAAACACCTATTATCCATCATCAATAATATTCTGGATATTTCAAAAATTGAAGCCGGTGAGTTTCAGATGGAAGAAATTCATTTTAACCTGAAAGAAGTACTCAGCGAAACCGCCAACATTATATCGGGACAAGCCAAAGACAAAGGCCTTTCACTAGAAGTAGAACTTGCCGACAACCTGGCACCCGCTTTCATTGGAGACCCGGGGCGGATTAGACAAATACTGATAAACCTGTTGGGAAATGCCATCAAGTTTACTGAAAAAGGTGGCATAAGCATAACATGCGAAGTGGTTAGCGACCATATTTTTAAGCAAGATATCCGTCTTTCAATTACCGATACTGGAATTGGCATGGACCAATCCTACCTGAAAAATCTTTTCAATAAATTTTCGCAGGAAGATAAATCAACTGCCCGTAAATACGGCGGTACCGGTTTAGGTATGGCCATTACCTACGAATTAGTACATCTGATGAAGGGTAATATTGAGGTAAAAAGTGAAAAACACAAAGGAACCCAAATTGATATTGTTTTGCCGCTTGGTAAAGGAACTGAAAGCAAGCTTGAAACGATAATTTCTGAAGGCAATTTTGAACGCCTGCGTGGAATTAAACTACTTTTAGTCGAGGACAATGAATGGAACCGAATGGTGGCCAACCATAGCCTAAGTGTGTACGACATAAAAGTTACCGAAGCAGAAAATGGTCAACAAGCCATTAAAGCAGTTAAAAACAATGATTTTGATATTATTTTAATGGATGTCCAAATGCCCGTAATGGATGGGTTTGAAGCAACCATCATTTTAAGAAATGAACTAAAAATAACCACCCCAATTATTGCCCTAACCGCCAACGCATTTAAAAAAGAAACCGATCACTGTCTTGCCATTGGAATGAATGATTACATCATAAAACCGTATGACGAGCCAACATTTTTCGCAACCTTAGTAAAGAACTTAGAATTGATGGAAACGACTAACCACCATGACGCACCACTCTACGACTTAACCGAACTAAAGTTAATAAGCCGGGGTGATTTACCTTTCATGCACAAAATGATACAACTCTTTTTAGATCAGCTGCCCATTGCTTTCAATCAGCTCAATGCGGCCGTTGAAGCCAAGGACTTTGACACCATTAAGTCGGTTGTGCACCGCATTAAACCCAGTCTTTCTAATATGGGCATTCACTCACTTAAAGAGTCGGTTAAAATAATCGAGTCAAGTGATGACAATGATGCTATTCAAATTATTGAGCAAACAAAAAATATCGTATCCCGCTTAATCGAGGTTCAACAGGGACTAACAAACGAAATAAACGCCTAGCTAATTAAGGCTTTCAGCCACCTCTAGAACCAATCTACAGCAGATTGGTTCTTTTTTTGCTCAAAATATCGAATTCCAAAAAATGGAAAAATATTCCAATTTTTGGAAAAAATAGCGTTGTTTAAATTATCTTACGCTTGACTATCAACTACTTACACTATTGGCACGCCGTTCGCAAGGCAGATGAAAAACAACAGCCATGCAAGCAACTAAAAATCTTAAAATATTTTGTGTAGACGACGAGTTGTTCACGCTACACCTTTCAGAGCAGGTACTTAAAAACCTTGATTATCAAGATGTTTCCATTTTTCAAAATGGATCTGATTGTCTTGCACATCTAGAGGAAAACCCAGATGTTGTTTTTCTTGACTACAACATGAATGGATTAAATGGCCTGGATGTATTAAAGAAAATCAAAAAATACAACCCAAGCATTTATGTAGTGATGCTATCGGCTCAAACCAATAAAGATATAACCTTAGAAACCATTGACTTTGGCGCCTTTACATTCATGAAAAAAGAAGGCAATTTACAAGACAGTCTTTCTGGTATATTGAAACGAATCGCTCCGCGCATCTCATCAATTCAGTCATTTTTATCAATGACCACAGCCGGCTCTCGTGTTGCCTCCTATAACCGAACCGACGAGGCATAAAAAAATACCATTCGTTACCCGACCCAACAGCAGCTATTAACCCGCCAACGCAAGCCAAATGGAAACTCAACATAACTTAAAAATTTTCTTAGTGGGGGAAAACGATTTTACCTTGTACCTCACCGAAAAGCAACTCAATAACCGTGGCTATAGTAACGTCACGGTTTTTTCCGACTGCAAAGCGTGCATCCACGAGCTTGACAAAAATCCTGATGTTATTTTTGTTGACGCTACCGTTTGTGAAAAGAACTTTTCAGCAGGGATAAATCAAATAAAGCGGATTAATCCGGGGGTTTATCTAGTCTTACTCTCTGAAGGTGCACAGCCTATAAGTAGCGACAAGCTACAGGAATTGGGTGTCTTTGAATGCATTAAGCACGACTGGGACGAGGTCGTGGAAATGGAAAGCGTATTGTTGAAAATTGCAGGCATCAAGGCATTTCTTAAGAATGCCAGTTTTTATTTGTAGCCGGGTAATAAAACAAGGTCATTGAAAAACAAGCAGATAGCCCGCAACACTGAAAATTATTGAAGAAAAGAGTCAAAAAAGCAATTTCAAATTTTGTAGAATAACAAAGATAACTATATTTGCACCCTCTAATTGAGAAACGGGGTGTAGCGCAGCTGGCTAGCGTACCTGCTTTGGGAGCAGGGGGTCCCAGGTTCGAATCCTGGTACCCCGACAACATAAGGTCATCGTAAGATGGCCTTTTTTGTTTTATATGGTTTCTGTTTATCAATAAAACACAAACATTGGTAGAAAAAAACCGCGGTTTGGTAAAAATATAATTACCTTCTACTTTCAAAACGACAGGTTTATCTCGTTGCCACCATACTGCCAAAGCAATATTGAACCGGAACTGGGAGCCTAATGTTCTCTACTTGTTGACCATGAAACTATTAACCGTGTTATGGCAAAATTTATCTGATGCTGGGCTCAACCTCAACACCCAGCGTAGCATCGACCGGAACATTCGTTTGGCCAATCAGGTAGCTATTATCACCTGTGTATTTGCTGCAATTTACGGTTACATTTTTTATGTCATTGCGTTATCCTTTGCTGGTATCGCCATGATTCCGGCTTGCATTGGGCTTTTGTTCACTGTGTTACTTAACAAACTTGGTCTATTTAATAGCTCCCGACTTTGGCTGATTGTCTGGTGTAATGTTTGTGTTTTCTACTATAGTCAAGGTTTTGGAATAGATGCCGGTATTCATCTGGCCTTGTTTGCGTTTTCATTACTACCCTGGCTGATGTTTGAATGGCGCAAGCGGCAATTGGCCATTTTTAGTAACCTATTGATTCTTGCCAATTTTTATCTGATTAGCAAACTTGCTATAGCGCCTACTTGGCCAATTTCGCATAATGCACAACACCAAATTTTCTTCCTTATTTGCATGGTGGTTTTTGTGCTTCTAGGATTCTTTTTGTATAATTTCTTATTACAAAACCACTTGATAGAGAGTAGATTATACAAATCAAATCACCAATTAAAAGAAGCCGAACACATTTCACATTTAGGCAGCTGGGAACTCATTTACGATTCAGACACCCTCATCTGGTCAGATGAAATTTATCGGATTTTGGGCGTAGAGCCCGAAAGTATCAAACCCAATCGTGAAAACTACATGCATTTTGTCCACCCTGATGATGCTCAAATTATTGAGGAATATCTGGACACAGTAATTCAAAAAAGAATTTCACCAACCATTTATTATCGTATAAATCGGGCCGATGGTGAAGAAAGAATAGTAAGATCATTGGGAGCTGTAACTGTTGGAGCCAACAATGCTGTAATTAAGTTGTCTGGAACCCTTCAGGATGTGACCGAAGTGAAACTTACCGAACAGAAATTGCAACAGCTTAATGTTGAGCAGCAGAAAGCCTTAGATGTGGTTAGCGAGCAAAACAAACGATTGCTTCACTTCGCTCATATCGTTTCACATAATTTGCGGTCGCATTCCGGAAATCTTAAAATGTTGGTAAACCTTTATCACGAAGAACCGAACATCGAAGAGAAAAACCAATTGGTCGCCATGCTTGGAACAGCAGCTGACAAGTTAATGGATGTAATCGACAACCTGAATAGTGCCATAACTGTTCAAACTGATATTAACGTAGAACGACTTCAGCTAAATTTAAAACAATCAGTCCAAAACGCTTGTGCCTCGCTCGATTCCTTGTGTCGGCATTCGCACGCTTCGATTAACATAGAAATCCCCGCCGACTTGATGGTATCATTTGCCCCATCTTATTTGGATAGCATATTATTGAACTTGCTGTCTAATTCCATAAAATATGCACACCCCGACCGGTTTCCAAAAATCATTTTCCGGACCAAAAAGGAAAACGAGCACTTGATTCTGGAAGTAGAGGATAATGGCCTGGGCATCGACTTAAAAATGCACGCGCATAAAATTTTTGGCATGTACAACACCTTCCATTCCAATACGGATGCGCGTGGGTTGGGACTTTTTATTACAAAAAATCAGGTAGAAGCCATGGGCGGGCGAATTGAGGTTGAAAGCAAGGTTAATGAGGGTTCGGTTTTCCGCATTCATTTTCCAAATGAAGCCAATTAAAAACCCCTTGGAATGGAATATTTCCAAGGGGTTTTTCCGGTAATTGCAATCCTAGTTATTTAGCATTTTACTTTGACAAACAAAATCCGTTTTCGGAACCTTAGTTTCAGCAATTGCTTTAAAACCACCTTCTACCTCGGTAAAATTTCTATACCCTCTGGCTTGTAGTATCGAAGCTGCTATCATGCTTCGGTAACCGCTTTGACAATGGATGACAAACGGCTGTTTTGCATCTAAATTCCCAATCCATTCGTTAATGTAAGCCAATGGTTTATTGTAAGCCTCGTCTACATGCTCGGCAGCATATTCGCTCTCTTTGCGCACATCAATAACCAATGTTTCGCCAAGTTTAAATGCTTGCGCAAAATCTGTAACCGGTATTCTATTTATTTTATCAACCTCTTTACCGTCAGCTACCCAAGCTTCATAACCACCGGCTAAATAACCCAACACGTTATCGAAACCTACCCGAGCTAAGCGAGTTACGACCTCTTCTTCCATTCCCGGTTCGGTTATTAAAAGTATTTCTTGCTTTACATCGCCTATCATAGCGCCAACCCACGGGGCAAAATCGCCTTTTATGCCAATATTTATACTTTGTGGAACAAAACCCTTGGCAAAGTCGGCAGCTAAACGGGTGTCTAACAACAGCGCTCCAGTTGCTTCGGCTGCAGCTTCAAACTTAGCTGGCGTAAGTGCTGTTAAGCCCTTTTCCATTACCGAATCAATGCTTGCATAGCCTTTTTTATTCATGGCCACGTTAAGTGGAAAATAAGCTGGTGGCGGAAGCAATCCATCTGTTACTGCCTTAATAAAAGACTCTTTGTTCGGTTGATTTAAGGCATAATTCATCTTTTTCTGATTGCCTAGCGTATCCACCGTTTCCTTCATCATGTTTTTACCGCAGGCACTACCCGCTCCATGTGCCGGATAAACGGTTACGTCATCGGCCAAAGGCATAATTTTATTCATCAGGCTTTCGTAAAGCAGTCCGGCCAATTCTTCCTGTGTTAGGTGTGCTGCTTTTTGCGCCAAATCGGGTCTACCCACATCGCCCAAAAACAAGGTGTCGCCACTAAACAAGGCTGTTTCTTTGCCGTGTTCATCTATCAGCAAATAACAAGTACTTTCCATGGTGTGACCGGGCGTATGCAGTACTCTGATTTTAACTTTACCTAAAGCAAATTCCTGCCCATCAACCGCAACAGTACTTTCAAATTCAGGATTGGCAGTTGGGCCAAATACTATAGGCGCACCTGTTTTAGCACTTAAATCGAGGTGACCACTTACAAAATCGGCATGAAAATGGGTTTCGAAAATGTACTTGATTTTAGCCCCACTTTTGGCCGCTTTTTCAACATAAGGTTGAACTTCCCGAAGCGGATCAATAATGGCTGCCTCACCATTGCTTTCGATGTAGTAAGCACCTTGTGCCAAGCATCCGGTATAAATTTGTTCTACTTTCATTTTGTATTAATTATTGTTTTTAAATTTCTTCAGCAAAAGTATTTTGAAATACACGGCTACAAGGTGATGGACATCACTTAAGCCCTATTTTTAAAATCATCTTTGTTCTGGATTACATAAACAACCACAATTCACCGCTGACCAAATTTATAATCGACAATCAACTCAAAATGAGCCATATCAGACTTGTTGTTTAGGTTTTTTTCGGATAAATAACCCGCTACATTCTTTTTAGCCATAAGTAAGGTAGAAATGGTTAAGCCTTTTAACGAAGCTTGCGGAGCATATTTAAGTTGCAAGTTTGCCTGCACATAGTCGCCCATACCATATTTATTTTGATCAAATTCGTTTACGCCAGGTAAATCAAAATAACCTATGGCCATGTTTAACTGAAGGGGATTTTTTAGCCATTCTTTTTGCTGAAAACCCAGCGTTACCGCTTGTGCATTGGCTGTCCCCTCGGTTCTTTCACGTGGAATAAAAGTATAAAACGGCTCTCTGCCCCACTCCCTTGGAAACAAAAAACGACCCTGCTTGGTAAAATTCGAATAATTCAAATTAAGCTGTGTCTTTTCCTTTTGATATTGAACCCGACCACTGTATACTTGAGCCGCTTTGTTTTCCATATAAGTATAAAGGGAATTGGCATTCCCCCCATTATTAATCCTATCCTGGCGGGTATATTGCAAGCCAACCATAAAATTGGTCGAAAATTGATGTTCGTTTTGCACCAACAACGTATGGTTAATGTTATCGATTAACGTAGACCACACTTGGCTTTGGTTATTTTTTCCGTCCCAGGTTAAACCAGCAATTGCCAGCCCCTTACTGCTTAATTTACCCGCGTATCCCGATTTTTTACCTTGTGCATTAACACCAACTGGGTAGGTACCAATAGACTCATCGACCTTATACCAAAGTACCGTAGATCGAGGGGACATTGCCCAAAGTGCCGCAACTTGATAACTCAATTTTCCTTTTTTTCCTTTCCAATCTATTCCTTCCTCTAAACTGGGTCGCATACGGCCATCCTGCGGATTCACAAAGGGAGTGTTGATGTTCATTCGACCAAAAGTGAGTTGCCCGCCCTTGTATTGGTAATACAAATAGGCCTCTTCCAAGCGATCTAAATCACGCTTATTGGCGGGTTGAGTAACATCAAATAGCCCTATTTCGTAACGGTTTAGCTGCCCCGTATTTGGTTCCGGCCGGTTCAATTCACTAGAAAACACATTGAAAATAAAGAAACCATTCAGTCCAAAACCAAAACCGTGAAACGGTGCACTTCTATACCCAATTCCGGCTCCTGTAGCCAAGGCATAATCGTCTCTTAACCGGCCATTATTGATGGTGCTCATAAAAAAACTACGGGTATGCCCGTTGAATTTTCCGTGTTGAAAAAAATCGCTTAACCCCTGGTAAGAGGCCGTATCCGGGGATGTTTTATCTTGAGAAAATGCGTTTATACTGCCGGAGATTATGAAAGCAAAAAGCTGTAATTTTTGAAAAAATGACATGTGATTATTTAGCGTTGTTAGATTTTTTGGCTGCCGCAATGGGAGCAAAAGGTCCGTATTTGTGTTGTTGTTCTGAAAAATTGTCGGCAAAAGGGCCAAAAGGGTGGTCGACCGGCTTTTCTGTTATTTTTGGCCAATCCTTGCTTACGTTTTTTATAGGTCTGGGCAAGCTTTCAATGTATGCGGCAATGTCCCATGCTTCTTCATCGGTTAGCTGCGGATTTTGATAGGTTGCCCCCAAAGGCATATTGGTTTTTATATAGCCTGCAAACCGAGAAAGCCGAAACAAGCCTGCCCCATGGTTGTAACTATTTTTACCCCACAATGGCGGATAGGTATAAGCTGTTTTTTCGACATTAAACTGTCCTGCTCCATCAGCTTGATGGCAACTTTGACATTTGGCGGTATAAGCCAGCTTACCCTTTTCCGGTGATGCAGGTCTATCCAAAAAGGCCAATTCATAAATACCGCTACCTACTGGTTTCTCGCCTTTTTTCACCGCTTTACCCACCCAATTTATATACGCAACCAAGGCTTCCATCTCACGACTTCCTCTTTTGGGGGCACTGCCGTTCAAGGAACGTTCAAAGCAATCTTCTACCCGCTTGTAAACATCTTCCACCTTTCCACTACGAGCACGGTATTTTGGATATGTTGATGCAACTGCACCATAGTTGTTACCAAACGGCACCGTACCTCCTTGTAAGTGACAATTCTGACAGTTCATTCCGTTACTAATTTGCGCTACCGACCCCCTTGGCCCTAAATAAGTCGAAGTATTTGCAATTAATTCCCGGCCGTACTTCAATTGTTCGCGATTTTTATCCTTTTCCAGTTCGTCCGTGACTGGGGCGTTCCATACAATGCCGTCAAAAACTGCTTTTGGTAATTTCTCCACTTCGGGAGCAACAACCAGCTGGGTTTCAGGTGTTGGTTTCGCCTTAAAAACGGTTAGCTTGGGCACACCAAAAAGCAACAACAAACACAACACCACCACAGCGGCAAACAAAAATGCGCTCAGGTTAATTAGTCGGTGAATTGTTTTGGTAAGATGTTGGTCTACCTGGTTTAAATCGTTCATAAGACCACAAATTAGTGGGGTAATTTTTCTCTAAAGTAACCATAAACCCAAGTGCCCCCTACCGCACTGACCACTACTACCAACACTGCAAGCGCTCCGGTACCAATTTGAGCGAACAAAGGCCCGGGACAGGCACCGGTCATGGCCCAACCCAAGCCAAACAACAAGCCCCCTATTACCTGACCTTTGTTAAATTTTTTTGGTGTAAAATGAATTTCCTCGCCATGAATAGTTTTAACCTTATATCGTTTTATGAGATAAACAAACAACGCTCCCAAAACCACCCCGGTTCCTATTACCCCATACATATGAAAAGACTCGAACCTAAACATTTCCTGAATACGGAACCAGCTAATTATCTCGGCCTTAACAAAGGCGACACCGAAGAAAATACCAACCAAGGCATATTTTAGGTTGTACCACCATGGGTGGCTTTTTATTTCCGACTCGTTCACGCACATGGTGTCGAGACTTCTTACTTCAAAATCGTTATCTATTTTCATTTTTATATCGCTAATTGAATGCTTTCGCAGAGTTTACAGTGCCAGAATCAACGGCAAAATAAAGTTGGCCATTAAAATACCACCAACCATAAAGCAGCAGGTGGCTATAAGCGATGGCCATTGCATATCTGACAGCCCCATGATGGCATGACCACTTGTACAGCCACCGGCATACCTAGACCCAAAACCTACCAAGAAACCACCAAAAACCATAAGTACAAATCCGCGTAGACTAAACAAGCTGTCCCACGAAATTAAATCAGCGGGTACCATATTGTTAAAATTGGTGATTCCATATTCTTTCAAATCGTTGGCCAATGATGCCGCCACAGCAATCGATTGGTCATTTTGCAACCATTGCGTGGCAATAACCGCACCTAAAATGGTACCACCCACGAAAAAGAAATTCCAAATTTCCTTCTTCCAGTCGTACTTAAAAAATTTGATGTTTGCAGGAAAACAGGCTGCACACGTGTGCCTTAAGTTGGCCGATAAACCAAAATGTTTATTTCCTAATATCAATAAGGCCGGTACAGTAAGCCCTATAATAATTCCCGCAGCCCACCATGGCCAGGGTTGTTGAAGTGTTTCTAACATACTCTACTAAATCTATAGACTTTATATTTTTTTGCAAATATATCCTTTTACGCTTTAAACCAATGGTGCTTTCCATCCCATTACACCACCCATTAGGTTATACACCTTGGCAAAACCCCAACTGCTTAATTGCGAGCTGGCAGCCCCACTACGGTTGCCGCTTCGGCAATACAACAAATAGGTTTTAGCCTTATCTAAACTTTGCGCTTTGCGGCTAAACTCGCCTGATAGGAAGTCGTAACCAGTTAATGCCCCCGCAATTTTACCTGAACCATATTCACTGGCAGTTCTTACATCTATTATTACGGTATCTGGGTTTAAAGCCAGCTGTTCAAATTCTGTTTGATGAATGTTTTTGTATGACATGATAAATTATTTTTAAGTGAATTATTTAAGAATTGTTTCGGCGGCAATAATGTAGGTTCCCATTACCAATACAAACCAACCAAAAGCTGGTTTTAACTTATCGCCACTAATTTTTTTAGACAGCATAGAACCGCCAATTATACCTACCACAGCTAATGCTGAGAAAATGGCCAGAAAATTCCAATCAATAACTTCGTTACCATTTAAATCACCGGCAAAACCAATAAGCGATTTGGCCGCAATTATAATCAGTGAAGTACCAACCGCTTGCTTCATGGGCAGTTTGGCCAAAACCACTAAAGCTGGAATAATTAAAAATCCGCCACCAGCACCCACCAAACCGGTAACCATGCCTACAACCAAACCTTCTCCAAGAATAAGCGGATAATTAAACCTAGGTTGGTCGTTGGTTTCGGTTTTCTGGTTTTTTACTTTTTTAATCATGCTGTAGGACGCCAGCAGCATAATGATGGCAAAAAGCAACAGTAATCCAGTGGGCTTATCGATGCTTACTCCGCCTAATTGAAACAGCTGCTGTGGAATGGCCGGAACCAAGAACGCTCGGGTTAAGAATACACTAATGATTGATGGTATTCCAAAAACCAAAGCGGTTCGCCAATGGATATTCCCCAATCGCATATGACTAAAAGAACCAATTAAACTGGTTAAACCTACAATGAATAAGGAATAGGCTGTAGCCAAAACGGTATCAACCGAAAAGAGATAAACTAAAATTGGAACTGTTAAAATAGAACCTCCTCCACCAATTAAGCCAAGTGAGAGCCCCATTAAAATTGCACCAGTGTAACCTATTATTTCCATTTAACTATTTGTTTTTGTTTTACGGAGCAAAATTGCCCCGCAAATAAGGAAATAAGAGTGATATAGGTTACTTAAGCCAAAAACCGTTGAAAATAATTACAGCGATTGACTTGGGTTAAGTCGCAAATAGGCCAATTTATACTGAAACATTTCGCCCATTTTGGCCGCACGCCACTTGGCTTCAGTGGCTCGTTCGCCCTCAAACAACTCATCAACCGTGGCATTAAACAGTGTAAGCCAAGCCTCAAAATGCTCGGCGGCTATTGGCAACTTAGCATGAACGGCAAATGGGCTACCGGTATATGTATGTTCAAAAAGCAATATGGTTTGCCAAAATCGATACATTTTATCGAGGTGGATAGGCCAATTGCCGTTTACCGCCTTTTCGAAAACGGACCCAATTAATTCGTTGTGACGCACGCGCTCATAAAAAGTATCAACCAGCTTTTTAATGTCATCCAATGTAGATATGTCCTTCATGGCATTTCACAGCGGGAATCAATCCCGGCTTTATAAATTCTTTAACAACAATTTCCCCCGGCCAATTTTCAATTTACCCTCGGCCTCCATTTTTTTCAACACCCTTGAAATTACCTCACGAGAAGTGCCAAATTCTTCTGCAATTTCTTTGTGTGTAATTTCTATAACCTTAGTGTCCAACAACTTACTTCTATCGTGTAGTAATTTAAGTACCCGCTCATCATATTGCTTAAACCCTGCGTTGGTTACCGCTTGCAGCAATTCTTCGAAACGAGTTTGGTACAGCTGAATGAAAAAATTGAACCAATCGTTATTCTCTTTCATCAACTGGTGCATTCGTTCGGGTTTAATCAAAAGCAGCTCAGTTTCCTCAAGTGTTACGGCTTTTACTTTGCTGTAGGTATCGTTTAATGCACCCAGAATTGAGGCCACACAACTTTCACCAGGACGAATGTGATAGAGGGTAATTTCTTTACCCTCCTCATCTTCGCTCAGCACCTTTACACTTCCTTTAATAACAACTGGAATATTTTTAATGTATTTCTGAAAGTCCAGAATCACAGTTCCTTTTGGAATTATCTGAATGTCTTCGGTACCTTTTAATTTCTGAAGTAATTCTTTATTCAGCATCTTACTCGTTCCGACTGTTTGTTTTTATTCCAAAAGGTAAATATAGCGGGCAAAAGCTAATGAAACTGGTGATGACAAAAATAGCCGCCAAAGCTGTCAAAACAACAGCCCAAACCCCTGTTATCACCGTGGTAAAATACAATACCCCAATAATTGCCGCAATCAATATTCTAATGACACGGTCGCCGGTACCCATATTTGCTTTCATAACTATTGATTTTTGGAGCAAGTTAGGCACGTTAACCCAGCTATTGGGTGACTTATGTTACCTTGGGATATGATTTTTATTGGCAACGACTAAAACCAAAAAATCCCGCTTTCGCGGGATTCAGTTTTTCAGCGGAGAAGGGGGGATTCGAACCCCCGGTACAGTTACCCGTACGTCAGTTTAGCAAACTGGTGGTTTCAGCCACTCACCCACCTCTCCGTATGGGTTTGCAAATATAGAAATTGCACCATTCAACGCAAGTAATTTTTAGTGTTAAGCATAAAAAATATTGCAAATTAGATTTGACGCCAATTTTATTTCACCAATCGGGGGGCATTTATTCCTAATTTCGCGACACTAAAATCAAACTGAATTTTATGAAAGAAGTGTACATCGTATCGGCCGTACGTACCCCAATGGGTAGTTTCGGTGGTGCGTTAGCCGGTGTATCGGCCACTAAACTTGGTGCTACTGCTATTAAAGGAGCACTTGCACAGGCCAATATTAATGCCGACCAAGTTGATGAAGTTTTTATGGGAAATGTGTTGCAGGCCAATGTTGGTCAGGCACCCGCTCGCCAGGCAGCTCGTTTTGCCGGACTAAACGATAACATTCCTTGTACTACTATTAATAAGGTGTGTGCATCGGGAATGAAAGCCATCTCGTTGGCTGCTCAGTCGATTATTGCTGGCGACAATCATGTGGTTATTGCTGGTGGTATGGAAAACATGAGCAGTGTACCTTATTACTTGGATGGGGCTAGAACTGGCTACCGTTTGGGCGACAATAAAGTAATAGACGGATTGGTAAAAGACGGCTTAACTGATGTATACGGAAATGTACACATGGGAGTTTGTGCCGAATTATGTGCCAAAGAATACGGTTTTACCCGCGAGCAGCAAGATGCTTTTGCGGTTCAATCCTATACCCGTTCTGCCGAGGCTTGGAAAAATGGTAAGTTTTCAAATGAAATTGTTCCCGTTGAAGTAGTTGACCGTAAAGGAAACACCACCTTAATCAGCGAAGACGAAGAATATACCAACATTAACCTGGAAAAACTTCCTACGCTCCGTCCGGTATTTCAAAAAGACGGTACCGTTACTGCGGCAAATGCATCAACATTAAACGATGGTGCTTCTGCATTGATATTAATGAGCAAGGAAAAAGTAGAAGAATTAGGACTTAAGCCATTAGCTAAACTGGTAAGTTATGCCGATGCAGAACAAGCCCCCGAGTGGTTTACTACCTCGCCTTCTAAAGCGCTTCCAAAGGCTTTGAAAAAAGTAAATTTAAGTATCGGTGATATCGACTACTTCGAACTGAACGAAGCGTTTTCTGTAGTAGGTCTTGCTAACTGCAAGGAATTAGGAATAGCAGAAAGCAAATGCAATGTAAATGGCGGTGCTGTAGCGTTGGGTCACCCACTAGGCAGTTCTGGCTCTCGTATCGTGGTTACCTTAATTAATGTACTGAAACAAAACAAAGCCAAACGGGGAGCTGCAAGTATTTGCAATGGCGGTGGCGGTGCAAGCGCGGTAGTTATAGAGAATATCGACTAATTGTATCAATCCTATTTAAACAGAAAAAGCGGCAATTGCCGCTTTTTCTGTTTATTATCGTTAACTAATTATTGACCTACAACAGTCAGCTTTTTAGTAAGTATTGCTTTTCCGTCTAATACCAAGGAGTACATGTAAATACCATTATTCAGGTCATTAACATTTAAAGAAACCTCTCCTTTTTCCTCGGTCAATTTTATGTTCTTAACAATGGCTCCGGTTAGATTCCTAACAATCAAATTTGCCTCCGAAAAGTTCTTTGAAGACAAATCGTAATTCAAAGTACCAATTGACTGAATAGGGTTAGGAAACATGTTAGAAATCACTTCTCCATTGCTTTGATTGGCTGCAACACCAGCTGCCCCACACCAGATATCGTATACATAGGTATGCTCTACTTTATCAGTTGGATCATTTTTTAGGTAAAAAGTATATTTAACACGGGTTAGACCGCAATATCCGTTAGTTTCCAAATCACCATAAAAAGACTCAGCATCACTACCGCCGGCAGGAATACTCTTAGCTGATGGCGACACACTAGTAGCAGGACCATAGCAGCTTCCCCAGCAAAAATAAGCATCGTGCTCAGGAACCTTTTCAAGAATCTCACGCTTTACCACAACATCCACAGCGGTTTCCGAAATGTTTGTTACCGTGGCTCTTCCCTTGTATATGGTACCTTCATTTTCAATCCAGGTATCAGAAAGTTGCAAGCTTTGACCAATCGACCAAAATGGTAGAGATACTAACGTTGCTAGTAGAATTTTTTTCATTTTCTCAATAATTACGGTTAATACAAACAGGGTGAGGTAGTCATAACATTCCAACAATTGGTCTGCTAATTATCAAACTCGATGTCAAAAATAGTGAACTTAACCTACTTTTGATGTCAAGTTTTTATTAACCTTGAAACCTTAAAATAATTCAATTGGATATGAAAAAAACATTTACCCTAGCTATTGCGTCAATTCTTGCCATCGGAGCTCAGGCTCAATTGGCCAAGAAGTATGTATTGTTTGAACACTTTACACAAGCCAGTTGCGGGCCCTGTGCCGCACAAAATCCTGGTTTTCAAAGTTCAATCTTAAATTATTATGGCGAGGATGTACACCACGTGGCTTACCACACATCATGGCCCGGTGTAGACCCAATGAATGCGCACAACAAACCACAGGTGCAAAGCCGCGTTACTTATTATGGCGTTAGCGGAGTTCCCAACATTCAAATGGATGGTAGCGACAAAGGTGGTCCAGGTAACGTTAGCCAACAAATGGTTGCAAATGAGCAGGCAAAAGGAAGCCCAATCAGTGTTGCTGTAACTCAAACCATTGTTGACGACACCGTTTTTAACACCAGCGTTACCATTACTACTGTTGGAACAAAACCAAGCGGTAGCTTTAAGCTATTAACTGGTTTGATTGAAGGCGAGGTGGTATACTCTACCCCACCGGGATCAAACGGAGAAAAAGACTTCCCTAACGTTTTCAGGAAAATGGCATCATCTGACGACGGTGATGATTTTACTATGCCAGAACAGGGTCAATCAATTACACTTACTTACAGCACAGTAAGAAGCACTGTTTGGGTTATGGAAAATATGTATTCGTTGGCTGCGGTTCAAGGTGAAGACATGAGCATTTTGAACTCAGGAAGTTCAAAAGATAGCCCAGTGGTTATTACCTACGGTATCCTTGGCGAACCAAGCAAGACGTTAGCTGAAGGAACTATAGGAACACCTAAAACCTTTACATTATCTATCAAAAATACCGGTTCTACTGCAGAAAACTACAAAGTAGGTTTCACCTCTTCTCAACCTGCAAACTGGTCTGCAACTCTTGATGTTAATGGAACCGCGGTTAGCACAGAATCTACAATTAACGTTCCTGCTGGAACAGAGTTTACTGGTACTGTTACTGTAACTCCTGGCTCTACTGCTGCTGTTGCCTCATATACAGTTACTTTACAGTCTGTGGACAACCCTAACACCATTGCTCAAACCAAAACTATTGAGGTAATTTCTGGTGTTCGTGACCTTGTTATTAATAACACCGCCAACGCAGGTTCTAAAAACACTGCTGACTTTAATACCTTTTATCTAAGCGGTATTACTAGTGCTGGTAACAACGTAAACGCTGCCTCAAATAGCGATTTTCTTGGTAGAGCATTTACTGAAGGTGCTTTAAGTGGCGTGAAGAGCATTTACTTCAACATTGGTTGGAGCTTTGGTGCACTTACCGATGACATGGTTGCTAACCTTAAGTCATTCATCGACAATGGAGGTAACTTGTTTATTGCTGGTCAGGATTTGGCTTGGGAAAGCTGCGATGCAACCAGCCCATACTTTAGCCAAACAGCTAAAGATTTCATTAACCAATACTTGCATGCTGGTTATGGTGCTGATGCTGGTGGCAACACTTCGCTGGTTGGAATAAACGGTGAATACTTCTCTTCTACTGGTACTTCTGCCATAAGCAACAGTTTCTACGGTGCTGCTAGCAGTTCATTTTACCCAGATGATGTTACCGCTTTAAATGGTGGTGTTCCAATCTTCAAATACGGAAATGGTAAATTTGCTGGTATACGCCACGCTAACACACCATCAAACGGTAAAATCGTTTACATGGCTATAGGGCCTGAGCAATTAACCGATAATGCCAAAAAAGAGCAAATTCTAAAAATTTCGCACGATTATTTTTACTCAACTAACGTTGGTATTAATGAAACTAAAGCGAATAATGTTGCGGTTTTAGGCGACTGTTATCCAAACCCTGCCGGTAAAGGATTTGTAACTTTTACCTTCGGTAACTTGAAAAATGATGCCGAGTTAAAAATCGTTGATGTTACTGGTAAAATGGTATACAATCAACCAGTTTGGAAAGAAGTTACTGAAACTAAAGTAAATACCGACAATTTAAACAGCGGTATCTATTTCTACCAATTGGTTGACGAAACTGGTATTTTGTCTACCAAGAAGTTGACCGTTACCAAATAATTTTTGTTATTACTTTCTTAAAAAAAGAGTTTCTCAGTTGAGAAACTCTTTTTTTTACAAAATCATTTTAATAAAATCCATGAAGAAAATAATTTTAGGCGCATTAACTTCTCTTTTGATGCTTACGGTTAACGCTCAAAATACAGGTAGCCGAAAAATTCCTGCCGCCAAGGTTAAAAACCTTAAGGGTAGCGAAGTCAGCACCGATTTACTTACCAACGATGGAAAACCCATGGTTGTTAGCTTTTGGGCAACCTGGTGCAAACCTTGCATGAACGAGCTTTCAGCCATTGCCGAAAACTATGAAGAGTGGCAAGCAGAAACTGGAGTTAAATTGATTGCAGTATCTATTGATGATTCGAGAAACGTGGCCAAAGTAGGTCCATTGGTTAATTCTAAAGGCTGGGAATTTGAAATTCTTACCGATCAAAACGGTGATTTTAAACGCGCTTTAAACGTGAATACCATTCCACATACTTTTTTAATTAATGGAAATGGTGAAATTGTGTGGCAGCATAACGCCTATGCACCTGGTGACGAAAAAGCCCTGTACGAGAAAATTAAGAAACTCTCATTGGGTGAAACCGTTGGCGAATAATTAATCACCCATTCTGTAGCAGTTTTTTTAGATGAAAAGAATTTTACTTGCCCTACTACTAGGGTCTTCGTGTGCAACCGTGTTTTCGCAAAACGATTACGGCCAAATACACGGAAATTTTCAAGCCGACATTCAATCGTACAAAGCCGACTCGCTGATTGGTGCACCCAACGTGCCCGATAAAATGCGCATGAACGCTTTTACCAACTTAATATATACCAAAGGACCTTTTACCGCAGGTATTCGCTACGAAAGTTACCTAAACGCTTTACAAGGTTTCGACTCCAGGTACAAAGGCAACGGTATCCCCTATCGCTTTGCTACCTATGTTAATGGTGATTTAGAAGTAACTGTAGGTAATTTTTATGAGCAGTTTGGCAACGGACTTATCTTCAGAAGTTATGAAGAACGTGGACTGGGATTAGACAATGCCATGGACGGTATTCGGCTAAAATACAAAGCCAACCGCGGAGTATATTTAAAAGGTATTTACGGAAAATCGAGAGCCTTCTTTGCGCAAAGTCCTGCCATCATGCGTGGTGCCGATGCCGAAATTCAACTGAACGAATTGCTTTTTGCCGAGCCTAACCCTGAAAGCTGGAAGGTAACTTTGGGTGGTGGCATTTTAAGCAAATACGAACCCGATTTAGATCCCAAATATGTAGTACCTGAAAATGTTTCCGCAGGAGCAGGAAGAATAGCTATTTCGAAAGGGAACTTCACCATTCAGTCGGAGTACGCACAAAAAATTAACGACCCATCGGCTCAAAATAGGTATATCTACAAAGATGGAAAAGCGCTGCTGGTTGGAGCCAACTACTCACAAAAAGGGTTTGGGGTAAACGCTTCAGCCAAGTATGTTGAAAACATGGACTTCCGCTCGGATCGAGCCGCTGCAGGAACTGTTTCGTTACTTAACTTCTTGCCGCCAATCACAAAACAACATACCTATTTATTGATGGCATTCTATCCATATGCTACGCAGAACAATGGCGAAATGGGTGCGCAAGGCGAGGTTTTTTACAAGTTTCAAAAAGGATCAACACTTGGTGGGAAATACGGAACTGAAATTGCAGTAAATGTCTCGAAAGTAAACGGCTTAGACACAACCAAAACAACGCGCTTTGAAGGATACAAAGCAAAATTTGGACAGTTTGGAAAGAAGCTTTATTTCCAAGACATTAATGTGGAATTGACCAAGAAAATCACAAAGAACTTTAAGGCGGTATTAACTTATGCCAACATCAAATACAACATTGATGTAGTTCAAGGTTTGGTCGGAAAAGGAACGGTAAATACCCATCTTGCGGTTGCCGACCTTACTTATAACATTAGCGACAAGTATAGTGTACGCACTGAATTGCAAAACATGAGTGTCGAAAAAAACATGGATCGCGGAAGCTGGGCAGCTGTATTAGTAGAGCTTTCAGTCGCTCCTAAACTATTCTTTACGGTGGTTGACCAATACAATTACGGTAACGAACACCATGAATTGCGATTGCATTATTTGATGGGACAAGTTACTTATGTAAAAAATGCCAACCGTTTTGCCTTAAGTTATGGCAGACAGCGTGAGGGAATTCTTTGTGTGGGAGGTGTTTGCAGAAATGTACCAGCAGCCAATGGTTTTACGTTATCAGTTAGTAGCAGTTTTTAAGATGTATATGAAAAAGATTTTATATCCCATTGCTTGTGGTTTGATGATTCTTACTGCTTGCGACAAAGTTTCGGAAGGCGAATTTTTAGACAAAAATGGCAATCTTGGTAAGGGTTACGTATTGATTGAAGACTATACCGGACAGTCGTGTGGTCAATGCCCCGCGGCCAGTGACATTGCCGAGGAACTTCATGAAGCCAACCCAGAACAGGTTATCGTCATGGAAGTTCATGCTGGTTTTTTTGCTAAACCCAAAACATCAGGTGATAAATACCTTACCGATTATAGAACACCGGAAAGCGAAGAACTGAATACTTTTTTTGGAAATGAAGCCGCCGGAAATCCAAATGGGCTCATTAACCGAATTGGATACCCCACCAACGAACAGGTAAAAACCATGGACAAGTGGGGGCAATTCGTTGCTTCTGAAATGAACAAGGAGTCTACCGCAGACATTAAGTCAACGGTTAGTTTCGATACCACCAGCAGAAAGGCTAACTTAATTACTGAAATTAAGTTCAAAATTCCCTACGATCCAGCAACTAACATTATTGTCTATTTAACAGAAGACAGTATTGCCGACTGGCAGAAAGATTATCGTTTTCCTTCGGGCGAGGAAGACCGTGCTGGGTTTTACCACCGACATGTTCTTCGCACTTCACTTAACTCAGCTTTTGGTTCACCGTTAACCACCGAGCCAGTTTTAGATGGAAGCAGCTTTAAAAAATCATTTTCTTATGATTTGCCAGCCAATTTTGTAGCCAAAAATTGCCGCTTTGTAATTCTGTTAACCAACAGTTTAACCAAAGAGGTTTTGGAGGTTAGGGCAAAATATTTGATAGAACCTGCATCAGAAAATTAATTCCATAAAAAAAGCCGCTTCGAGCGGCTTTTTTTATGGAATTAATCTACTTATTTCTCCATTACTGTTTTCAGGTTTTTTAAGCCCACTTCCAAATCGGGCCCCACCATTTCGTCCATGTTCATAAACAGACACATCAGGTTCATGGGGTATGGCATTTTACCGTCAAATCCCCAAACCACTTTAGTTTGGTTTTCGCCCATTGCTGTGGTTAAGAAGTAGGCCGAGTCGGTTGCTTCAAATGGTGTTTTAAACCGCAACTCAAAATCAATGCGTTCACCTTCGGTAATGCTTTTTATTTCCTGCTCGCCTTGGCCAACATCCTTCTTATCACTTTTCCAAGTAGAAATAAAACCCACCTGTCCATCGGTGCCTTTATAGGTTTTTTTCATGGCCGGATCCATTTTTGCCCACTTGCTAAAATGGTCTTGGTTCTTCACATATTTCACATAGTTGAAAACCTCTGCTTTAGATTTGTTAACTACGATTTCACGCTCTACCTGATAGGTCGATTTTACAAACAAAGCCACCACCAACGGAATGGTGATTAAAATACCAAGCGAAATAAAAATGGTTCTTAAAATTCTCATCATTATTTAGATTTACAGGGTTACAAAATAAATAAGAAGGTCTATCCTTGCTTTATTTAGAAGTAAATGTAAAAAAATGGCGCAAATAGCCCCGTTAGCCTTGCTAGTTCGGACTTGTTTACCTTTTGTTCCCCTAACAAAAATCCCTAAATTCACCACCGCTGTTAAATTCGCATCCCTATAATAACGTGTACTGATGTTTAAAAAAATTGCTGTAACACTGCTTTTGAGCGGTATTTTTTCGGGTTTTGACCTTCTTGCTCAAACCCACGACACCATTACGGTTCAGACCTTAACTTTTGATAGTGCAGGTAGGAATTACACCTTCAGTTTCCCCGACCTTCCCAGTGGTAGCTACGAGAAAATTTTGATGCAATACCGCATGCGTTGCAAAGGAGCCAAGATTTCGGACGGAGCCGACCGCAACAAAGGCTGTGGAGAGTGGGATTACAGTTGTAACACCTTTATTACCGACTCTAGCCTAACCGATTCGGTTCAAAGCACCCATCCTAGCCACATCATTTCTGGCTTTTCTGGTACTGCGTTCAACTACCGAACCAACAAAAGCTTTGACCTGATACAGCACAACCACAAGGTGTTTAACCCAGGTGCAAACAGTAGCGAAACTGTCCACCCAGTGAGCACTGGCAATGAGCTTATTAACCAAATTTCAAATCAGTATAAGCACAACCGGATGCAGGTTTTGTACACCGCAGCCGAATTGACATCCGCTAGTTTTAGTGCTGGAAATATATCAGGTATTTCATTTTTTGCCCAACAAGCTACTGGCGTTGCCCACAATTTTAAAGTTCGAGTAAAAGAATCAACTCAAACAGCACTTTCGGCCACATCGGTTGATACTGTAGGGTTTCAGGAAGTATTTTACAGTAATATAACACCTGTAGCTGGCGAGAATAAGCTTATCTTTTTTGAAAACTTTGTGTGGAATGGAACCACTAACCTATTGCTTGAGTTTAGTTACGATTTAGCAAGTGGAGCTGCCTTGAATTTCTTGGGCGATGCCAACGATACCCAAACTGCTCTTGTTGCCCAATCAGCAGGAAATATTGAGTTTTTTGGCTCAGGTTGGCTCGATTTAAGTGCCATGGATTTTAGTTCTATCAAGGAAAAAATAACTGTTTCGTTTTGGTTAAAGGGCAATCCCGCTTTTATTCCGGCTTACAACACTACCCTATTCGAGGGTGTAGATGCCAATAACCAACGCCAGATTAATGCGCACATGCCGTGGTCGGACAAAAACGTGTATTGGGACTGCGGAAACGACGGAACGGGTTATGACAGAGTAAACAAACAAGCTACTGCGGCAGAATATGTAAACAACTGGAAGCACTGGGTATTAACAAAGGATGCCATTACCGGCCGCATGGCTATTTACCGCGATGGGGCAATATTTACACAACAAACGAACAAAAAACGGAACATCGATTTAAGCAAACTCATGCTGGGCTCTAGCTTCGACCAGTCGGTGTGGTTTTATGGACAAATGGATGGGTTTCATGTTTGGGATACTGCGGTCAACCAAACCTTAACTCCAGGTATTTTTAAAAACGACCCGGCCGTTATGAATGGTCTTCAAGCTCACGAAAAAATAAACGTTAGGAATACCGTAAATGGAATTGTAGATATTTCTGGAAATGGCACGACCATTCTAAATAAAGGAATGATAAACATAGTACCCGATTTTGGTGCCAAGCTTTTCCGTGGATTTGTTACCATGCCTCGCCCAAAACTTTCGTTAATACGTGGCCAATACCCCGAAGGAACAGTAACCACCCAAACAGATTACGATACCCTGTTTCATAGCCCCAACCGAATAATTAGCTACCAAATAGCCAACAATGCACCGTTAGCTATCGACACCGTGTACGGCTACAGTAAAAGTCAAGGGTCTGTTTACGATGAAAACGGAAATACCTTGTCAAACATTAGCTTCTCACTCGATAAAACCATTGAAATAACCACCTTAAGTTACTACAACAATACCCCACAGCGCTTGGAATTGATGTCGTTTGTAACACCCTATGGAATTGGATTAGACCTGGGCGCCAACGGTAAAATGTGGGAATTTGATGTGAGCGATTTTGAGCCGGTATTGCGCGGTAACAAATACCTGTCGATGGATTTTGGTGGACAGTATCAAGAAGAAATGGACATAAGATTCCTGTTTATTAAAGGAACTCCAGCACGCACACCGCTTTCTATTCAGCAAATTTGGAAAGTAGATCAACGCAGTTATCAAGACATCGTAGCGCAAAAGGCTTACGAAGAACGTTTTGTACCCATTGCTGCCAATACCGTTTCAGCTAAAATTCGCTCGGTAATCTCAGGCCATGGCCAGGAGGGCGAATTTATTCCGCAAAACCACAAACTGAGCATTAACAGCGGACAGGAAAATTTTAGCTGGCAAGTTTGGAAAGGCTGTGCCGATAACCCGGTATTTCCTCAAGGCGGAACCTGGACTTTCGATCGTGCCGGCTGGTGCCCGGGCATGCCAACCAATCTGGTAGAAAACGACCTTACCCCTTATATTACTGCTGGGCAACCCGTTCAAGTAAAATATTCAATAAGCAGTCCAAGTGGCGATTCTCGTTACATTGCCAACCACCAACTGGTAACCTACGGTGCTATGAATTTTGCCAACGATGTGGCTTTGGTAAGAGTAAGCAAACCGAGCAAAGATGTTGAGTTCGAGAAATTTAACCCCGCTTGCAGCACCCCAGAGGTGATTATTAAAAACAATGGTTCGGCTACGCTAACCACCGTAAGTTTCGAATACTGGGTTAACCCGGCCAATAAGCAATCCTACCAATGGACGGGCTCGCTAGAGTCATTGGAACAAACCACCGTTCAATTGCCTATTTCAAGTCTTTCGTTTTGGGACAACGTTTCAGCAGGAATATTGACCGTGCAGGTAACCAGCAGCGATGAGTATGCGCATAACAACCAAATTCAGTCGAACTTTAAAATGCCGAAAATTCATGGCAATAAGCTGGTGTTAAACTACAAAACCAACCTATACCCGCAAGAAAATAGCTATACAGTAACCGATATCGCCGGCAACATCGTACAATCGAAAGGGAGTTTTGCCCCTAGTAAAGTATACAATGACACTTTAAACTTGGCTGAAGGCTGTTATAAAATTGAGTTTTTGGACAATGGCGATGACGGACTTTCGTACTGGTATTGGGAACAAGTAGGCCCTTCGCATGGCGTAGGTTATCTGAAACTAAAAGACTTAATTACCAACGCTACCAAGACTTTCCCCGCCGAATTTGGCTCTAGGATTGTTTACGAATTTAGTGTTTCCAACACCGTTGGCATTGGCGAAGTGGCAGTAGAAAACCAAATTCACCTGTACCCCAACCCTACTTCACAGCGAAAAGTAAACTTGTTTTTAGGCAATACCGAAAATCACCAAATTATTGTACTCGATGCCCTTGGAAAAAAAGTGGAAAACATCAGCCTTAACTCCATTACCGACGAAACCGTTGAGTTAGATTTTGGCAACAACGCCGGTGGGATTTACTATGTGCAAGTGACTATTGACGGAAAGGTTAGTACGCATAAGGTGGTTTTGCTGTAGACATCCAAAATATTAACCACAAAAAAAACCGGAGCAATTACACTCCGGTTTTTGTATTTAATAGGTTTAAGTCAATTACTTGTAAGAAGTTCTTGAGCTAGAAAACTGCTTCTTGTGTCCGCCGTCTTTGTTAAAACCGCCTCCACCTGATTTGTTTCCGTAGCTGCGACTTCCACCGCTGCTGCTTCCTCCAGAACCACCACGGCTTCCGCCTGATGAGCTGTTTCCGTAGCTACGGCCGCCTGTGCGACCACCACCCGATGAGTTAGAACGATTGCCGCTGCCACCGCCACGGTTTCCACCGCCTGCGTAACCACGACCACCGCGATCATCCCGCGATCCGCCACCGCTGCCACCACTATCATGAGTGATTTCAGTTCTTACGGATTTGCCTTCGAAATCGGCACCGGTTAAGCCTTTCATTACTTGTTCCACATCAGCTTTTTCGATAGATACAAACGAGAATTCACGTTTAATATCGATACGACCTATAGAACGACCTTGAATGCTGGTGTTGTCGCAAATAAATCGCAACAAGAAACCTTTATCCAAACCATCTAATTCACCAATGTTTACAAATATCTTCTGGAATTTGTCGTCATCTTGTCTTGGTCCACGCTCTCTTTCAGGTCTGTCGCCTCTGTCCGGACGGTCACCTCTTGGTGCACGTTCAGAAAGGTTAAGATCGCTGGCCGATTTGTAGTAATGCAAGAAACGGTTAAACTCAGCCGAAATAAATCGAGTGATCAGTTCTTCCTTGGTCAACTCTTCGAAAGCTGCAAAAACACCTGGCAAATAAGGATTAATTTCATCCTGACGAACCTCGGTAGATTTTACTTTTTCAACCAGCGACATCAATTGGCGTTCGCAAACGTCGTTTCCGCTAGGAACTTTGGCTAACTCGAATTTACGTCCCATCATTTTTTCAATTTGGGGTATTTTACGGGTATCGCGTGGGCTAACCAGGGCAATAGAAACGCCCTCTTTACCTGCTCTACCTGTACGTCCGCTACGGTGGGTGTAGCTTTCAATCTCATCAGGAATTGAATACTGAATAACGTGTGTAACGTCATCTACATCAATACCACGGGCGGCCACATCGGTAGCTACCAAAATTTGAAGGTTACGCTCTCTGAACCTGCGCATTACGCTGTCGCGTTGTGCCTGCGATAAATCGCCGTGAAGCGCATCTGCATCGTAACCATCACGACCTAAATTGTCGGCGATATCACGGGTTTGAGTACGGGTTTGACAGAAAATAATTCCGTAAATATCAGGATTGAAATCTAGAATTCTTTTCAAAGCCATGTACTTGTGGTTATCGTGAACCAAGTAGTACTTGTGGCTAATGGTTGCTGCCGAACTATTTTTGCTTCCCACAGTAACTTCTACTGGGTCAACCATATAGTTTTTCGAAATGGCATGCACCTCGCGCGACATCGTTGCCGAAAACAACCAAGTGTTTTTGCTGGCAGGCGTGTGCTCTAAGATTTCGTCAAGGTCTTCTTTAAAACCCATGTTAAGCATCTCATCGGCTTCGTCTAAAACTGCATAACGCACCAACGAAAAATCGAGTGCTTTGCGTTTTAAAAAGTCAATAAGTCGACCGGGTGTTGCCACCACAATCTGTGGACCACGTTTAAGGTCCTTTAGTTGAAGTTCAATACTTGCACCGCCATAAACCGCAGTGATGCGTTTTCCGGGCACGTATTTGGTAAATGCATTTAAATCTTCGGTGATTTGAAGGCACAGTTCCCTGGTAGGACAAATAACCAGGGCTTGAATCGCTTTGGTAGAAAAATCTACCAACGACGATAATGGTAAGCCAAAAGCTGCAGTTTTTCCAGTACCGGTTTGTGCTAATCCCACGAAATCCCGGTTACCACCCAGCAATAACGGGATAGCTTTAGTTTGGATTTCTGACGGCTTAACAAACCCTAAGTCAGACACAGCATTCAGCACCTCAGGTCGGAGACCCAATTCATCAAATGAAATCATTAATGGCTGTATAAATTAAAAATAAGCCGCAAAGGTAGCCTAAAAGACAATGCGAAATCTTTAATTGGTTCATATTGACTAAATAAGTGTCGAAAATTGGATTCTTATTTTTCATAATATGGCAATGTGCCAATTAAATAATGTGCCGACTATACTCCAGTCACATTGGCATATTGGCACATTTACATGTATAATTGTAAGCCGTAATTTCACCGCCAAATCCTAATACATGAGATCAGATTTTTTTACCTACCAGGCACAAACCACCCCTCACCCATTGGCCATTGAAATTAATCGGGCTCAGGGAGTTTGGCTGTATGGCCCGACCGATAAGAAATACATCGACCTTATTTCGGGCATTGCGGTAAACAACATTGGACACTGCCACCCAAAAGTGGTTGCGGCCGTGCAACAACAAGCGGCCAGTTACATGCACGTAATGGCGTATGGCGAATATGTGCAGGCACCACAAACGCAATTTGCCAAAAAGCTTGTATCGCTGCTACCTGAGCAACTGAACTGCGTTTATTTTACCAATTCTGGCACCGAGGCCACTGAAGGCGCTTTGAAACTGGCCAAACGATTTACCGGTCGTAATCACATCGTTTCGTTCCACAAATCGTATCACGGCAGTACACACGGTTCGTTGAGTGTAACCGGAAACGAAACCAAAAAGTATGCTTTCCGCCCATTATTGCCTAACGTGAGTTTTGTCAACTTCAATGTTGAAGCGGAGTTGAACCAAATTACCACGCAAACAGCTTGCGTAATTATGGAAACCATTCAAGGTGATGCGGGAGTGCGTATTCCTTCACTTAGTTTTATGCAAGCGCTGCGGAAACGCTGTACCGAAGTTGGAGCATTATTGATTCTCGATGAAATTCAGACTGGCTTTGGCCGCACGGGAAAACTCTTTGCTTTCGAGCATTTTGGAATAACTCCAGACATCCTTACCATCGGGAAAGCCATGGGTGGCGGCATGCACATGGGCGGATTTGTAAGCAGCAAAGAAATAATGACTTCACTTACCCACGACCCAATTCTTGGCCACATTACCACTTTTGGTGGTCACCCAGTGGCTTGTGCAGCGGGTTTGGCAGGCCTTGAAGTACTTTTAACCGAAAAGTTAGTGGAAAGCTGTGAGGAAAAAGGAGCCTATCTGGAAACTGGGCTCAAGCACCCACTGGTAAAAGAAATCCGCCGAAAAGGGATGATGTTTGCCGTTGAAATGGCCAATGCCGATGTGGTACAACAAGTGGTGACCCGATGTTTGGAAAAAGGCGCCATTACCTTCTGGTTTTTAAGTTGTCCCGAAAGTTTTAGGCTAGCTCCGCCCCTTACCATCAATAAAGAAGAAATGGATTTTGCTATCGGAATAATTCGTGAGGCCATGGACTTTGTTTACCACACCGCCCATTGACTCCGGTAGCTTGTTGCCTTATTTTTAATGCGCTGGGCAAAATATTGCTGGCGCAAAAACCAAGTGGTGATTGGGAGTTCCCCGGTGGGAAACAGCATATTGACGAAACCTTATTGCAGTGTGCCGAGCGGGAGATTGCAGAAGAACTAGGACTTGTAATTAAAGCTGAAAAAGCACTGGAAATAAGGCATGTTGTAAGTGCTAAGGAAAGCCATTTCGAACTGATTTTGGTAAAATGCCAATGGATTTCTGGTGAAATTGCCTTAACTGAGCATCTGGCAGCCCGATGGTTTTCATCTAAAGAAATTGATTATTTGTTGCTCTCTGACGGCGACAGAGTATTGTGGCGATTGTACAAGGAAAAATAGCTGATGTTCGACACCCTTCAGGGTTATTCATGTTGCATCCCTTCGGGATGCATATCGACACCAAGAGTTTAGGTTGATTATTTAATTTAATCGAAAGGGGTTTCTTCAACCTACCCGGAATGCATGAGGGTTCCGATACAAAATCCGAAGGATTTTAACATGAATAACCCAAATCAATACTCTTTACCTTTGTATAAAAATAAACTATGACTATCGTTCAATTGGAGTACGTGGTGGCAGTAGATACTTACCGTAATTTCTCGCTGGCTGCCGAAAAATGCTTCGTTACGCAGCCCACTTTAAGCATGCAAATTCAAAAGTTGGAAGACCAATTGGGTGTTATCCTTTTCGACCGGCAAAAAAAACCAGTTATCCCTACCCTAATTGGCACGCAACTCATTGAACAGGCCAGAACCATCATCAACGAATCGAGGAAAATTAAAAATCTTATTGCACAATACAAGGGCGAAGTTGCTGGCGAACTTCGTTTAGGCATCATTCCAACGGTTGCACCCTATTTACTACCACTCTTTCTCCCCGATTTTCTCAATAGTTTTCCGGCAATTCAACTGGTTATTGAGGAATTAACCACCGAAGAAATACTAGTCCGGTTAAACAAGGATTTGTTGGACATCGGCATATTGGCCACTCCAATTGCCAATGAAAAATACAACGAGCTACCGCTTTATCAAGAAAAAATGCTGGCCTACGTTTCGCCACTGCACCGCTACAACGGCAACCCTGAGGTCGATTTGAGCCAGGTAAAAGAAAATGAGGTTTGGTTGCTGTCGCAAGGGCATTGTTTCCGCAGTCAGGCCTTGCAGTTGTGTAACCAGTTTAATACCGGAAATCATCAACATCATTTCGTTTTTGAAAGTGGATCGATAGAAACCATTATCAAAATCCTGCAGCACCATAGCGGTTTGACCATTGTGCCCGAAACAGCCGCCCTGTATATGTCCGCTGAACAAAAACTTGGCTTAAAACCAATAAAAGGAAGCTCGCCTGGTCGGCAAATAAGCATTATTAGCCGCCGAACATTCTTAAAACAAAATACGGTAACCGCTTTGGCTCAATGTATTGACAAAAATTTACCAAAAGCCATTAAGGACAATCAATTAAACGTTCTACCTATATAACCACACCCGATTCAAAACAGTATTCGGAAAATCACAATTGCACCACCAAAGCATTTGTATCGCCGTTTATCATAGCAGTCGTATTATTTGAACCGCTTTTTTCTATTTTCGGGCTCCTTAATCGAGAATTATGAAAAAAGCAACTGTTCTACTTGGCTTTGTGGCATTACTTGGCCTAAGTCAATTGGCCATTGGACAAGAAAAACTGAGTAACGATAAAATTTGGGCCTCTCCAGAATTTGCCGTAAAGAGCATTTCTGGCGTTCGCTCCATGAACGACGGTATTACCTACAGCAGGTTGGACAACGAAAATGGCGAGGCGCTAGTAAATAAATACGACTACAAAACCAATAAAAAAGTAGCCACCATTGCCCGCAGCAGTGAGTTTAAAAATGATGGTAAGGGTCTGAAAATTCAAGATTATAAATTCAACGCCGACGAAAGCATGTTGCTTATTGGCGATGAAACCGAAGGTATTTACCGTCATTCTTCGAAGGGCAACTACTATGTTTGGGACCTAAAAAACAAAGTATTAAAGCCCATTTGCGATTTTTCGAAAGGCAAACAAAGCGTACCCGAATTTTCGCCAGATGGTAGCAAGGTGGGTTTTATGCGGCTAAACAACCTGTTTATTTACGACCTAAAAACCGGAACCGAAACCGCAATTACCAACGATGGCGAATGGAATAAAATCATCAACGGTATGTGCGACTGGGTTTATGAAGAGGAATTTGCTTTTGATAAAGCTTGGCAATGGAACAGCAACGGAACCAAAATAGCCTATTACCGTTTTGATGAAAGTGCGGTTAAAGAATTTCAAATGGCCATGTATGGCACGCTTTACCCCAATCTGTATTCCTTTAAATACCCAAAAGCAGGCGAAAAAAATTCGGTGGTCGAGATTAAAATTTACGACCTAGCCAGCGGCAATAGCCAAAACTGCAACATTGGCGCTGAAAAAGATCAATACATCCCTAGAATTAAGTGGACCAATAATCCAGATGTATTGTGCGTAATGCGCATGAACCGTTTGCAAAACAACCTGGAACTGTTCAATTTCAGCACAGGCAATCTAAACACTGGAAAACCACTTTACACAGAAAGCAACAACACTTACGTAGAAGTAAACGATGACCTTTATTTTGCCGCCGACAATAGTTTTTTCCTAACCAGCGAAAAAGATGGTTTCAACCATGTTTATCACTACAGCGAAAACGGGAAATTGCTAGGACAAATTACCAAAGGTAAATGGGATGTAACCCGCGTTTATGGGGTTGATGAAGTCAACAAACTGGTTTATTTTCAATCGGCAGAAAGCGATGCTACCCGCCGTGATGTATTTTCGGTAAAATGGGATGGAACTTCAAAAACCAGGTTGTCCCAAAAACCCGGCTTCAACAATGCTGATTTCAGCAAAAACTACAAGTATTTTATTAACTACCACTCATCAGCCAATACGCCTACGGTAGTTACCTTGCACGACAGCAAAGGCAAGCAAATTTCGGTTTTAGAAGACAATGCAAAGTTGGCCGAAACCTTAAAAAAATATGCCCTACCTACCAAGGAGTTTATGACCATAAAAACCGCCAATGGCGTGTTAAATGCATGGATGATTAAACCCGTGAATTTTGATGTAAACAAGAAATACCCGGTATTTATGACGGTTTACAACGGTCCGGGAATAAACACAGTAAACGATAGCTGGGATTCGAAAAACATGCTTTGGCATTGCATGTTGGCACAAGAGGGTTACTTAATAGTATCGGTTGATGGTCGCGGAACAGGTTATCGAGGTGCCGATTTCAAAAAAGTAACCTACAAGCAACTGGGCAAATACGAAACCGAAGATCAAATTGCCTCGGCTAATTACCTAGCCACTTTACCTTATGTAGATGGCAAACGAATCGGCATACAAGGCTGGAGTTATGGCGGTTACATGACCCTGTTGTGCATGACCAAAGGTGCCGATGTGTTTAAAATGGGGATTTCTGTAGCCCCGGTTACCACTTGGCGTTATTACGATTCTATTTATACCGAGCGTTATTTGCAGACTCCACAAGACAACGCCACAGGTTATGACGACAACTCGCCACTTAATTTTGCCAACAACCTAAAAGGAAAATTGCTACTGGTTCACGGCAGTGCCGACGACAACGTGCACTACCAAAACAGCATGGAAATGGTTAACGCTTTGGTGAAAGCCAACAAAGATTTTGACCTAATGATTTACCCCAACCGTAACCACAGTATTTACGGTGGAAACACGCGTTTGCATTTGTACAATAAAATGACCACCTTCATCCGCGAAAATTTGTAAATCAATCGTTAACTAAAAATTAAAAAATTAGTGGAACAAAAAACTGTAAAACAAGGCCATCCAACTGGTCTTTACTCGCTGTTTTTCACAGAGATGTGGGAACGCTTTAGTTACTATGGTATGCGTGCCTTATTGGTACTTTATCTGGTAGACAAAATTGGCTTCGAACGTGCTGATGCACTCGAGATTTATGGAATTTTTACCGGTTTGGTTTACATAACCCCACTGCTGGGCGGATTAATGGCCGACAAAGTTTTAGGTCACCGTAAGGCCATATTTATTGGTGGTATATTAATGGCACTCGGGCAATTTGCCTTGGCCACCAGCGAAGATTTCTTGAATCTTGGCTTGGGATTAATTATTATGGGTAATGGTTTCTTCAAACCAAACATCTCTACCGTAGTTGGAACACTTTACGAAGAAAACGACCCAAGAAAAGACAGCGCCTTTACCATATTCTATATGGGTATTAACTTAGGTGCCTTCCTTGCTCCTTTAATTTGCGGAACATTGGCCAAAGCATATGGCTGGGGATTTGGTTTTGCAGCAGCCGGTGTAGGTATGTTAACCGGTGTTACCTGGTTTTTGTTCAGAGGTCACACACTAGGGGAAGCTGGTTATCCTCCTGGGCGAGTAGAGAAAAAGCTTTTCCCAAAAGACTGGGTTTCTATCTTTAGTTATGTTATAGTTCTGGCACTTCTTGTGGTTGGAATTCTGCAATTCTGGGGAGTAATTGGCGATGGTGTTAAGACCGGTATTAAATACACCCTTGGAATTGGTGGATTGGCCGGACTGATATATATCATCTATGCCAACACCAACGGTTCGCAAGAATGGAGCCGCATGTCGGTTGCCCTTATACTTTGTTTCTTTAACATATTCTTCTGGGCCGGTTTTGAGCAGGCAGGTGGAACATTCAACCTTTTTGCCGATGACAACACCAACCGGATGATTTCTAATTTCGAGATTCCTGCGGCTTGGTTCCAATCGGTTAATGCCATTATGATTTTCATTTTAGCACCGGTATTCTCAACCCTTTGGATTGCTTTATCGCGGGTTAACAAAAACCCAAATATTCCAGTAAAATTTGGAATTGGTTTGTTAATGTTGGGTGCTGGTTTTGTGGTTATGGCAATGGCCAATGCAGCTACCAACGGAGGAACCATGCAGGTTACCCCAATGTGGTTGGTTAGTGTTTACTTGCTGCACACCATTGGTGAACTTTGCCTTTCACCTATTGGTTTGTCTATGATTTCTAAACTATCGCCACCAAAAATTACTGGTGTAATGATGGGGGTATGGTTTGGTTGTACTGCCCTAGCCAACTACATGGCTGGTATTTTAGAAAGTCTTTTGCACCAATTTGAAATGAACCTATTCTGGTTCTTGGTAATGACTTCAACTTTTGCGGGAGTAGTATTGCTATTACTTTCTCCAATATTGAAACGCATGATGCGCGGGGTGGTTTAACACTTCAGCATATTGCAAATCTTTTGAAAGGCTACCCGAATCGGGTAGCCTTTCTGTTTTGGGTGAAATATGGGGTTGCAGCCCATTTCAAAATGCCACCCATTCTGGGTTTTTACGGAATACCATTCCCTTCAATAAATATATCAGTCCTTCGGACTTGTTATATCAAACGAAATAACCAATCCCAAAGGGATGAAATGATGGTAGCACAAGAAAGGAAAAACCAAACATGAACCCAGAAAGGGTAATATTTTTCTCTTTTTAAACTACCCCACAGCCGGGCAATTAGGCTAACCTTTCTTTTTAGTATAATATGGGTATCAGTCCTTTTCAAAATACCACCCATTCTGGGTTTTTACGGAATACCATTCCCTTCAATAAATATATCAGTCCTTCGGACTTGTTATATCAAACGAAATAACCAATCCCAAAGGGATGAAATGATGGTAGCACAAGAAAGGAAAAACCAAGTATAAACCCTGAAAGGGTGATATTTTTCTCTTTTTAAACAACCCCAACCCAGAATCAAAAAAAGAATTATCCTTGTAACCACTCAAAACCAATCGTTGTGGCAAATATGCAAAAGCAAGATCCAACATTAGAAAGCATTCAAAACTTTCAAGGTAAATACCCCAAACAATTGTGGTATCTATTTTTTAGCGAAATGTGGGAGCGTTTCTGCTTTTACGGTATGCGCGGAATGCTTACCTATTTTATGGTTACTCAGCTTTTTATGGCCGAGGATACTGCAAACCTGCAATACGGAGCCACTCAAGCCTTTGTTTATGCCTTTACTTTTATTGGCGGACTGTTTGCTGATAAAATTTTAGGCTTTCGAAAATCGCTGTTTTGGGGCGGACTCCTAATGATTGTGGGTAGTGTAATTTTGGCCATCGACCCAAAAGAGTACTTTTTTCTCGGTTTAAGTTTCTCCATAATTGGTACTGGTTTCTTTAAACCCAACATTTCAACCATGGTGGGCAGTCTTTACAAAGAAGGCGATACACGCAGAGACGCTGGCTTTTCCTTGTTTTACTCGGGTATAAACCTTGGTGCATTGTTGGGTGGATATGCCTGTATAGCTATTGGTAAAGGCTATTCCTGGAACTTGGCCTTTGGATTAGCCGCAATTGTTATGACCATTAGCCTGTTGACTTTTGTATTTACCAAACGTAGCCTAGGGCCCATTGGCCTTTCGCCCTTGCACGCAATAACCGACGGTAAACGCAAGCGCATGGAATACCTTACTTATTTGGGTTCCTTACTTATTATTCCAATTATTATGGTGATGGTGGCCAAAACCCAATATACCGATTGGTTTATGTACATCATAGGGCCATGTACCTTAATTTACCTGTTCTATGAAATGACCAAATACAATGCGGTGGAGCGAAAAAAACTTTGGGCTGCCTTGGTGTTTATTGTTTTCTCGGTGGTTTTCTGGGCCTTTTTCGAGCAAAGTGGCGGTTCGCTGAGTTTATTTGCTGCCAATAATTTAGATGACCAATTGTTGGGTGTAACCCTTGACCCAAATGGGGTAAACAACTCGTCCAACTCGTTTTTTGTTATTGTTTTCAGCCCAATTCTGGGTCTGCTTTGGTTGTTTTTAAGTAGAAAAAAGGCCGAGCCAAATACCATTATTAAATTCGGACTTGGCTTTTTGTTTCTGGCACTCGCCTTCTACACCTTTTATGCTACCCGCTTTTTTGCCAATGCCGCTGGCATGACCTCGCTCGACATGTTTACTTTGGCCTACTTCATCATTACGTTTGGTGAGTTATGTCTTTCTCCAATTGGTTTATCGATAATGACCAAATTATCACCTCAACCCTTGCAGGGGGTAATGATGGGCATGTGGTTTTTAGCCAGTGCATATGGGCAATACGTGGCCGGAATTCTGGGTGCAGGAATGGTTAGCACCAACGAAAATGCAACTGCGGTTGAAAAACTAATTACTTACACCGATGGCTACAAGCAATTGGCCATTTACGCTGTAATCTGTGGGGTTATTATGATCGTTATTTCCCCGCTCGTGCGAAAATTAATGGGCGAAGTAAAATAAACTGACGTTAATTTTCGTCAATAAAAACTAACCAATTTCAGCTTTAACTACTTTTGAAACTTATCTTAGAAATCATGCTTAAAAAGTTTGCCCCAACTCTTTTTTTCTTTGTATTTGCTATTGCAGCGGTTGCTCAACAAAAACCGGCCGCAAAACCACAAGCTGTTCCTGGCCCGGTAAGTGGCGAAGAAATTAAATGGGTTTCCATAAATGATTTGCCCGCCTTGCAAGCCAAGCAACCGCGCAAATATTTTGTTGATGTATACACCAGCTGGTGTGGCCCTTGCAAAATGATGATGAACAACACCTTTAAAGATCCGGCCATCGTTAAATACGTAAACGAAAACTTTTATGCGGTAAAGTTTAATGCGGAAGGAAACGAAGTGGTGAATTTTAAAGGTTATGAATTTAAGAATGTTGGTTTCGACCCAGCCAAAGTTAATTCCCGCAACGGAACCCACGATTTTACGCTGGCCATTGCTCCAGTTCAAACCCGTATCGCTTATCCAACCTTGGTTTATTTTGACGAGAACAACACCATACTCGCTCCTATTCAGGGTTATTTCCAACCAACTCAGCTTCAGCCGGTTTTAACCTATTTTAAAGAAAACAAACACAAGGAAATCGATTTAAATACCTACCTGCAACAAAACACACCAAAGCAGTAATTTAAGGGTTTATCAACGATTCTTATTTTAAAAACTTTTTTCGGCCCGTTATTATGCGGGCCTTTTTCTTTTCTATCTTAGACGGCAAATTCAAAAAAACCTTTGGTAACTTATTTACCACCACTAAAATGAGCGAGACGGCGAAAATTATCCTTGATGGCAAGGAGTACGAACTACCGGTTGTAATTGGCACAGAAAATGAAAAGGCCATTGACATTACCAAATTAAGAGACCTTACTGGTTACATTACTATCGATTCTGGTTACAAAAACACCGGTGCAACACAAAGTGCCATTACTTTTCTTGATGGCGAAGAAGGCATACTTCGTTACAGAGGATACCCCATCGAGCAACTTGCTGAAAAATCAACCTTTGTTGAAGTTTCTTACCTCCTTATTCATGGTGAGCTTCCTACTCGCGAGCAGTTAGCCGCATTTCAGGGTAAAATAACCATGCACACCTTGGTGCACGAAGACATGAAACGTTTCTTTGAAGCGTATCCTTCCAACTCGCACCCTATGGCCATCCTTTCGGCTATGGTAAATTCGCTTTCTACTTACTATGTTCAAAGTCAAGACCCAAACAGACCCTGGGAATTGGTAGAACGTACCATGCACCGCTTGTTGGCCAAAATGCCAACTTTAGCTGCTATGGCCTATAAGAACTCGGTTGGTCATCCGGTTGTTTATCCTAAAAACAACTTGAGCTACACCGAAAACTTCCTGAACATGATGTTTGCAATGCCGGTTGAAGACTATAAAGTTGACCCGGTTGTTGCCAGCGCTCTTGATAAATTACTGATTCTTCATGCCGACCACGAGCAAAACTGCTCTACTTCTACTGTAAGAATTGTTGGTTCATCGCAGGCCAATTTATATTCTTGTATTTCGGCAGGTATTGCAGCACTTTGGGGGCCACTTCACGGTGGTGCCAACCAAGCAGTAATTGAAATGCTGGAGAAAATTAAGAACGACGGTGGTAACGTAGACAAATGGGTTGCCAAAGCCAAAGACAAAGAAGATCCTTTCCGCTTGATGGGCTTTGGTCACCGCGTTTACAAAAACTTCGATCCTAGAGCAAAAATCATCAAAAAAGCATGTGATGATGTATTGGATAAATTAGGCATTAACGACCCAGTGCTTGAAATTGCTAAGCGCTTGGAAGAAGTTGCACTTAACGACAGCTACTTTGTAGAACGTTCACTTTATCCAAACGTTGATTTCTACTCAGGTATCATCTATCGCGCATTAAACATTCCAACTGAAATGTTTACCGTAATGTTTGCACTTGGCCGACTACCTGGTTGGATTGCTCAATGGAAAGAAATGGTCAACCAGAAAGAACCGATTGGCCGTCCGCGCCAAATCTATACCGGTGCTACCGAAAGAAACTACATCGATATTAACAATAGATAAATTGATAAAACCCCGCAACAGCGGGGTTTTTATTTTTACAGCCTTTGTGTTGTAACTTTTTCAGCCCGCTACACGTACTAGTTTAAATTTACGGCCATGTGCAAAAACCCTCTACTGCGGTTCTTATTCTTTATTTTCTTTAGTTTTTCATGCTTCATTTCACAAGCAAGTGACACCATCAGCCCACCTTTAAATCTTACCGGTCAACAAGTAAGCAACTTAGACCAATTGTGCCGAGTTTGGGGATTTTTGAAATATCACCATTCCAAAGTTTCAAAGGGTAAATTAAATTGGGATGATGAGTTGGTCAATATTATTCCGCGGGTAATTAAAGCTAGCTCACGTCAAGAAAATGAACAAATATTATTGACCCTTTGCGAGCGGGCAGGAAAGGTAAAACCTGGAAAAATTCTTCCTAACCGTTCCAAAGCCACTTTACTTCCAGACCTAAAATGGATAGATGCCTGTGGTACAAACCTGCGTCAACAATTAGTTGAAGTAAAGGAATGCGGTAATAGAGGTAGTTACTACCTTTCGGTGTACAAATTATCTCCAATTCCGCTGTTTAAAAAAGAGCTACCCTATAACAATATGTCTTACCCCACACTTGAATATAGGCTACTTGCCTTGTTCAGAGTTTGGAACGTTATACAGTATTACTATCCATACAAACACTTACTTGACGAAGATTGGAATTTAGTTTCATCCAATTTTATTGCAGGTTTTAATAACGCCCAAAATGATGTAGAGTACCAGCAGCAGCTTAGACTGTTATCTGCACAGATTAATGATTCCCATGTAAACATATCCTTTAACCAAGAAATAAGAAAAAAATGGAAGTCTCAAAACTGGATGAATCGGATATATGCCTTGCCAGCTGATTTGGTATTTGTAAATGAAAAATTAATCGTAAAAAATATCAAGCCAAATGCCGGAGAAATGCTAAATCTTAAGCGAGGCGATATTATTCTCAAAAAAGGAAATATTGAAGTGGATAGCTTGGTAAAATCCAACCGGAAGGATACACCTACTTCTAACAATGAAACATTTTTCCGTGATCAAGTACTCTATTTTAGACTTGCTGCCGATTCGGTTATCAACCTGACTATTCAGCGAAACCAAGAAATTATTACTGTTAAGGTCGCTTGTCAATCGTTGCGAAAATCCGTGCAAGACCAAAAGCAATGCCGGTGGATTTCTCCCGAACTGCTCTATCTTCATTTAAATGTTTTCAATAAGGATTCCCTAAAAGTTTTAATGCCGCAAATTCACCAATCGAAAGCAATAATTCTTGACTTACGAGATTACCCAAACCAACGGAACAATCTTGCATTATTCATAAATCATCTGCTACCACAACCAACTACTGTGGTTCATTTTGCATTTCTTGATAAACAGATTCCCGGTAGATTTGCCTACGACTCTGTTGAAACCAAGAGATTATTAAATCAAGATTTTGTTAAAGTAGGCACCATCAACCCGGATTATTACAAGGGACGGCTAATATTGCTTATTGATGAAAATACCCAAAGTGCTGCTGAAACACAAGCGGTGGTATTAAACGCTGTACCTGGTGTAATGTTGGTAGGTGGGCATACAGCAGGTGCCAACGGAAACGTTCCCAAACTTCCAATTCCGGGTGGCATTGCCATAAGTTTTAGTTCCGTAGGGGTTTATAATCCAGACGGTACCTGCACCCAACGCACTGGAATTCTTCCCGATGTGGAAGTAAGGCCAAGCATTGAGGGTATTAAACAAGGGAAAGATGAAATTCTTGAAAAAGCAATCGAGGTAGCAGCGTGGTTCGAAGAAAAATATCTTCAGGCTATTGCACAACCGAAAAGGTAAAACGATTGTCTCAACTATTAATAACTATAAAGCCATCCTACAAATCGTAAGATGGCTTTATTGGTTTAACAAAAATCCAAATCGGTTACCGGGCAATTCCAAGCCGAAAGGCAGCCATCAATTGCCGAACAATTACAAGGCATAGTTGGGTAGTTACTGTTTAGCCTGGTTTTCTCAATCAATCAAAAGCTACACAATTGTCAACCTTGAAAACTTATCATTCAGCAACAAACGGAACGATTGTGGTGAAATCCTGATTGTTAACTACCAAGTAATACATTCCAGCTTGCAGTTGTAACTGTAAATTTTGCTTTCCTCCCATGCTAACTTCTTCCATTACCAATCGTCCAGAACAATCCATTAATTTCAAATGGAATGGGGTTTTTGCCAACGGTAATTCAACGGTAAAATTATCCTTAACCGGCTGTGGATAAACTTTACATACTGAACTGAATGACCTTTTCTGAATTCCTAATCCTGAGAAATAATAAACAGTGGAGGTATCGCTTTGGCAACCTTGGGCACTAATCGCTTGCACCGTATATCCTCCAGAGGTTTGAGGGATAAAATACCCATCGCTTTCAGCCAACAGTGTTCCATTTTGGTCAAACCAACGATAGGTACAATTGGCTAAGATAGGACTGACAACCAAGGTATCACCTAGCTGCTCAATAGTTGGAGTACTTGGAATGGCGTCAAATTCGATAGTGGTAATCGCTGTATCTGAAATACAACCTAGGCCATCAACAAATGCTAATTTATAGGTGCCGCCTTGGCTTATTTGAATACTTGACGACAATGCACCTGTGTTCCAGTAGTTTCCACTAGCATAGCTGCTTACCAGCTCAACTGTGTTACCCAAACACGCTAATCCAATTTGTGAAATAACTGGTTTTTGAGGTCGAGGAGTAAATACTACTGCAAGTGTGTCAGAGTAATTTTCACAACCAAAGGCATTTGTTACCCTTGCCGAAAAAAAGCCGCTACTCCCTGTCTTTAGGGTGTCTCCGCTAGTTAATCCATCGTTCCACAACACCTGATTGCCATTATTTACAGCCACATATATGGTAACCTCACTTCCTTGACAGCTGATTCCTGAACGTTGTAAAGTTGGTTTAGGTGGAATTGGATGAAAATCAACCACAAAAGGGCTGGACACACTTAGACAATTATCACTGTTTCTGTATTCAACAATAAATGAGCCCGAAGTGGTGACTTTCAACGAATCCATAGGAGAATAAGAAAGTCCATTCCAGTAAATGTTAACCCCTTGCGGTGCCTGTACATACAATGTAACCTGACTTCCTTTACAGGATAACGGTTCCAATTGTTTAATTACCGGAATGGCTGGGTTCTGCAGCACCTGAATTTCAATAGCTGCACTTTGTGAACGGCAGCCGTATTCATTATCAACAAATGCGATATAGACACCGGCTTGGTAAACCGTAAGTGCATTATCTAAATCAGGAGCCTGTTCGTTCCACCTTATTCCAGAAGAATAATTGGTAACTGTAATAATGGCTGAATCACCAGCGCAAATATTGGTTTTCGAAGCAATCGCTACCGGTATTTCAGGATTAGCGAAAACATCGATTTTAATCGCACTGCTGGTGTCGGTACAGCCTTGCGCATTAGTAACAACGGCCTTGTACCAAACAGTGTCGGTTAATCCTGCAAAACTAAAAGTATCCTGCACGAGAATCGAAGGTAATACCTCGGTATAATTCAGTTCATCGAATGATTGAAGAAAATTTCTGCTTCCAACGGTTGCATTCAGAAATAACGTAACCGGGCTTCCAGCACAAACGCCCGTTTTTTCAGGATTTAAATCATAAACTTCAGGTACATCAATTACTTGCACTACAGCGGTATCAATCGCCTTACAATTGTTGACTGAACTTACTTGAACCAAAATTTTAAAATAACCGGTAGTTGAAGATTGATAACTGGGGCTAACAGTATCTAATGCTGAAAAATGACCTTCATTAGTCCCTGTCCAAGTGTAGGTAAAGGGCGATTGCCCACCGGTGGTATTGGCCAACAACGCCAAACTAACCCCACTGCAAAGTGATATTGTATCCTGATTTGGTTGAATTTCCACAAGCGGATCGGCTATTGTGGATATGGTAAACTGTAGCGTATCGCAACCAACTGCTTGCACCTGATCCGCATTTACAGGAACGACAATCCACTTATAGCTTGTGGCTGTTTGAAGACCTTGTACATTAAGCCCTGGAATACTTACGGTGGTGTCGATAAGCAAGGTTCCATCCGATGCCGAAAGAACGCTGACCTTGTATTTAACCGCATCAGTTACTGCCGACCACATTAAACGGGTATTTTGGCAAACATTGCTTGCATTATTTGCTGGGATAAATCCCGTTGCACAATCTGGCGTTGGTGTTAGAGGTGACTTCACTACCAACGAATAATCTTCAACTTCACCCAATGCTTGAGCACCACATGCTGAAGGAGCAGAGAGTCCCGTTGTACGAATACGAATTCGCTTTAAGCCTGGTGCGGTATTGGCCGGTGCGGTAATGGCAATTAGAAAAGGGTCGGCTCCAATGTTGTAATTACTTTCAGCAAATGCTTCACCCGAGTCATCAAAGTCAAAATCCTCATTCCAATCGACCCAGGCAGCGGTATAAGAAAAGGCATTCCCCCCGGTTACTGCAAGTGTATAGGCTGTTCCAATCGAAACTGTAACCTTCATGTTCGAAAAATCTGAATACACATCGCAAGCTGTGCTATTGGATATCACAGAGCCATTATCACCGGTTATTTCTACCTTGGTTATTGGGTATCCTGTACCGGTTCCATCGGCCTGAGCACAATTTGGCGAACCGCTTCCATCACAATAATTTCCTGTTGGCGGTACACTGGTTTCCGGAACCGAATCAATAGAATTGTAATAATAAAGGGTATAATCTTCAACTTCACCAAAGGTTTGCAAACCACAAGATGAAGGCACACCTATATATGACACCGCCCTAACTCGCATGCGTTTTGGTCCATCTGTTAATCCGGTAGGTGGAACGATTGGCAACACAAAATCTCCACCACTGGAAACCCCATAATAAGCTTCGGTTGTATCAGATAGAAAACCATCATTATTCCAATCGACAAATACGCCAACGTTGCTAACCAGCGCTGCTGTATTTACTGAAACGGTATACGTTCCATTGCCAATGATGTTACAAAATTTCGTGGTATTGTCAGCATAAGCCTCGCACATGGAAGCGTGAGCAATTGAGGATCCTTTTTCGCCAGCTACATTTACCTGTGCAATGTACCAGTCACCACTGCAATCTGGAGGCCCTTCGGCATAACAATAGTTTTGACCATAAAACTGGATTGAAAACAACAACAGTATTCCAGATAATGAATACTTAATCACACCGCGCATTGATAATTTTTTTTTTGCGAAGATAAAGTCAGTACACGAACACCTGCAAACAGGTGACTGGTAAACTTTTCCTTAACTTGGATTCGTTAATTCGCTTAATCTGTAAACAAAACCACCAAAATCGCTGTTAGCGAAAAAATCGACCATTTGGTTAAATTGGCTTGGCGCTAAAAGCTAGCATCAATAAAAATTGACCACGAATTAAACAGAAGCCAGTTTGTAGTCAATTTAATATTGGGTTTTTCCATTACTCAATTTGGATTGAATATCACTTCATTTTTCAAAACAATTTTTATCTTTAGCAAAGCTGTTATTCACCCTAAAAAGTATAGTATGATTAAAGTTGGAGATCGCGTAGAAATAAAACATACGGATAAATCAGGAATCGCTACGGTGAAAATAGGTCCGTATCCACTAGAGTTTCAAGCCAAGTACATGGACGGCCGCGAAACTACTTTTGTTGACGATGTTTACGACATTGTTTTGGAAGGCGAGAACGATATTCTTGGCGGAGTTAGAAGGCGTTATTTGAAAAAAGTAAAGGCTTAAGTTCCCAATTACTGGGGCGAAATAAAAGGCCGGCTCAAATTATGAGCCGGCCAAAAAAATTCCGGTAAGGAAAATTCCCAAAAATATTAATTTACTTATCATCCAGTTTAAACCGAATCGGCAGGTTGTACTGCACCGAAACTGGCTTACCGTTCATTTTACCAGGTCTCCAATTTGGCATCGTAGCCACCACCTTTTGTGCTTCGTTGTCCAATTCAGGACTAACCCCTCTTGCCACTTTAGGGTCTACTATTTTACCCTCCTTATTGACAACAAAGGTCACAAATACGGTGCCCTGAACTCCTTCCACCTTGGCTTTTTCGGGGTAAGTTAAATTTTCGCTCAGGTAGTTCATCATGGCCGCATCACCCCCCTTAAAGGTTGGCATTTCCTCAACCATGTTGAAAACGGGGTCAGTTTTATCGTTGCTACTTTGAGCAGAAGCAAGCCCCACAAAAAATAGAGCCGCAGAAAGGAAAAGTAATTTCTTCATACACGTTAAAATTAGTTTGTTGAATTAATCAGCAACCAAAACGCTTTTGAAGTCAAGATATTATTGAACTGCTTCTACAGAATCTTTTTTTGAGAAGAAATCACGAAGGGTTTTTGGGATCCACTCGTTTTCCACAGGTTTCTGGCGGGTTTCTTCTACAATTAAGAAAATTTCCTCATTGTTCTTTTTCATAAAATAGCGCTCCCTGGCATATTTTTCCATGGTTTGCGGATTGGAACTAAGCTCTTTATAATTGTTTCTTACCTCCAGAATTTTTTCTTGGTAATAAACCCGTTCGTCACGCAACTTTTGTAGTTGCTTGCGCGATTCTAACTGGGTAAAAAAGTTATTGGCATCAAAAAAAAGAATCCAAACCAGCATTAACGCGGGCGCGATAAAATATTTATTTGCCACAATTTTTACTAACCTGTTCTTCATCTTTCAGTTTGATACCTCAAAGATATTCAGGTAAACGGCAGCCAAATTATCTGGCGGAGGATATTATCAACAAACAAAGTTTATATTTGGAATGATTCGAAGCAACCATGCGAAATTTTATAGCTTTTCTCCTTGTATTCAGCAGTCTTTCCCTTGTCGCTAGTAGCGCTGATAGTCTTGACAAAATTATTAAAACCGGTTCGGAACCAGAAAGGTACAACACCCTTAAGTTGGTTTTAGGCAATTACATTTCCTATCAACGAACAGTTGGTGATACTAGCCACGCAGAAATGGCTACCAAGTATTTTCGGTTGATGCAAAAAATGGCCGGAAAAGACTCCAACCGCCTTATTGAATACAACCTATATCAAGGTTGGTTTTTGGTTAAATATAACCTGCTTTCCAGTTTTGAAAACATTCGAAACGCTATAAAAGCAGCCAGAGAAGCCAAGAACACGCGTTTAATTGCTGAAAGTTATCTGACAGCCGGAATGTTAATGGAAAGTGAGCTCGATTATTTCCTGGGGCTACAATACTACTTTGCAGCCATCAATCAATTTAAATTACTCAAAGACGAGGAAAAACTAGCCTTTTGCTACAACAAAGTAGGCAATCTGCTGGTCATCTATGTTCAGTACGATAGGGCTTTAGAATACCTAGAGAAAGGGGCGAAATTATTTTTAAAACACGAATCCTACCACCAATACTCACATTGCATGGAAAGAATAAGTGCCTTGCATTTAAGAACCGGCGAGTTCGAAAAGGCACTGAACACGCTGTCCGCGATGGAAACGGTCTTAAAAAATCAACCACACAAAAGCGCCTTAATTAAAGCTTACACTTCTTTTGCCGCCTATTACCAATCTAGTCAAGAGTTTGACGAATGTGGGAAATATCTGGGGAAAGCATATAGTTTGGTTCCATTTTTGAAGGGCAACACCACCTACCGAGTAATCCCCTACCTAGGTTTTGCAAACATGTACATTGCCACTGGAGAGTTCAAAAAAGCCTTTCAATACCTTAATTTCTGTACCCAGCTCGAAGAAAAAATAACCATAAAGAACCGGGAATGTATTGCCCTGCAACAAGAAATTTATCTGGCCTACTACACCTACTACATAAGTCAGGGAAATGCGGAAAAAGCCAGTGAATATATGGCCAAGAGCAGCCAAATTAACATTGACCTAAACAACCTGCTGGTTGAGCGAATTACAGCATTGGTAAATGTATTTGAAGCTGAAAAAGAGGAAAATTACACCATTGCCAATCTACAGACCCTTAACGAACAGCAACGACTCATAAACCAGCGCCAAAATACGAAACTGAACTACCTGATTATTTTTGCTGCCTTATTGCTATTTGTACTTGCCGCAATTTATTACCGCTATCGCGAACGTCAGAAGATTGCTAAGTATCTAGAGTATCAGGTAGAAACTAGAACCCAGGAACTTAAGGCGCAAAGCCACGAGAAAACGTTGATGTTAAAAGAAATTCATCACCGGGTTAAAAACAACCTGCAGCTTATTTCCAGTTTCTTAAACCTGCAAAAGCATTACGCAACCGATAAACCAACCGAACAAATAATTTCTGAAACACAGGAACGGGTGCGCTGCATGGCTATTATCCATGAAAAATTGTACAGCGCCCAAAGTTTAAGCAACTTAGATACCAAGGCCTACCTCTCTGAAATTGCCCATTTTGTTTACCAAAGTTACGCCAGCACCGCTGTGAATGTAAATATTCACTTAAACATTGCTCAGGCACATTTAAGTTTAGACAAAATGATTCCCTGCGGATTGATAATCAACGAATTGCTTTCAAATTGCTTTAAATATGCCTTTAAAGAAAAACAGGAAGGCGATATTTGGGTAGACTATACTGTAGACAACGAATACCACAAACTTATTATTCGCGACAATGGTATTGGTTTACCAAACGATTTCTCGGTCGAAAAATTGAATTCACTGGGAATGAATATTGTGATTGGCTTAGTAGAGCAACTCGATGGTCATATGCGCATGGAGTCGAAAAACGGTACCTACTTCGAAATTTTGTTCACCTAACTGCATAAAAAAACCTCCGACTTGGAGGTTTTTTTATGTCAAATTGGTCAAGAATTATTTTTTACCTGGGTAAACTTTTAAGGCTTCTTCTAGAATTTTTACCGAGCTAGCCAACGATTCCTTGTTTAGCACGTAGGCCAAACGAACTTCGTCAGTTCCTTTTCCGGGCGTGGCATAAAACCCGGTGGCCGGAGCCATCATAACGGTTTCGTTATTGTAATTAAACTCTTCCAACATCCATTGGCAAAAACGGTCGCTATTGTCAATAGGCAATTTGGCAATGGCATAAAATGCCCCACCCGGTTTTGGGCAAACAACCCCCGGTATCTTATTCAAGCCATCAACCAGAATATCTCTACGCTGAACATATTCCTTTTTTACCGCCTCAAAGTATTCCTTTGGTGTTTGCAAAGCTGCTTCGGCAGCAATTTGACCAAATGTAGGTGGACTTAACCTTGCTTGCGCAAATTTCATAGCAGCACCCAGCACTTCTTTATTTTTAGTAATAAGCGCACCTACTCTAGCTCCACACATGCTGTAACGCTTAGAAACACTATCAATTAAAATTACGTTTTGGTCAATTCCCTCCAGCTGCATGGCCGAGTATGGAGTAGCTCCATCGTAGCAAAATTCGCGGTAAACCTCATCAGCAAACAAATACAAATTGTGGCGTTTTACCACATCGCGCAACTGCTCCAGTTCTTGTTGGCTGTATAAATAACCAGTCGGGTTTCCGGGGTTACAAATTAAAATACCTTTTGTTTTTGGGGTAATCAGCTTTTCAAATTCTTCAATAGCCGGCAAAGCGAAACCGGTTTCGATGGTCGAGGTAATTGGTGTTACTACAATACCAGCACTTTGGGCAAAACCGTTATAGTTTGCATAAAATGGTTCCGGAATAATAACTTCATCGCCAGGGTTAAAGCACGTTTGCATAGCAATAAGCAATGCCTCTGAACCCCCATTGGTTATAATTATTTCTTCGTGAGTTACATTAATATCGAAATGGGCATAATACTTGGCCAATCCACGGCGATAGCTTTCAAAACCTGCCGAGTGACTGTATTCAACCACCTTTATATTCATATTATGCATGGCGTCCATCACTACCGAAGGAGTTTCGATATCGGGTTGACCAATATTAAGATGGTACACCTTTCTACCCAATAACTTTGCTTTTTCGGCAAAAGGAACCAGTTTACGAATAGGTGATGCGGGCATATTAATGCCGCGGGCAGAAACAGTTAAAGTTGACATAGTTTTGAATTGTGGCAAAGGTAAAAGATTAGTCGTTTTTTTTGACGTAAACTTTAAATCGTAATTGAACCGGGTTGTTTTTCGCATTGCTAAGCAGTGTGATTTTCCGATCGTGGTAACCCGATTTTGATTTCGTATCGAACGAAACCTTGACGGAATCGATCTGTCCGGGCATTATGGGCTTTAGTGGGAACTGAACCCGAGTGCATACACAATTCACTTTGTAATCGGTTATTACCAAGGGTTCGTTGCCTTTGTTGGTAAACCGGAAATAATGAACCAATTGCTCCCCTTCAACCGCCTTCGGAAATTTGAACTCAGGTTTATCCAAAAAAAATTCCGCCTGCTGCGCGAGCAACGAGGCGGAACTTAAAAGAAAAAACAGTAAAAGTTGTGCTTTTGGCATTAATTATTCTTCTCTACCGGAGCACCTGCCGGTACTTGCTTAACTGGTGTAGTATTTTCTGTTGGCGCACCAATTACATTACCCTTAATACGTAAGGTTAAGTTTGGTTCGTTAGTTGCGTTTGAAGTAATGGTAACCGATTTGTTGATAGGACCTGGGCGGTTGGTGTCGTAACGCACTTTAATAACGGTAGTTTTACCTGGCATTACTGGTTCACGCGACCACTCTGGAACGGTACAACCACAAGAACCTTTTGCATTTGAAATAATAAGTGGCTCGGTACCTGTGTTTTTAACTGTAAATTCGCAATATGGATCAGCTCCCTGCTTAATTTCACCGTAATCGTGAACTTCTTTGTTTACTGATACCATGGCTCCACCTTGAACGGCAGCGCCAGCGTTTTGCGCCTTAGCTCCAAAGGCCATTGCTACTAAGCAAAATGATGCAAATAATACTTTTTTCATTTCTAATTTGGTTGTTGCGTTTTGTTGAATCAAATGTACTGCATGCTTTATCTACCTTCCAACCGTTAACATATCATTAACAAGGGAGACGGTTTTCGTTCATTCATGCTGCCAACAAACGCCCACTAAGTGGCTTAGGTATAAAGCCATAGATGGATTTACAACTTCTCACCTTCATCAATTCCACCGGATTAGTACAATTGCTTAAAAGGTATATTTTGAATTTGCTTTTAAACTCGTCATCCATTTTTTCAAATGCATCCAGAAACTCGAAACCCGACATTTCTGGCATATACAAATCCAAAAAGATAACAATCGGTTTATCCGAATCATCGTAGATGTGTTTGCCGTAGGCATCGTTTAAAAATGCCAGCGCATTTTGCGGGTTAAGAAAGGCCAGCAAATGCTGCGCAAAATGGTTTCGTTGCAACAGACTTCTGTTTAGCATCAACTCCAACCTGTTATCATCAATAAGTATCGCGCTATCGTATCTTGCGCTACCGTCAGTTGAAACGGAAATATCAGGGACATTGCTTACGGTCATGGCTGTTTGGTTTTATTAGTTTACTGATGTAAAGTTAGTTCACCACTTCAGCCGCTTAGTTTTTATTCTGTGTTCAGCCACAAAGGCTCTTTTAGCTGGTCTTTTTCATCGGTGAGTGGTTTAGTGCCAACCTCATTAATGCATCAGCTTAAGAAACCTGCTGTAGAAATAGATAAACAATGCACTGGTGAACAAAGTAAACGCTGAAAAGAACATACTGCCAGCAACTAATGCGGGCAAAAAGGTTTCAACCAACCTAGCCGCGGTGTATAAATGAAACCCAGCCTTCCGGTAACGAAACATTAACATTACCGCAAACAACGTTATTACACTTACCCCAATACCTATAAGCCCCAATGTTGGACCCGTGGCCATAATCACGTCAACGGTTTCACCAATTTGTTCGGTCATGCCGCCTAATCCAAAAGCCGCAATGGTTTTTTCCATTTGTTCTTCAATATCGTCCCGACTCATCCCTGATATTTGCGAGGAAACAAAATACAAGCCGAAGTTAGATAGCAAACCAAACAGCGATGAAATAAAGCTAAGTATAAGGCATATCATCAAGCCTGTTGGCCGCTCGGCTACTGGATTAATTACTTGGGGTTCTTCGTTGTTTCCTTGAATTTCTTCCATTATTTCAAATTATTAAGTTCTTCTTTACTAAGCCTTCTTATTTTAACCCAACGTTCCAAATTTGCTTGATTCTGCGCCCATTTCGAACTTGGTTTAACTGCATAATGTTGGTAGCAAACGCCTCCATCGGCGTGCACATCTATTTCTAAAATGCGATGCTGTCTGTTAATTTGAAACAAAAACGGTTCGCCATCGAAATAAGCAATCCATTTTGGCAAATCGCCATTTGCCTCTATTTTATTGACTGCGATTATTTTATCGTCAATCCATAAACCCGCTCTTTCGGCCGGTCCATTTGGGTAAATGGCCGTAACCACACCAGCTGCCGACATTTTAAAACCCAATGCTGCTTCATGATAGGCATCGGATGGTTGGCTGTTAATCTCTAAACCAAGGAAATTGAGCTGTTCATTGAGCATTCCAAAATCTTCGGTCGCCGACCAAATGTATTTTTCAAAAAACGGTCTAAAATCTTGCCAGGTAATGTTTTTCAGTTCATGTAAAACATCTTCCTCGGTATAGCCTGTGCCCTTTTTATAATAGTAGTGATAAAGACTATACATTAAATCATAAAGTGACCGTGAAAAATCGGTGGCCTTGGCTATCATAACATCCAGCGCAAATGCATACATCATTCCTTCGGTATAGATAGAAACCTTACGGTTTGGTATTCCAGCCGAATACCCATCCAGCCAGCTATCGAAACCAGACTGTGCAACAGAATAATTAAACCGACCAAAATTATCGAAATGCTTTTGGCATTCTTTTGAAAATTCCGTCCAAAACTCATCACCACTCCACACACCACTGCGCAGCAAAGTTAGGTCGCCCATTAGTGTGGTTACCCCTTCGGCGATGTAACCTAGGTTTGTATAGTTTTCTTTGGTGTAATCATAAGGCATCATTTCAGCCGGACGAATGGCCTTAATATTCCAAGCGTGAAAAAGTTCGTGCGATGAAATACCTAAAAACTCGGAATAACCCGATGTGAACTGCGAAAAACCCGGCCCCATGGCAATTACCGTATTGGCCTGATGCTCTACACCATGGTGGAAATGATTAGGTAAGATTTGGAACAAAAAGTGGTAAGCTGGAGTTGGGAAATCTCCGAAAATACTTGTTTGATGGGCAAAAAAGCGATAAAAATCTTCCTCCAATTTTATGAAATTTGGCTTACAAACACCTTGAAAGTGTATAAACACCTCGACCCCATCAACAAAAAATTTGTGTGTTTTTAAATTTGCGCTGGCAATAAAAGGGCTATCGAAAAGTTCGTGACAGTTTTTGGTCGCAAAAATATTGTAGGCCAACTGCTCCATAGAACTGGCCACTTTATAATTCCCCGGTAAGGCCAAGTGCAATTCGCAAGGAAAATTTAAGCGATTTACCTGATACATTAAGCAGTTTACCGGATTCATGTATAGCTGCTCTTCATTTAAAAAGGTTGAGCCAGCGTTTAAATCAGCACCATAATAGGTGTATTTTACATGAATTTCTGCGGCACCGAGCAAGTCTATTTCCCAAAGGTGGGTATTTATCTTTTTAAACGGTAGTGTCTTTCCCCCAGAACTATATACCGCGAAACGCTGTATATTTTTAGCAAAATTGCCCAACTCGTACCTTCCTGGTCGCCAAGTTGGCAATTGCACGCGGGTGGTTTCTCCTTCGAGCCCTGACAGTTGATAAACAATGTCAATGCAATGGCTGTTCGGATTGGAATAACTTATTTGATAAAGGTTTTTCATTTGCTTGGCTACTTGAAAATTATTACCGCATTGCTGTTAAAAAAGGCTGGCCAGAATGGTGTCGTGCCCAAAACAGTTTTTGTTACTTTCGCAGGCAAACATAAAGCAAATTTTTACCGATGAATTACGATGTTATAGTTTTAGGCAGCGGTCCGGGTGGATATGTAACTGCTATTCGCGCTTCGCAACTGGGTCTTAAAACCGCGGTGGTAGAAAAAGAATCGTTAGGTGGCGTATGTCTTAATTGGGGTTGTATACCAACAAAAGCCCTTTTAAAAAGCGCCAGCGTGTTCGAATATATCAGTCATGCTAAAGATTATGGCATTGAGGTTGATGGTTTTAAAGCCGATTTTGATGGAATAATAAAACGCAGCCGGGGTGTTGCTACCGGAATGAGTGGTGGTGTTCAATTTTTGATGAAAAAGAACAAAATTGATGTTCACATGGGTACCGGGAAATTGAAGCCAGGCAAAAAAATTGAAGTTACGGGTGCAGACGGTAAGGTTACCGAATTGTCGGGCAACCACATTATTATTGCTACCGGAGCTCGCTCGCGCGAATTGCCTAATGTAAAACAAGATGGTAAAAAAATAATTGGCTATCGCGAGGCAATGACCCTAAGCAAGCAGCCAAAAAGCATGGTGGTAATTGGCTCGGGGGCTATTGGTTCTGAGTTTGCTTATTTCTACCGCGCTTTAGGCACCGAGGTTACCTTGGTTGAATTCCTTCCAAACGTTGTTCCTGTTGAGGATGAAGACGTTTCAAAAGTGTTGGAAAAAAGCTTTACCAAGCAAGGCATTAAAGTAATGACCAATGCCTCCGTTGAAAAAGTTGACGTAAAAGGCGATATCTGCCACGTTACTATAAAAACATCAAAAGGCGAAGAAAAAGTTGAGGCCGAGATAGTACTTTCGGCAGTAGGTATTGCCGCAAATATTGAAAACATTGGTCTTGAAGATGTTGGCATTGTTACCGATATAGGTAAAATTGTGGTAAATCCATTCTATGCCACCAACATACCCGGCTACTATGCCATTGGCGACTGTGTTCCTGGACAAGCACTTGCTCACGTTGCTTCGGCCGAGGGTATCATTTGTGTAGAGAAAATTGCCGGTCACCACCCAGAAGCGTTGAATTATGGCAACATTCCGGGTTGCACCTACTGTTCGCCAGAGGTTGCATCGGTTGGTATGACCGAAAAGCAAGCCAAAGAAGCCGGTTACGAACTTAAAATTGGCAAATTCCCTTTCTCGGCATCGGGTAAGGCCAGTGCGGGCGGAAATAAAGATGGTTTTGTAAAACTTATTTTCGATGCCAAATATGGCGAATTACTTGGCGGACATATGATTGGTGCTAACGTAACCGAAATGGTTGCCGAAATTGTTGCGCTGCGCAAACTGGAATCTACCGGCCATGAAATTATTAAAACCGTTCACCCTCACCCAACCATGAGTGAAGCCATTATGGAAGCCGCAGCTGCTGCTTATGGCGAGGTGATACACTTGTAAAATTAATTCACCACGATAAATACAAAGGCTCCCAAATTGGGAGCCTTTGTTAGTTTTAGGGGATTGCATTATTCATATAAACATCATTTATCTTCCCAAACCTTACTGAAGCAATCGAATCTCTTTTAGGGCTCAGTAATACTTTTTGAAAGTACCAACACGTAATTTTGCCCAATGTGTTTTTTCGCTTAGCCAAGGGTGTAAATACTCCAATAAAACCAATAAACGTGGTGTTATTCGTCCATCAAAGAACAAATTTTAGTCAACATACAACCGTGAAAATTGTATATTCAATTATTAATTTTTCACGGTTAATTTTTTAGTTGCTAAAGTAATTTCACTACATTTACCGTGAAAATTGTATATTCAATTATTAATTTTTCACGGTATGCTACCTAGAACAATTGAAAGCGAACTTGCCATTTACCTTAGCGAGTTTCCGGCAGTGACTTTAGTTGGTGCCCGGCAGGTGGGCAAAACCACTACCGCCCGAAAAGTAGCAGAAGACCTTGGCCATCAAGCTGTTTATTTTGATTTAGAACGCCCCAGCGATCGAGCCAAACTGAGCGATGCAGAAACCATACTCACTGAGCTGCAAGACAAATGTGTAATTATTGACGAAGCACAAACGCTACCTGAACTCTTCAGTGTATTGCGGCCGCTTATTGACGAAAACCGAAGGCCTGGTCGGTTTTTATTGCTGGGCTCTATTGCCCCTACTTTGGTTCGCGGCATTTCAGAAACACTGGCAGGTCGCATTGGACAATTGGAGTTGGGCACACTAAACGTTACCGAGACACCCGAAAACACCTTGCAACAACACTGGTTTCGGGGTGGTTACCCCGATGCCCTGAACGCCAAAAGCGATGCAGCTTTTTTACGCTGGGCACAAAACTATTACCTGCACTTTGCTGAACGCGATGTTAATTTTTTGATGGGTGAAAGCCTTTCGCCAGCCGCAGTAAAAAAATTGTGGCAAATGCTGGCGGGCATTAATGGCACTCTTTGGAACACCGAAACCATTGCTCGTTCGCTTGGTTTAAACCGCCAGACGGTAAATAAGTATGCCGACTTTATGGAAGGGGCATTTCTAATAACCCGCCTACAACCTTGGAGCGGTAATAGTGGCAAACGCTTGGTAAAATCACCCAAGGTATATTTTAGAGATACCGGGGTATTGCATTACCTTAACAAAGCGCACAGCTACAACGATTTACTGGGCAACATCTGTGCTGGTGGTTCGTGGGAAAGTTTTGTACTGGAGCAAATTAACCAATTGAAACCAGCCGACCTGAACTGTTATTTTTACCGCACCCATCATGGTGCAGAAGCTGATGTGGTATTGGCACAGGGCCAAACCCCAGTGGCTTGCATTGAAATTAAATTAAACAATGCCCCAAGCGTTTCCCGTGGTTTTCATGAAGTAATTGCGGACCTGAAAACCACCCAAAACTTTGTTATAACCCCCAGCAGCGACACCTATGCTGCCAAAGGAAATATAACGATTTGCGGCCTGTTGCATTTTGTAAAAAACATATTGCCTGGGCTAAACTAACCGTCAAACTAAACCTAATGTGGGTCAAAATTTTCCTTCACTTGTATTATGCAAGAAAGGCATAGTCTTATTTGCTGCTAAACAACTGGTCTTCAAAACCCCTCACCAGCCCTGCTATCCTAATCAAAAATACGTTCCACAAATGGTCGTGGAACTAGATCCTCGCGTAAGTCACCAACTCGATAGAATCGCAGTTTATGCTTTTTGGCTGCCATAAATAGTTTTTCCAACCACACAACATCAATTTGGTAAGTTGCAGTTTTTACCCCGTCGAACGGCTTATGTGCCAATAACATCAATACGGCTCCCCTATTTTTTGCGGCAGCCAACGCCTTTATTATTTGATGATCTTTTAAACCATAAATGGCATCAATATCCAATGCCGACAATGTTCTGTCGCCATCAAAGTGATAAAATATATTGTTTATTCTGCTTAGATTGATTCCTGACTTAGCAGTGGTAACGCGCCTAACTGTTTTGAATTTTTTTAGAAGCAAATAATCCGTAAAAGGAAAACCTTGCCCAAAAGGATATGCAAACGACCTCGGGTTGAAACCTGCTCTATGCATAGCTTCTGCACCTCGGTTAATTTCATCGCTTAAAAATTTTTGGTAACCGTTTTTTAAAATATAGTCCCTGGCTAATACGTGCGTACTACCGTGAAAACCTACTTCGTGCCCATCGGCTTCCAGTGTTTTAAGCATCTGTACCTCATCGGAATCGAGTGTTTCAAAATCGCTTATATAAAACGTAACCTTGGCATCGAAACGGTTAAAAAGTGGTCGCAACGCAAACCATTCTTTTACCGAATGGTCATCGAACGAAAGACACAACCCCGGCTGATGTGATTGATTTTCGGTACAAGCACACACCGCAAATAGTAAGCTAAGAATTGCAGCCCAACTTTTTGCTTTAATCGCTATTTCCTGATACCGGGTTTTCATAATAGAGTTTAATGGCTAATGTATCTAATCCATTTATTATTTCTATGCAAATGCTTTGTGTTGTCCATATTTTTGCCTTTGGTTCTACCGAATTAAATACTTTTGCAGCACTTAAAAAATTAGAGTTATGAGTCAACGCAATGCTATTTCTCAGTTTATAGAGAAATACTACCTGCATTTTAATGCCGCAGCCCTTGTTGATGCTGCCAAAGGTTACGAAAAACACTTGGCCGAAGGTGGTAAAATGATGATTACCCTTGCCGGTGCCATGAGTACTGCAGAAATGGGTAAAATTTTGGCCGAAATGATTCGCCAAGATAAGGTGGCTATTATTTCCTGCACCGGTGCAAACCTTGAAGAGGACGTAATGAACCTAGTTGCTCACAACAGTTATAAACGTGTTCCCAACTATCGCGATTTAAGTCCACAAGAAGAATGGGATTTATTGGAAAAAGGCTTTAACCGCGTTACCGACACCTGTATTCCAGAGGAAGAGGCCTTCCGCAGACTTCAAAAACACATCCACCGCCAGTGGAAAGAGGCTCAGGATAAAGGCGAGAGCTATCTTCCCCACGAGTATATGTATAAAATGATTTTAAGCGGTGACTTAGAACAGTATTACGAAATAGATCCGAAAGACAGTTGGATGGTAGCTGCAGCTGAAAAAAACCTTCCAATAATTTGCCCTGGTTGGGAAGACAGCACAATGGGTAACATATTTGCCTCGTATTGCATTAAAGGCGAGTTGAAATCGACCACCATGAAATCAGGTATTGATTACATGGTTTGGCTATCAGACTGGTATCGCAAAAATTCGGCTGGCAAGGGTGTTGGTTTCTTCCAAATTGGTGGCGGTATTGCCGGCGATTTCCCAATTTGCGTGGTACCCATGATGTATCAAGATTTGGAGTGGCACGATGTTCCATTCTGGAGTTATTTCTGCCAAATTAGCGACTCTACTACTAGCTACGGTTCCTATTCTGGTGCGGTTCCTAACGAAAAAATTACCTGGGGGAAATTAGACATTGATACCCCTAAATTTATTATTGAAAGCGATGCTACCATTGTGGCTCCGTTAATTTTTGCATGGATACTTAATATGTAATTAACACTGTTTTGCAAAAAACACCCTAAACCCTGCTCCTAAAAAGCAGGGTTTTTTACTTTAAGTTAGTTATCTTCCTGTATTAAAGGAACTTAAACAACAGGTCAACTAACCCATTAAGGTGATGCTTTTCCCACCGAATTTCTAACAATAGCTGTTAACAAATAACACTTAACTGTACTGCTCTAGCCAGCAAATTCCGTATTTTCGAAGCACCTAATACTCAACCTTACGTGTGTAAATTATTGTATACCGTTGCTATCGCATGTCTCCTTACCTTCTCCTCCAAGGCGCAAGAGAGTTATTTAAACGGTTTCGCCCAAAATGAAATTTCCCAAGTGGGTAGCAACCCCGTTGTTACTGAATCTATTGGTACAGGAATTATGTCGGTTACGGCAGCGCTTCCTGGATCCAGTCCCTTTTTTCCATCAAACCTGATAGTTACCTTTCACGAGTTGACTGGGGAAATGGTTTGGGCAAAAAAACACACTTTCCCCGGCGATTTGCAGGTAATGAGTGGCGTTGCGGTTAACAATGAATTGCACGTTGTTGGACTAATCAATAGAGCTAGCGGGGTTAATAGCTCCAATCGCGGTGCTTTCTCGCTGGTTTTAACGGCCAATGGTGATGTTAAATATTATGAGGAAATTCGACTTAATAACTCCACTTCAAGCGTAGGCCTGCTTTATCAGTTAAATTTTGACTTAACAGCGAACACGTTCTACTGTTCAGGAAGTATTTTCGAATCTGGGATACCCAACACCGCTATTTTTAAGTTTGACAACGCGGGTAAATTAATTCAAGTGGAACGTCTGTACACCACTGGTAATTTTTCTACTACAGTGTTGGTTCCTGGAACCGGCATTTTTGTTTTTCAGGGCAGTGACCGCATATTGCTTGATGCCAATTTAACACCAAGTATTACTGACCACCTACAACTGAATGCTGGAGAAATGATTTATATAGCGCAGCGATTAAGTACCGACTCCGTTTTGTTATTTACCAGCAATTACTCGGGAAGCTCATCTTATAGTCTTATTATTTGGACGGTAAGTAGCAATACTTTGGAAAGAGTTATGCTGCTGCCCGATGCTCCTTACCGCTTTCAAACCCTGATACAAAATGGGGCGGCTTATTACTTAGCCACTCAAGGTGCTAATCGGCAGTCACATTACCGGCTAGATGCAACTTTCGATACGCTCCGTACCAGCGCCCAGGTTTTTGGTCCAAATGGGATTAGTGGCTTCAACTCCATCCCAATATGCGATGAAGAATTGCTTTCATTTGCAACCCATCCCGATACCAGCGTTTTCTACATTGGGCGCAGTTCTGGCAACTGGCTTTTCCCCCAAAGCCCCGGTCAGGCCGCTGCAATTACCCGGGTTAGTCAGTTTATTGGCACTGATGGCAATACCAGTCTAGTACCAAATCCCGGCAACGTAGCTTTTACCACCACTCCGGTTACACCCACTTCGGCCAACAAACCTGTTACTACGACAACCTATTACCAAAATTCCAACTGTACAAGTTTAGCCAGTTTGCCAGCCACAATTTTAGCTTGCAATCAAAACTCAATCCCAGTTGTCCCTGTGCCGGTTGCAAAAAATTGTTTGCGTGCAAATACGGTAAGAAATTACCGCTGGAGCAATGGCGATACTGAAATGGGCACAACTGCTTATGGTTCTGGCCCACTAACATTAATTGTTGACGAAGGCGGTTGTTCCGACACCCTGCGCACTGTAGTAAGCTTCGAATACGTTGACATTAATGCTGAGGGTGACAATAATTTTTGCCTTGAACAAAAAGACTCGGCAGCATTAAAACTCACCTCATCTACCGACGGTGTTGTCTATTGGTTAAACACCAATCCACCCAGCGATTCCATATATAGCCGTCGTGAGGGTTTCCTACAAGCCATTGCCATCAACAAAAGCGGGTGTTCTATTACGGGTTCTTTTTTAGTTGAAGAAGTCTGCCCACCATTTATTTTTATTCCGAATGCATTTACCCCAGATGGAGATGGTATAAACGATTTGGCGCAGGCACACACCATGTTTATTGAAGATGTTGACTTTCGGATCATCAACCGCTGGGGGCAAGTGGTACACCGAACCAGTAATCCGAGTGTAGATTGGAACGGACAATTTAATGGGGTTGAAAGTCCAATAGGGATTTATGTTTGGGTAATAGACTATACACCAAAAGGAACCAACGATCGTCTTCAGCGGGTTGGGCATTTTTGTTTGGTTAGATGAGTTCTTCCAACAACTATTCATTTTCAAAAGTCCCACTTGGGACTTTTTTTATGCGGAATTTATAACCAGCTTACCGGTCTTCCAGGAAGTATCCCGGAATAGTAATGGGCGCTTATAAATTGAGAACCAACTATCAATCAGTGTTTCTTACCGTACGCTATATATGCCCCCCTGTTAATCTAATGTAAAGTGCGTGACAAATCTGGTGAACCCATGTGAAAAACCAGTTCCTTTTTAAGGAGTTTACAGGGGCTATAAAATATAACCGAAAGAAATGATTTTGTGATTAGAATCAACGTTGAACCGCCTACCGAACCACGGTAACTCTGCCTACCAGATGGTGTTGGTGCCCGGTAAGATCAACCACGTCAATGGTCCAAACATAAACATCGTTCTGAACCCGATGTCCTTTTACTTTCCCATCCCAATAATCATTAAGGTTATGTGAATAGAATATTTGTTCACCCCAGCGATCATAAATTCGTAATTCATAATCGTTTGGATTAAAGCCCATTCCTTTCGGCGTAAAATATTCATTAAAGATGTCTCCGTTTGGTGAAAAGGCAGTTGGAACATGCAGCTGGAACTCAGACCTAATAATTATAGTTTTGTTAGCATCGTTTGTACAACCATAATCGTTAGAAGTACGCAGTGTAATGGAATATTCTCCATCCTCTTTAAAAGTATAACCAATATTCTGCAAGGTTCCCAGTCCAGGAGCTTTAATCGGTGTAAGGTCATCCACTTTACCAGCAGCCATAAACAAACCGGCAAAATCCCACCCTAAATTAGTTGCCCCAATGGATGTATTGATGGCGTAAACAGTTGGGTCTTTCGGGTCTGGCACTTCAGGTGAAAGGATAAAATCTGCAACGGGCGTTGGTCTAACCGTAAACTGGTTGGTAAATGAAGTAGTAGCAACGCATCCCATGTTGGTAGTTCCTCTTACACATACGCTATAGACTCCAGAGTCTGGGTAGGTATGGGCCACGCTGTTATCAGGTCCGTAGTAATCAAAAACACCATCACATTCAAAATCAATCTCATAGAAATTCGTTCCTGAAACCGGCAAGATTACCTGCCCTTCAAATGGGGCACAACCTTGACGCTCCACATCGCCCAGCTTAAGTTCTGGAAGTGGATTTACAACCACCAAGATTGAATCTTCATCTGCCCGGTTACATCCGTCTTGGACATTTACTTTATAATATCCGGTAGAATCGGACATAACACTTACCTCAGAAATGTCAAAATTAGTTGTTGCTGTTACATTTTGTCCTTTCGGGTTAATCCATAACCAACTATAGGCGGTCGGTTTTCCTCCGCTTACCTTTGCACTTATCGATACCATGTCGCCTTGACAAATTGGCCCGGCAGAGTTTAACTTTAACACCGGATCAGGAATAATCTGGAAGTTGATACAGGCATTGTTTGAATTACACCCTTTTGAATCGGTAACAAAGAAACAATAGGTAGCATTCTGATTTAACAACCGGCTATGTGGGCCTGGCCCGACAAGTGAGGTATCAGTCCAATGATATTCATACTGAGCCGAACCACCATAAGCTCCGGCGTAAAACTGTACCATAGATCCTTTACAAATATTGGCTGATGGAGAAGTAACCAACATAATAGGACGAGGCTCTTCAATTTTAGCACATTTGACGGTACTACAATTTAATTCATCTGTAACGGTTACACAATATGTTCCGGTTCGAAGTGCAACAGCCATTTGTGTAGATTGATTATAAGCACCCTCATCCCACTTATAAGATAATTGACCAGTTCCACCAGAAGTATAGGCTGTAACCGAACCATTGGCGTATTCTGCACAAGTTGGTTTAACAGTGATTAAAGAATCTATCTTCGGCTTCACCGAATTTGAGATATTTACATCCTCTGTAATCTTACAGCTATTTTTATCTTCTACTTTAAGCAAATAATACCCTTCACATAGATTGTTAGTTACAGGGCCATTGGAATCATCTCCGGCTCCCATCCAGTTATAGGAATAAGGTGTGGTGCCACCAAAAACCTTTGCGGATGCTTGACCATTACACAAACCACAAGTGGCATTAATAGAGTCAACCATCACCATCAAAGCCGAAGGCTGTTGCAGCGCTATAGCTTCGGTATTCTTGCACCCGTACCTGTCTGTAACTGTTACATTATATCCTCCAGCACAAAGACCAGTAATATAGGATGAATTCAATGGGCTACTATTCCATTGGTATTGATAAGGAATACTACCCCCTTTTACTATGGCATCAATTCTACCGTTACAATCTCCAAAGCAATCGGGCTGATTACCTTGTAAACTTTCTATTTCCAATTTAACCGGTTGACCAATATTTACCGAAGCCATGACCTGGCAACCATTGCTATCGGTAACAATAGCGCTTGCTACTCCAGAACACAGACCTGTATTATACAATTGGTTTGGACTAAATCCACCATTCCAGTTAATTTGATACGGCTTGGTTCCACCATTTACATTTAAGGTAGCGTCCGCATCACAAGCCTCGTAACATTTGGCATCGTTGAAGAATGGAATAAATGCGGATAGTTGCGATGGCTGACTAATACATAGGCTTGCCGAACTCTTACAACCCAACTGATCGGTAACTACCAGCGTATAACAACCTTTAGCAAGCCCCGATTTAGCCAACACATTAGTGGCGATTACCTGGTTATCTTCATTTAACAATTGAGTGGTCATGGTGCCAGTTCCTCCAGAATGGGCAAATTCCACATAACCATTATTGCTGTTAAAGCAACTGAGGTTTTTAGAAAAGACCGGCTCAACGGTTGGTCCTGAAATGTCGTTAACGCAAGCCTGATAAACATTTTCACAACCCGCTGCATCAGTAACCATAACTAGATAACAACCCGCCCCAAGAGCAGTTGCACAAGCAGTAGTTTGCTGCATTTCATCATTCCACAAGAAACTATACGGTGCAGTACCGCCGTAAGGGCTTACGCAAATGGAACCGTTTTTCTCTCCACAATTAGACTCAACAGTACTAAAATCGGCACCAACCCGAGCGGTTTGTGCAATAAGAACTGCCCTAGAAGTACTACAATTGTTCTGGTCTCTAACATATAGCGTATACGCCCCGTCACATAAGCTATCTACATAATAAGTTGTGGGCGATTGTGGAGCATCCCATTGAATTTGATAGGGCTGAGTTCCTCCACTAACCTCGGCCAAAGCTGTTCCTTGACACGATTCATTGCAGGAGCCGGTGCCAGCAACAATATTTATCACAATGGGTAAAGGCTCTTTTATGTCGGCATTTACAAAACTTTTACACCCTTTTGAATCCGTTACAGTGGCAGTATAGTTACCAGCACATAAATCTTTGGCAAATGTTCCACTTCCAACGCCTTGCGACCACTCATAATTATAGGGTGCAACTCCGCCCTCGGTAAGCACATCTGCATAACCATCACATGCTTGGTTGCAAGTAATGTCCTTAACCGTTTTTAGATAAAGTATAAGTGTATCCGGTTGATTAACCGTATTTGAAACCGACACAGCGCAATTGTTCCTATCAGTAATTGTGCATGAATAAGTACCCGCACAAAGTCCTGAAGCCGTTCTGCTTACCTGATTATTAGCCGCAGCATCCCATTGATATGTAAATGGCGCAACACCATTTAAAGGCAATGCTTCAATCTTACCATCACAAATAGCACTGCAACTGGCATCCTCGGCTCTGCTGTCAGCAAGTAACTGGTCTGGATTATCAACCGTTACATCAATTTGCTTCACGCAGTTATTGGAATCGGTTACCATAAGGGTGTAGGTACCTGCACAAAGATTCACTAGGCTGTCGGCAAACCCCATTTCTGTTCCGTCATCACCTATCCACCTGAAATTGTATGGTTTTGTTCCACCTTTTACTTTGGCAATAATTTTTCCATCACAGCTATTAAAGCAAGTTGGATTTTGAAGAATTGGAAAAACCTCAATTTCCTTCGGCTGATCAATGGTAACGGCAAGCGTTGCCACACAACCGAACTGCGTTTCAAATTTAACCACGTAGATTCCGGCACATAATCCAGAGGCGGTTACTCCGGTTTGATTGCCGGTATTAACATCCCACTCAACATTATAGAAGGTACTATCACCTTTCAAACCAACAGTTGCCGATCCGGTACACTCGCCAAAACATTTAGGTGTATCAAGCAACCTCACCTCTGCTTCAGGTGCATTCGAGTTGGCAACTGTAATCGGCAACCTTTTTTCACAACCTTTAGCATCGGTTACTTTAACCACATAAGTATTGGCAAAGAGATTATTTACACATTGTGTTGTTTGGCCTTGTGGCCACAATACCTGATAAGGGCCAGTACCTCCAGAAATTAGAACACAGGCCGATCCGCTTGATTTACCGCAGTCGGTATTCACCACCGATGAATCCAAAGTCATTGGCCCGGGTTGGGTTATTGTAGTTGAAGCCTTAGCCTCGCAACCCACATCATCGGTTACAGTTACCTCATAATTACCATCACACAAACTATAGGCAATCTGTGTGGTTTGAATGGAGAAATCATTCCATTTGTATTGGTAAGGCCCAATACCACCGCTAACATTTGCAGTAGCCTTTCCATCACAGGCCTCGAAACACTTCACATTTTCTTTAGCAATGGTCACTAGGAATGGCGCTGGATTTACCAACACAAAATCCTCACTGGTGGCTTCACAACCTAGGGCATCTTTAACTTTCACATAGTAAACCCCTGCTGGCAGGTTCTGAGCTATTGAGCCATTTTGCCCAATACTGGTTCCTGTATTCCGGTCAAACCATTCATAAGTATATGACCCAGCACCGCCCGAACTTATGGAAGCTTGAAGTGAACCCGAATTATCGCCATAACAGCGAACTGGTGAAAGAATTGAAATAGAGGCCGTAAAGCCTGCCGAATTAGCAACCAAAACGTCGGCACTTGCCGTACATCCCTTTTTATCGGTAACCTCTACCTGATAGAATCCTTGGGCTAAATCAACCGCTGGGTTAACCGTTTGGTTTCCTGTAGCAGCATCCCACTGGTAGACAAATGGCCCGTTTCCACCAGAAGCTACGGTTACAAATGCCTTACCTCTTGATAATCCACAATAATCATTTACTACCTCGGTAGTTAGTACCATTTTTGCCGGCTCAGTTACCACAAAACTTTTTGAAGATTGGCAGTTATTCAAATCCGACACAAGAATCGAATAGTTACCGGCTTTTAAATTATTGGCCTGTGTTCCACCACTAACATCTGGTGACCACAGCATTACGTAAGGCTGAGTTCCTCCTTGAACAAACACTTGGATACTACCATCGTTTCCTTCAGCGCAAGTAACAGGGGTTACTTGACTGCTAATGCTGATGGGTTGTGGCTCGTGAATTATGCTTGTTATGCTTTTTGTACAGTTGTTTTCATCGGTAATCTGCAAGCCATATATACCAGCTGGAAGGCTATCTGCGGTCTCTGTATTCCCACCAATTGGTGACCATTGGAAAACATATTCAGGAGTACCGCCGGATACCTGAACTTTCAACATACCATCGGCTTTACCAGGACAGGACACATCGGTAGATGAAATTACATTGGCCTGAATTGCCGGTGGTTCGGTAAGCGTTAATGAATCTGTACGAGTACAACCTTCGGCATCTGTAGTTTCCACCACATACTTTCCAGCAGGTAGATTATTAACCGAGGGACTAGAAACACTTAACGGTGACCATTGATAAGTATATGGTGCCACACCGCCATATGCTGAGGCTGCTACTCTACCGTTATTACCTCCATTGCACGATATATTATTGAAAGAAAGTGAGATATTTAGTTTTGTCAATTCCTTGATAACAAACTGTGCCGAACCTTTACAATTTCCTGTTCCAGAACCACTTATAACCAGATTATAAGTTCCTGCAGGAACATTCTTTAAAATAGTATCGGTGCTATTATCACTCCACAAATACGAGTAAGGGGAACGTCCACCACTCACCTCGGCGGTCAAGTCGGTTTTCTGACCTTTACAAATCATCGAATCACCAATGATTTTAACCAAAATCTCCGAGTCTTCGATGATAGAACGACAGATATTGGCCGTACATCCTACGCGGTCCTTAACCGTAACACAGTATAATCCTGCTGGTTTGGTAATTGATTTTACATTTTCACCGCTATCCCACGAATAACTATATCCTCCGTAACCATCAAGACCTTGGGCGGTCAACGTACCATTAGTCCCGTAACAAACACTTGACGAAGAATCAATCTGCGCACTTAAAAACTTAGCCGGTACAATGATATTTACAGTATCGGCTCCGGTACAACCTAATGAATCGATAATATTTACCCAGGCCTTACCAGGCCCAAGCGTAGTTTCTTGCCCCCCATCACCATTGCTCCACACATACGTATAATTCCCAAACCCACCCTGTGCATTCACCTTAACCTGGCTGATTGTAGCACAAGCAAATAATGAATCTACAGGAATATTAACCAATAAGGGTTTTGCCTGCTCTATTACGATGGTATCTTTACTTTGACAGCCGTTAGCACTTGCATCTTTAACCGTTACGATATAGGTTCCGGCAGTTGCAGTTATGCTGGCGCTTGTTGCACCGGTGTTCCACAAATAGGTATAAGGTGTCTTGCCACCACTAACCGAGGTGTTTAATGTGGTGCTTGCTCCGTTACAAACCAAGGTAAAACCTGTAATAGATGCATCCAACTCATTTAATTGCTGAATGGTTCCGCAGGTGTTAAACTGACAACCGTACTGATCGGTTATTGTTACACAATAATTACCTGCTGGTTTACTGATGGTTTTAGTTGTTTCTCCGGTATTCCACAAGTAGCTGTAGTTACCATATCCATTAGTTCCCTGAGCGGTAATGGTACCCATGGTGCCAAAACAAACCTCTGGACCAGCGGTTGCTGTTCCTGAAAGAAGGTTGCTCGGTAAAACAACTACAACCGTATCGCTGGCCTTACAACCCAAAGAATCGGTTACTGTTACATAATGGGTACCGGCTCCCAAATCAGTTGTTGATCCGCCATCTCCATTACTCCATGAATAAGTGTATTGTCCGGCTCCACCACCAACACTAACTGACACCGTGCTGGTATTTACACAAGCACGAAGGGTGTCGGCAGGAATATCAACCAAAAATGGTACAGTCTGTTTTACCACTATGGTGTCTGTATCGGTACAGCCATTGGCACTGCCATCGGTCACTTTAACCGTATAGGTACCCGCCGGAGCGTTTATGCTGGCCGTTGTTGCACCGGTATTCCACAAATAAGTATAAGGTGCTAAACCGCCGGTGGGTGTGCTACTCAACAAGGTGGTTGTTCCGTTGCAAATTAATGTTGCTCCCGAAAGGTTTGCTTTTAAATCTCCTAGTTCCTGTATAGCACCACAAGCCGTTGCTTTACAACCTTTAATATCGGTTATCGTTACACAATAATTACCTGCTAGTTTGCTGATGGTTTTGGTTGTTTCACCGGTATCCCACAGGTAGCTGTAGTTGCCATACCCATCTACTCCCTGACCGGTAATGGTGCCATTGGTACCAAAACAAACCTCTGGACCAGCTGTGGCTGTTCCTGAAAGAATAGTTGATGGCAATACCACATTCACCGAATCACTCGCTGAACATCCCAAAGAGTCTGTTACCGTTACGGAATGTTTACCAACACCTAACTCCGCCGTAGGACCTGAGTCGCCATTGCTCCAAGAATAGGTGTAAACTCCTGATCCACCCAAAGCAGTTACCGTAATGATACTTGTACTTACGCAGGCGTAAGAAGTATCGGTGGGGATATTTACTGATAGTGGTATGGTTTCGTTTACCACAATGGTATCGGTATCGGTACAGCCGTTAGCACTTGCATCTTTAACCGTTACGATAT
>CAYMJL010000004.1:114172-206131 GCA_964390915.1 uncultured Flavobacteriales bacterium
TTGCTGTTCCTGAAAGAAGGTTGCTCGGTAAAACAACTACAACCGTATCGCTGGCTTTACAGCCCAAAGAATCGGTTGCTGTTACATAATGGGTACCAACGCCTAACTCCGCCGTAGGACCTGAGTCGCCATTACTCCAAGAATAGGTGTAAACTCCTGATCCACCCAACGCTGTTAACGAAATGATACTTGTACTCACGCAAGCATGAGAAGTATCGGTAGGTATATCTACAGATAGCGCTGCAGTTTGCGTAATCACCAAAGTGTCCTTATCGACACATCCAGCTCCGCTTGCATCACTAACCGTTACTATATAGGTTCCGGCAGATGCGCTTATGCTAGCGGTTGTTGCACCAGTGTTCCATAAGTAAGTATAGGGAGCCACACCCCCACTCACATTTACAGAAATATTAACCGCATTATTGTTACAGATTAATGTTGGTCCATTTATATCAGCCTTAAGTTCATCGTACTGTTCAATTATGCCGCAGGTTGTTATCTGGCATCCGTAGTTATCGGTAATAGTAACACAATATGATCCGGCTGGCTTATTGATGGTCTTGGTTGTTTCACCAGTATTCCACAAGTAGCTGTAATTGCCATATCCATTAGTTCCCTGAGCGGTAATAGCGCCAAGAGTACCATAACAAACTTTAGGCCCAGGTGTTGCCGATCCGCCAAGGACATTGGAGGGCAATACCACCCTAACGGTATCTGCCGCCTTACATCCTATAGAGTCGATAACATTTACGTAATGTGTTCCAACACCTAAATCGGTCGTAGGACCGGCATCACCATTGCTCCACGAATAGGTATATTGTCCGGCACCACCAACAGCGGTAATAGATATCGTAGTGGTATTCACACAAGCACGAATAGTATCATCCGGTACGTTTACTGATAACAAGACGGTTTCCGCAACAACAATGGTATCCTTGTCCATACAATTATTACCACTTCCATCGGTTATGGTTACCACATAGGTGCCCGCAGCAACTGTGGTGGTGGATGAAGTGGAGCCATTACTCCACAAATAAGTATATGGGCTTAATCCGCCAGTAACAGAAGCGGTAAGCGTTGTAGTAGCTCCGTTACAAATAAGTGTCTGCCCAGAAATATCAGCCTTTACTTCACTATTTTGTTGTATCGTACCACAGGTATAATACTGACAACCATAGTTGTCGGATATAGTAACACAATAGGTACCTGCAGGTTTTGTAATACTTTTTGTTGTTTCACCAGAGTCCCAGAGGTAAGAATAATTGGAGTATCCTCCTATACCCTGACCGGTAATGGTGCCATTCGCCCCATAACACACCGAAGGTCCGGGAGTAGCAGTCCCCGATAACGAAGTTGTGGCTAAAACTATGTTGACCGTATCAGAAGCTTTACACCCAATAGAATCGGTAACTGTAACATAATGCTTACCGACACCTAGATCTGTAGTAGGCCCTGTATCACCGTTGCTCCAGGTATAAACATATGTTCCGGCTCCTCCCTGAGCAGTTACTGTTACCTTACTAATTCCTGTACAGCTATGAATGGTATCGTCAACTATGTTTACCGAAAGTGCTGTTGTCTGTACCACGGTCACCGTGTCTTTATCGGCACAATTATTTCCACTTCCATCAGTTACGGTAACAATATAAGTTCCCGCCGGTACAGTAATGCCCGGGGTTGTCGCCCCTGTATTCCACAAATAAGTGTATGGGCTTTGCCCGCCTGTGGCCGATGCAGTCAACGCGGTGCTTGCTCCGCTACAAATCATTCTGGATCCGCTTACACTAGCTACTACCGGTGGCAACTCTGTTATTTGACCACATTTATTTACCGAACATCCTTTCTGATCGGTTATCGTAACACAATAAGTGCCGGCAGTTTTGCTAATGTTTTTAACCGATTCACCGGTATTCCACAAATAAGTATAGCCACCATACCCCCCTGTTCCCTGGGCATCAAGGGCACCATTAGCTCCATAACATACCGGTGCAGAAGCGGTTAAAGTTGCATCCAATACAGTACTTGGCTTAGCAACCACTATACTGTCTTTGGCCGTACAGCCTAAATCATCATAAACAGTAACGTAATATTTGCCCGGTTGCACCAGAACCGATGAGCCCCCATCCCCATTGCTCCAAAGGTATGAGGTCACCGTAATTGAACCAACGGCGTTCACCGTCCGGAATTCAGTTGCACTACAAGCAAAAATTGTATCAGCCGCTATGCTTACGGTAACCGGTGGATTATTTTTAACCACGACGGTATCTTTGGCGGAGCAGGAAAAATTTGAATTATCCGTTACGGTTACGATATAGGTACCGGCACCCACATTAGATAATGTATTGCCACCAAAACCAGTATTCCAAATGTAGCTATAGGGCGCCTGACCACCATCAGGCACAGCCGTTAGCGTGGTGGTGGTGCCTGGGCAAATGGTTGTAACACCGCTAATATCAACCGAAAGCACAGGGGTTACCGTGAAAATTACAGTATCACTAGCCGGAGCACAGAAACCATTGCCGGTGGTGGTTAAGATTAAGCTGAAAAAACCTTGATTTACTTCGGCCTGGGTAGGGAAATAGGAAGCGTTTAAAGTGGTATTCGATGGCGAAAAAGTTCCACTTCCACCAGACCAAATGGCTCCAGCGGCATTGGTAATACTTCCCTGAAGACTTACCGAACCACCTGAATTACAGTAAGTTTTATCCAAACCGGCATTAGCAGTAGGAGCAAGTTGTTTGCTTACAGGCACTGTTATTGAGTTTCCCGGACATCCGGGGTAAAGACTATCGCGTACCTCAAATGAATAATTTCCAGGCGCATTCGCATAATAATTAGTTGTGGTACCAACAATAAGACTTGTTGCGTCTCTCCAGATATAGGAGTATGGAGGCATACCTCCATAGGGGTAACCGTTTAGCTGAATACCACCTTGTGTTTCACAATAAACCGCAGGGTTGGGGTTAACCGAATCCTTAAGTGCCGGATTTACCGTAACCCTTATAGTATCGCAAAAAGTGGCAGTTGGATAACAATTACCGGCTTTGGGAACACCACAAATCACATAATCTATAAAAGGAGGGGCATTGGTACCAGGTGTTACAACCGTGGTGTCGCAATTGGCTTGACAGCTTAAATAAGACGCATATTGGTTGTTTCCAGAAGTAATCTCTTTCCAGGTAATACTTGATAATTCTATCCCCTGTGTTCCTATGGTTGCTTTACATCCTGGGCGAGTCACCCTATCGGGAGACACCTTAGGCGCTACAATCGAAGAAATTTGATAGGTGTTGTCATTATTACCCGGCTTACAAAAGGTAAGGGTATGCGGACCTGCACCACTAAGACAAAGCGGCTGACCAACTGCAACCGGTGGACCGCAATTGATTTGATAAAACATAGAACCACCGGGAATAGCCCCACTAACTATATCAAATTTAATAGCAATGGCAGCTGGATCTAAAGTAATCTTAAACTCGAGGCATACGTCGGGGTTACTGTTGCCGCAACACAAACCATCCCTAATAATACTGGGTGAAGTCCAAGAGCCCTGCGGGTTACCGCTTAAGTCAACCTCAAAAAAAGGTGTATTGGCAGTACACAAGCCCGACTGCCCTTGCAATTGCATGGCAAGCAGACACATGAAAAATATACCAATTAATACTCTAATCACCTTCATTCCGAAACCCTTAGCGTGCATTATCTTGACGTGTCACCAACCACGTGGGATGCCTGTTTACCTTGCTAAGTTGGCGATTTTAAGCCACATTCCCAGAATATTTAGACCAATGAGCAAATTTCCATGACTATCAGTCATATAGAACAGAAAACCGTCAATTCACTAGTTAGAAAATCGCCAAAATGAGGGATTTCATCCAAGGAATAAATACTATTTTATGCAGTATTTAAGAACTGGTCGATAAATAGGTTTAAAAAAACACCGACCCACTTTTTTCGCTAAGAGACATTAAATGAGTCAAAAATCATTTAAACCAGCTGCTCACTAACAATCGGAAGCCCAGTAGTTTTAATTTTCCCAAAACCACCGTCAATGTCAAACAGATTTTTAAACCCAGCTTTTTTCAATAGAGAAGCGTAAATCATTGACCGATAACCGCCGGCACAGTGAATATAATAAGTTCCACTTTTATCGATGGAATTGAACTGATTCAGGTAAAAGTCTAATGGCTTGTTGTCGGCATTTGGCAAGTGTCCGGCTTCATATTCCGATGGTTTACGCACATCAAGCACATTGATTTCATTGGCTTTGAACGTTTCTGCAAAAGTCTCAGCCGAAAGCGAGGTTATGGTTTCTATTGGCTCACCGGCGTTTTTCCAGGTATCGAAACCACCACTTAAAACACCTACCACATTATCGTAACCAACACGGGCCAAGCGGGTAACCGCTTCTTCTTCCCTACCCTTAGGGGTAACTAGTAAAATGGGGGTATTTAAATCTTCAACAAGCGTTCCAACCCATATGGCAAATGTACCATCAAGGCCAAAAAAGGAACTTCCGGGAACAAAACCTGCCGCAAACTCTTGCTGACTGCGAACGTCCATAATAAAAGCACCTTTGGCCATTTCAGTCTTAAATTCGCCAACGTTCAACAATTTGTTTGCAGCATTAAGCACCACATCAATTGCCTTATAACCTAGCTTATTCAAAGCCGCATTTTTGGCAAAGTATTGTGGGGCGGGCATTATACCATCTGTTACCTCGGCAATAAATTGCTCACGACTTAAACCATTCCGCAATGCGTAGTTTACTTGCTTTTGATTGCCAAGCGTATCGAAGGTCTCCTTGCTCATGTTTTTACCACACGAGGAACCAGCACCATGAGCCGGGTAAACTAACAGGTGGTCGGGCAAGGTCATAACTTTATTTCTTAACGAGTCGTAAAGCATTCCCGCTAAATCCTTGGTCGTTAAATCGCTTTTTATGGCCAGATCCGGACGGCCAACATCGCCAATAAATAAGGTATCACCTGTAAAAATGCAATGTGGGTTTTTGTTTTCGTCAAGCAACAACCAACAAGTGCTTTCTAGCGTATGTCCGGGAGTGTGAATGGCTTTAATTGTAAGGCGACCGACTTTAAATTCTTGCCCATCGGTGGCGTTTACCACCGAATATTCGGTAATTGCACCTGGCCCGTAGACAATCTCGGCACCAGTTTTGGCAGCCAAATCAACATGTCCACTTACAAAATCGGCATGAAAATGCGTTTCAAACACGTATTTTAACTTAGCTCCAGCGGCCGAAATAAGATCCAAATAAGGTTTGGTTTCGCGAATGGGATCGATAATGGCACATTCGCCATTGTCTTCAATATAATAAGCAGCCTCAGCTAAGCAGTTGGTGTAAAGTTGTTCAATTTTCATTTCGAAATATGTCCTTATGGTTTTACAAAGGTGCGTACAAAGACGCGAAAAATAAAATGTATTTCGTCCTACCAGTTTATTGGCTTCAAACCCCGTTCAGTCAGGTAAGCATTGGTTTTGCTAAAATGTTTGTTTCCGAAAAACCCGCGGTAAGCCGCAAATGGTGATGGGTGAGCCGATTCCAGTACCAAATGTTTGGCTCGGTCAATTACCTGACCTTTCTTCTGGGCATAAGCACCCCATAGCAAAAAGACTACATTTTCTTTCGTGCCAGAAATTTGTTCAATAACTGTATCTGTAAATTGTTCCCACCCCCTATTTTGATGACTTCCCGGAGCGTTGGCACAAACAGTTAAAGTGGCATTCAGCAACAAAACCCCTTGATTGGCCCATCGCGCCAAGTTTCCCGAAACCGGAATTGGAATTCCCAAGTCGGCATGAATTTCTTTGAAAATATTTTGAAGTGATGGCGGTTGCTTAATTCCATCTTTCACACTAAAACAAAGCCCGTTGGCCTGATTAACTCCATGATATGGGTCTTGCCCAACAATAACTACCCTGGTTTGTTCAAACGAACAGCGAGTAAAAGCATTAAAAACGTCGGCTTCAGCAGGATAAACGGTGTTCGTTTTGTATTCATCTTGAACGAAATTGACCAATTCCTTAAAATAGGTCTTATCCAACTCCTCTGCCAGCAAGGCTTTCCAACTTTGTGGTAACTTAATTTCCATTGCGCTACTAATGTAAAACTAGGTGGTCAGGTAATCTTTAAGACTAGTGCCAATAATATGAGTCCAACCAGCGACAAAGTTTTCCGCAGCCAAGTCTGGATTGGTTTTCGGAAAGGTTGCTAAGCCAGCGTGAGTTAAACGTAGTCGCGTTTTATTTCCTTCGGAAAACAACTCAAAACTCACCACCGAATTACCTTCGTATCCTTCATAACGCCACGAATAGCTCAGTTTTTTCTGTGATACAGCTTCCAAAACTTCACACAAATGAACATACGGTTTATCTGGGTCTGGACCTCCACTAAATTGAAATCGATAGCCCACTTCTGCCTTAAAACCCGGTAGGTCAAAATACCAGGTTTTCATTTTTTCAGGATTGGTTATCGCTGCCCAAACATCGGCAATCGAACTGTCAAAAGTTTGTTCTATAACAAACGGTTCTTTGTGCATGTCTGCAAAATTGATGATTAAGTGGCTTAAAAGTAAAGAATTATACCGTTAGCGGCTTTCCAGTGTTCATTGCAGTTTGACCTGCGTCATTGCCCATGTTTCTTTTGTTTTTCAATAATGCGAGTAAGCCGAGTATTGGCCCAATGGCAAGCAAGGTATAGATGTATTGTGCGTTTATTTTGTCGGAAAGCAAGTTAATAAATTGAATACTAAGAATGGTAATTGAAAAACCAATGCAGTTTACTATGGTCAGTGAAGTTCCTTTTGACTCGATTGGTGCGTTGTTAGCAACTAACGTCGAAAACAACGGTGAGTCGGCTATTACAACCAATCCCCAAACAAAGAGGAAAAAAACAAATATAAAAACCGAATTAGAAAACAGAAAAAAAGGTGAAGTGATGCAACACAAACAAGATAAAAACAAAGCAATTGAGGCAATTTTTTTTGCTCCAAAACGCAGTGAAAGAATTCCGCTAAAAATGCATGCCCCTGCACCTGAAGCAATGATGAAAAATGACAACAATGAGACATTCAGATTTGATTGTGGGTACTGATTGTTGTAAGCCGCCACCATTACGGGAACAAATGCCCAAAATGTATACAGCTCCCACATGTGACCGAAATAGCCAAAGGAAACCGATCTAAAATGCTGATTCCTGAAACCTTTCAAAAATTCTGTAGGCCTTATTTTTTGTCCAGCTCTGCGATAAGGACCATTGGGTATTAAAAGCCAAACACCCAATCCGCCTACAAAAGAGAGTATGGTGGTTGTGTATAAAATATATTTCCAGGGAAAGGATACGATAACCGTTTTTAAGAAATGGGGTAACGCAGTTCCAATAACCAATGCACCAACCAAAAAACCCAATGATTTTCCAAGGCCTTCTTGATAATAATCGGCAGCTATTTTCATACCAACCGGATAAATTCCTGCAAGAAAAAAACCGGTAAAGAACCTAAACACCAGTATTTCTGTTGAACCAATTTGGTTAATACATATCCCAAGATTAAAAAGTCCTGCCAAAACAGCACTACAGAAAAAAACCACCGATGGTGAAAACCGGTCTGAAATTGTAAATACTGCAAATACCATAGTTCCGGCGATGAAGCCAAATTGTATGGCACTGGTAAGGTGTGCCAAGAAATGTTGATTAAGGTTAAGTTCATCCACAAGGTTCCCAACGACTGAGTTCCCAGCAAACCAAAGTGAAGTGCACAAAAACTGAGAAATAACAATTACGGGCAATATGAATTTCATCTACGCATTATTTTTGATGGTTACCGCTATCAATCTGGCAAGCAAAGGAATAATTTATCCCGCTTTCATTTAGCAGTCGGGTAAGTCAAAATAAGATTTCCCCGATTGTTTTCCAAAGTCAGGTTTCCTTGGTGGTCTAGCGAATAATGCCAATCTAAAAAATTAGCTTCTTGGTAAAATTCCCAGCCATGCTGCGTCTTTTTCCGAGTTAATTTTTTCAAATACTGCAAACCCGAAACTTTATACTGGTAATAGTATTTGTTGTCCGACTTTTTTACGATCGAAAATAAGTCATCCATTACCATTCCCTTCAGCGGCACGCGGTGCCAAGTGCCAACGGTTGCAATCGTTTTCAATTTTCTTCGCTCGCCCATTTCTGTGTAGTCGTTGACCAGCCGTTTAGCATCCGGTCGCGCTTCACTAGTCGCCAGTGCCTCAGCCATAACTTGTATCAACGAATCTTCATTATACATGATGCTGTAATCGTAACTCGCGGTACACAGCCCGTCAAAAGGGTAAGAAGGTGGCCTCATTGGCTCATGATTAAATCGTTTCCGAAGGTTATTTACTGCGCTATCAGCAGCCATTACAACCTTCCAGCAATGCAGCAACGACACTGGGTTATTGTTGTGCACAAAAACACTGATTGGCGTACTGTTGTTAATTGATAACGAATCAAAGCCGTGTTTTTCCAACATTAAACTCACCTTAATTAGGTTCGCTTGCATAACCGAGTCGTAGATCAATGAATCGAAATTATTTATAGCCTGTTGGTCTTCCGTTTTAATGGAACTCCAATAAGCATTAATCTCTTGTTCCGTTTTTAACTGCCCGATTTCATTTGCCCATGATTGAACAGGAAGTTGACAATACCCCTCAACTGACAACAGAGAAAGCAATACAATAGTGGCGAATTTTACCATTTTATGGTATTTAATATGCTAAAAAAGACAAATGAATTGCAAATGTTCTGGTTCAAGATTATGGTGGCACAGAACTAATGTAAAACCACAACCATTCCAAATTGTCGCAAAACACTCAAATTTCTACCGTTTTCTTGCTTATAATAGGTCATTTGCCATGAGTAAACACCTTCTGGCACTAAGGAACCTTGATACACCCCATCCCAAACGAAATTTGGATTGGTTGTTGAAAACAGCTGTTGCCCCCAGCGGTTGACGATTATAAATTTAAAATCGCCATACTCATCGCATTCGTACCCAATTTTAAAAACATCGTTGTAACCATCGCCATTGGGTGTAAACGTATTTGGTACAAAAAAATCACAACCGCAGTATCCAACCCTAAAAAGCAAAGTATCTGAAGAACTGCCACAGACATTTTTCACCGTTAACCATAGCTTATTAATGCCCTCCTCCAGTGTATCGCTTAGATACAGCCGATTTACTGCTTTAACAACTCCGTTGCTCCAAAGAAAATCGACAGCGTCTTCGGTTTGAGCCTGCAGCTGGATGTCCTGATAAGTGCAGAAAAACATGGTATCGCCAAATTCAATAGTAGGTGGTAAATCCTCTACAATAGTCAAACCTACCATAGTCTCACACCCATTAGTATCGGTAGTTACGACTGAAACTGGATTGTCACTAATCGTAACGTAGGTTTGATTCGAAGCATTGCCGTCAGACCATTGATAGGCACTATAGTTCTGCGATACCGTTAATAATGTCGAGTCTCCGATACAGTAATTAGCGCTGCCGGTAAGGATTGGTGAAACAACCGGCCAGACGCTCACATTGACGCTAGCTATGGCATAACATGTCCTATCCGTTGCCTTTACACTTATTGGATTATCGGCTTCGGTAACCGTGGTTTGATTTGCCGTTGAACCATTACTCCACAAAATGGCGTCAAATTCATTTTGAATCGACAGGGTGGTCGGCAACTCCGGGCAATAATTTAAAGCACCGGAAATAATGGGGATTTTAACGGGGAAAACGGATAATGTTCTGGAAGCGGTCGACCCACAGCCGTTGCTATCTATAACATGTACAATCACTGGATTGTCCAAAACAGTTGCAAAGACAATCGAATCCACATCCATAACACTCCAAGCATAACTTTTATAATTCGATTGAACCGACAACCTACTCGAATCGTAAGGACAATGACTGTTATTGCCGACTATAACCACCTGTTGATAAGGCCATTGGCCAACCTGAATCGTATCACCAGTCACGCACCCGTTTATATCTTTTACCGTAACAACAATAGGGTTATCTTGTTCAGTTACAGCGACAAATTTGCTATTTGCCCCGGTGTTCCAAGTATAAGTTTGAAAAATCTGTTGAACCGAAAGTCGGGCTGAATCTAAAAAACAATACGCTGTATCGCCCAAAACTATTGGCTTTAACACCCCGTGAGTAGTTATAAAAACCGTATCTGTAACCACACATCCGTTAATATCAGTACCCTTTACCCAAACCGGACTTGGTGAAGCGCCAACTATTTTATTTGTAGTATTATCTCCATCATACCAGATTATGCTCGTGAAATTTGCCGTATTAGATAGGTTGATTTGTGTTGTACTATCCGGACAAACTACGGTATCGCCAGTTATATCCAAACCGTAAACCGGAAAAACATTAACCAGCTGACTTGCCGTGGACTGGCATCCATTACTATCGGTAACAATTATTTCTACAGGATTATCAGCTACCGTAACGTAGGTTGAATTAGTATTTGGACCTGTACTCCACTGGTAATTTTCATAATTCGACTGAACAGTCCACAAGCAAGTATCATTAAAGCAATAGTTTACTTTTCCACTTATGACCACCTGTTGATAAGGCCATTGTCCAACCTGTAAAGTATCACCAGTCACACAACCGTTTATATCCTTTACCGTAACAACAATCGGGTTATCTTGTTCAGTTACAGCGGCAAATTTACTGGTTGCCCCCGTGTTCCAAGCATAAGTTTGAAAAGGTTGTTGAACCGAAAGTCTGGCTGAATCTAAAAAACAATATGCTGTATCGCCCAAAATTATTGGCTTTAACACCTCGTGAGTTGTTATAAAAACCGTATCAGTAACCACACAACCGTTAATATCGGTACCCTTTACCCAAACTGGATTTGGGGATGCTCCGACTATTTTATTTGTTGCATTATCGCCATCAAACCATACTATGCTTGCAAAATTTGCAGTATTGCTTAGGTTAATTTGGTTGGTACTATCGGGACAAACTACGGTATCGCCAGTTATATCCAAACCGTAAACCGGAAAAACATTAACCAGCTGACCGGCGGTGAACTTACATCCATTACCATCAGTAACAATTATTTCCACCGGATTATCATCGACCGTAACATGTGAAGTGTTAGTGGTACTTCCATTACTCCATTGGTAATTTTCATAGTTCGACTGAACGGTCCACAAGCAAGAATCCTTAAAGCAGTAGTTCACATTTCCACTTATGATTACTGGTTGCGCAACAAATTGCTGCAACAAAACGGTATCGTTAGCCACACAACCATTTTTATCTACTACGGTCACTACAACCGGATTGTCTATTTCCTGCGCATAGATTGATGAACTCCTGTCTCCTGTAGACCATTTGTAAGTTGAATAAAATTGCTGTACTTCCAGTGCTGATGAGTCAAGAAAACAATGTTGGAGAATACCATTAATTTCTGGCTCAATAACTGAATGAGTGGTTATCTGCACCGTATCTGAAGTTGTGCAACCATTGCTATCTGTTACCTTCACCCAAATTGGGTTCTGATTAATAGTAACCGTTGTTGTCAACGTGGTTTTGCCATCAAACCATTCAATCGTACTATAGATTTGATTGCTTGGAACAGTGACTATGGTGGTAGTGTCGGGACAAGCTACCGTGTCGCCTCCAATTTCCAAAAAAGGAAAATTATGCTCGGTAACATCATATTCCACCGAGTCCAAGCAAGCTCCATAAGTAAGATAAGCATTGTATATTTTTTCCTCATTACCTGGTATTTTAATACGAAGCCCGGTGGTGTCGTTATCCCAACCAATATAAATGGCCGGTGATGACAGCAATGAATCGGAAAGATTTAGTGTTATCGAATCTGTGTTACACTTTACGGTGAAGAATTTAGTCCCGGAAATGTGTTTATAATCCTTAATCCAAATTCGTTTCTTAACTGGTTTAATTGCATTGCATTCAGTCACCTTTATTGTGACGTCAGTGTACTCCATTACCTCCTGTAACTGATCATTCAACACATACAGCGGATATTTAACTTCACTTATCCCAGCATTAAAAACCACACTATCGCTTGAAAACAGAAAGTCGACACCCCGTGTGGCGGTTCCAGAAAAAGTAATGGGCAAAGCTTGGCGGATGCCGGATGCAGTATTTGGGCGCCTTAGCTCAATAAACGCCGTATCGCACCGCTCAAAGGCAACCGAATCTACAGCGGACGAAGATGTTTTCAATGTAATATCCACATAATCATTAGAGGAGAGCGACCCTGCTTCTAAAAACACACCCGAATCATAAACAGGATCACCGACATCGGCAATGGCAATTTTAAGATGATACGTTTTACCACAAATAACCTTGGCAACGGCTGAAAGCCTTACGGTCATTGCATCAAATTCAATGTATCGTTGATCAACGTTGTAAGGCGCAATTGGGTCGGAAAAATCTGAGGCACCCCCATTATTGACATACAAGTTGGCATTCGTTATTTGGTTTACCGAATTAACCGCTACAGGTAAAGATGACCCTGGCAAACGCGCCAAATTAACAGGCGAAAGCACTGTATTTACTCCACTTAAAACAAAGGCAAACACATCATTAAAACTTGAATTATTTGGTGGAGCGTACTCATCGTACTCCTCGGAGGCAAATACATATTTAAAAATGATAGAATCCCCGACTGGCACAAAGTCGAATTCCAAAACGGAAGCATCAAATGTGTTCAAATTACCAGCTAGCGAACTCAAATAAGCATCTCCATTTACCCCTCCGCCAACTAACGTTCCAGTATAACCACTCAGCATATTTGGCCCAACCAAACCTTTCGTGTCGCCGGTAGCCAATATTATACCAGAATCCAAAGGAAGAAACGACCCATTAGTGACGAACTTACCTAACATGGTGCTTGGCTCGCCTCGGTATGTTACATTGGTAATCTGAACACCAGGTCCGGCAAGCACCTTTTTAACATATTCTTCGGGAGTAAGGTTATTTGAAATGATTAACTGATTGTAACCTGAGTTTACAATACCAATTGAAAGCAAAAAGAGAATAAGCAGTCGAGAAAAGGCGCGCATTTACTAAGGGTCAATTTCAAATATGTCCTGAAACTATAGGATAAATATAATAATAGTCACGGTTTAAATGACTTTTCAGCCCAGCTAACCAATTTCCACCCTAGTAAAGAAACCCTGCACCGCCCTAAAACGGGGGAATTTGAAAGATATACCAAGAAAAACCTGATTATCAACAAATAAAGGTTTAATATTGCAGATTATTATTAATTATTTTTTTTTACAATGAGTAAAGGCACCGTTAAATTCTTCAACGACACCAAAGGTTTCGGTTTTATTAGCGAAGAAGGTTCAAACAAAGAACATTTTGTACACGTTTCAGGTCTTATCGACGAAATTCGCGAAGGCGATGCAGTTGAATTCGAATTAGAACAAGGCAAAAAAGGATTAAATGCTGTAAATGTTAAGGTTATTTAATCTTTCATTATAACAAATTACTATTCTATAAAAAGCCTATCAACTTTGATAGGCTTTTTTATTAAATCAGCAGGTGTAGAACAATTAAAAGCAAAATCATTTTATGGGTAGATCGCAGGAAACATTTAACAAAAAAGAAGTAAAGAATAAAAAGGACAAAAAGCGCAAGGAAAAAGCCGAAAAAATGAAGGCGCGCAAAGACCAAGGTAAATCGGGTAGCCTAGAAGACATGATGGCCTACGTGGATGAATTTGGTCGCATTAGCTCTACTCCACCCGACCCAACCAAGAAGCTAAAGGTGAAGTCAGAGGATATTGAAATAAGTATACCTAAGCGTGAAGATGGTCCGCCATTGGATCCAATCAGAAAAGGAATTGTTACCTTTTTTAACGACAACAAAGGCTTCGGGTTTATTAAAGACTCGGAAACTCAGGAAAGTATATTTGTTCACGTAAACAATTTACTGGAGAGCATTAAAGAAAATAACGTGGTGAATTTCGAGATTGAAATGGGTCAAAAGGGCCTTACCGCAGTAAAAGTGAAGCTTTTTAAACAATAATATATAGTCGAACAGTTTCGACAAACCGGTTAAAAAAGGAGACTCCAAGATTGGAATCTCCTTTTTTTTATGTCTTTCTTATTGACGGTTACCCACTTTTCCCATGGCCCAGACTGCCAATGCTCCGGCAACTGCATACATCACTCCCAATGCCAAAGTATCAACCAGGATAACAGAGAAATTATTAAATCTGGTGGTCATCGCATAGGTAGCTAAATCATTGCCGAAAGCCGCCAATATCCCAACCACGGCACCTATTTTAATTCCCTCACCAACCGATTCGGCATTGGCCCAGGCTAAAATTACCGACAGCAATAAACCCCAAACCAGGTTAAAGGCTACCATTGCCCACCAAATAAACTCCTCCATAGGTCGTCCGGTGGTATCGGTGCTGTTTTCGCTCATAAAATCCATGAGCAACATTCCATAAATTAAATAACCCAAAAACAACATGACCACCCCGGCCACCAGTGTTCCGACAATAAGTTTCTGTGTTTTCATAGTTAATTTTTTTAGAGAAGTTAAAAAAGATATTAACCCCAAAACAACAAGAAACGGAAAGATTTCAACAATTCAACAATAGTAGCACCTGAATACCAACCATATACACCAACAACATGGTTACCCAAGAACATTAGCACCCTGCTGATACAGAGCCCGTCATTGACTGTTTTTAGGTTTTCTCTTTTTTGACTCGCGTTCCTGATCATCCTTCAACCTAAATTTCACCATATCGGCTATCAAATCTAGCGGAAGTGGTTTATCAATTGGGAACTGAACAGCTCCCTTCGACCATTTAAAATCACCAAACTTGTGCTGAAAAGCTACAATACCCGAAGAGGTAGGGTAAAACCCAATGTGATTTTTATACGCAGCAAAATAGACCAGTACGCCATGTTGCTTAAAGGCCGGCATTTGGTAGCTAATTACCTCGGTAGACTCAGGGGCGGCATTGTGTATGGTGGCTCGAACAGTTTCTAAAAGTTCACGCACATGAACCGGAAAAGCAGCAATATAGCTGTCAATATCCTTGTAACCTTTAGTTTGCATAGAAATTTAGTTAACATTAAAAACCCTTAGGAATTATCAGTTACCGGCTCCACCTCATGAACCCGATCCACATAAACCACGGTTTCACCGTTTTCTAATGAGGTAAAACTTTGTTTGAATTTTGCTCCCCAAAGCCAATGAGCAATTGGGTAAGAATGTCTTGAATAAATAACCTGATTGTAGGTTTCATCAAAAGCCTTTAGTTGAATAATAACTTCTGCCTGAATATTTTTCAATTCCGCTTCACTTCGTTCAAACAATGGACTGTCTGGGTTAATGTAATGAACCAGCGTCCAGGTAAGTGGCATAAATGCTACCGAACTAATTTCCAATGGTAAGGCAAAATACCTGCGCATAAACTCTCCGTTAACCTTTTCCAAATAAGTTAAAACCACCCTAGCCTCAACGTCCATCAAGGTTTCTGCCCGCCGGTTAACTATTTTAAACTGAAAAGCGCTGTGCTCCTTAAAACTGGTAATTAGTGCCTGATTGCTATATATTATGGACGATCGTGGGCGGGAAAATCTCCCATAAAGCAAACCGGTGATTACCGAAAAACCCATCAAACCCAACAAGGTTTCGGCAGAGGCCAGATAGTTAGCCCAGTCGGTTACCGGAGCCATGTGCCCATAACCCACCGTTGCGCTGGTTTGAATACTGAAAAAGAAGGCTTGCTTAAACTCGTGCAACCAAGTACCGCGGGTCGCGCCTTGCAAGCCATCAATTCCTGTTAACACATAAAGGCTAGCGAAAAAAGCGTTAATAAAGACAAATGTTACTATAACGTAAGTCAGAAACCGCGGCCATGACATGTTGATGAGCTGCTGAAAACCGTCTCTTATTGTAAACCCTTGCCCAGAACGAATAATGTTGAAATTACCATCTTCGTTCAAAACGCGGTTATTCGCGCCTTTTAGTCGGGTACCCAGTCCGGGGTCAAAATTGCTTGCTTTAAACATGGCTCTAATTTAAGGGTCTTTACCAATTAATCTTTAGCCATGGCTCATTAGTCCAGATTAAGCAGCAAGCCAAGGGAAATCAGCTCAGACTAAGCTTTCTTTTTTGTACCTTTTCAGTAAATGCAAGGCCTATGTTAAGTAAAAATTGGATTTTAGAAGGGTGCCAAGATTTTGAGTACAAGCAATATATACTCCTTGGTTACTTAAAAACTATTGAATCAAGTTTTAACAGAAATGAGCTTTATCCGCCACTTGCCGACATTCTGGCTCAGTTTCAAAACCTAAAACACATTAAGGAAAACAACGAATTACTTAAGGACGATTTTCCGAAAACCATTAAACGAATTGATTTTGACAACCTGCGATTGGAATACAACCGGTTAAACACCAATGAACCAGCCATAAATCACCTCTTTGAGGTAATTGATTACGCCTTGCCGAAAATGAAATCGGTACTGGAAGATGGTATGCAACGCTACGATTATGTTGAAAACTGCATTTCAGTGGAACCTATCGGCTTGGTGCCTTTGTACAAAAAAGAAGGTTACCTGCTACTGGATTGCGATGGGCAAAAAACCTTTGTTTACCGCTATACAATTAGCGATTTAAAAACGGTTGACGAATGTTTTGTTTCCATAAATACCGAATTGATAGAAACCGAGAATAGGTCGATTTCCAACCACCACCAACAGATGAAACTTAAGCTAATAAAGAGATTTAAAGACTTGCCAAACCCCGCCACTTATGCAGTTATTAGCCAACAGAACTTTCCGGTTAAACAAACCTTGCTTCCTATAACCGAACGCATCCTGTTGCGACAGCTAGCGGCTTAAACCGACTTATTTTCCTCCATTGGCCGTTAAGTCGTTAACACAATTATTATCTAGACTTGGTACCGGGGAGTTAAGCAAATTGTTTACAAAATCGGTGGTTTCTACCTGATAGTACATCAAACAACTGGTGTTATTGCAGTGATTGCCATGTTGACTGTCCTTGTGGGCTGTTTGCATCGCCGAGCCAATATCGACCAAGCCCAAAATATGACCAAATTCATGGTTTAAAACGGTGGTTTCTAACTTGGCCACAGAAGGTTGCAAAACATCTCCCGAATTATCTTGAATGGTTCCTTCGAATATGCACATCGAAGTGTTTTTATAGGCAACTCCCAGCACATTTGCTTCCTCATAACCACCATCGACAAACAGAAAATGAACCGAAATTTCGTCTCCCGAATTAAACTTTTTACGGTAGGTGGTTTCCAGCGATTGAATATCGCCTAGAGAATAACTACTTTTTCCAGAAGCGGGAATTTCCGAAAGAAAAACCTCCACTCCATTACCCTTGTTGGTATGTTGTAAAACAAAATTCTTTAGCCCTTCAATACCGGCATCGGTTGGCCGGAATCCCGACATATAACTTACCTCGATATTGATTTTATGAAACTTGTTGTTCGACAACAAATCGTGAGCAGAGGCCCCAACCTGTTTGCCATTAGAGCCGCTTGGAGATAGTTTACTTGCCGCATCTTTACAACCGTTTAATGTCAAAAGAATGATTAAAAACAACAGTCCTTTAGAAAATATCGAAAAAGTCATAGCGCAATAAATTTTAGTTATAACGTATTAATCCTTAGCGTTGTTATTTATTGTACCCGATCCAAGCCTTCCGCAGCTAAATCGAATTGACTATTGAAGGTTAAAGCCAATTTGTAATCGTTAGATGCCTTAGCCTTATTGCCCAATAATTCATTGCAATAACCTCGGTTATAGTAAGCTTCGTAATAAGATGGGTTGGCCTTAATAGCCTTCGAAAAATAGTCAATTGCCGAATCTGGCTTGTTTTCTTCGGTCAATTTCAAATAACCAATATTATAATATGCCATTGGGTAAAGACTATCAATTTGCAAGATTTGATGATACACGGCAATGGCTTCATCTGTGCGGTGCCTGCCTTGTAAGAACATCCCTTTAAAGTAATAAGCCTCAACATTTTTGGGTTCAACTGATATAGCGGAGTTAAAATAATCCAATGCGATATCACTTTTAGCATTGGTCATTAAGCCGCCTAATTGAATGAAAGCATCATAAAAATTGGCATCCAATTCAATAGCTGTTTGAAACGAAGTTACTGCCTTAACCGTATCCCGGCTTTCCATATAAACCCATCCCTTTATGTAATAGGGTCTTGCGAGCTCATCATTTACCTCCAATGCCTTATTGGCATAATTTATAGACTCTTGAAATTTTTTCCGCAACAATAAGAATTCAGACATCTTGATTAAGCAATCGGTATTTTCTGGGGCTAACGCAATGCACCGAAGGTAACCCTCCTCGCTGCGATAGTAGTTTTCGCAGGCAAAAGCTGCCTTTCCGTATTCCAACCAATTTTCAGCCTTCATACTATCAATTCCCACTGCTCTTTTCGCGTCAAAAAAACCAGCTTGGTACTTACCCAAATCAATCAATAACTTACATCGCTCGATATACAAGTCAGCATCATTAGGACTCGATTTAATCTTAGCATTTAGTTCGGTCAGTTTTACTTCGGTACTGTCAACCGCCTTAACGTCTTTCTTTTTACCGGAATTACTTCCTCCGCAAGCTGTTATAAGGCACAGACTAAACAGGGTAACGGCCAACAACAAAACGTAAGGAACTTTTAATCTATTCATTTCTCAATTTATTAATTCTAATAAAACTACATTCTCTACATGATGCGTGTGTGGAAACATGTCAACTGGCCTTACCCTGGCAATTTTATATTGATGTGCCATCAACTGCAAGTCGCGCGCTTGTGTAGCGGGATTACAACTTACGTAAACTACCTTTTTAGGACTTGCTGCCAATATCGTATTTACCACATCCGGATGCATGCCCATTCGTGGTGGATCGGTTATTATCACATCTGGTTTACCGTGTTCGGCAATAAAATCGGCCGTTAACACATCCTTCATATCACCTGCAAAGAAAAGTGTGTTTTTTAAACCGTTTAATTCCGAATTATGGTGTGCATCGGCAATGGCTTCGGGTATATATTCTACCCCAACTACTTTTGCCGCATTGCGCGCCACAAAATTGGCAATAGTTCCGGTTCCGGTATACAAGTCATAAACCACTTCATTACCAGTCAATCCAGCAAAATCGCGGGTAACCTTGTAAAGATTGTAAGCCTGGTCGCTATTGGTTTGGTAAAACGATTTTGGCCCAATTTTAAACTTTAGGCCTTCCATTTCTTCGGTAATAAAATCCTGCCCGGAGTAAGGAATAACCGTCAAATCGGCCATGCTATCGTTTACCTTCTCGTTGATTACATACATCAAAGCAGTAATCTGCGGAAAGCTTGATTTAATAAACTCCAACAAGGCTATACGCTGTTCGGTTGCATCGCGGCCAAAAACCACGACCACCATTGTTTCTCCCGTTGAAGTAGTCCTAATTAACAAGTTACGCATCAAACCTTTATGGAATTTAAGGTTTTGAAAATCGTAGCCGTTTTCAAGACAATATTTCTTTACCGCGTTGCGAATGCTATTGCTCGGCTCGGCCTGTAAATAGCAATGATCTATGTCAATTATTTTATCGAAACGACCTGGGATGTGAAAACCAACCCCACGCATATCAAGTGTTCCATCATTGTCTGCTACTTGCTCGGTAAGCCACTTGCGGTCGCTAAAGGTAAATTCCAATTTGTTGCGATAGTATTGGGTTTCTGGCGCACCCAAAATAGGTTCCATTTCGGGCAAATTGAGGTGACCAATGCGTTCCAGGTTATCTTTTACCTGCTTTTGCTTGTAAAACAGCTGGTGCTCGTAACCCACATTTTGCCATTTGCAACCGCCACATACGCCAAAATATTCGCAGAAAGGCTCTGCCCTTTTCTCCGATTTCTTGTGAATTTTTACCGGATACCCTTCTAAAAAAGTCGATTTCTTGCGGGTCAACTGCACGTCAACCACATCGCCAGGAACGGCATTGGTAACAAACAACACCAGCTCATTAACCCGCGCAATGGTTTTGCCTTCGGAACCAGCGTCAAGAATTTCGACCTGTTCAATTATAGGCAATGCTTTCTTTTTCCTACTCATTTGGCCGCAAAGATAGGAATGTAGGTTGGATGACAGCCTTGAGAAGGCAGGGAATTCGAAACCAGCTATTTTTCTCTGGTCGCTAATACTTTCAGCACATCATTGAGCTCAAACCCCTTTGCCCGCAGCAAAATTAGGTAGTGATACAGCAAGTCGGCAGCTTCACCCAAAAACAAATCATCGTTAGTATCCTTGGCTTCAATAACCAATTCAACGGCTTCCTCACCTACTTTTTGAGCTACCTTGTTGATTCCCTTGGCAAAAAGCTGAGAGGTATATGAACTTTCAGTTGGGTTTTGGTGGCGACTTTTGATAGTGTTTTCCAGCTTAGATAAAAACAAAAATGCACTTTGCTCCTCTTCAGCAAAGCAAGTATCGGTACCGTTGTGACACACCGGCCCTACCGGAATGGCTTTTACCAATAAAGTATCTTGGTCGCAATCCAAGTAGATGGATTGCAAATGAAGGAAATTGCCACTGCTCTCACCTTTTACCCACAAACGGTTTTTAGAACGACTAAAAAAAGTAACCTTACCCGTAGCATTGGTTTGATTCAAGGCCTCTTGATTCATATACCCCAACATCAACACCCTAGCGGTTACTGCGTGTTGTACTATAACCGGAACCAGATCGTCATTTTTCGAAAAATCTATATTCATTTTCTGAATTTTAATCAATTTAAACCCTTACGGCAATGCCTTCCTCAGCAAGAAAAGCTTTTAATAGTGGAATGGGGATTTGACCGTAATGAAAAACACTTGCTGCCAATGCTGCATCGGCTTTTCCTTCGGTAAACACCTCGTTAAAATGCCCAAGTGTACCTGCCCCACCCGATGCAATAACCGGAATATTTACATTTTCCGAAACCAAGCGCGTAATATCGAGTGCAAAACCTTGATTGGTACCATCATTATTCATACTGGTCAGCAGTATTTCACCTGCTCCTCGGTTAGCCACTTCAACCGCCCATTCTAGGCAATTTAACTCGGTTTTGCATGTGCCACCCTTGGTATAAACCCACCAATTTCCTTCCTCGAACTTGGTATCGATAGCTACCACCACACACTGGCAGCCAAAAGCCAAGGCCATTTCGTTGATAAGCTGAGGTCGATAAACCGCCGAACTGTTTATAGCCACCTTATCGGCACCAGCTTCTAGCAACATTTTAGCGTCTTCTACCGACGAAACACCGCCTCCAACCGTAAAAGGAATGTTCAGGTTTTCCGCAATTTTTTTAACCAATTCAGTTAACGTTTTTCTTTTCTCTAACGTTGCCGAAATATCAAGAAAAACCAACTCATCAGCACCTTGTTGAGCATAGGCCACAGCCAATTCTACCGGGTCGCCAACCGATTTTATATCGAGGAAATTTACCCCCTTAACCGTCTGCCCGTCTTTGATATCCAGGCACGGAATAATTCTTTTTGCTAACATATTTTTTCACCATTAAACCACATTTTATTTCAACAGTAAGCGCTATGTTTTGTGCTTGCACAACTATGATTTCTTTACAACGGACGGAAACATAGAAAATCCTCACGTTATTGCCTATGTAACTATGTGGTTGAAAAAAAATTCATGGTTGACTTTTACCAGACACCGAAATAGTTTCGTTGAAACGTTTCAGGTCGTTCAGTACAATTCTCCCTTCGTACAAGGCTTTGCCAATAATTACGCCCTTCAATCCTGTTTCTAACAACTGCTCCAAATCGTTCATTGAGGCTACACCACCACTTGCAATTAGGTGAAGCTCGGGAATCTCTTCCAACACCTTTCGGTAAAGTGAAATGGCCGGGCCTTGTAGTTTTCCATCGTGATTAATATCGGTAACAAAAACCTGTTTTACCCCCGCATCCAAATTTTGTTTCAAAAAGTCAATCAACCAAACATCGGTCGTTTCCAACCATCCGCCGACTGCAATTTTCTCGTTTTTCACATCGGCTCCAAGAATAATTTTATCGGCACCAAACTTGGCTATCCAACTGGAAAATTCTTCCGGATTCTTAACTGCTATGCTACCAACAGCTATTTGAGAAGCTCCTGCATTAAAAACGCTATTTACCTGTTCGGTGGTTTTCAATCCGCCGCCAAAATCAATACTCATGCTAGTTTTCGAGGCTAATTTCTCCAAAACCTTTAAGTTTTGTGGTTGCCCTAACCTAGCACCATCCAAATCGACCAAATGCAAACGATTTAAACCTATTTCCTGAAAAGAATACGCCACTTCCAACGGATCTTCGTTGTAAATAACCTTGGTATTGTAGTTTCCTTCAGTAAGGCGAACACATTTACCTTCAATTAAGTCGATTGCAGGAATTAAGTCCATTCGGGCTGAGTAATTTGCATTTTGTTAAATAAAATTTCGGCAAAAGTACTCGTTTATAGAAAATAAAACTACAAATCGAGTTTTATCTGTTTCAGGTAGTTTAATGAATTACGTCCTTCATTACAGAAAAGATCTAAAATACTTAAGTTTTCCTGAAATGAGTTTAGCTCCGCAAAGACCTGATGATATGTGGGATACGAAAATAAACACGGATTTTTACTTGGCTTAAACATGCCTCGATAATCGATTATATCTGGCGAAGGGTTTTTACTGAAGTGCTCAGTTAAAAACACCGGCGTTTTTATGCCAATCCATTTACACCATTGCAGCGTGTTTGCATACAAATTATCGAACAAATACTTCCCATCCAGCTTATAAAATTGAGCAATATCGGCTTCAACAAACTCGAAAAAAGGCGATTTTTTATACGCCGACAGCAACGCATGCAAGTGCTGAACCCGCCAAGGGGTCGACTCATCAGTCTGAATTAAACTTATCAGTTTATTTTCTTGCTTAGCAACGGGAATACTAAGTTCCATTGGACCATTTACCCCGAGTATCTTACACCGATTCCGTAGCGTTTGCCGTTGATAGGATTCGTGTTTTTCAATGTGCACCTCATCGGCTTGCGCCAAAATTGCATAATAATCAATGCTGCCAAAATAAGTAATGGGCAATAGAACCTTCATAATTGCTCAAATGCTTTTAAAAATTCTATTCCAACGAATGCAATTAAACAAGCCCGACCTATTTCGGTCGAATGAAAACATTACCACCCCAACCCTACCAATAACATGGCTTTCAGGAAGAAAACCCCAATGGCGGCTATCCATGCTGTTGTGCCGGTTGTCGCCAGCTACAAAATAGTAATTCTGCTTAAACGTATAGGTCGATATTTCCTGTCCATTGATGTAGAATTTTCCGCCCAACTCCAGCAGGGATTGCTCCTCGTAGACCTCGATACACAATCGGTATAAGGAGATATTGTCAGAAGTCAGTCGCACGGTAAGGCCTTCCTTTGGAACGATTACTGGACCGTAAAAATCAGTGTTCCACCCCAATTCCAACTCGAAAGGAAAGGCATCTTCAGCGTGAACACCGGCCTTATTGAATTCAGGCTTCAAAAAGGCCACTTGACTATCTTTTTCGAGTTGACTAGCTTGCTCGGCTGTTAATGCTGCCATCCAATCGTTTTGAGCCGAAATGCGCGAGGGGTCACCCAAATCATGATTGTAAAAAAACACAGCCTCATCTCCTTTGACCTTGAGATGATGATTGAATTTATATGATTCAAGAACTTGTTCTTCAGCACCATTAACCTTTGCTACCGAGCGTTTAAATTGTACTGTATCTCCCGGCAAACCAAGTATGCGTTTTATCCAAACCGATTTTTTATCTATCGGAACCAAGGTATCCAAATCGGGATAATTAAAAGCTACAACTTCATTTCGGTTTACCTCCACGTAACCAGGAAGGCGGTGATATGAAAAGTTAAACCCAAAAGCGGAAAGCGGAAAGCGAGCGCCATAAGCCAACTTATTGACATACACCAAATCACCGGCAAATAGACTACCCTCCATACTTCCGGACGAAACCACGAACCAATTTCCAATAAACGACACCAGAAACCACAGGCCAAATAGCGCGATAAGCATTGCCTTGATCCAGTCTTTAATACCGTGTTTCAATTTTACAAGCATCTTTCTTTTCTAATCGGGGGTCAATAATACTCAAAATCGTTCATAGTAGAACCCAAACATACCCAAAACGCTTATCAATAGGCAATTTCAAGCTTTGGCACAATACTTGGAAACGACTATTTAGTAAAACAAAAAGCCATGAAAAAGTCACTTCTTATCCTCGCTGCAATTTTCGGTTTATTAATGCCTTCTTGTATTATTGTTACCGATGCACCGGGACCAAACGGATATTCAGGTCGCGCTTATTTCGGAATAAGTTATGACGTTTACGAACCTTATTCTTATTGGGACAATAACCCCGATATTCCAGAAAACCCCTATTTTGACGAGTATTACAGAACTTATTCTGGCGAATACGAATTCGAATACTTTGTTAACCGGGACGACTATTGGTACGGAACCTACGAAATTTGGGTAAACCCTGGCGAACCTGGTCGTCCAAACGGAATAGCCGGTAGAAACGGTATGGACACCTACCTCATGTTGGTTTGTAATCCAGACGGTCCCTATGAATCGAGAAAAGCGGGGCACGAAAATATTGCCACCACTACTCTGGCCGATGGCTCCATACAATATACCGTTACCAACGCTGACGGCTGGATGAAGGTAACGATGAAAAAAACCAACCAGTTTAGCCGACCAGCCCATCAACCTAAAGCGAATTTCAAGCAATAACCTCAAGTAAAAAGCCGGCAAGTCCGGCTTTTTCTTTTACAATCACGCGTAAATCCAAAAAATTATTCTGGTTATTTGCTAATCTAAAGTTTCTTTCTACTTTTGCCCCACAAATGAAAAACAACACCACACATCGCCATCATCATTTCTTGCCAACAGGCAGGCCGATGTTCGTATGTGGTTAAATGAGATAAATTTAATACTACCATAACCGAAGGGCTTGTCGATAAAACGACAAGCCCTTTTTTATTTTACAACTATGCTCAACAAAAAATTAAGAATTGCCATACAAAAAGGCGGCCGACTGCACGATAGTTCGCTGGAATTGCTGCGCAGTTGCGGAATTAAGGTAGACAACTACAGTAACAAACTGCGCACGGAAGCCAGCAATTTTCCACTCGAAGTCTTGTTTTTACGGGACGATGACATTGCACAATGTGTGCAAGACGGCGTTGCCGATTTGGGCATTGTGGGTGAAAACCTATTACTTGAAACCAGCGCCAAGGTTGACATAGCACTTAAACTTGGTTTTGGAAAATGTAGACTTAGCATTGCTCTGCCTCGGGAAAAAACATATTCTCAACCATCCGATTTAAATGGTTTGCGAATTGCCACTACCTACGAAAACGTATTGAACACCTTTCTAAAGCAGCAAAATATTCAAGCCGAAATTCACACTATTTCCGGCTCGGTTGAAATAGCTCCATCTATTGGCATGGCCGATGCCATTTTCGATATTGTGAGTACGGGTTCTACGCTAACTATGAATGGTTTGAAAGAGGTGGAAATCGTTATGCGAAGCGAGGCTGTGCTTATTTCCAACAATCAATTGGAGCCATCGGCCGCCGAGTTGCTTAAAAAAATGGTCTTTCGAATAAATGCAGTTCAAAAAGCTAAAGCACACAAATACATTTTGTTGAATACACCCAATGACAAAATTGAAACCATTGCCAGTATTTTACCAGGCATGAATAGCCCTACCATTCTGCCGCTTACTAAACCGGGATGGAGCTCTTTGCACTCGGTAGTAAACGAAGATGAATTTTGGGAAATTATAGAAAGTCTTAAAGCCAATGGTGCGGAGGGAATTTTAGTAGCACCAATTGAGCGCATGTTCGATTAAATAAACTGAAAAGCATGAATACTTTACTTAAAACCTATGAGTTTCCAGCCCGTCCCACTTGGGAAAAACTGCTGCAAAGACCTGCATTTAACCCGGTGGAACTGCAAGAAACCGTCCGGGAAATTTTACTTCAAGTAAAAACTAATGGTGATCAAGCCCTGTTTGACCTTACGGCAAAATTTGATGGAGTTAGTTTACCCACGCTAAAAGTTTCTGCAATAGAAATCGAATCGGTAAAAAATCAACTTTCTTCCGAGTTAAAGAAGGCTATAGAAAGTGCGGCTGCCAATATTCAAAAATTTCACGCAGTGCAATTGGAAAAACCGGTTGTTATTGAAACCCAACCTGGCGTAAAGTGCTGGCGAAAATCCGTGGGAATTGAGCGCGTGGGCTTATATATACCCGGTGGAAGTGCACCCTTGTTTTCTACCGTATTAATGCTCGGCATTCCTGCACAGATAGCTGGTTGCAAAGAAGTTCTATTGTGTACTCCACCTGAAAAAGACGGAAACATAAATCCAGCCATTTTATTTGCCGCCCAGCTAGTAGGAATCACCAATATATATAAGGTAGGCGGTGCGCAAGCCATTGCTGCCATGGCCTACGGAACCGAGACGATTGGCAAATGTTACAAACTATTCGGACCTGGCAACCAATATGTAACCTGCGCAAAAACGCTGGTAAACCTGGATGGAACTGCCATTGATATGCCTGCTGGTCCATCCGAATTGGCCGTGATAGCCGACGAAAGTGCTAAGCCTGCGTTTGTCGCTGCCGATTTGTTGTCACAAGCCGAGCACGGTGCCGATAGTCAGGTATTGCTGTTCACCACAAATGCGGCCATTATTGAGCCAATCCAAGTGGAACTTAACAAACAGCTGGAAAATTTACCAAGAAAAGAAACGGCAGCTATAGCATTAAGCAACAGCACGGCGTTTGTCCTTTCATCCAACGATGAACTGATGGATATGGTAAACGATTATGCCCCGGAGCACCTTATCATTGCAACCGCCGATGCACCAGTTTTAGCGGACAAGGTAATCAACGCTGGTTCGGTATTTTTGGGCAACTACACCCCCGAAAGTGCCGGCGACTATGCCAGCGGTACCAACCACACTTTACCCACCGGCGGATTTGCCAAAACATACAGTGGTGTTTCGGTGGACAGTTTTGTGAAGAAAATCACTTTTCAAGAAATTACTGCAGCTGGAATAACAAATCTTGGGTCTACTATAGAAATCATGGCCGAAGCTGAAGGACTTGTTGCGCACAAAAATGCTGTAAGTATAAGGCTAGAAGCCTTAAATCGTGGGTAGAATCAAGCGTAGATTCTTCACTGCGCTCAGAATAGTCCCGAATAACTCGGGACAGGCAAAAAATAAAAATTAAAGCAATGAACATTAACAATATTGCCAGAAAAAACATTGTAAACCTTGCACCATACAGCTCGGCAAGGAGCGAATTTAGTGGGGAGGCCAGCGTGTTTTTAGATGCCAACGAAAACAGTTTAGGTTCGGTTACCGAAACCACCTGGAATCGTTACCCTGACCCCAATCAGCTAGCTTTGAAACAAAAATTGTCCGAGCTAAAATCGGTTGCCGTGGAAAACATATTCCTTGGTAATGGTAGCGATGAGGCAATCGACATACTATTCCGGGTGTTTTGTGAACCTAAACAAGACAAGGCCATGATTTTTACCCCGACCTATGGCATGTACCAGGTTTCGGCTAATATCAATAACGTTGACTGTCTACAAATTCCGCTGGATGAGAATTTTCAATTGCCAGTGCTTGACTCGGAACAACTGACTGGTGTTAAACTCCTTTTTATTTGCTCGCCAAATAACCCAACCGGTAACTTAATTGACAAAAAAAGTATCGTTAAGTTACTGGGGTCTTTTCAAGGAATCGTAGTAATTGACGAAGCGTACATCGACTTTTCCCCAGGCGGCAGTTGGATTTCAACATTAACTAAATATCCAAACCTGGTGGTGTTGCAAACTTTTTCGAAAGCCTGGGGATTAGCCGGACTTAGAATAGGTGTAGCATATGCAAACACACAAATTATAGCATTAATGAACAAGGTAAAACCGCCTTACAATATTAATGAAGCCACGCAGCAACTGGCTTTAGAGGCGCTTTATCACCCCAGAAAACTGGAAGAGTTGGTTTGTGAAACCCTTTTACTGAAAGAACAGCTGCAAACCCAGCTGGCAGAACTTCAGCTTGTAGAAAAAATTTATCCAAGTGATGCAAATTTCATGTTGGTGAAAGTGGCCGATGCTACCAAATTATATCAGTACCTTGTAAATGCAGGAATTGTAGTACGCAACCGGCATGGCGTGGTAGATAACTGCCTGAGAATAACGGTAGGCACAAGAGAAGAAAATGAAATATTATTAGACGCAATAACCAATTATTGAATGTTAAACCTGTTTTTCAGCAATTTTAACCACATAGAAACATAGGCTCAACGCCATGCGTTGCTATGTTTTCTATAAAACATCTTGAGAGGAAACATAGTTGTGCAAGCACAAAACGTAGCACCAACTAAGCAAAAATTTCAGCCTATGTGTCTATGTGGTTTGAACTTTAAAATTAAAAATGTACTTCATGCAAAAACTACTTTTCATTGACCAAGATGGAACCTTGGTTTGCGACCCACAACCTGGCTACCAGCTCGACAACTGGAACAAACTCCAGTTCCTGCCCGGTGCGTTAACCTGGCTTCCAAAAATTGCCAAAGAACTCGATTTTCAATTGGTTTTAGTTACCAATCAGGATGGTTTGGGAACTGAGATTTTTCCCGAGGAACCATTCCAAAGCATCCACCAATTTGTTTTACAAACTTTTGAAAAGGAAGGCGTTAAATTCAATGAGGTTTGCATAGACCGCAGTTTTCCTGAGCAAAACCTGGCTACCCGCAAACCAGGAACAGCCATGTTAACCAAATATTTTAATGCAGAATTATTCGATTTAAAAAACTCATTTGTTATTGGCGATCGGGTTACAGACACCGTTTTGGCCAATAATTTAGGAGCAAAGGGTATATTTTTAAAAACCAGTGGCGGTTATTCCATGAATGCCGACGAATGGGCGCAACTAGAAAACGCCCAACCGGCTTTAATTACCGAAAGCTGGGAGGGCATCTATCAATTTCTCAAACATCCTGCTCGTAAAGCAACGGTAAGTCGCAAAACCAGCGAAACCAATATTTCAGTTGAGTTGAATCTAGATGGTTCGGGCAAAGCAAATATTACAACAGGCATTCGCTTTTTCGACCACATGCTCGAGCAGATTTGTCGCCACGGAAACTTAGATCTTGATTTAAACGTTACAGGTGATTTAGACATTGACGAACACCACACGATTGAAGATACTGCTTTGGCCTTAGGTACCGCATTTAAGCAAGCCTTGGGCAACAAACTAGGTATAGAGCGCTACGGTTACTGCTTGCCTATGGACGATTGTCTGGCGCAAGTGGCTATCGATTTTGGTGGCCGCCCTTGGTTGGTTTGGGATGCCCCGTTTACCCGCGAAAAAATTGGCGAAATGCCCACCGAAATGTTCATGCACTTTTTCAAATCGTTTAGCGACAATGCCTTGTGCAACCTAAATATTATTGCCACCGGCACCAACGAACACCACAAGATTGAAGCCATTTTTAAGGCCTGGGCAAAAGCCATTAAAATGGCTGTGCGACAAGATCCAAATCATTTGGTTTTGCCATCAACAAAAGGAGTCCTTTAAATGAAAATTGCCATAATAGATTACAACGCCGGAAACACGCAATCGGTAATATTTGCGCTACAACGCTTGGGCGTTACACCCATGTTAACTCGAAATCCGGCTGACTTACTGGCGGCAGATAAGGTTATTTTTCCAGGTGTCGGTCATGCGCAAACTGCCATGAATACACTGATGGAATTTGGTTTGGACAAACTTATCCCTGAGCTAAAACAACCCGTTTTGGGCATTTGCCTTGGACAACAACTCATGTGTTCGTTTTCGGAAGAAGGCAACACCCACTGTTTGGGTATTTTCGATGTTCCGGTAAAATTATTTACTAGCGAACAAAAAGTGCCGCACATGGGTTGGAACACAGTGAGCAATTTGAAATCGTCACTTTATGAGGGCATAAATGAAGGTGCTTACTTTTACCACGTCCACTCCTATTACACCCCAGTAAACCCATTCACCACCGGAGTTTGTAATTACATAACTCCTTTTAGTGCAAGCATGCAAAAAGCTAATTTTTATGCGGCACAATTTCACCCCGAGAAAAGCGGCAAAGATGGAGAGCAGTTTTTAAGGAATTTTTTGGACTTGTAGGAGAAACTATTCTTTATTACCGAGCGAAACTGCTATAAAAACAAGAGGCTCGTCAAAATTGACGAGCCATTTTATTAGTGACCCCGTTTGGATTCGAACCAAAGACCTACTGCTTAGAAGGCAGTTGCTCTATCCAGCTGAGCTACGGGGCCAAAATTGAACAGATTTAACCCTGTTCGGGCGGCAAATTTAGAATCTTTTCGCAGAACTCTGCTGTCTTGCTTGTCTTTTTGTACATTCCAATCGAAATTTTTTAATCCTATGTTCAAATTCTCTGGTGACAGCTCCAGCAAAATAGGCCTATCGCCGGGAAGCCTGGTGTTTCTTGGTACACAAAAAATGGCCGAGGTAACCTATGAATTGATAAACTACAGCACCGCTACCTACCTGGGGCTCATGTCGAAAGATTTTGCGGAAATAAGGCCGCTGCTCAATACCTCCGATTTCTTTTGGTTAAATATTGAGGGTTTGCATGATGTGGAACGTATTCGGGAAATTGGACAACAATTCAACATTCACCCATTGGTTTTAGAAGATATTCTAAACACCGAACACCGACCAAAGCTAGAGGATTATGGCGATTATGTTTTTATAACCCTTAAAATGCTTTGGATTGATGAAAAAACCGATGAAACGATTAGCGAACAGCTCAGTCTTTGCATGTTCGAGAACTACCTGATTACTTTTCAAGAAGAACCAGGTGATGCTTTCGATGCCATTAGAAACCGAATAACCAACCCTAAATCGAGATTGCGAAGCCAAGGCACAGATTATTTGGTTTACTCTCTGCTAGATACCGTAATAGACCGCTACATCTACATAACCGAGCGCATAGGTCAACAAATTGAGCAAGTAGAGAGCCAGTTATTTTTACCGGCGAATTCAAAAGATCAGAAAAATTTATTACAAGACATTAGTGAATTTAAAACAGAGATCAATTACCTGCGTAAAGTTATTCGACCAACACTGGACATCGTATTAAAACTTACCAAAAACTCTACTGGTAACATTAAACCGGAAAACCTACCCTACGTTAAAGATTTGCTCGATTTGTGTGCACATGCCTCGGAAACGGTAGAAGTTTATCGAGAAATGCTATATGATCAACTAATCGTATACCAAACAAATGTTGCCAACAGATTGAACGAGGTCATGAAGGTTTTAACCGTTTTTTCGGCCATTTTTATTCCATTAACCTTTGCAACCGGTATTTACGGTACCAACTTTGGGCATATTCCACATCTCGGCAATCCGATGGCCTTTTATTACTTTATCGGTGCCTTGTTTGTTGTTGCATTCTCTACCTGGTATTACTTTAAACGAAAAGGATGGGTATAAAAAAAAACCGCAGCATCGATTGATGCTGCGGTTTCAATATTTTGTTGTTTTAATCCCTACTTAAAGACCAGCTTCCATATTAAATTTAAGCGCTGCTTTAACAGTCATTGGACTAGTCACTGGTCTTCTGGTTGCACCAGATATTTTAAACTTGAACACAGTACCAGATAGATAATCCTTAAACTCAGTTGACGTATTTACCGGCATACTAAGCTCGTAAACCACACTATCAGGATTGCTAGACAATTCACTTACAGTTACATAACTACCACCATCTTTTGCAAATTCGCCTTTAATCGATTGCAAAATTCCAAAGTTATTCACCGAGTCGCCATTCAAAATGGTCAATTTCAGCGTTTCCAACTTAATGGATTTGATGTTATCTTTTTTAACCTTATTGGCCCCAAGGATAGAATCGATGGAAGTTGCAACTTCTTTTTCCTGAGTATATGGACCTGAAACTTCTGACACAGGAATAGTGAACGTAATATCTGCCATTTTCATTGGCACATTAATATTCAAATCTTTCTTGCAAGAAGAAACTGCCACCGCTAAACCAACAACCGCAAGGGATGCAAACAGAATTTTTTTGGAATTTATTTTCATGGTTCTAAGAGTTAAGGAACGAAGTTAGTAATAAAACTTATTGTCAACTATAAATTTAAACGGTAGCCGTTTTAAATTGGTTAGCATTACGTTTTCTTTCGTTTTCGTCCAAGTAAACTTTACGAATACGAATAGACTTAGGCGTTAACTCCACATACTCATCACCTTGTATGTATTCCAATGCTTCTTCCAAAGAGAATTTAATTGGCGGAATAACACGAGCCTTGTCGTCAGAACCTGACGCGCGGAAGTTAGTAAGCTGCTTCGATTCGGTAATGTTTACCACTAAATCGCCAGCTTTGTTATTTTCTCCAACCACCTGTCCGTTGTACACATCTTCCATGGTTTCAACAAAGAAACGACCACGATCTTGCAACTTATCAATAGAATAAGCATAAGCCGTACCGCTATTTTTAGAAATTATAGAACCGTTCTGACGGCCAGGAATTTCTCCTTTGTAAGGTTGGTATTCGTTAAAACGGTGAGCTACAATTGCCTCTCCAGCCGAAACGGTAAGTAAATAATTACGTAAACCAATAATACCGCGTGATGGAATGTTGAAATCCAAAATCATGCGCTCGCCTTTTGGCACCATGTTTAGCAACTCACCTTTACGCAGGGTAACTGCTTCAACTGCCTTGCCTGAGCAATATTCAGGTATATCGATTGTCAATTCTTCAATTGGTTCGCATTTAACACCATCAATTAGCTTAATGATAACTTGTGGCTGACCAACCTGCATTTCGTAACCTTCTCTACGCATGGTTTCGATAAGTACCGACAAGTGAAGTACTCCACGACCAAACACGTTAAATTTATCGGCAGAATCGGTAAATTCTAGGCGCATTGCCAAGTTTTTCTCCAATTCTTTCTCCAAACGTTCGCGAATGTGGCGAGAAGTTACAAACTTACCTTCCTTACCAAAAAACGGTGAATCGTTGATGGTGAAAAGCATACTCATGGTAGGCTCATCGATTTTGGTTGGCGGAAGTGCTTCCGGGTTTTCGAAATCACAAAGTGAATCGCCAATATCAAATCCTTCAATACCAACTACTGCACAAATATCACCCGGTTGAACCGACGTTACTTTTTTACGCTCTAGTCCTTCAAAAATAAGAAGTTCCTTCACTTTCGATTTAACCATGGTGCCATCGCGTTTCGCTAAAAGCACCGGTTGGTTTTCTCTCAATTCGCCACGTTTCAAACGACCAATGGCAATACGACCAATGAACGAAGAGAAATCGAGCGAAGTAATCAACATCTGGGTATTTCCCTCAGGAATTACCGGCGATGGAATATGTTCAATTACCTGATCTAGCAGGTACAAAATATCGGTCGTTGGTGTTTTCCAATCGGCACCCATCCAATTGTTTTTGGCCGAACCATAAACCACTGGGAAATCCAATTGTTCTTCGGTAGCTTCCAACTGAAACATCAAGTCAAATACCTTTTCGTAAACCTCTTCAGGCGTACAGTTTGGTTTATCTACCTTGTTGATTACCACGATTGGCTTAAGACCAATCTGAAGCGCTTTTTGCAACACAAAACGCGTTTGTGGCATTGGTCCTTCAAAAGCATCAACCAACAAAAGAACACCGTCGGCCATGTTCAAAACGCGCTCTACCTCACCACCAAAGTCGGCGTGACCAGGGGTATCAATAATGTTTATTTTAACATCTTTGTAGATTACCGATACGTTTTTAGAAACGATGGTAATACCGCGTTCGCGCTCCAAGTCGTTATTGTCGAGTAACAGCTCGGTATGCTGTTGGTGATCCTTCAGTACCTTACCTGCCTCAATCAATTTATCTACCAAGGTAGTCTTACCGTGGTCAACGTGGGCAATAATCGCGATGTTCTTAATTTTTTGCATAATTCGGAATTTCGGGTGCAAAAGTAGTGTTTTAATCTACACCAATTATCAAGTCCTTCATTATTGGATTTTTAAGGTTTTTTTTTGAAATGATTTGGGCGTTACCCTCCTTCGTCGGGTCGGGCTTTGCGCTGCAATCTTTTCTCCGCAAGCTGCGAAAAGGATTTCCGCTTCAATCCCTAACGCAGAGCTCTGTCTGGATGTTTGCATGTGGTCGGAGTGCGTTAGGTTGGAGGCGGAAATCCTTTTTCGAGGACCGAGAAAAAGATTGTAGCCGCAGACCGACCCCGAGGCACGAGGGGAACGCCCAAGTGGATAAACCATTCGACACGTTTCGGCACCCTTCGACAAGCTCAGGGTTCGGCTTCGATAAACTACCCTTCGGCAGGCTCAGGGTTCGGTAATAAAAAAGCCTGTCCAACATATTGAACAGGCTTTCTATAAAATAAAAAGGAAATAATTACGAATTGGTAAAACGATTAATCACCTTTTCAGTTACACCAACATTGCTAAAACCACCATCGTGGAAAAGGTTTTGCATGGTAACAAATTTGGTTAAGTCAGAGAACATAGATACGCAATAGTTGGCACAATCTACTGCCGTTGCGTTGCCCAGCGGACTCATATCATCGGCAAAACTCACGAACTCTGTAAAGCCTTTTACGCCACTTCCGGCAGTAGTCATGGTTGGCGACTGAGAAATGGTGTTTATTCTTACCTTTTTCTTCAAGCCGTAGTGGTAACCAAAGCTACGGGCAATGCTTTCCAACAGCGATTTGGCATCGGCCATGTCGTTATAGTCAGGAAACACCCGTTGTGCAGCAATGTAGGTTAAGGCAACTACCGAACCCCAATCATTGATGGCATCCATTTCATAAGCCAGTTTCAAGGTTTTATGCAATGAAATAGCTGAAATATCAAGCGTTTTGTGATAAAAATCGTAGTTGGTTTCGGTATAGTGAATGCCTTTGCGCACATTTGGCGACATACCAATGGAGTGCAAAATAAAATCGATTTTACCACCCAACTCTTGCTGAGCTTGCTCTAGCAAGTTTTTAAGATCGGCATCGGATGTGGCATCGGCTGGAATAACCTTCGCACCGGTTTTTTCGGCCAGGTTATTGATTTCGCCCATGCGCATGGCTATTGGTGCATTGGTTAAAACGAATTTTGCCCCCTGAGCGTGTGCTTGTTCGGCCACTTTCCAGGCAATAGACATTTCGTTTAAGGCACCAAAAATGATACCTCTTTTACCTGCTAATAGGTTGTTTGACATAATTTATGGCTAATAATGTTGGGGCAAATATATACAGTTAGCGTAAAGAACCATAAAATGCCTCGGTTCTTTATTCCTGAAGCAGGGTTCTGGCATTGGCCAATGCGGCTTCGGTAATTTCTGTTCCGCTTATCATTCCAGCTATTTCGAGCACCCTTTGCTCGGCATTTAACAGCGAAATTAGTGAGTGAGTGGTACCTTCTTTGATATGTTTTGACACTTTGTAATGAGCGTTGCCTTTTCCCGCTATTTGCGGCAAGTGACTGATGCTGATAACCTGCATGCTTTGTCCTAAACGTCTCAGTACGGCTCCCATTTTACTGGCCACCTCACCCGAAACACCCGTATCTATCTCGTCAAAAATAATGGTGGGCATTGTCGTTCTCGAAGCGCTGGCAGCTTTTAAACACAACATGATTCGCGATAATTCCCCACCCGAAGCAACTTTTTCAATTGACTGAAACTCTCCGCCCAAATTACTTTTTAGCAAAAATTTAACCTCATCAATTCCGGTTGTTTTCAAGCTTTCAACGGCGGCAATGTCAATGCGCAATTCTGCGTGGTTCATACCCAGATAGGTTAAGGTATCGTTTACCACCTTCATTACCTTTGGTGCTGCCTCTGCCCTTCCTTTAGAAATTTGCGTGCCAAAGTCCCAAAGCTTCGTTTCGCACTGGGCAATCTCCTTTTCAAGCTTCTCCAACTCATCGGAACCCAACGAAATAGTAGCCAATTGATCCTCAAAGCTGTTTTTAAGCGCAATTAACTCGTCCAACCGGGTCAACTTGTGTTTAGCCAATAGGCGATTCAACAGGTTATTCCGCTCACTTAGGTTAGCCAGTTTTTCCTCATCCAGATTAATCGATAAATCCAGTTTTTCGCTGTCGGTGGCCAATTCTTTCAACTCCACATAAAGCGACTCCATCCTACCCGACAATTCGGCTACCCTACTGTCGTAAGTTGCCACCTTGCTCAAGTTGTTTTTGGCTGTGGCCAATAAGTCGTTAACGTTTATTTCGCCAAGCGAAAGTAAACCCGAAGTGAATTGCAAGGCTTGCTTAATAACCTCGGCATGCGTCAATACATTTAGTTCCGCTTCAATTTGGCTTAGCTCTTCGGGGTTGTCGAGTTTGGCCTCATCAAGTTCTGAAAATTGAAACTGAAGGTAGGCTTGGTTTTGAAGCGCTTTCTCTAGTTCTTCGGCCAACTGAATTTTGCGTGCTTTCAGTTTGGTAAATTGTGCAAAGCTATTTTTGTAAGCATTCAACACATCTTTGTGCTGCGCATAAACATCGAGCAAGTTGAGCTGAAAACCGGTATTGTTTAACAATCTGGTTTGGTGCTGCGCATGAATATCAATAAGGCTTTCGCCCAATTCTTTTAGTATTGTTAATGAAACAGGTGTATCGTTTACAAACGCTCTCGATTTACCACCGGCAACCACTTCCCTACGTAAGGTGCTTGTTGCCTCAAAATCTAATTCATTTTCCTGGAAAAAAGTTTCCAGCTGATAGCCTTCCAGGTTAAAGGTTCCTTCAATCACGCATTTCTTATCCAAATCCCGTAAGGCACTATTGTCGGCACGTTCGCCTAGAATTAATCCTAAAGCGCCCAATAAAATTGACTTTCCGGCACCGGTTTCGCCGGTAATAATGGTCAGACCTTTGTCAAAGCTTACCTCTACCTGCTCAATAAGGGCATAGTTACTAATGGAAAGTTGTTTAAGCATTTCCTATTAATTTGGCTTTAAAATGGTGTTATACTTGCTGCTACGTGTGGGGTCTATTGTTTTTAGCAGGTTAACTACCCGCTCTTTTTCTACCTGATCGGCCACTGAAAATATACCAACCAATTCATCTTCTTTGGCAGTAAAAAACAACTGAACATTGAACGAAAGAGGTTTGATAGTATGTATTTTTTTTAAATCTTCAAGACTCGTCATGATCACCTTGCGCCCTTCGGTTGGTTTTTCATACATAATGTCCATCCCTTTTCGGTGGTAGTTGTACATGCATTCGCGCAACGGTTGCCAGGCAGTTTGCAGCATGTTGTCTACTATCCAAAAGCGGTTTCGCTGCTTTTCTGACGATGCCCAACCCGCAAAACCAGAGCTTTGTGCATTGGTTACCACTCGCTGAGCTTCACCAAAATATTGGGTTCCACCTTCCAAAGAAAAAGTATCGTAATCCATACCAATTATCAGGTACGCATAAAATGCAACCACCGAGGCTAGGTTCGACTGGAACTGATCAGGGGTGAAGAAAATGGGTGCATTTTCGGTATAAGTAAAGTTAAAATCCTGATCGCGGAAATTAAAAACGTTGCTGCTGTAACCTGAATTAAATACCGGACGATTGGAAGTAACCTGAATGGTAGCCGTGAACTGATCGGGCAAATCGAACTTGGTGATCGTAATCAGCATGGCGCAATCAATACGCTCGTCCATGGTAAAATTATCTTTCGTCCATCGGGTGTTGTTTACAAACTCCGAAACCGAGGTTTCTAGGGTTTTAAACATCCGTTTATTGGTATACTGAATTTGATCGGCATTTACCACCACCTTGCAGCGCAACTCTTGCGCCTGCAACTGAAAAGAGAATAAAACGGTAAGTAAAATTAGGTATCTAGTCATTTTTGTTCAATAACGTCACTACTGTATTCATAATATCTTTGGCCACCAAGCTTTTATCTTTCAACTCAAACCGCTGCACATTATTGCTTTTATCAATAATCGTAACCTTGTTGGTATTGTAGGCAAATCCGGCACCCTTGTCGTTTAACGAATTCAACACAATTAAATCGAGGTTTTTGCTTTCTACCTTTCCTTGGGCGTTCGCCAATTCATTTTCGGTTTCGAGTGCAAACCCAACCAAAAACTGATTTTTGGCTTTTCTACTGCCCAAATCTTTTAAAATATCTACGGTTGGTTCCAATTCTATTTCCTGTAACCCAGTCGATTTTTTCAGTTTTTGATCTGCTTGTGTTTTGGGTTTAAAATCGGCTACGGCTGCTGCCAAAATAGCTACATCGGTGTTGTCAAATTCGGCAATACAGGCTTTGTGCATGTCATCGGCACTAACCACGCTGATCAATTTAATGTTGGGATGCTCAATTTCCAAGGCGCTTGGTCCAGAAACCAACACCACGTTTGCGCCCATTTTAGCGCATTGCAGCGCAATGGCATAACCCATTTTTCCCGAAGAATAGTTTCCAATAAACCGCACTGGATCTATGCGTTCGTGGGTTGGCCCTGCGGTGATTAATACTTTTTTTCCGTGCAATTGCTTGGCAGAAACAAAAAAGTCAGCAATTTCTTGTAGTATTTCTTCCGGTTCTGCCATCCTTCCTTTGCCTACGAGTCCGCTGGCCAATTCGCCGGTATTGGGTTCAATAATTAAGTTTCCAAAACCCCGTAGCTTGTTCAGGTTTTCGGTGGTACTATCGTGTAAATACATGTCCAAATCCATTGCTGGGGCTACCATCACGGGGCATTTTGCCGAAAGGTAAACCGCCATCAACAAATTATCACAACGACCCGTAGCCATTTTAGAAAGCGTGTTGGCCGACAAAGGCGCAACCACCATCAAGTCGGCCCAAAAACCAAGCTCAACATGGTTGGTCCATTCCCCCGACTCTTCATTGGTTTGAAAAGCCGAATAAACTGGGTTTTTACTTAGTGTTGATAGGGTTAAAGGCGTTATGAAAGTCTTGGCATCGGCGGTCATCACCACCTTTACCTCAGCACCAACCTTAACCAAAAGTCGGGTCAGCACCGCTGTTTTGTAAGCAGCAATACTACCGCTTACAGCCAGTAAAATTTTCTTTTGATTTAAGGATTCCATTAACTTCCCGAAAATAAAAAAACCCCTTATACACTAAGAGGTTTTCTGTAACTAAATATTTGGGTTAACCATTACTTGGTCTCGTCTACTTTACGAAAATAGATTTTGTCTTCCATATAATCTTCTATAGCCAAAGCAACTGGCTTAGCCATGCGCTCGTAATGCTTAGAAATTTCAATTTGTTCGCGGTTTTCGAAAATTTCTTCCAAGTTATCTGAATGTGTAGCAAATTCAGCAAGTTTAGAACTAAGTTCTTCCTTAATTTCTTGGCTAATTTGGTTGGCTCTTTTTGACATGATAAAAGCCGACTCGTAAATATTTCCCGTACCTTTTTCAAGATTCAGAATATCGCGAGTTACCGTGGTGCGTGCTGCGTTTGAATTCTTATAGCTCATAACGATCGAATTTAAGATTTACTGATTTTCTCCAGTTCCTGGAGTGTTGTTTTATAAATAGCCTCAGCATCTTTTGTGTTTTTGCTTTGGCTGTATTTGTCAATGTAGCGTTGGTACGATTTAACGGTATTCTCTAAACGTTCGCGTTTCTTCTCTTCAATACTCCGCATGGCCAATTCATAATTGGCTCGCAGTGTCATCAACAGAATTTCCTCTTCGTAGCGTGTATTCGGAAAATCTTTCAGCGTGTTATCGAAAGCTACCACGGCCGATTTGTATTTTTCTGTTTTAAAATACAATTTAGAAATCTCAAATGCTTTTTGTTCCAATTTCTCGGAACACTTAATCATTAAAGTATTTACCGTATCGCGTTTATTCGATTCGGGGTAACGATTTAGGAAAAGCTGAAAATCGGTAATGGCATTTTTGGTCTCGGTTTGATCCAAGGAATATTTTGGCGATTGCAAATAAGTACAAACTGCACCTAAAAATGAACACTCTTCGGCTAACTCACTTTTTGGGAAAGTTTTTACGAAATTTTTTAGGTAAACCGATGCCGAAATATAGTCATCCAAATGATAATGACTCATTGCATAATAGTAGTATACCCACTCGCTTTTGGCTGTACCACGAAGTGAAGGAATTAAATCCTCCATCAACGGAATAACCAAGCCATACTTTTTGGCCTTGAAATATTCTTCAGCTTTTTTAAACTTAAATTCTACATCGGTACTTTTCAATACCCGCTTGTAGCTACTGCAAGAAGCTAAAGCAAACACAAGAAAAATAGGCAGAATAAGTCGTATAGTCCGAAAAAACATGGTGCAAAAGTAAAAATTTTTCATACTGCATTAACAAGCGTTGTTAGAAAGAATTTATTGTGTTATTTGGACAAGGTTTTGAAAACAATAATTTTGCATCCGAAATTTGACCGTTGTTCAATGGCCAAAAACATCAAATTAAGAGAATCAGCTAATGGATATTTTTGAAAAGATTAAAAAGAATCGTGGCCCTCTAGGTCAGCACGCCAAAGAATCGCATGGTTATTTCACCTTTCCAAAACTGGAAGGTGACATAGGCAACAAGATGACCTTCAGGGGTAAAGAGTGCTTGGTTTGGAGTTTGAACAACTACATTGGCTTAGCCAATCACCCGGAAGTGCGCAAGGCTGATGCTGATGCAAGCAAAGAATGGGGAATGGGTTACCCAATGGGGGCTCGTATGATGAGTGGTCAGACCAAATACCATGAGCAGTTGGAACGTGAATTGGCCGATTTTGAACAAAAAGAAGATGCTATTCTTTTCAATTTTGGTTACCAAGGAATGGTTTCAGCCATTGATAGTATTGTTGACCGCACAGACGTAATTGTTTACGACAGCGAAAGCCATGCTTGCATTCTTGATGGTATGCGCTTACACATTGGAAAGCGTTTCGTATACAAACACAACGATATTGAAGACCTTAAAAAGCAGTTGGATCGGGCCAACAGACTTATTGAAGGAACTACCGGTGGGATTTTAGTGATTACCGAAGGTGTTTTTGGAATGGCTGGCGACCAAGGAAAACTAAAGGAAATTGTTGCGCTTAAAAAAGATTACGACTTCCGCTTGTTTGTAGACGATGCGCACGGATTTGGTACTATGGGTGCCAATGGTCGTGGTGCAGGTGAAGCACAAGGTTGCCAAGATGGTATTGATATTTACTTCGGAACCTTTGCCAAAGCAATGGCAAGTATTGGTGGCTTCATTGCCGCCGACGAGCAATTGATTGAGTATTTGCGTTACAACATGCGCTCGCAGATTTTTGCCAAATCGCTTCCTATGCCAATTGTTATTGGCGCGTTGAAACGTTTGGAAATGCTACGTTCTCAACCCGAATTGCGCACAAAATTATGGGCCGTGGTTGATGCCTTGCAAACAGGATTGCGTGATGCCGGATTTGATATTGGCGCAACCAATTCGCCTGTAACCCCCGTATTCCTAAAAGGAACGCTTGGTGAAGCAACCAACGTAACGCTCGATTTACGTGAAAACTACAACATATTCTGCTCAATTGTGGTATACCCGGTTGTGGCCAAAGATGTTATTATGTTGCGTTTAATCCCAACCGCTGTTCATACGCTAGAAGACGTAAAATATACCATTGATACCTTTAAAAAGGTAAAAGAGAAACTAGAAGCTGGTGAATATCATGCCGAGAAGATTGTTAGCTGGGGGTAATTAAGCAACCGCTACTATAAAATAGTTATTTAAAACCGCCATTCAGGCGGTTTTTTTATGAATGGCTGCTTTTAAATTACCATTGAATTGAATTCTCAACCACTTGTTCAACCCAGTAACCATTTGTAAATAGGTAAGTTATCGCCACCAAACAACTAGAATGCTAAAAATTGTAAACTTTTACAAACCGCTCATCCCAATTAAGATTTTTTAATAATTTCCTTAAATTGTCCCATCAAAAATAAACTCCATGAGAAAAAACTTACTATTTGTATTATTAGGATTGATAGCGAGCAGCACCATGACTGCGCAGGTTATCTTCAACGTCTTGACCCCATCTTCTGTGGCGGGAGGATATGACTTCACTTATGCTGATTCAGCTACGCTTAGCTGGACGATGATGAAAGACTTAACAAAGCCAGAGAATGCCGTTACCGGATCGCTTGCCTTTGTATCTGATGGATCTAGTGCCGATAGTTTAGGATGCGATCCTATTGTTAACACCTCTGAAATAGCTGGCAAAATTGCAGTTGTGTACCGAGGTACCTGCCAATTTGGTGTTAAGGCCAAAAGAGCTCAGGATGCTGGTGCGATTGGTGTAATAATTATCAACCATAGTGCTGGATTAATAAATATGAGTGCCGCTGATAGTGGAGCTTTGGTTACTATCCCCGTTATATTTATTGAAAATAGTACTGGGGCTTTAATTCGGCCATCTATTGAGAATGGTTCAGCTACAGCCTATATTGGTGCCCGTCCGGAATATCCTGTGGATTTAGGTTCAACCAAAGGTCTTTCTATCTGGCCACCAAGCAGCGCGCTTCCAGTAAACTTAATCGAAACTTTCAATTACGCACCTGGGATTTTTGTTGCCAATATTGGTTCTGAAGATCAAACCGGAGCTACGGTTACTGCAACTATCAATAATGGTACAGCTGATGTTTACACCAATACCCAAACCCTTGATTTTTCAACGGAAGATACTGTATTTGCTGAATTTCCGTCTTTCACTCCACCATATGGTGCTGGTACATACACAGTTACTTATACCATTTCTGCAAAACAAGGAGATACCGATGATTACCCAAGCGATAATGTGATTACTGGTAAGTTTTACATTACTGAGAGTATTTTCACCTACGCACCGATGAATTCTACCATTGATGCAATTAAGCCCAATATTTACACTCGTTCCGGTAGCGACCCAGCAATACCAGCCGAATATTGCTTAACATTCAAAAACGCAAAGGCGAGTAAGGTTTTTGCTTCTGGCTTATCGTTTGGTTACTCTGGTAGTAGTACCGCCAATCCAAATACCCCTGTGACTGACCAATTCGTTAACTTCGTTCTTTACGAATGGAACGATGCATTTACCGACATGAGTAATTCAGCTTTAGTAACTTTTGATGCATTAAATGAAATCGCTCAAGGAGATTATACCTTTGAATCCGATTTACGTCAAACGATCATTTACGTACCATTTAATCAAGCGGTTCAGTTAGTAGATAATCAGCGATACCTGGCTTGCTTTCAAACCGACTGGGCTGATCATCAGTTTAGCGCTAACTCAGACATTGATTATGAGCAAAGCCAAGGTTTGTACAGCCAACCAATTACCCCCATTAGAGTTAATGAAACCTGGTATTCTGGCGGGTTTTCAAATGCCACTATGTCTATAGGTTTGCATACTACTCCTGTTAATGTGAGCGTGTCGGAAAACAGTGTTACAAACGCTGCGCCTGCTTACCCAATGCCTGCTAAGCAATTTGTTAATATTCCTTTAAACACAGAAGCTAAATCTGCAGCAATTAACATTACTGATATTACCGGAAAAATTGTTGCTACCCTTGACAGCCGTATTGAAAATGGTGCTAAGTCATTGCGTATTAATACCACGGACATTAGCAACGGTTCATACTTCTTGAACGTTAAATTTGATAACGGTTCAACTTCAAATTTCAGAGTTGTTATCAGTCACTAATACCTTCCTATCAATCAAATCAAAAGCGCTCTTCGGGGCGCTTTTTTTTCGCCTCTACCATGAAACATCATCCAAAGTCGAAAGCTTCACTGCATCAATTAGTCAATGAAAGCATTGAAAATAAAGCACTCATTACCACAAAAGTATTATTACAGGATGAAGATCAACCCATCACCTTTGGAGAGCGTGTAGCTGATGCCGTTGCCGCGTTTGGTGGTAGCTGGAAATTTATCATTCTGTTTTTTCTGTTTCTCATCGTTTGGATTTTAGCCAACGCCATTGTTTTAATGAATCGTAGCTTCGATCCTTATCCGTTCATTCTATTAAACCTCATATTGTCGTGTATAGCAGCTATGCAAGCTCCCGTTATTATGATGAGTCAGAACAGACAAGAGCAAAAAGACAGAATAAGGAGCCAAAATGACTATTTAATCAATTTGAAAGCGGAAGTAGAAATTAGGGCACTTCACGAAAAAGTTGATCGACTCACCAAACTGCTGGAAAATTCGAAAACCGGAGAATTATAGGTTCTTTATTGGGACAATATAAACTCCGTTCTTCGGTTTTTTGCCCTACCAGACTCTTTCGTATTAGGCTCTCTAGGAGAATTATCACCAAAGCCCTGGTGGCTTAATCGATTAGAGGGGACGCCCCTTGAAACCAAATATTCTTTAACCGAAAGCGCCCGGTTTAGGGATAATAATTTGTTGCTCTCTTCGCTCCCAATGTTGTCCGTATGTCCCGAAATCATCACTTTATAGGCTGGATTCTGCATTAAAAACCTAGCAAACTCATTCAGCATAACTAACGATTCCCTTTTAACCACGGCACTGTTCGTTTCAAAATTTATGTCATTAATGGTATAAGGCTGGTCAGCGGCAATGGTATTTACCGCCATGTTTCCGTTATCGACTATTCCATTCACCGCACGTGTTGAGTCTATAATTCTTGCTTCAAAAACTGCTCCTTGCTGATTAAGCCCAAGAATAAGTGGTTTTTTAATCTCTGTCTTTTTCAGCACAGTTGCATACCCTCCATCGTCGGCGTCTACTGCAATATCGCGAACGACCTCCCCGTCTTCGTTTTTCAGTTGCAAATGGGTTTCAAGTGTGCTATTCTCGATCGTTCCCTTCAGCAGCAGAATGTCTTCAGGTCTCGATTTTTGGGGCAATTCAACATAAAACAAATCGTAAGGAGCCAAACCACTTTGTCCTCCATTGGCAGCAAAAACGGCATATCGTCCATCGGTGCTCACCAGCATTCCATGTTCATCACCAACGGTATTTACCGGCATTCCAACATTTTTCGGAATACTCCAACTGCTATCGGTCTTTACTGAATAGTAAATATCGAATCCTCCTTCGGTCTCTTTTCTGCCACTTGAGGCGAAGTAAAGGGTTTTACCATCCTGATGGATAAATGGTGCCTTATCGTGCCCTACACCATTCACCAAGCCCGGAAATTCGATTGCTGTTTGCCAGTTTCCACTTGAATCTTTTACCGAGCAATAGAGGTCAGTTTCCTTGGTCTCTTTACCGTATCTGGTAAAGTATAGCGTATTACCATCGGGCGACAGTGATGGTTGCGCTTCCCAAGTAGTGGGTGAATTAATCTGTTCGCCTAATTTCTTTAATTCCAACCATTTAAAACCTATCTTACCACTATCCAACTTCTCTTTTACGTATTTGGTGTAATAGATGTCGCAGTTTTTGTAACCGTTTTCCATTGGAATGCAAAGCGTTACATACATTTCTTTGTTGTTTATAGAAAGTGTAACTCCGCCATAGTTCCCACCCAAGTTAAACGGATATTTTAATGCCACTCCTTCGTCAAATACGAACTCGTCCGAAAGCCTTTTGGCAATTGACAATTCCTCCACATCAACCGGTGTTACTTCACCGCGAATATTTTTTTGAAATTTCCGGGTAAAATACATCCATCCATTGTCTGGACTAAGCATTGGCAAATACTCACTCATGGTGGTATTAATGTTTTTTACCTCGCTTGGTTGAACCAGTTCGAAGGCTTCAAATTTTCTACCTTTTTGTTTGTACTCCTTTTCAATACTGGGAATTGATTGTTGCACATCAAACAGCCGTTCCTCGTGCTTTTTGTCTTCCGAGTTTTTTTCGACTGCGGCAAATGTTTTAAAGTAACTCAGAGCATCCCCTAAATCTCCCTGACTATAGCAGATGATACCTAAATAGTAATTGCAAACGGGGTTAATTTTATCGCAAAGTTCTTTCGCTTTTTCCAGTGATTTTTTTGCTCCGGAATAATCAGGTTGGTCTTGTTTTTCGGCCAAATTGTATTGCAGCTCACCAAGTTTGAACTGGTATTGTGGATTGTCTTGCAACTCCTCACTTTTTTCAAGCAGGCGTTCGATCTTTTCTTCTAAAGTTATTTTGTTGCCTAAGATGGCGTTAATCGCTGCATTTTGCTTCTTATTCGATAACAAATCGCAGGGATTTTGAGCCCGCAATAAAACCGAGCTTCCCAAAAAAACTGTAAGCGCTACAACAACAAATCTCCTCATGTATTCCAGTTAACACTGGAAGATAAAAAAAAGAGGGCTTGAAGCCCTCTAAATTATTACTTCGGTTTACCGAAGAGTCCTTTAATCTTTTTCTTCGCCTCGTCTTTCACCTTGTCGGTTTCCTGATTCAGCTTATCTTTTGCAGCCTTCTCGGCTTCTTGTTTCAGTCTTTCCGCTTCTTGTCGGGCTTTATCCTCAGCCTCTTTTTTCAATCGATCTACCTCTTCTTTGGCCTTACCCTCTAGCTCCTGCTTTTTCTTATTCAGCTCTTCCTCTAATTTCCTTTTAGCATCATCAATAGCCGATTTACCGCGCTCTTTCAAATTGGTTCTAATCTTCGGGTCCATAACCGTGTTGGTGATAAAAACCTCCAGGTCAATGTTTTCACCAACAGACATATTGGTTCCGGCAGCGGTGTTTACTTTAGCCATTAAATTGCCCACTACTTCCTCCGCATTTTCACCAAATTCCTTACGCGGAATGACCAGATTCATCACATAGTCAATTTCTTGGGTTATGCTATTAGAGCCGGCTATTCTTGCCGTAATTGGCCCAAACTTAGTATCGAAAGGTTTTACGACCAATTTGCCACCTGTAATTTCAAATTGAACTTTGCTATCTGCAATTTTTTGCTTGGCCAAACGCCCTACTTTCAATTCCTCCGCAAGCTTATTGAACGGCTCAAAATTTTCGAAAAATACATTGGACAGTATAGTTATACCACCACCAGTTAAGGTGTTGTATTGCGGAGTCATGTTTTTATCCAGTTTTCCCTGCACCGTAAATTTTGCAGCAAATGTACCGGTCGCGTTTTTGGCAATTGGCGCCAATAAAGCAACCGTATTAATCGTATTGGCTGTTTTATTAATATCGAGGTGATTGACATCAATGTCGAAAGTAAACTCAGGGTCAATTTTTTTGGTACTGTACGAGCCATTAATCACCGCATATCCACCTAATAATTTCATGGAATTGTTACTGAACTTAATGGTTTGGTCTCTTACTATTAAATCGCCGTTAAATTGAGTTATAACCATTTTATCGTAAAACAAATTGTCGATGACAGAATGAAGTTCGAAATTGATATTTGCCGGAACCTTAATTACTGTTAATGGTTCTGACGAAGTACTTGAACTGCTGGACGATTCGCTTGTGAACTCGTTCAAGTTAATGGTGTTTGCATGTAAATAAAGATTACCTACCAAGGTATCGTTCTTCAGCACGTAAGCCAAATAATTAGTCAACTCACCATTGGCCTTAATTTTAGATTGACCATAGCTTGCCACAAAATTGGCGAGTTCCAATTTCCTAGGATTAAATTTAAGAACGGCACTATTAATGGTTAACGGCTTGGGAAGCGAATCGCTTTTATAAAGGAAATTCATCAATTCAACATATCCGGCTGCTTCGAAAGCCTCAAAGCGCTGGGCTTCCAAATCGCTCATTTTACCTTTAACCGCAACATCGGCTCGAATTCTTCCCTTAAGATTGGTGTTTTCCATCGGGAAAACGTCCTTAATATTATTCAAATCTACCTGTGCCAAAATCTTGGTGTCAATTTCAGGATCGGATATCGGTTGCCGCAAACTCAAGGTAGCATCAATAGGGTTATTTGCAATATCAAGATGGAATTTACTCACATTGACCACCGCATTGTCATAGTTGTAGCCGCCTGGACTAACTACATTTGCCAGGATGTTAATGTTTTCGGCCGACTTGGGCAAATCTGGGTACTTCACCGACCCGTTTTCAACCACCAAGTTCACATCAAAACCAGGGAAAGTTCTATCGTTCAAAATGCCTTTTAAATGAGCTGTTAAGCCCATTTTTCCAGAAACTTTTACTTTGTCAAAATCCTTGGTATACTCTTGCGGAAGTAGGGAAAGAATGTTTTTGAAATCTGATTTTTTAGCCGACAAGGACAAGTCAAAAATCATGTCTTCGTCGGGCATTTCAAACTTACCGTCAATACCCAGCTCCAGCTTGTTTAAATTTACCGTGTTATCCCTGAACGTAAAGCGCATTTGGCTCATGTCCATTTCAAGTTCAGCATTCACTTCGGCTGGAATTCGTTTCAGGTATTTAACACCACCGTAGGCAACCGTCAGGTTTTCAATTTTTGTTTTGGTATCCAATTGAAAAACATCCAAGGTAAAATCGCCTTTTCCGCTGTGGTCTACACCTTTTAATTCTGTATAAAAACCAAGCGATTTATCGTTGTAGGTAATATTTGCATCTTCTAAAAAGTATTCTTTCAGGGCAATTTTCAAGGTAGTTCCATCCTCTGCAACCACTTCATCTGGCGATGGTTTAGCTATGTCGTAATTGGCTTTGCCGTTTTCTAAAACCAGAATGTTAATATTAGGTCTTTCTATTTCCAACCCTTTAACCACAACTGTTTTACCAGAAATCACCGATTTCAAATCGACAGTAATTCCAAACGACTTAATGCTCGCTAAATCAACACCTTCAAATTCGTTTACCCCGCTAATTTTTAGGTTATTTACCAGTAAAGTCAAATCAGGAAAACTCTTAAAAACCGTAATGTCGTAATCCTCAAAATCGACTTTGGCATTAATACTCTGATTAGCCTTTTCTTTGGCCAGACTAATTAGTTTATCGCCAAAAATAAGGGGTACAGCAACCAGAACACCTAACAAAATGGTGACTAGCGCAACTAGAACAGCTAAGGTTCTTTTCATTGCTTATTGGTAAGGATGTGTTTGTACTAGTAAAAGATGAACAAATATAGAGTTATAATAATAGTAGCGTGCCTTTGCGCACTATTTTTACACCTGTTTGCTCAATTAAATGCTAATACATCTTTGTTGAAGAATGAAGTCGAGTGTAACCATGGCTGCCATTGCTTCTACTATGGGAACCGCGCGTGGCAGAACACACGGGTCGTGCCGTCCTTTTCCTTGCACTACCAAATCGTTACCATCCTTGTCCACACTCTGTTGGTCTTTCATAATAGTGGCGACTGCTTTAAAAGCTACGGTAAAATAAACCGTTTGGCCATTGGTGATTCCGCCTTGAACACCACCGCTGCGATTGGTTTTTGTGGTGATTTTGCCCGAAGCGTTTTCGAAAACATCATTCATCTCCGAACCCCGATTGAAACAGCCTTCAAACCCGCTTCCGTATTCGAAACCTTTAACCGCATTTATGCCCAACATGGCCATTCCCAAAACCGCATGAAATTTTTCAAAAACCGGCTCCCCTAAACCAACCGGACAGTTTTTAATTACGCCAAAAACCGTCCCTCCAATGGTATCGCCACTTTTTCTTACCTCGTCAATAAGGGCAATCATTTCATTAGCAACTCTGGCATCTGGGCAGCGAACAATGGTTGCTTCAACCTGTTCTCTTTTTAGTGTTTCCACATCAACCTCGGCTTTAATTTGCCCCACCTGATTTACACAGGCAATGGTTTCTATATGGTATAAACGCAACACCTGCTTTGCTACCGCACCTGCCACCACTCTTGCAATGGTTTCTCGGGCCGATGACCTGCCACCTCCGCGGTAATCGCGCAAACCATACTTCTCCTGATACGTAAAATCGGCATGTGACGGGCGATAAGTGTCTTTAATGTGCTCGTAATCTTTCGATTTCTGATTTTCATTGTGAATGACGAAACCAATCGGAGTACCAGTTGTTTTTCCTTCAAACAAACCAGAAAAGAACTCTACCCTATCTCCTTCTTTTCGTTGGGTGACAATTTTAGATTGACCAGGTTTCCGCCGATCCAGCTCCTCTTGAATTTCCTCTATATTTAAGGCTACACCGGCCGGGCAACCGTCTATAACCCCACCAACACCTGCTCCATGTGACTCGCCAAAACTGGTGAGTTTGAAAATTTTTCCGAAAGAATTTCCTGACATGAGGCCAAAAATATGACAATATCACTGAATTTATTCAAAATTCATTATTTCTGTACCACAACCTGCTAGCACAATTCTTGTATCATATCAGTCGTTCGAAGAAATTTAATTTGATTGCAATTGAGCATTGTCTCAAGTCTGCCTTTAATTTGCGGCATGAAACTTTTGCTCAAAAACATTAAAGGCTTGGTTCAAGTTAGAACGAACCCGGTTGACAAGGTGGCTGGATCAGAAATGGATCAATTACCGGTTTTGGAAAACAGCTATTTAGCCATTGAAGATGGATTAATTGTAGATTTTGGCTTAATGAGTGATTGGGAAGGTATCAGCGATTGGCGCGATTTAGAGGTAATCGATTGCGATGGGAAATTCGTTTTCCCCAGCTGGGTCGATTCGCATACCCATGTCGTTTTTGCCGGCAGTCGCGAGCAAGAATTTACCGATAGAATAAAAGGCCTGACGTATGAAGAAATTGCAGCACGTGGTGGAGGCATACTTAACTCGGCTGATAAGTTGCGCCAAGCCAGCGAAGAAGAATTATTTGAGGCTGCAAAAGTACGCATCGAAGAAATGATTCGTCAGGGAACTGGTGCCATAGAGATAAAAAGTGGTTACGGACTCGATACACAAAGTGAGCTCAAAATGCTTCGGGTTATAAAACGACTTAAGGAGGAAATGCCCGTGGCCATAAAAGCTACTTTTCTGGGCGCACATGCCGTTCCCCGCGAATTTGCAGGCGCAAAAAATGACTATTTGAAATTAATAAAAACCGAAATGCTTCCGGCTATTGCCGCCGAAAAACTGGCCGACTACTGTGATGTGTTTTGCGAGCGAAACTATTTTACCGCCGAAGAAACGATTGACTTAATGCAGGAGGCAGCTAAATATGGACTTACTGCAAAAGTTCATGCCAACCAATTGAGTAACAGCGGTGGCGTTCAAGCAGGAGTTGCGGTAAATGCAATTAGTGTCGACCACCTAGAGTACGTTGGTGAAGATGAAATTAACAGCCTACTGAACTCGTCAACCATGCCGACCCTGTTGCCAGGTGCCCAGTTTTTCCTTAATCTACCTAAACCACCAGCCCGACAGATGATTGATGCCGGTTTACCGGTTGCTGTAGCCAGCGACTTTAATCCTGGTAGCAGCCCAAGCGGTAATATGAATTTGATGGTGGCGTTGGCTTGTATCCTTTATAACATGACCCCAAATGAGGCCATTAATGCGGCTACTATAAATACCGCTTATGCTATGGGGCTTAGCAGCGAATTGGGTTCTATTACCGTTGGGAAAAAGGCAAACCTATTCATTACCAAAGCAATACCATCATTGGCGTTTATCCCCTACTCGTTTGGAAGCAACCTCGTTGAAACAACCATTCTAAATGGTAAGCAAGTTTAATTTTTAGCATCGGTCATTCCATTAACGTGCATTAATATATTTACATCAAATCATACAGTAATGGCCTTTTCGTTAACCCCCTTCACTCGCAACGATACGCATGGTTATACCAATACCCGGGTTGGGGAAACGAAGATTGGGCAAAGCATTTTATTACTCAGTTCGGCTCATGAATTAAAAAACGAACTAAACTCCTTTCCTGGGAAATTTTGTCTACTTGGTATCCCTGAAGATATTGGCCCAGTTGCCAACTTGGGGAAAGCTGGTGCAGCTGGTATGTTCGCCGATTTTTTAGGGTATTTCTTAAACATGCAGGACAATCGGTTTTTGAGTGGTGCTGATATACTAATGTTGGGCGTTGTAAAAGTTGACGATTTACTGCAGAAAGCTGCCAAACTTTCTTCCAAGAACGAAGACGAATTACACGAACTTCGTTTGTTGGTTGCAGAAATTGACCGTAGGGTATTTCCTATCATTCAGGAAATTGTGGCCGCTGGCAAAATCCCGGTTGTAATTGGTGGCGGACACAACAATGCGTACCCGCTTATTAAAGGATCTTTTCTTGGCTTGGGTAAAAAACCAGTTGGCTGCATCAACATTGACCCACATGCCGATTTACGTTTACTCGAAGGTCGTCACAGTGGTAACGGATTTAGTTATGCCATTGCCGATGGTTACCTGGACAAATACCACCCCGTTGGCTTGCATCACAATTACAACAACGAATACATGTGGGATAAGTTGAACAGCGATAAAGACTTGTTCCGTTACGTAACCTACGAAGACATTATTGAGAAAGACCTTTCCAGTTCGGATGTGGTGAATAAAGCGTTGAAATACCTAAAGGGCATGCCAATTGCGCTGGAAATTGATGTTGACAGCATTCGATTTGCCGAAAGCAGTGCAAAAACACCCGTAGGATTTTCCGAAAATAAAATCAGAAAATTGATTCGCCTCTTGGCTGCCGACAAGAATATTGTATATTTAAACCTGTCGGAAGGCATACCTTCTACGCATTACCAAACCGGGAAACTTATGGCTTACCTAGTTTCCGATTTTATACGAGCGAATAGTATATGAGCCACTACTTACTTACGGTACGAGAGCGTTTTAATAGGGTTTATTACTTTTTTCCTTTTCAGTTAGTCATTCTTCACTTCAAAAAAAACCACCTCCTTATTGCCTTTTGGTTGGTGTTGTTTGGCCTTATTACTTACAATATTGGCGTAAAATATGGTGTACCCATTTTAATTCTTTCACCCGAATACTTAGGCAAAAGTGGTTTTTGGGCTTTTACCATTCTGGGTTTTTCGTTTGGCGGATTTATAATGGCATTTAACCTGTATAGCTATGTCATGCACGGTTTCCGCTTTCCTTTTATTGCCTCTGTATCACGTCCATTTTTTAAATTTTGCATCAACAATTTCATACTTCCCCTGCTGTTTGTACTTATTTACCTTTATAACAGCTTTATTTTTCAAACCCACAAAGAACTTATCAGTGTTGGTCAGGCTTTGTTCAACTTATTTGGTTTTTTAGTCGGTATCCTTTTCTTCTTCTTTTTGTCATTATATTATTTCTTTAAAACCAATCGCGACATTAACACCATTCACCAATCAAACAAGGGCAAGGGAATGATTGAATGGACTGATTCTAGCCTTTGGCAGATGGCATCGCGGTGGAAAAGCATTCAGCGCAATCATCGCGATTGGCGGATTGAGACCTACCTAACACATCCATTTCAAATAGGGTTAGCCCGAAAAAACGAACACTATACAGACGAACTTATTGAAAAAGTTTTCGCTCAAAACCACATTAACGCGGCTATTTTCGAATTACTACTTATTGTTTCTTTCGTGCTTTTGGGGTCTTTACGGGAATATAAAACGCTACTAATACCTGCTGGGGCTAGTTTTATGCTGTTATTTACCATGATGGTCATGATTGTAAGCGCCACCTATTCTTGGTTCAAAGGTTGGACTACCACCATGATTGTTATTATAGCTCTTGTGGTAAATGTTGCTTCCAGCCGCGATAGTTTTTTGGGCATAGAAAACAAGGCTTATGGTCTTAATTATGATCTCCCGGCTGTAAACTATGATACTTATCTCTCTGGTGGTCTTCCAACAAATGCTGAAATGGCCGAGGATACCGCGTACATTATTCAGTTGTTGGAAAACTGGAAGAAAAAGAACCAATTAAAATATGGCGAAAAAAAGCCCCCAATATATTTTCTAAACTGTAGCGGTGGCGGATTACGATCTGCCCTTTGGAGTTTAAAAAGTATGAGTTATCTCGACAGCGTTACGCACGGAAAGTTATACGATCACATCATGCTTATTACCGGCTCATCAGGCGGTATGGTGGGAATAAGCTATTTCCGCGAATTGAAATTGCGCGAGCTAAAAGGTGGGCAAAAGATAAATGCCAATCACGCTTTTGACAGTATGGGCAGTGATATTTTAAACCCAATTGCGGTTAGCTTAATTACGAACGACTTGTTTATCCGCTATCAATATTTTCAATATGGTGGTTATAAATATGTGAAAGACCGGGCTTACGCTTTCGAATTGGAACTAAACGAAAACACCGGTCACGTATTGGACAAAACCGTTGACGATTATACCCAAGACGAATTTAAGGCCAATACCCCAATGATGATTTTGAGCCCGACCATTGCAAATGATGGCCGAAAACTGTTAATAAGCGCTAGCCCTGTAAGTTACCTAACCAAAAATAGCTTACCCAATATCTCCGGTAAAGTGCTAACCGAGAATATTTCGTTTTCGCATCTACTTAAGAATAACCACCCAAAACAGTTACGATTTGCCACCGCGCTGCGCATGAGTTCTACTTTCCCCTACGTAATGCCGGCTGTAACGTTACCTACTATGCCCAAAATTGACATCATGGACGCCGGTATGCGCGACAATTTTGGCTTTACCACAACTGTTCCGTTCATTTCGGTGTTTCATAAATGGATTGAGGAAAACACCTCAGGCGTATACGTCATTCAACTCCGGGACTTGGATAAAATTGCCCGATTTGACCCCAATATAAATACCAGCTTCAGCGCCCGGGTTGTTGGTCCACTAGGTTCCGTTTACAGCAATATTTTCAATACCCACAACTATGCGCAAGATGAAATGGAGGATCAAATTCGTCGTTGGTTGAAGGTGCCTTTCGATGTTATTACCTACGAATTGGAACAAATCCCAGGAAGTCCGGTTTCCTTAAACTGGCACCTTACTGAATTTGAGAAGCAGTACATTGCCAAAGGTGTTTATACCCAAAACAACGACCATAACAACAAAAGAATTAATGACTTGCTGAAAAATTAGTTTAATCGAATAAAATTAACCCTTGCCGACAAAAATTGAGTAGTTAGTAGATATTTGGTTTATAACCCAAAAACAATTCACAATTACTGAATTGTGTATAAGCCTTTTTATCTTAATTTGCGGCATTATTGGTAAAGTGCACTATGAAGATTCTCTACGTCAAAACTTTATTGTTATTTATTCTTGGGTGTTCAGCCACAAGCGTTATTGGTCAAAATTATCGTCTTGAGGCCGGTATCACTGCGGGTGCTTCCAACTACCTTGGCGACATTGGTGGGAAATACCTAGAAGGCCGTCCAGGGATTGTCGACATAAAATTACGTCAAACAAAACCCGCAGTTAGCTTATATGCAAAGTATGCATTGGCGCCTAGACTAGGCTTGCGCATTGGGTTTATGTATGCCGGAATTGCCGGACATGATAAGTATACCAGCAACCCACCTCGAAATGACCGAAACCTTAATTTCCGTAATACTATCCTAGAAGGATCTTTAACCGCTGAGTACGAATTCTATGAAGCTTACAACGTAGGTAGAAATACCAAGTACCGTATCGATTATAACATGTATTCCATATTGGGAGCTGGTTTCTTTATGCACAATCCGCAAGGCGAAATAGGCGGTAGGTGGTACGATTTGCAGCCGCTCAAAACTGAACGCAATTCTTATTCGCTAACCGGAATTTCCTATATCCTTGGGTTTGGAATGGATTTTACCATCAAACGCAATTATAAAATTGGCTTTCGTTTCACTACCAATCTTGCCAACACTGATTATTTGGACGATGTAAGCGGGAGTTATGCCACCAAAGATAAATTTAACCTATTAGACGATAAAGACGCCCTTGCTTATTCGCTCTCCGACCAAAGGCTTACCGATAATGATTTGGTTTATAACGGTGAAATTAGAGGCAATCCTAAAAACAAGGATGCTTATTTAACAGCCGGAATAAATTTTGCCTACGTATTTAAAGGTCAAGGTGCCAAGTACAACAGGGCCTTCCATAATGGTTATATCCGCAGACGTGGTGGTAAGATGAGGGTATCTAGATTCTTCTCTTTCTAAACAGAATTAAAATACTGCAAACAGAAAACCCCCGGTCAATTGGCTGGGGGTTTTCTGTTTTAACTGGAATACTGTATACCTGACTTTTAACTCAGTTTTAGTGTAAGCAGCAATTCATCCAAGCCCTCCATAGCCAGGGTTAAACCTTCTTTAAAGCCCATTTGGATGGTTGCTTCTAGCTGCGACAAATCAGCGTAAGAAATATGAAACTCTACCAACGTATGCTCTCCCTTGCTCAGGAAATTCACATCCCACTTCGACTGAGGTAAATCTTTATTGATGTTACCCTCCTGATCCGAAAAGGCATCGAGCCCCGTGAATCGTTTTTGGTTTTCAATGTTGGTATAGTTGGCCAGTGCCCAATGTTCTTCCCCCGATGGTCCAACCATGGCATATAGCCAATGGCCTCCTTCGCGAAAATCCATTGTTTTTGTTCGGGCTTTCCAAGGTTTTGGCGCCCACCATTGGTCCAGAATTTCACTATTGGTATAAGCTTCCCACACCAAAGGAAGTTCGGCGGCAAATTCTCGTGTTACCGTAATTGTATTGTTTTCTCTGTTTACAGAAAAATCAAACGCTAGGTTCATGTTCATTTTTTCTTGTTTTTCATGGTTAGTAATACTTTATCTAATTCGTCAAAGCGACTCTCCCAAATTTTCCGGAATTGCGCCAACCACTGCTCTATTTCCTGCATTTTGGCAACTTCAAGTCGGTAGTATATTTCTCGTCCGGTTTGCGTTTGTTTCAGCAGCTGACATTCGGTTAAAATGCGCAGGTGTTTCGAAACCGCCTGTCGCGTAGTAGCAAAATGTTCGGCAATCGCATTGGGTGTCATGGCTTGAGTGGCAATAAGCACCAAGATTCCCCTTCTGGTGGGATCGGCAATGGCTTGAAAAATATCTCTTCTCATCCGTTCAATTAAATTAAATGCGCAATCAATCAGTTGCAAATATAAACGCAACTAATTAGTTTCACAATTTTTAATTTATTTTTTCTTTGAAAAAATCTGAAACTAAGGTTGTCCCTTAGAATTGACTGATTGGTATGATGTTGACTCAGTAATTATTTGCCACCAAAACAAACGGCAGGTATTCCTTTTGATTGTCGTATTCGGCTTTCAACATCCGCTTCAAGACCTCATTGTTTCGCATTAATAAAAATATTGCACCTTGAGCCCTGAGCAACTTTTCCTCATTGTTTGTACCGAGATTAACTTTGTAAAGTTCTTTTATCCCCTTCACAAATTCATCATACATATTGTATTGTTCACCTTGAAAATGCTTCATTATTGATGAAAAGCAAAATGCCTCAACAAAAGGTTTTCTTTCAGTTTCAGTTTTTCTAATATCGTTTGCGCCTACACAAATTTTCCCCACATAATAGCCCTCATCATCTATTTTCCGAACGGAAAAATATTTCACTGCTATGTTTAGCAATTTATCCATGGTTACGGTGTCTTTGGCTACATCCTGGTCAATAGATTTACTAACCAATTCAGCCATTACAGCATTAAACAAACTATCATTCTTAAGATCTTGAAAATATGCCTTTCTCAGTGCAATACTATCTGTCAATTGCAAAAGATCCTGGTTCTTTGCGTTTGAAGAAAAGCTGGTCAACAAGTAGTCAAGAAAAATAGTGTTATTGTTTATCAGATCAGAAACACAATTCCTTTCATCTGCTTTTACAACCAGTTTTTCCAAGTAAAATTCGCTATTGTAGGCTAACTTTTGAATTTCGCTGTTGTAAGCTACCTTTTGAATTGAAATAAAGTCCTCATAATGGTTTTTAATATCGAATTGCTGTTGTCCGAGAGCTTGAAATGCGATAAGGGTGGTAACGATTATGGTTAAAAGTGTTTCTTTCATTATGGGGTTCTTCTGTTATTCCTATCAACTGTTATACGATATGCCACAAATCCTGCACACCAATTTTTTTATCTGATACAAAGCCTTCGCCAAACTCAACCCCAATGCTCCGGCCAAATTCACGAGCACGTGCTTCCAGAAAAAACAAAAACTCCTCACTAGAAATCGGGGTATTTTCTTCTTTCGATTCTGGATTATAAAACTGTGAACCATAACATTTTACGGCCTCCATTTTTCGTTGAAATGTTGAGCTGATATCCAACACAAAATCGGGTTCCACCATGCGGTCTTGCACGTAATGAAATACATTTTTTGGTCGCCATTTATCTTGCCACTTGCCTTTCAAATGAGTTTCAACCTTTATTAATCCGCTTAAAAAACATGCCTCACTTACCAATTTTGCAGCTTTTCCATGGTCTGGATGCCTGTCGGTAACCGAGTTGGCCAAAACAATTTCAGGTCGATACTTTCGCACCATTTCAACCACTTTCAGCAAGTTTTGAGAACTGTGTGTAAAAAAGCCATCAGACATCAGCAGGTTTTCGCGCACCATAACCCCCATCGATTCGCTGGCTTTTTGCGCTTCTTTTTCGCGGGTTTCTACATCGCCACGGGTACCCAGCTCGCCTTGGGTTAAATCAACAATACCAACTTTTTTACCCAACTCAATTTGCTGAACAATGGTTCCTCCGCAGCCTAATTCGGCATCATCGGGATGAGCAGCAAAGACTAAAACATCTAATTTCATATTGGTACATCTAGGCTTCCAGCCAATTAATTATTTTTTCGTCCAGTGGCGAGCTTTCCGGCGACAAAGTTGCCACCAACCGTCCTTGCTCATCCACCAGAAATTTTTGAAAATTCCAGGTTATGGTTACATCAGTTGTACCATTTTCATTCTTGTTGCACAACCACTTAAAAACCGGATGTATTTGCTCTCCTTTTACGGCTACTTTTTCCATCAACGGAAAATCGACTCCATAATTTAACCGGCAAAAGTTTGCAATTTCATCAGCCCCACCGGGCTCCTGACTACCAAACTGATTGCACGGAAAAGCCAAAACAACAAAATTATTCGCTTTGAATGTATCATAAAGTTCCTGCAATTGTTCATATTGCGGAGTGAAACCGCATGCTGAGGCAGTATTCACCACCAGTACCTTCTTACCCTTAAGTTCGCTAAAACTAAATGGGATTCCTGCTAGGGTGTTGGCTTTCAATTCGTGAAAAAGCATAAATATTTGTGGTGCTTGCTATTGTTCGAAATAAAAGTAGCATATTTGCACCCCAAAACTCGCATAAACTTTAAATTTTTAACAACAATGCCAGTAAAATTAAGACTGCAAAGGCACGGTAAGAAAGGCAAACCTTTCTACCATATCGTAGCCGCAGACGCGCGTGCACCACGTGATGGTAAATTCATTGAGCGCGTGGGTTCGTACAACCCCAACACCAACCCAGCAACAATTGAGTTGGATGTAGAAAAATCAGTAAAATGGGTACAAAACGGTGCTCAACCTACCGACACTGTTAAAGCTATCCTTTCTTACAAAGGTGTCCTTTACCGCAATCACCTGTTAAAAGGTGTTGAGAAAGGCGCACTTACGCAAGAACAAGCCGATGCTAAATTTGCTACCTGGTTACAGGAGAAGCAAGAGAAAATTGAGGGTAAGAAAACCTCTCTAGGATCTGCAAAAACTAATGCATACAAGGAAAGACTTGCAGCAGAAGTAGAATACAACAAGAAGAAAGCTGAAGCTATTGTAGCTAAGAACACTCCTGTTGTAGAAGAAGTTGCTCCTGTTGAAGAAGCTGCCCCTGTTGTAGAAGCTACCGCTGAAGAAGCTGGTGAGGCTCCTGCTGCGGAAGAAGCTGCTGCAGAATAATTTCGCTTTTCGGGTGAATAAACAACAATGTTTTTATCTGGGTGTTATCACCCGTCCTCAGGGAATTAAAGGCAATGTAAATATCTACTTAGATGTAGACGACCCGCAAAACTATTCGGAAATGGAATCAGTATTTGTTGAAATAAACAAATCACTGGTTCCATTTTTTATTGACTACCTGCAAATCCGCAATCGGAGTCAGGCAGTGGTTAAATTTGAAGGTGTTGACAGCGAGGCTGAAGCCGAAAAATTGGTAAACGCCCAGCTTTATTTACCAATTGATGTGTTGCCAGCCTTAAAGGGCAACAAATTTTACTACCACGAGATTACCGGGTATAAGGTGATAGAAACCACACATGGCGAAATTGGTCATGTTACCGAAGTGTTGGATTACGCCAACAATCCCTTAATTCAAATTGATTTCAACGGAAAGGAAATTCTTATTCCTATTCGTGATGAAGTTATCCATACCGTAGATCGCGAAAACCGAACCATTTCCGTTACCGCTCCCGAGGGTTTAATCGACATATACCTTGCCGATAAACACGACCCGGAGGATGATGACTTTTGATTATACAATAATACGATGATACAATTGTATAATGGTATAATTGATTAATCGTCTAATTGTTCATGGCCAACCCCTATTTCAAGTTCAAGCAGTTTACCATTCAGCATGACCGCTGCGCCATGAAGGTAGGAACCGATGGCGTATTGCTTGGAGCTTATGTTTCCCACACAGACCCTACTCAAATTTTAGATATCGGAACCGGTTCTGGATTAGTAGCCTTAATGCTTGCCCAGCGATTTCCACAGGCTAGTATTACCGGAGTTGAAATTGACGAAAATGCTGCCCGGCAGGCAGCAGAAAATGTGGTTAGTAGTCCTTTTGCCAAGCAAGTAAAAATTATCCACACCTCACTTCAGGATTTTGTGCCAAATCAGGCGTTTGACCTAATTGTTTGCAACCCACCATTTTTTAAGGTTAGCAGTCAATCACATCTACCCGAGCGAAACACGGCAAGACAAACCGGACAACTGACACCGGAAGAAATATTCGATTTTTCTCGAATTCACTTGGCACCAAACGGGCAACTTAGCCTCATTTTTCCGGCCGAAACCAACCTGGAGCCTATTGCCAATCAATATGGATTAAAGGTTAGTGATAAATTATTGGTTCGTGGTTCCTCCAGCACCTTGGTAAAACGAATAATCTGGACTTTTTCAGCAACCGAGGTACGACCAACGGCAAGCGAACTCATTTTGGAAGAAAGTAGAAACCACTATACCCCCGAATTCAAAGCCTTGGTTCGCGATTTTTACTTAAACCTTTAAAGCTATAAGTCTTATTTTCACTACCTTATCGGCTCATTTGGTATAGGCATGTGCAAAAAGATTTGTTTCTTCCTTTTATTTTTCGATTTCTCATCGGCCTACTGCGCCACCAAAAAGGTAGAATTCTCATTTACCAAACCCCACTCGTTGCTCAATTTTGTGGAAACCCTGCTCGATAAGCCCGATGGTTCGGAAACGGTTAAAGAATTGTACAGAGCGAGTCGGTTTAACAATGGCCAGTCACACCTGGAAATTGAAAAACTAAAAAGCTTACAACTGGATTATTCCTACCGTTACGAAGCTTACCCAGAAAGCCGTTACATGGTGCGCAACACCTGGGATTTGATGATTATTGCTTCGGCTCGTTGCCAAACCCTTCACGAATTAAAACTATCAACCATTGGCCTGATTCCGAATGCCGAGCACCACCTATTGTTCGCTGGTTTAGCCTATTTCGACTCCATTTACAGCGACCTGATTTGGAACGACAACCTTCCTAAATTGGCCGCTTACTGTGCCGAGTTGAGCGACTATGCCCAAAACCGGGATGTTGATGGGATTTTTGTAAAATTGACACAATTCTACGGTAGCAATTGGGATGCCGATGTTCCGTTTAAAGTTTGCATCTACCCCATTCCGGGGAAAAGAGGCCACTCGACTGCCACGCCTAAGGGAAACATTGTAACCTGCGGTGTTTTGCTTGATGACTACGACTACCCGACTTCGCTAAGCGTAGTTTTTCACGAGGTTTGTCACCTGCTCTACCGCGAGCAAAGCCCCGAACTGCAACGCCAACTAGAAACTTGGTTCTTAACCGCCAATAACCCCACCAAAATACTTACCTATCCGCTTGCCGATGAGGCTTTGGCCACCGCACTAGGCAATGGCTGGGTATTTGAAACCATAAGCGGGAAACTGGATACCACCGATTGGTACAACAACTTTTACATCAATCGCTTGGCTAAAGCCAGCTATGCTGCCGTAAAAGATTACATCCGTCAAGGCAAAACCATTGACCAAAGTTTGGTCAATGATATATGCATTATCTACGAACAGGTTTTTCCAAATGCCCTTCACGATTGCAATGCCCTTTTGGCCAACGTGCACCTGGTAGCCGATTTCGATAAAAACAATACCAACTTGCTATTCCCCACCCTGTTTAAGCATTTTCGGGTTGGTGGTGCAGGACTTTCGACCCCACTCGACGAAATTAATCTGAACGATTTAAGCACCCACTTGGCCACACGAGTGGTAGTGGTAAGTAGTGACAATAAAAATTCGTGGGAATTTGTAAAAAAACACCTTCCCGAAGCTAAATGCTTAAAAAACAACGAATTTGATTTGAATTTTGTGCGGCTTTGCACCACACCAGAAGGATACAATTACCTGTTTATCAATTTATTAAATCCAACCTTATTTGAAAAAGCAGTGGAAAAGATGAAAACAGTTGTCCATATTTATCCTGATGCTCCGCTGTTCTTTTTTTAACAGTAAAACATTGGTAATTAATCAATTAATGTGAATTGTTTAACTAATTTGTTTTTCCTCAAACACTACTCCATTGGCTTGCAGTTCTTTAAGTATTGGCTCATAAATTTCCTTGTAAATGGGTAATTGAACACCGGTTAACGAAAACTTGCCTTGCAACATGTTTTTAGCGGCAATTCCCAGCGGTAAACCTACGGTTTTAGCCATGCTGGTATAGGTTTGGTCTTCGCCAATAACCACCATGGAAGCATGAAGTTCTTTTTCCTCACCCTTTAACAGGTAATTGAACTTGTGAAACATCACGGTCATGTCCTTATCATTGGGCATAAGCGACCATTTCTGTTCCAAAATGTGTTGAAGAATTTGCGCGGGTGTACCGTTTTTAATACCCACCAATGTTTCGTCAAATACGCCCAAGTATTCCAGCTTCTCCATTATATCCTCATCATCCTGACGAATGTTTAGGTAGTATTTCAACTTGGTTTCAACCGTATCTTTTGGGCTAAAAGCCAAGAATGAGTTGAAAAACTGTCGATTGGTCATGGCTTCGGTGTTTTCCATTACATAGCTGTCGTCCGTTGCACCCAACTGAACAAAACAATCCCATGCCTTGCAAAACCCAACTCTGCGCAAGGTTCCGCGATATAGCGTGGCAATGTTTTCCAATCCATAAATAGCACGGTATTTTAAGGAGTCGCGGTTGGCATATCCTTCAAATCGGCCCCAACCGTCAATGTTAATGACCTCTGTTCGCCTGAATAATTTATGGTAGGGGATGTATTTGTAACGCCCTTCCTGAATAAACTTCACGGCTCCACCCTGCCCGGCCAACACCACGTTACGCGGGTTCCAGGTGAACTTATAGTTCCAGGGATTATTATCGCTTTCGGGGGCTACCAAACCACCGGTAAAGCTTTCAAAACCTTTTATTTCTGCACCTTCTGCCTTAAGTCGGTCAATAATTTCCATGGCCGACATGTGGTCAATACCGGGGTCTACCCCCAATTCGTTAAGTACCAAAACACCATTTTGTACCGCAGCCAAGTGCATGGCCTGAATCTCATCACTTAAGTAGGATGGAGTTATAACCGGTTTTTTAAGCGCGATGCACGATTTTACGATAGGTGCATGAAAAGCTGCCGGAAGCATAGAGATAACCAAATCAGCTTCTTGCAAAAACGGGAAACGCGCATCGTCATCCAGTCCATTGAACATTACCGCCCGGCCACGTGCATGCCCAGCAATTTTACTTTTGGCCAACTCCAAATCCATATCACCAACCGTGACCATCCAGTCCTCGTGTTGGGCATTGTCTAATAGATACTTAATTAAAGAAGAGGCCGAACGCCCCGCACCAATTACCAGTATGCGTTTCATTGCGAAGTAAAAAATTTGGGGCAAACTTAGTCTTTTCGAATTTATGAATCGGATTGACTGCTTTAAAAAGGCGCTACCCTGCAGTTAATTCACACCATAGTCAGCTCACCTTTTCAATAGGTCATATTACTTGGTCTCCATCAATAAAGGACAGCAAGGAAAACACTTGAAATGTTGGATTTAAGAACGATTATCAGTTATATTGCTTCCTAAAATAAAAGTCACTTTTCAAGTTGGCAGCCAAAAAATAATAGCCCCGATAAAACGAATACCACTGAAGTTAACCTTTAAACGTTAAACCAAAACTCCAACAGGAAACATAGAAGAAATGCAGCCAAACAAGCAAATCGTGATGCGAATCCTGTAACCAAAATACACCTCCCCTAATTTTTAAATTGATGGACAGCGAAATCCTCATCTACCAAAACAAAGAAGGCAACATAAAAGTGGATGTACGCCTGGAAGAAGAAACCGTCTGGCTTACACAAGCACAGTTGTGTGATTTATTTCAAAAGTCGAAAGCCACTATTAGCGAACACATTAAAAATGTATTTGAAGAAGGTGAATTAGATGAGAAAGTGGTTGTTCGGAAATTCCGAACAACCACTCAACATGGTGCTATTGCTGGGAAAACACAGGAGTTGGAAGTAAATGGCTACAATCTTGACGTAATTATATCGGTAGGTTACCGAGTAAAATCACCTCAAGGTACTCAGTTCCGTATTTGGGCCACACAACGACTTAAGGAGTACATTATTAAAGGCTTTGCCCTGAATGACGACCGTTTTAAATCGGGCAATTCAATGAATTATTTCAGCGAACTGCAAGAACGCATTCGTGAAATACGAATTTCGGAACGGTTTTTCTACCAGAAAATAAAGGACATATACACCACTAGCCTAGATTACAACCCCTCGGATGAAAAGACCGTTCAATTTTTCAAGGTGGTTCAGAACAAACTGCTTTGGGCAATCAGTGAGCAAACCGCAGCCGAATTGGTGTATCGTAGGGTTGATGCCAATTTACCCTTAGTGGGCATGCAATCGTTCGACAAGAAAAATACGCTGTCGGTAAAAAAGGCCGATGTAAGTATTGCCAAAAACTACCTGAACGAAGACGAAATCAAATTATTGGGATTATTGGTAGAACAGTATTTGGCCTTTGCCGAAACAATGGCACAACAACGCACGCCAATGTATATGTCCGACTGGATTAACCGCTTAGACAGTATTTTACAACTCAATGGACGAGAACTGCTTAGTCATGTCGGAAAAATTAGCCACGAGCTGGCCGTGCAGAAATCTGAAGCAGAATTTGAAAAGTATCGGGTTATTCAAAAAACCATTGAACAAGAGCAAAACCTGAAGGAGATAGAAGAGGATATTAAAAAACTAAAAAAGAATCCCTAAGCGGACAGTGCATTTTGGTAGTTAATATGTTTTTTAATCAGCCCTCGCTTTATACAAATAGCCTGCTATTTTTGCAAGCAAATGACCGTTTGGCAACTAATAGTACTTCTGCTTACCGCACCTTTTGGACTGCTGGCTCAAACAGCCACCCTGCAAGTCATTAGCGACCCCACTTTAAAAGACCCGTTTTTTGTGTCAGTAAACGGTGTTCGCCAAAACGAATCGGCGGCACAAAACGTTACCGTTAAAAACCTCCCGTTCGAAGTTTACGGTGTTGATATTGAACTGGCCGGAACCAATCTTCATACCCGCGGTATAGCTTTTTTGCGCATTGGCCAAGTAAGCAACTACATTTTGACCAAAGTTGGAGATGAACTAAAGCTGGTTGATGGACAGGGGAATGAAAAACCTTATAACCAGCAAAACGTAGCCATCAACTTTAAACTACAGGTAGATTCTGTTGTTCCAAATGAAATTACCAAGGCCGAGGAATATGCAGAACTGGCTGCACCTGCCATTAATTTTGATGATGAACCAGGCGAATTTGGACTAGAAAACACCACACCTGCGCAAGAAGAACTAAAACCACAAGCCAAGGTCGACCCTGAAAAATTGCGTTTTGATGCCGATAGCATGTTTAGAAGCATTAAAGAGCACATGAACAAGCAATACAGCGACCAACCCTGTAACGGAAGTTTAGCCGCCGACACCCTTAAGTTGCTTAAAAACAAAATGCGCGAAACGCCCACACTGCGCGACCGATACAACCAAGCCTATCGGGGCGTTGGGAATCTTTGTGTAACTGTGGGGCAAGTGAAAGAACTGATGCGCCTGCTAGACGGTGACGAGCTAAAAGTGGAATTTTACAAAGACGTACACAAAAACATTATAGACATAGCCCGAAGATCCGATTTGTTTGAATTGCTCTTTTTTGAATCGTCTATTGAAGAGATTCAAAACGTGCAATAAGTTCAATATAGTGGCGCAACGGTTCATGTTTTTAAATTTTAATTTCAATGAAAAACAAATTCTTAGCCGTAGCCTGTTTGCACATGGCTGTTGCCATTTCGCTTGGGGCGCTTGGTGCACATAAACTGAAAACGTTGCTTACCCCCGATCAGCTTTCGGCGTTTAAAACAGGCGTTGAATACCATATTTTTCACGGTCTTGCTTTGCTTATCGTATTTTCATCCCCTTGGTTCGAACAACTAAAAGGGCAAAAAACAATTGGCTGGCTGTTCAATTTGGGTATTTTGTTCTTTTCCGGCTCTATATATTTGTTGTCTACCCGTGATTTAACGGGATTAAATACTCTTGCTGTCCTTGGCCCAGTGACCCCATTGGGCGGTTTGTGTTTTATAATTGGCTGGTTATTACTGGCATTTAAACTAATTCAACGCAACAAAATAGCATAAACCAGTTTTTTTTTCTGGAATTTTCCAAGCCAAAGAAATAACTTCCAAATACCTGCGTTGAAAAACAGAAACGCATCGGTTTTTAAGTAAAAACCGTATTTTTGTGCCCTTAAAAATTCAAAAAATATACAATGAGCGAATTTGGTAAAAAAGCAAATGGCGCCAGCCTTGACTATTTAGGTCTTAAGAATGTAGCGGTAGCCTATTGGAATCTGTCTCCGGCCGAGTTGGTGGAAGATACCCTGCTTAACGGACAGGGCGTGTTGAGTAGCACAGGTGCATTAGCTGTTGATACCGGTGAGTTTACAGGCAGATCGCCAAAAGACAAATTTATTGTTGAGGACGACATTACCCGCGATAGCATCTGGTGGAACGATTTCAACATTAAATTCTCTGCCGAGAAGTTTGACGCATTATACAGTCGTGTTACCGCCTACCTTACCAACCGTGAGGTTTATGTGCGTGATGCTTTTGTTTGTGCCGATCCAACTTACAAAATGTCGGCTCGTGTAGTGACCGAAACCGCTTGGAGCAGCTTGTTTGTAAACAACATGTTTATTCGCCCAACGGCTCAGGAACTAGACAATTTTACACCAGACTGGAACGTAATTTGCGCCCCAGGTTTTTACGCTGATCCAGCCATCGACGGTACCCGTCAGCATAACTTTGCGGTAATTAATTTCACCAAAAAGACCATTATTATTGGCGGAACTGGGTACACCGGCGAAATCAAAAAAGGAATTTTCACGGTTTTGAACTTTGTTCTTCCTCACGATAAGGGCGTTTTCCCAATGCATTGCTCGGCAAACATTGGTAAAGATGGCGACACCTCTATTTTCTTCGGCCTTTCTGGAACTGGTAAAACCACACTTTCTTCCGACCCAAATCGCCAATTGATTGGTGACGATGAGCACGGCTGGAGCAACCATGGCGTATTTAACTTCGAAGGCGGTTGTTATGCAAAATGCATTGACCTAAGCCGCGAAAAAGAGCCGCAGATTTTTGACGCCGTTAAGTTTGGCGCATTGTTAGAAAACATCAATTTCTTCGAAGGCACTTCAGAAGTTGACTATACCAATAGCGACAAAACCGAAAACACCCGTGTTTCTTACCCAATTTATCACATCGATAACATTGTAGAACCATCGGTTGGAACGACCCCAAAAAACATCTTCTTTTTAACTTGCGATGCTTTTGGTGTTTTACCTCCAATCTCTAAACTTACCAAAGCGCAGGCCATGTATCACTTTATGAGTGGCTACACCGCTAAAGTAGCTGGTACCGAAGCCGGAATTACCGAGCCTACTACCACTTTCTCTACTTGCTTTGGTGCACCGTTTATGCCTTTGCACCCTTCCAAATATGCCGAAATGCTGGGTAAAAAGATGGACGAAACCAATGCTAACGTTTGGTTAATTAACACCGGCTGGAGCGGAGGCTCGTATGGTGTTGGTAGCCGCATGAAACTTAGCTATACCCGTGCCATGATTACAGCTGCCTTAACTGGCGAGTTAAACAAAACCACCTTTACCAAACACGATGTTTTTGGAGTGGAAATGCCTGCTACTTGTCCTGAAGTTCCATCGGAAATACTTAATCCACGTAACACTTGGACCGATAAAGACGCTTACGATGCCAAGGCCCAAAACCTTGCTGAGCGCTTTGTAAACAACTTCAAGAAATACGAAGCGGGCACCAATGCTGAAATCCTTTCGGCTGCGCCAAAAGTGAATGTAAACGCTTAATACACGGTATTAACTATAAGTTGAAAGGTGTGTCGGAAACGGCACACCTTTTTTGTTTTCTACCCTGAACCAATACTATAATATGGTTTGACTATCAATTTGTTGCGTTTACCGCAAAATATGTTCCTTGGTCGATGAAAAGTTATGCTTTATAAAATTGAACCTTCCTGAAACCGATGGTGAATTACCTTTATTCTAAAGAAATGTAAACTCACCACGCAAGGAATCATGGTAGCACATTACAGACATAGAATTTGGCACCTTTTTACCCACCTCGACCGACTCGCGGTTGGCGGAATTAGCATTGTTGTTTTAGCAGGACTAGTTTGGGTGCTTAGCGATTCAATAGCCGAGAAAATCATTGTCATGCTTTGCGTTTGCCCCTATACCATCTATCTTTTTCTGTTGTATACCGGCAAAGCCGAGCCCGAAAAAAACTGGTTACCCACTAATTACGACGGGATTTTAACTTTAATTCCTGCGAAAACGCAATTAGATTTAGTCTTACTAATAACCCTGTTGCCGTTGGCGGTCACCTTGGTTTATGCCATATTCAGTTTAGGTTTAGGTTTAATTGGCACCATTGCTATTCTTCAGATTGCAGCCATTTCAAGACGGATGAATTTCTTGAAAAAATCGCACGAAAAACCGCCATTACCCATTGACGACATCAAACAGTTGCAAAACGATTTAGAGAAACAAATTCAGGTAAAAACTGAAGAATTATATAGCGAATTCCGCTTAATGGAAGATGCGCTGGTAGGTTCCGGCATTGGTGTTTGGGAACTTAATTTGAACACCCACAAAATAACCGGAAACCCCATTTATTTCAATATGATGCGGCTTACCCCCATTAACCATCAGGTTGCTTTACAGCAGTTATTGTCTACACTTTCCGACACCGACCGAGCAGCCTTTGAACAAGGTTTGGAACAAGCCAAAATTACACAGGGTGAATTTCATGCCGTAAATAAAATAACGAATGCAAGCGGCCAGGCCAAGTGGTTTCGCGTAACCGGTGTTTGCAAATGCGACTCACAAACCAAAACAGAAACCATCATGGGAACCTGTTTGGACATCACCGAATACCATCAACCCAACTCAACGATAGAGAATTATGCAGCTTAAATTATTTTCCCTAAAACACAAAAGTCATGTCAACCGAAAACAAAGTTTGTATTATCGATGACGACCACATCTTTAGATTGGCCTTCTCAAGGGTTTTAAAAAATCATCATCCTGAAATTAGCCTCCTCTGCTTTTCCGATTCGAAGGAGGCTCTGAACTACTTTCAGGAAACCATCGAACAGAAAGCTGAAATGCCAGAGGTTATCTTTATTGACATCAATATGCCCGGAATGGATGGCTGGCAATTTCTATCCGACTTCTCGCTCATCAGCCACAAGCTACCGAAACAAATAGCACTAAACATGCTTAGTTCATCCAAAAATCCGCTTGATATAGAAATGGCTGCCAAGAATCCAAACGTAAACAAGTACATCATAAAGCCTTACACCACTGCGGCTATGAGCGAAATGTTCCAGCAAGAACTCGGGGCAATAGCTTAAGCGGATGGTTTAAGTCGCTTCCAAAATAGCTGCACCGAATGGAGCAGGATTACGGCCACGCCAATAGAAATAGGATCGCCAAACTTGAGCACCGAATGGGCGGTGATGGGCACCAGCAATGAGCGGGTTTTCATGACCAAATCGCCCCACAACAAAGCCAACACCGACAGCAAGGCTACCGATATAGCCAATCCGGGAATTAGCGGAAAATCCTGACCCAATATCGCTTTCACAGGCGCGCTGTTAAATGAGAAGTGCCAAAACACCCAAATAGTGCCTATAATCAATGCCTGCAACCACCTGTTGAACGAGCTGGTAACATTTAGCAGGTAATGCCGCCATCCAAATTCTTCGCAAAACGCCAACACCAGCTGCAACACAATGGCTGATACAATTTCTTGTATACTCGCGCCCTTGAACAGCAATATGGGTAGCAAAATGGAAATTGAAAAAATGGGAAATATCAACATGGGGCGCACTCCGCCCAAGGAAATCTTATACGTATTTTCGGTTTTAAACAGTCGATAGCAAATTAAACCACTGAGCAAGGGCCCCAGCGAACACAGCACCAAACCCAGGTCAATTCTCCAAACGGTTCCAGCGCCAATTTTACTGGCCAAAAAAGTAAAGCCACAAGCCAACACAAAGAAAACAAGCAATTGAAGAATTGGTTTTTGAGTCATAACAGGGTAATGAGGATTTATACATTTCGGTTAATCAACATAGGTTTCTTTTATAACCGCGTTGAGCAATACAGCGGCTATACTTTCATGATAGCATTTACCTCTTAAATGTCAAGAGATAGTTTTAGATGACCGCCCAACCCATCTTTTATAATTCGCATAAGTGTAGAAAGTCTTATGTCACTTGCGTTATTCTCAATTCGAGAAATATAATTTTTGGTTGTGCCTGCTTTAATCGCCAGCTCTTCTTGCGTCAAATGCTTTTGCTTACGAGCTTCTTGAATAAGCACACCTATTTTAAAAGCTTCAAATCCTTCTTCATACTGATCCCTTGTCGAGGTTCCAACTTTTCCATATTTGTTATCCAAATGATCTGTCCAAGCAACCAGGTTATTTTCCTTTTTGTTCTTCATAATATTGTCTTTTTAACCGTTCAGCCCTAGTAATTTCATTCTTCGAAGTCTTATCTGTCTTTTTCTGAAAACCATTGAGGACAATTACTAAACTCCCCTTGTCGAAAAAGCAAAATATGCGATAAATATCACTTCCAACTTTAACTCTCATTTCAAAAAGTCCATCAGAGCCTTCGATATGTTTTAAGAACTTTTTCAGGAACCATCTTCAACGTACAAACAAGACCAATAACCCAATCTATCTTGTCTTGTACCGCCCTGTTTTGAGCGTTATAAAATTCCCAAAAGTCTTTTCCGTACACATAAGTAGTCCGAATAAACTGCTTATCCATTTCCACGAAGTTACCTATTTAGACAACAAAAGCAACTTTTTCAGGAAAACACCATTGACACGATGTTACCAAAAAAGTTAAACCAAAAGTTAAGCAAGCCCATATGAAGGATTGTGTTTGGAGTCATGAAAGGCGAGGTTTGGGCAAATTTATTTTTGTGCAAGAAACCGGGAATGGTGATTTTGTAAACCACCTAAAAACGGACAGATGATGAGGCCTTGCTTACTGCTGTTGGAGTGCCTTTTCTTTGGCGAGTTGGCGTTTGGACTTTAAGGTGAAGTTGATTGGTAGGTTATAGCGTACTTTAACCGGCCGGCCATCGCGGAGAACTGGCGGAAGACCTTTGAAGATAGACACCGCCTCCATGGCTGCCAGATTCAGGTTTTCGTATTTCCCCTTTGCAATATCAATGTCGGTGGCATTTCCGAATTCGTTAAAAATGAAGGTCACAAAAACTAAATCTTGGTGGTCATTTTCACGTTCTTCTTCAGGGTATTTCAAATTTTCAGAAATGATTTTGCTAATCATTTCATTTCGAATAGCCTCTTGTGGATCAAACAAAATGGTAAAAAAAACGGTATCATTATTCGGCCACAATTCATAACCAACCACCATGGAATCCTTAGGTAGGATATATTCACAATGAAGTTTATATCCCAAACATGGATATTCCCATTCGGAAATATATCTCGAGGCGGAATCTTTGGTAGAAACCTCTGCATTTTGAGTATTGAAATAGACAGTGGAGCTATTGTTGCATGCTTTATTGTAAGCTGTATTGCCTTCTTTGGTGAAGTGCTTTTGCAATTCGGCTTTTAGTTCGCGGCAACGGTCGCAGTCGATAGGCTTGTCTTGGGCATATCCCTGAATAGAAAGTAGCAAATTGGCAAAAATCAGAAAGGACAAGCCTTGCAGGAAATAACGGGTTTTCATGGGGACGAAAATAAGGGAAAATGTGGTTATGCACTCATAAACATTGGTTAACAAAAGAAACAGGGGATTAATTGCGGTACGGGTATTTCAAAGCCTTCAACCTTGATTTTTTCTGAATATTGGAACAGGATCCCATGAATAACCTTATGGTGATTGGGTTTCCGGTAAAATTGACCGTATTGTTCATTCTGTAATTTACCACATTGTACTTTACGTGTAATGCCAGGTAACCCCAACCCATCATAAATTTACGGTAACCAAGGCCAAAGTTAAAATTCACCGAACTGGCGGTTTGGCTGTTGTCCTTCTGATTCTGTTCGTTGGTATTGTCTTTTACATCGAAACCATCCCAACCGAAACCGCCCAAGGCTTTAATCTCATTTGTTTTTTTAACCCAAAGATTCCTTGCTGCTTCTATGCCAACATAGCCACCAAAAAAGTGATTGGTGTATTCTTCTTTACCGGTCGTTTTGTCGAAATAAGGATAGCTGTTTTTAGCCTTAGTTGCTCTCAACGCTAAGGTAAAATCGTAACTCATTTTGGTTCTATTTTGCCCCATTTGGAAACCTACCTCCGGGTGGTTCCCTAAAATCTTTAGGTTGCCGGTTGGCATCCATATTCCAGCAAAATAAGCAATATTGAATTCTGGTTGGTTTATGAATTTATTGACCTCCTCGAAATAGGCCTTGTATAGTTTGCTTTGGTCATATTTCTTATCCTGAATTTTGGTTATTAGGGTATCTGGATTGGCGGTGTAAAATTCAGCAAGCAAGTGTTCTATGCTTCCTTCTGGATATTGCTGACCAAGTTTAAGCGCCAAGTTTTTTGTAAAGTTATCGAACTCCTGCGCGATTGGAATATGGCCATAATATGGCCTATAATAATCGTATTCTATTTGTTCGCCTCTTTTACCCGCTTGAATTCGTGCCATGTATTGATAACAAAAGGCTAAAATGCCATCATCTAAAGTTGAATCGGAATAAGTGCCGGATTGGAGGGCGATAAGGATTTTAACGCGTTGAATCGATTCGCGCATTCCGCATTTATTTTCCCAATAGGACAACACTAGGTTAGCGGAGTCTATTTTATTTTCGGTAACCAATCGCACCACCAATATGGAAGCATTGAAGGCAATGTCTTCGCACTTAATGGTTTGCTTTTGCAACATTTGGTCGAGTGATTGAGCAAAAGTGAAATTAGTGCATAAAATAAAGGCCAGAAGGAATAGTAAGAGGTGTTTTTTGATTAGTGCTGCCATAAGGATTCATTTTGCCAGTTGATTTTAAGTCCCAATGCATTGGGGTCAATATTTGGGTATTTTAAAAGCAAGCTGGTTAATTTTTCAGTAAAGTCGTTTATAGGACTTATTCTGTTTAACAAATACTTTAAGCAGCACAAATGAACATAAAGGAATTGGTGCTCGTTTGCTGCTGGAACATTCTCTAACCAGGGAAAAGGTGGTTTGGACAACAATTTTGGCCGGCCAGGGAGGTTTTTATTCCATAAACGGCCATGGTGCGCACAGATGTTTCTAATTTGATTGATGCTTTGGAGCCAACTTGGTAAATACGTGTGATTCACTGCACCTAACTCCGCGGCAATAGTGTCTTTTGCCTTCACCGTTGACAAAAGATTGCCGTAGAGTTTAGAGTTATTGCCAAAGCTTGCAATTTCTAATGTTTTCCATGCTGGTGGCCTTCTGGAATCGGTGTGGTACTTTTTGTAATGCTCTTTGATGAAAACTTCTTTCGTTTGTTTTAGTTCCCGGTCAATCGCTAATAATGTTTCGGTGTGTTCGACAGCGTTTTTGAAATTGGCTGAATCTTCGAACCACCAAGGCGATAATTCGTGCGACAGGTGGTAGATTAATTTGGTGCGAAAGCCAATCTCTATTCGTTCGATAACATCGAACAACATGATTCTGAGCTCACGATCGAAATTGTAAATCGCTATTACATTTTCGAATGTGCTATTTGGCTTAAAGATGTGATTCACTTTATCGGCTTGCATGGGCCACCAATACCCGGCTAATCGGTAGTAACTTATGTTGCCAAGAAATTGCTCGGCCAGTTTTTCATTGCCAAAAATTAAGCCCCTTGACTTAAGTTGTTGGATTTGTTGTGAAATATTTATGCTGTGCTTGCTATACTTCATGGGTAAAAACAAAAAAGCCTTTCTGACATATACGGTCGGAAAGGCGGGTAATTGGAAAAGGTAATAAAGCAAAAGACACGCCCTGGGACGCTGTTCTGATGGGTAGCGTGGCGTGTACTGTTACCACAAAAGTACAATGGTTTATTTAAAAAACAAGTTATCGCAAAAAAAGGGTTCATCATTCAGGAAACTTAAGTTCAAAATTGCGGCTATTCGGTCAATTTTCGTGCTAGTTGTTGAAATGTATTGAAAACACGCAACACAGAGGTAGTAGTGGACTTTGATTGGATGGCGATTTCGGGTTAATTGTGGAAGAGTTTTGCGAGTTTTAAGCAATAGGCCAGAGTGTTCCTTAATTTTTACTTCAGTCTAAAACTATTCAGTATTTTCTCACCCGTCACTTTATATGTTTCAAATTGGTCAAGTTCACAAGTCAGGGTAAGCACAAAAGCCTTTCCGTTTTCTATCCAATAATATTGTTCAAACTTGAGATTGTACACCCCTTGGTCACCAGTATATATAACTTTTTGAAATTCAGATCCGTTTTCATTTTGTCTTGTACTTTCAATAATATTACCCTTGGTAATCATCGTTTTTATTTGACCTTCGGAAATTTCAACATACTTGTCAAGGTTAATGTTTTGCCCTTGCAAGTCTTGTATTAACAGGTTAATGTTGTCTCTAAATTGGTCTTTCGGAGTGGATTGTTTCGAAAGAAGAACAAAACTCAAGCCCATCTGACCAGATTTATCTAAGTCCCAATTTTCAGGATACTGTATTGAATAAATACTTTCATCAAGTGTTTTCCAGCCCTTTTCAATCTCTGTTCCTGTGTTTTTCTGCGTTGCTTGGCCACAAGCAATAAGACTAATAAATAAAAAAGACAGACCTAATAGTTGAATTTGTTTCATGTTTTGGTTTTTTTTAGGGGTTGGTGCGTTGCGAAGGCGGGGGTTTCGGAGCGGCTAACTTTCTGTAATCGAAAATTGTCTGCGGAGCAGGAAACCTCACCTATGGCAAATGTGCTGTAATGCACAATTTTATTTCAATTCAATAGTTCTTTCCTCAAAACTAATGACATTCTCTGCCGAAACTTCTTTGGTCTCAACACTATAAATTACCCAACCGCTTCCTCCATGAATTCTTGACGCTGTCCTTGTTTCATTTTTTAATGGTGGAATTTCATCGCGTTTTGGTGGTTTTGTTCCCATTGTTTTTGACAATTCTTTGATATATTCATAAGATGCGTCAGTCAGTTGTTTTGAGTTTACGGTTTGCCACATTCTGATAATGGAATTTCCATCTTCCATATTAATTTCGTCTAGTTTGACCGTTACCTCTACATCAAAAGGTTCTCCACCATAAAGATTTGCAAGTTTCATTTGTCCCACTGTTTCTTCCCCTAATTTATATTGACCACCATGATAAGTGTAAAATTGTTGAATGTCCTTAATTGCTGCTGATTGAATAGCTTCTTTAGTCAAAAACATTCCTACAATTTGCTTAATAATTTCATCCATTTTCGGAATGTCCTTAAATTCATTTTTAAGAGTGGAGGTTGATTTTTTGATGTAGTCTCTCACCTCAGTCCAATTAACCACTTCAACAAATGCACCCATTTCATCAGTCTTAATAATAACACTCATGTCTTGGGCGATAGAAGTAAGTTTTTTAGTAAACTGATTATCCGTGTTGATGTTGAAATTTTTGTAAAACCATTCAACGGTGTAGGATTTTGCTGAGGAATCTTTAATGGTAACATCAACCTCATATGTCATAAGTTCTTTTGAGGTCGTGTCTGAACCTTTAACTTTATATTTTTCAGTTGTTACAACATAAGTTTGTTTTTCTTTATTGTCCCAGTATCCGATAACTTGAACAGTCGAGTCGGTAATATTTATCTGCCCGAAAACGTTAGTCGAAAACAAAAGTGTTAGTCCAATGATTGTCAGTTTGTTCATGTGTTGGTGTTTAAAATTATGCATAACGTTTGCAGATTTGAGCGGGGTTTTCAGCACAAATGTTGATTCGGAGAATTGAACTTTCGGTTACCACAAAACTGTCTGTGGAGCTACAAACCCTGCCTATTGCAAACCCCTTGCTATCGGCTGTTCTTCTGTCGCCCGTTATGTTTGTCCGCTGTGTCATGCTAGGTAAATGAGGCAAAATATTGTTGTTATGTATGTCCAAAATATTGAGAACAAAATATGAATTGTCGTTTCGAATGTTTTCCCTTTCCAAGTTTGTGATGAGTAACCAAAGAACTGAACAAGTAGCCTTAAAGAAAAAAAAATTCCAAACCCTAAAGAAACCCGTTTTCCAAAAGTCGTGCTGATTAAGTCCGCGCCTGATGTCAGGCATAATAGTCCGACAAGAAAGAGCGTAATTGCAATAAAGAAAGTATGAACATACATCATTTCTCTATTCATAATGCTTAATGAACTTAGTTCTTGCTTCCAATTAAATTGTCTTGGAAAGATTGTGTGAACCAAACCCAACACAATTAAACATGAACCAATTATTTTAAGATGCAACTCCATTTTTGTCAAGTATAAAGGTTGTGATAAAAGGAGTGATTTTTATTTCATCTACAACTCGCAGTCCCGAGGATTGAAATGCTTCGATCCAAGTGGCTTTTGAGTGAAAATGAAATGCTCCGATATTGTATGCTAATAAATTTGCTGTGTCCCTCAAATGTTCAGTTACAATTATTTGCCCTGTTTCTGATAATGCTCTGCGAAGTTCTTTGAAGAAAGAAATTCTTTCTTCATCATTTCGTATTTCATGTGCAGATAGTATTGCAAAAACCTTTTCAGTTGAATTATCTTGTAAAGGCAAATGATTTGTTTTTACTTGCTGAGTATTGGGAAATGGGGGATACGCTTTTCTTGCTCTTTTGATTGAGACCTCAGTGTGTTTTGCAGAGTCGTAAAAGTCAAACACTACTAATTCTGAATTGGCAAACTTGCTTTTAAGCAAGTTGCTTGTTTCGTCAAAGCCAGCGTTGATATTTACAATTTTTCCGTTGCCTTTAGTTAGCAGATTGTCTAACCATGAAAGTTTGTAAAGATTAGAGAAGTCGTAGATGTAATATGAAATTACTAATGAAATTACAGTTGAGCCAATAATTACAACCACCAAAATATCAGATGCCACACGAAGTGCCGCATTGAAATTATTGCGAAACAAAAAGAGAACAACAGTCGATATGATTGCCAAAACATAGAATTGCCAATTAAAACGAATGATGTTCCAAACCCCTTGAAATGGTTTTCTTATTTTTTCCATTGTTCAATTTTACCCTTTTTCCAGAGGTAAGGAATGTTTTTAATGATGAAAGCATTAGCCAGTTTAGCATCAGTCAGTTTCATATTGTCTATAAATGAGAAATTGTAGTCAATAACTTTTACAGGCGTTGGCTTCCAGTTTTCTCTAACGCCTTCTATGATTAAAACCTCTTTGTAGGCTTGGTTGTATGTGAAGGTAAAAGGCAATGGGCCTGAAAATCTTCTTGCTTCTTTCCAGTCAGCAAATGGGGAACCAGTAGGCAAAGAAATATTTTCGTTGTCCGAATTGTCAATTAGAATTTTGAAACCTGATTTGGCCGAATTTATTTCAGTGGCCCCGTTGCTTGAGTGTTGGGTAACGTCGGTTGTGGTGTAGTTGTAGTGAGTAAATATGTTACCCAAAAACTCCATTTTCTTTTTGTCCGTTTCCGATTTGAGAATATACAAACCTCTTAAACTTTTACCTGCGTTGTTTGTAAACCGAACAAACACACGATAACCAATTAGAAAAAAGTCGTTGCCTAACACTTTTGGAAAACCCTTTGGTCGCAAGGACTTTGTTTGAACCATTGCAATGGCAATGAAAGCCCACTTGTCGTTGAAAGTGTCTAACGCCAAACACTCTGGAATTAAGTGTTGAATTTGCTCTTTTGGAATTGCAAAAGTGAAAACAAGCGAACTTTCAAAAAACGCTTCAACTGCAAACGGATGGTCTTTTAAAAATGAAAGCATCTAAGACTTTTTATTGAGTTGAAATTCGTTGTAGTAGATTAAAAGGATAAACAGAAAAGCAAAAATTGAATTTGCATTGCCCCACATTAACAAGTCGGGCACAAGCACAAACTCCAAAACATTCATTGTCCCAATGACAAGAATTTGTGTTATAGCGTTTAGACGTGTCCACAAGCCAGTCAAAATCCATATTGCCATACCAATTTCTGAAAGTCCAATTAAAATTGTCAACGGACGTGAATAGTCGTCCCCTAAAATTTGTCCAACAATTTGTTGATGTCGTGGTACAAGGTTAAGCACCTTACAGAAAAGTCCGTTGGCAATCCAAACAGTCGCTATGAAGTAGTTTAAAAGTCTATGTCTTGTCATGTATGTTGGGTTATGCAAGGTCGTACTAAGAATAGCCGAAACGTTTCGCATATTTGGAATGGGCGGGTTTTCGAAGATATAAATTCTGTTGGCAAGTTGCCCGCCTGGCGTAAAGGTGGTGTTATATGCCGTTTTTCTTCTCTGCATTTGTTGTGTCCATTGGCGGATTCGATACAACGTCAAAACCAACTTTCCAGTCAACGAGGTTCGGATTATATTCCTTGTTCTCTATTTTTGCTATCGTAACAAAATGCTCTTCCTCTGTCCAGTTACGAATACTGTATGGTATTTTTGATCTAAAAAAATCGTTAATTATTTTAAACGCCCCATTTCTAATTGTGTCGGTTGGTGATGAAATTGAGGCGAAAAAATGTTGGCCTGTTATTATTGAGTCGCTAATTAAAGTTGTCAAAAAATGAGGAAGGTCGGCCATGCTTATTTTTGTCAGGTGGTCTGGAATTAAAAACACTCTTGGTGGTTTTGCATGGTCAATTCCTGTCCCGCAGAAGCGATAAATATGTTTGTTGTGGAAATAAGTTACCGAACCGTCAAGGAGTATGAAATTAAAATCTCCATAATAGGGTGTCGGCGGGGGTGGTGGAGGCGGGACATCTCCTGTGTCTTGGATTGTTGGTGTATGTTTAATAACATAATAAATTTCGTCTACTTTGTGCTGCCTTGTCGAACAGCCAAATAGCAAAAAGGGAAATATCAATATGGTTAAATTATTTATCAAGATTCTTTATTTAAAATGGCATATAACGTTTTGGCTATGAGCGGTAGCGTCTCGCAGGGCACTATTGCTTATAGGTTTTGTTAGCCACCGTTTTTAATTTTTCTTTTAGTAGTTTCTTATTATTAGACCAAATAATTCTATTTCTTCTATTTACATATCCATAATATTCTGTCCCTTCATTATCAGAGAAGTATAGAATTGAAAGGCCATCATCATAGTATTCGGTTAGATCGAAATTGAAAGGGATTATTACTTTTTTCTTTTTTAAGTCGATAACACCGGCTTGTGCACCTTCATCAATTGATGCTTCTACAATGTCAAAAAAGTAAAACAAATCAGAGTATTCTGCCCTTAAAATCGTATCTGTCTTTTGGTTAATCAGACCACATTTCGCCTCATAAGAGAAATAATCCTCTTGGTCAGAAAACATAAATATCTTATCACCATCGTCACTTCTTCCCGTATAACTTAGATACTCGTATTCAAAAGGGATAATCAAGTTTCCTAGGGTGTCAATGGCACCGTACTTTTCTTTCTTTACTGTCGCCACACCATCTACATAACTTGATGCTTTATCAAAAGAAGTATCGAAAACAACTTGTTCTCGATTATTAAGAAAGTACCATCTATCACTAATTTTTGCGTTTATCAGATTTGATGAGAATTGCCCAAGTTGTTGGTAAGCAGTGTCATACACCAACTCTAACTCTCTATTTATTAATCCAACTTTGGCATTTGATTCAACTTTGGCAAAATCTCCTAGAAACGGAGAAATATAATCATAAGGCATTTTAGCGATAGTTCCATTTTTTGGGTCATAAATTACCGGCTTGTTATCTATTTTAGCTGGGAATAATTTGGTATCATCGATATAATATTGTGTGTCAAAAATGAATGGAATCAAATTCACACCATCATAATTTATTAATCCAAACTTTCCATCTTTTTTCGCGACAAACGTACTATCGGATTCCTTGATAAGTACTTGGAAAACTGAAGTTGTCGTTTTGTTTCCTTTCCAATCTATTAAAGTATACCCCTCACTTTCTTTAACTACTGCAAAGCCTTTTGCATTAAAGTCAACCGTACATTCAGATATTGAATTTAATTTGTCACATGCTAGGTATTTAGGTTCTATTCGAGTTTTTCCTTTTTGGTCCATGTAGCCAATTTTCCCATTTTCCACTATTTGATAAAGCTCGATATTCTTTTTCGTTATAATTAAAGGAGACGAGCAAGAACTCAGAATCAAAACACTTAATATGAGAGTAAACTGTTTCATTTTTCAATGGTGGCTAACTAGTATTTATTATCCAATCAAAGCCGCTATAGCAGGTAAGAGAAGAATGGTTTTTTACTTTCTCGATTTAGCGGAAAAGTAGCGCATGGCTGGAAAAGAACTTGGACGAAGGGAGTTAAACTGGTCATATGCGGGCGAAAAGGGGGGGGGTAATTATCGGCAAGGTAAAAAATATTGAATTGAAACCACGGGTAAAATTGATGTATTGTCTCTTTGGTGGCAAGGCATCTGCTATATAGTAACGCATCAAATTGGGGTCACGAATAGGGTACAGTTTTCTTGAAAAAGATTGATGTGGATTGATGTGGTAAAAAACAAAAACCCCTGATTTTCCTACAAATCAGAGGTTTTCATTTCATTTTAACCGAACATGGTCGGGATGACAGGATTTGAACCTGCGACCTCACGCCCCCCAGACGTGCACTCCACCAAGCTGAGCTACATCCCGTTATTTCCTTTTGTTGTACTTTTAGACCGAATTTTACTAGAAAACCCGCTAAAATTGGGGAGTGCAAATATAATCTTAATTCCAAAACATGAAATACCGGCATGTCACAATCCCCACCTGCGCTTTTCTACTTCTTTTTAATATCCTATTTTTCAACTGTTTAGCACAAGAAAAAAAAGTTACCATCAGCGGAATTGTGGATGACTTATCGACCGGAGAAACCCTGATTGGTGCCACCGTTTTAATTAAAGAAACCGGCCGCGGAACAGTGTCGAACACCTACGGATTTTACAGTCTTACCCTACCTCCCGGCGATTACACGCTGCGTGTCAGTTTTCTGGGTTATGCCGATTTGGAAAAGAAAATAACGGTAACGAGCGATCAAAGAATAAACTTTTCCTTGCTCAGCAAAGCACTCGAGGCCAAAGAAGTGGTAATAACCGGCAATGCCAACAAGAATGTGCAAAGCACCGAAATAAGCAAAATAAACCTCGACATCGAAAAAATAAAAGCCCTTCCGGCCTTTCTGGGTGAGGTCGATTTAATTAAGACCATTCAGCTATTGCCAGGTGTTATGTCGGCTGGTGAAGGGAATTCGGGGTTGTACATTCGTGGTGGTGGTCCCGATCAAAACCTGATTATGGTTGACGAAGCTGTGGTTTACAATGCCGCTCACCTCTTCGGTTTCTTTAGCATTTTCAATGCCGATGCGGTTAAAAACGTAGAACTAATAAAAGGCGGAATGCCCGCACAATACGGTGGCAGGTTGGCCTCGGTACTCGACATTAACCTGAAAGAAGGAAACAACAAAGAGGTGAAGGTTGATGGTGGCATCGGCCTTATTGCCTCGCGCCTTACCATTCAAGGCCCCATTCAAAAAGAAAAGTCTTCTTTCATCGTTTCTGCCCGGCGAACCTACATCGATGTTGTTTCTAAACCATTCATTTCTAAACTTTCAAATGCCTATGGTTCAGGGTATTATTTTTACGACTTAAACGGAAAGTTGAACTACCAATTTTCCGAAAAAGACCAACTTTACGTCAGCGGCTATTTTGGGCGCGATGTGTTTAGTTTTATCGACCGCGACTCCGACATCAGTTTCAAAGTTCCCTGGGGAAATGCAACGGCCACCGCACGTTGGAATCATCTTTTTTCGGAAAAACTTTTTGCCAACACTACCTTTAGTTTAAGTGATTACAACTTCCAGTTCGAATCGAAATTTGACCAGTTTAAAGCCACTTTCTATTCAGGAATACGCGATTACAGCGCAAAAGTTTCGTTCAACTACTATCCTTCTATTCGCCACCAAATAAAGTTTGGCGCATCCTTTACCCGGCACATTTTTACACCAAACATTGCCGAAGCCGAGAGCGGTGATACCAAGTTTAACCTAGGTGGAAAGGACAAAATATACGCACACGAAAGTGGTTTTTACGTTTCCGACGACATGGACATCACCGACCGGCTGCGCATTAACGGCGGATTGCGACTTTCCATTTTTGCACAAGTTGGACCTTTTACCCGCTACGTAAAAGACGACTACGAGCATACGGCTGCCATTATAAACTATGGCAAATTCGACAACATTATTACCTACGGAGGTCTTGAACCGCGTGTTTCCGTTCGCTTTAAAACCGGCCTTACGCATTCCATCAAAGCTGCATATACCCGTAATTTCCAGTATGTGCAAATTGCATCGGTTTCTCCCCTTTCCTTACCTACTGACATTTGGATTCCGAGTTCGAGCTTACTGAAGCCTCAATTGGGCAATCAATACAACCTTGGCTATTTCCGAAATTTTGAAAACAACCGCTACGAAACTTCAGTTGAGCTGTATTACAAAGACATGAGCAACCTGATTGAATACAAAGAAGGTGTGCAACCCGACGATAACCTGGGCGACAATGTAGACAACAACCTGACCACCGGTACAGGCCAATCCTATGGACTGGAGCTGTTTCTGAAAAAGGTAAGTGGCGATTTTAACGGCTGGATTGGTTACACTTTGAGTAAAACCACCCACCGTTTTCCGGCAGTGAACGAAGGACGCACCTTCCCGGCCAAATACGACCGTCGTCACGACTTGTCGGTGGCGCTCACTTACGATTTATCGGCTCGCTGGTCGTTTGGGTCAGTGTTTATTTATGGCAGCGGAAACACCATTACACTTCCCATTCAGCGGTATTACAGCGTAGAAGACAGTCGTTTTATTGATGTGTATGGCCAACGCAATGGGTTTAGAATGGGCGCATACCACCGGCTAGATTTGTCGGCTACCCTGCGGCCAAAAAACACCAAAACCAAGGTAGACCCGGTTACCAACGAAGTTGTGGTTAAAAAACGAAGGATAGAATCGAGTTGGAACTTCTCGGTTTATAACGTGTATAGCCGGCAAAATCCGTATTTCCTCTATAACGACCTTACCGGAAGCATTGAAGAGGGCAATAGCCGTGTGGTGTTAAAACAGGTTTCCTTGTTTCCCATTTTGCCATCAGTAACCTGGAATTTTTCTTTTTAAGCGCATGAAATACTACTTATTACTGCTGGTTGTTCTGTTGATTTTTGGCAGCTGCGAAAAAGAAATTGTTATCGAGCTACCCGGCTCGGAAACACAAATTGTGGTTCAGGGAAAAATTGAACCGGGCATGCCGCCAATGGTAATCCTTACCAAATCCATCCCCTACTACACTCAACTAAATGAGCAAACGCTGGGTGAAATGTTTGTGCGGGAAGCCACGGTGCGTATGGTTTTTGGAAACGATACTATTGTGCTGGAACGCTTTTGTCTTTCTGATATTCCCGATAGTCTTCGCGACCAGTTTGGCGAGGTGTTCAACCTGCCAGCCGGCTTCGATCAGTTCTGCATTTTTACCAGCACCAATCCGCAATCATTTGGCAAAATAAACCAATCGTATACCCTGCTGGTTAATGCCGACGGCAAGGAACTTAATGCCAACACCACCATTCCCACGCCCATTCCCTTGGACAGCCTTTGGTTTAAACCCGATGGCACATTGGATTCGCTTGGGTTTCTTTATGCCCGCCTCGCCGACCCGCCCAATTCCGGTAACGCCTACCGCTGGTTTGCGCAGCGAATTAATAAGTACACCACCGGAAATGATTCTGGGCGCATAAAAGACCTCGATTTTGTAGCGCCTTTCAACTCGGCTTTCGATGACGAGTTTTTTAACGGAACCACCTTCGATTTTGCTTACAATCGAGGCGTTTCACCCGGTTCGCACCACGATGACGACTTAAATATTGAGCGCGGCTACTTTAAAGTTGGCGACACGGTACTGGTTAAATTCAGCACCATTGATGAAGGGGTTTACAAGTACTATCGTTCGTTTTACAACGCGGTGGCCAGCAGCGGAAGTCCGTTTTCGTCACCAGCCAATGTAAAAAGCAACGTCAACGGCGGTTTAGGCATTTGGGCAGGTTATGGAACAGCCATAGATACCTTGATTGTTACCAAACCAAAACCCTAAAAGCCAATAGTTGCTAACAATGGTTAATAACCCTACCCAGAAGTGTGGTAAACCATTATTTTTGCCTTCCAAAATTTGAATTGATGTCAACTACCGTAGATACAAAATGCTTAATAATTGGCTCAGGCCCATCGGGTTATGCAGCCGCCATTTATGCCGCTCGTGCCGACCTTAAACCTATTATGATTGAAGGTCTTCAACCGGGCGGTCAGCTTACCGAAACCACCGATGTAGACAACTACCCCGGCTTTGCCAAAGGCATTGGTGGCCCTGAAATGATGGAAGAATTCCGCAACCAGGCGCTGCGTTTTGAAACCGACATCAGAAACGGTTGGGTAACCAAAGTCGATTTCTCGGGTCCGGTGCATAAAGTAACCGTTGACGACAAATACGAGCTTACTGCCAACACCATTATCATATCTACCGGAGCATCGGCCAAATGGTTGGGTTTGCCTTCTGAAACACGTTTGCGCGAAAGCGGTGGCGGTGTTTCGGCCTGTGCAGTTTGCGATGGTTTCTTTTACCGCAACCAAGAAGTAGCCATTGTTGGTGCTGGTGACAGCGCTTGCGAAGAAGCTACCTACCTTGCCAAGCTTTGCAAAAAAGTGTACATGCTGGTAAGAAAAAGCGAATTCAGGGCCTCTAAAGCCATGATTCACCGGGTAGAAAACACCGCAAACATTGAAGTGCTTTACAATACCGAAACCGTTGAAGTAATGGGCCAAGAGGTGGTTGAAGGTGTTCGTGTAATTAACAACATGACCAAAGAAACCAAAGACTTGACGGTTACCGGGTTTTTCCTTGCCATTGGTCACAAACCAAATACCGATATTTTTAAAGGTTGGTTAGACATGGATGAAACCGGCTACCTTATTGTTGAGCCGGGTACTTCGAAAACCAAAATTCCCGGTGTATTTGCCACTGGCGATGCGGCCGACAAAGTATATCGCCAAGCGGTAACCGCTGCCGGAACCGGCTGTATGGGAGCGCTCGATGCCGAAAGATATTTGGCTGCTAACAACATTCACTAACTCAATTTTTAGTTACTTTAAACGGCTGTCGAACGAAAGATTTGGCAGCCGTTTATTTTTGTTCAAATTTTTGCCACCATGCACTTTTTTTACCTCCCCGACATTGATTTAGCCAGGCCGATTTTGCCCGAAGAAGAAAGCAAACACGCCATAAAAGTGTTGCGCATGCAGGTTAACGATGCCATTCGAATTACCAATGGCAAAGGGCTTTTGGCCACGGCATTAATTCAGGAATTGGGCAAGAAAAATTGTGTTTTACAAATTATCGAATCAGCACAAGTGGATAAACCACAGCCGAGCATCAACCTGGCCATTGCCCCTACCAAAAACAGCGACCGCTTGGAATGGCTGGTAGAAAAAGCTACTGAACTGGGCATTGACAACATTTACCTGTTGCAATGCGAACACAGCGAACGCAAGGTGCAAAAAACAGAGCGCTTAGAAAAAATTGCGGTGGCGGCTTTAAAACAATCGCAACAATGCTGGTTGCCGCTTATTCATGACGTTGCTCCCTTTAAGCAGCAAATTGAGCTGCCCGTTATTGGGCAAAAACTAATTGCCCATTGCCACGAAACACCAAAACGATTCATAACGGAAAGCTACATTCCGGGCAGTGATGTGGTGTTATTCATAGGCCCTGAAGGCGATTTCTCTGAAAACGAGGTAAAACTAGCTTTAGGAAATGGGTTTCAACCCATTAGCCTGGGCAACAACCGCCTGCGCACCGAAACCGCTGCCCTATTTGCCTTAGCGGCCGTGGTGGTGAAGAACCAGGAGTAACTGGCCTCTCCCCCTGCCCCTCTCCAAAGGAAAGGGGAGTGGCTTATCGGGGTAGTAAGCTTTAACCTGTTTTATGGCGTATTGACAAAGGAAGAATCCCAAGCTAAAAAGCACCAAAGATTTACAGATACGGCCAGGTTGGGTAGCCGCTAAGCCCCGCTCCTTTGGAGAGGGGTTTGGGGAGAGGCCGCTTTCCTATGCTCCTATGCGTTTAATTTTTTTTGCCGGTAAAGAAATTCTTTTACCTTCATCCTCATAATTTTTTAACCCCTTCTTACCTTCCTCGGTATGCCAAACATAAACCCTTGCCCCAACGCCCGCATGTGCTATTGCGGGAACAACAACAATTGCTTTAATGCTTGTTTTAAACTGCCTGATTTGCCGCTGGATTTATTTACTATGCACCACAATGGCGATTCGTTAGCGGGTTGAATTAGCAACAAACGAAAGGGGATAGCGAGTATATATCAGTTAGCGGTTATTTTAGGGAGACGGTGCAATATTGAAACATCAGTGATATGAATTTTAAAGACACAGAAAATTTTAAAGCATTTTTAGAGCTATACAATAGCAATCCTGACAGAGTAATATTCTTTGTCGGAGCAGGACTTTCTTTACCACTTTTCCCAAGCTGGGCCACTTTTTTAAAGCAACTGGTAACCGAAACTCACAATAAAGGGAAACTAGTTGTGGACAAAGCCGAACTTCTAAAAAACCTTGACAACGGAGAAAAATTTTTAGAGATAGCTGACTTTTGTGCATCCGCTATCGGCACGAATGAGTACCGTGAAATCATTGAAAAGCACTTTGATAAAGTATTTCAATTTGATGATATTCCAAATGCTTATAAAGCACTCTTGACACTTGAATTTAAAAGTATTATAACTACCAACTATGACCGCATTCCTGAAATTGGAGGCAAAGGGGCATTTAGTTGTTATTCAAATAAAAATATCCCAGAAGCTTTAAAGGCAATTGAAAAAGGGAAAAAAATAGTATTGAAAATTCATGGTGACATTTTAAATCAGGACTCAATAATTCTTACCCAGGAGGATTTTAAAAACATTATTCACAACAATCTAGCTGTTCAAAATGCTATTAGAAGTATTTTCTCAACTTCAACAATTTGCTTTGTCGGCTTTGGCTTGACTGACCCACATTTTAATTTGATTCTTGACTTTTTGAGTGCAATCAATAATGGTCAACCCATTTTACATTATGCGTTATTAACCGCCAAATCAAAATTTGAAATCTTATCAATTGAAAAAAGGACAGGCATTCGAGTTATTGAATATTCACCGTCCAATACATCACATCCTGAGGTTGAGGAGTTTCTTAATTTATTGAAAGGTATCAAATCAACATCTGCACCCACCAACAAAATTGACACGGTTGAAGAACTATTATCAGCAATTGAATCAAAGATTCAATCAAACCTTGGGATTTTCAATTTTTACATAAGCTACAATCATAATACAAAAGCGGCAGTTATTAACTACTTTACAAGAGCACGAACTGAATACGAGCAACAAAGAGAAATTGTATCAATATTTAAACTGTTTGACTTTGAGACAGAAATTCTTGAAAGTATTAAACTCTGCTGTTTTGTTGAAAGTGACCCTAACATAGAATTCATAAAATTCGCACCAATTATTTTAGTGTGCAGTTGTAGTTTTTCGGTTGCACAAAAACTTTGTAGCAAATCAATTTCTGAAATTGATTTTTGGAAACAGATAAAGTTCAACCAACCATACATGGTTGGTAATATTCACTTTGTTGACAGGGGAGTTGACTTCCCATATATAAACTTCTAACACATGGAAAGAGAACATAAAACGAAAATTGTATTTAACTCCAAGGAATCAGGAGTAATTAGTATTGAAGAGGAATTTCGTAAAGAAAAGAATACTACTAACATTATCAAGAATATCTCTACCTCTACTGGTGTAAGTAAGTTCCCTTCAGCAAAACTTGAAATTAATGCAACAAGTAAATATCCAAATCTCATTTCGCTTAAAACAGGCGATGAAGTATCAATATTTGTAAATGAAATTGACAAGCCCTTTATGAAACTATTTCAAGGTGTTCTCCTTTCTGTTAGAATAAAAACGGCAAAGGAAAGCTTTGAGTTGGTTATAGATAGTGCAAGCGGTTTTTACTTTCTTCAAGACAGAAAAGTCAACTATAAGAATTTTAAAAACAAAACTGGATTAAGGGAGATAATTTCAGAATTAATTTCCATCTGTCATATTAACGGACAGGTAGAAGTTGATACTGAAATTTCAAACGACTTTGAATTAACACCATTCAAGAATATTCCAGCATTAGCGTTAATCAATTCCATTTGCTATGACATGGATTTAGTTTACGACTTCAATTCTGGGGACGTAATGACAATTTCAAGACGCAAAGACATTTTGAATAAAATGTATAGTGCAATTCCAATTGTAATTGACAACGACAAAATTATTTCAAGTGAGTTTAAACAATAACAACACGAAATAGTTACCAAGAGAAAAGAAAAACAGCCGATAACGCGGGTTTGGCAAAAGTGGCGGTTCCGTGCTCCGCAGACAGTTTTATGCAAGCCACAAGGCTGTCCAACCTTCCCAGAAAGCATCTCAACACTGTTTAGGCTAGATTCTTCGTTCCACAGCATGACATAAACAAAAAGGGTTAAAGCTCTCGCCTTAACCCTTCCCTATTCGTAGATAGTTCCCTTTATTTCCGGCCAATTACTTTCTTGGCGGCTTCAATAATATGAAGGTCGTCTAGTCCGTATTTTTTCATCAATTGCTCTGGGGTTCCGCTTTCGCCAAAGCTGTCTTTTACGGCTACAAATTCAATGGGCGCTGGCAGGTTGCGCGACAATACACCGGCAACACTCTCGCCCATTCCGCCAAAATAATTGTGCTCTTCGGCGGTAACCACACAGCGGGTTTTGCTCACCGATTTCAAAATGGCGGCTTCGTCAAGCGGTTTAATGGTGTGTATGTTAATTACTTCGGCAGAAATACCTTGCTCGGCCAATTGCTGGCAAGCCAACAAAGCCGGCCAAACCAAATGCCCGGTGGCAAAAATGGTAACATCGGTTCCTTCTTCCAACAATAGCGCTTTGCCAATAACAAACTCCTGGTTTTCTGGAATAAATATGGGCACCTTTGGGCGGCCAAAACGCAAGTAAACCGGGCCGTGGTGTTTGGCAATAGCCAATGTAGCAGCCTTGGTTTGGTTATAGTCGCACGGATTAATAACGGTCATGCCCGGAAGCATTTTCATTAAACCAAGGTCTTCCAATATTTGGTGGGTAGCACCGTCTTCGCCCAAGGTAATACCGGCGTGCGAGGCACATATTTTTACGTTTTTGTCGGAATAAGCTATACTCTGACGAATTTGGTCATAAACACGGCCGGTAGAGAAGTTGGCAAACGTTCCGGTAAACGGAATTTTACCACCAATGGTCATACCCGCAGCCAAACCAATCATGTTGGCTTCGGCAATACCTACCTGCACAAAACGGTCTGGAAACTCCTTTTTAAAGGCGTCCATTTTAAGCGAACCAATTAAATCGGCACAAAGACCTACCACGTTCGGATTTGCCTTTCCGGCTTCTAAAAGACCAGCTCCAAAACCAGAACGGGTGTCGTTGTTACCAAGTATTGTGTATTTCATATTCTTTTGTACTACGTACCAAGTATCGCGTACTTAGTAATTAATAGATAATGATTTTATAGATTTAACCTGCACTTTGTACATTGTACGTCGTACATTGTACATTGTACATTGTTCGCTGTACGTTATACGTTATACGTTATACGTTATACGAAATTAATAATCCCCAAGCGTCTGTGGCAATTGCTTTAATGCCGATTCTAGTTCTGCATCGTTTGGAGCAACGCCGTGCCATTTGTGAGAACCCACCATATAATCGATAGGCCAGCCCATTTCGGTGGTCATAATAATCATCACCGGTTTGCCTTTTCCGGTTAAAGACTTGGCTTGGTTTAAACTGTCGAGCATTGTTTTCATGTCGTTTCCGTTGGCACACGAAATAACCGTCCACCCAAATGCTTCGAACTTAGCAGTCAAATCGCCCAGCGACATTACCTCTTCGGTATCGCCATCAATTTGCCTACCGTTATAATCTATGGTAGATATAATATTGTCAACCTTGTGGTGGGCAGCAAACATGGCGGCTTCCCAAACTTGGCCTTCCTGCAATTCGCCATCGCCATGAAGCGAATAAACCAGGTGGCTGTCCTTGTTAATTTTTTTGGTCAAAGCTGCACCCAGCGCCACCGACAAACCTTGTCCTAGCGAGCCAGATGCAATGCGAATACCCGGTAAACCCTCGTGGGTAGTTGGGTGACCTTGCAGGCGCGAGTTTATTTTACGGAAAGTTTCCAATTCGCTCACATCAAAATAGCCGCTACGCGCTAAAACACTATAGAAAACAGGCGAAATGTGTCCGTTTGACAAGAAAAACAAATCCTCGCCAATGCCGTCCATCGAGAATTTTGGGTCGTGTTTCATTACCTCAAAATACAGCGCCACAAAGTAGTCGGTACAGCCAAGCGAACCGCCGGGATGCCCCGAGTTTACTGCATGCACCATGCGAACAATGTCTCTGCGCACCTGCGAAGCGATGCTTTCTAAATTCTGAATATTAGCCATTTCTGCCTTTTCAATTTTTTGCGCAGCAAAAGTAGTGGATTCCTTTTCTGTTTCCGCATTCCGAGTTGGCACTTTCTTTCAAAACCTATCGGTTAAGAAGTTTCTCGATGGTTCCGGGCAAAAGAAGCGGTTAATGTTCTTTGCGGATTAACGGTTTACAACTCAAAAGCCAATTTCACAAAGGTTGGCTGCCATTACCTGTAAGGCATGACGGCCTCAGCCGGTTGGTGCAGTTAAGCCAGAGAAGAACTGGTAAACTCCATTGTTTGGGAACCAACTCGTCAGGCACCACGCCATAAACATCCTTGAAAGTAATCTTGTGGTTCGCCTGTTCAGTTCATTAGCGGATTAATCATTTTATCGCTTGGCTGGCGACTGTTCTTCTCTGCTGAAAAACAAGCCAAAGCGGGTGCAGCCTTGACTTTTTTGTT
>CAYMJL010000005.1:0-138365 GCA_964390915.1 uncultured Flavobacteriales bacterium
TTTTGGTTACTTTTTTTGTCAAGAAAAAAAGTAAGGCGACAAAAGATTTTAGAAATGCCTATTTTTTGTTTCCACTTTTTTCAAAAAAGTGGAGCAAAAATTTGTCCTCGGTAAGCGCAAGGAATTTAAATAACATTATCCTGCGTATACCGTGAAGAACCTATGGGCGGCTGCAAATTTTTGCGACCTGGTAAAAAAGAATGGTGTGTTTACTTCCAAGCAAAAATTTAAAGGCCGCTATTACCTAACCATTAGCTTATAGGATGAGTTCTTCACTTTGGCGCACCGAGGACGGGGCTTCGTATAAGTCCAGCAAGACAATAGCTAACCGCTTAAAACAAACCCACTTTTTTATGAGTTTTAGCCTCAACACTAATTTACAATTCACTAACATTGTGTTTCTTACGAAGGTTTTGCAAAAATTCTTTTCGGTGAAAGTTTACTACAAAACCCGATTGCTCGCCAACCATAAGTTCTTTAATCAATTCTTTTGGTGAAAAGATTTGAAGCTCTTTTTTGCCATTTCATTCAGTTTAGGGTAAATATTCCAAGACTTGGTTTTACTTCCAAATAATGGTGACCTCAAGTTATTGGATAAGTAACCTTTTTGAGTGCTAAGCAAAGGTTATTCCTGATTTTACCTTAACACAAATCTTATCGGGAAAAGCACTTCTGCATCCACGTTCGATTCTTTAATTGCCCCAGGTATCCAAAGTTGTGGCAACAATTTTAGTACCCGAATTGCTTCTTCATCCAATCCATATCCTAATGGTTGTTTTACCGTAAAGTCCCGCGCATTTCCACTCTTATCAACAATAAAACTAACAAACACAGTCCCCATTTCCCCATTATCCTTGGCCTCAGCAGGATATCTTATATTTTCTGACAAAAAACTTAACAGATATCCATCTCCGTACAGATAATAAGGGGATCGTGTTAACACAGAATCTATCTGACCCTGTTCAATAATCGGCTTTGCACTAAGGTTGTTGTCTTTCGATACAGACTTGAAGTAAACCAGTGAATCTTTAGAGAATCTTAATTCCGCAGCAATATTACCTCTATAATCATATGAAGTCCAGCTGCTATCCTTGAGATTGTTCTTATAGAAACCTTTCAGGGCAATATCACTTCCACCACCATAAACAAGAAATTTACCGTGCTTTGTTTTCATATCGGAAGCCAGAACTTCATATTTCTCTTTTCCAGATGCGTTTTTAATCATCTTGGTCTTCTGAGCCAACAAAATACTTGGAAAAGCTATTAAACAGATTAGAAATGCTTTATTCATGTGCTTAGGTTAATTTATAGGAACCGTATATGGGTTGCAGATTTGAGAAGGGTGGGTTTCAAAGATAAAATTGGGCTTAAATTCCAAAAAAACACCAACCTGCCACGCTAAAATGCCCGCATTACGCAAGGCCGGTATTAAATGGCGTTTTTACTTTTTAGGATGAATACAATTTTACTAATCGAAACCTTCAAGCCTCCATTCTTTCCGACAACTGTTTATACATAACCAAAATATCATCCCATTCACCGCTAAATGTCTCCTCAATATGCCTAGAACCTTTAAACCATCTTAGCTCATCACTTGACAACTCTCTATAGTATATTTTGATCTCGAACAAACTAATACAGATTTCAACTGCATTAACATCATGTTTTAACGTCGGATGAAGATCATCGTATTTTTTTTCTCGCGAAACTCGACAATCCTTCTTTTTAAATTACAAATCAATTCCACGTTATTATCTTCATGTCCTTTATTTTTCGCTCTCAACCAAAGTAGATGTTACTAACCACGGGGGCTCAACACAAGTGCTGTTAACCCAACCATTATAAATTAAAAACTTTAAATTTCCTGAACGGCAAACTGTCTGGATGAGCTCTATACCCGCAATTACTTTTAGCGCTCTTATGTTAAAAACCGAATTTTGTCAATTACAGGCTAATCCTTGATGAACATCTTATCTGTGGCGTGCTGGACTATAAAATAAAAAGTCTGGGAAGTGCCATTTTTATATTTTGCTTCCAGAATATCAAGAAAATTTCCGTTTTTATCTGTACCTGAACCCATTGTACCAATACTCGCAGATTCATTTTTTAAGATGTAATTTTGTCCGTCGGCTGGTCCTAAAGCAAACATTGGTTGGTTTGGGTCTTTACCCAATCCACTATAAAACATGGCTTTCATTATTCGTCGAAATTTATACATCGCTGAATTCGACTCCGCCATTTTTCCAAGTTTATAACAAGAATAGCCTTTCTCTATTAACGCCTGTTGGCTCAATGGATGTGTCGCTAAAAAAGTATTAGCCAAATCCAATGATTTTTGATATTCTGCCGCATCATTCAAACTATATATATCTCTCTCAATCACCAAATCATCATATGGCTTATATGCTACCTTATCAGTAAAACCAATCATTAAAGCCAGTACCTCCGAGTCGAGTAAAGTCGAATCATCAGCTTCAAAACGGATTAAAAGCTTCTCGTAGAACAGATTACTGTTTTGGCTTTTAGTTTGCTTCAGTATTTTTTTAAAATCGGTTTGATAATCAAAGTTACTTTGACCCAGAACTGCTACTGCCGCAAATAAGAATAGCGATGTGAGGATTCTTTTCATGAAACAAACTTAAACAAAAATGACAGATTACTTACCCGTTACCGTATCCCAAAAAACTCCATGAGAAAGTCAGCCAAGGTTTTTAATTCAACCCAAACCTAGCAAAAAAGACCAGAAAATGTAAGAAAGCTTATTCCGGCAACAAGAAATCGCCCAATTGCGCATACAGCTTAGCCAGCGGCAGACCCATTACGTTGTAGTAACAGCCTTTTATTTTTTCAATGCCTATCATGCCAATCCAGTCTTGGATGCCGTAAGCACCGGCTTTGTCGTAGGGGTTAAAATTGTCGACATAGTAATGCAACTCGGCGGTGGTAAAGCGTTTCATGGTAACCTTGGTGGTTTCATAAAACGTTTTTTTCAGTTGGGTAGATTGCAGACAAACGGCGGTTATTACCTCGTGTTTTTTTCCGGAAAGCAGGCGCAACATCTGCAAAGCCTCACGTTTGTCGGCTGGTTTGCCCAGTATTTTTCCGTTTATGCCCACCACGGTATCCGAGGTAAGCCATATTTCTTTGCCTTGAGGCACCGGACAGGCATTGGCTTTTACAGCAGCCAGGTACAAAGCGGTTTCGGTGGCACTAAGGTGCGGAATTAGGTCTTCGGCTACGTCCAAATGCCGCACTATTACCGGAAAGCCCAAGGCTTGCAGCAACTCTTTCCTTCTTGGCGATTTAGAGGCCAATACCAGTGTTCTGTCCTTTAGTTTTTCCATAGCCTTAGCTTTCTGCAAGCATTTTACCAATAAAGAAACTGTAACTTATTCCGGCCAACATCACCAATTTAATGAGGTTGCCCGCCCAAATATAGTTTTTTGGCGTTTTTGCCATCCAGCACATTACATTGGCCGCAATTAAAGGCAAAGCAAAAAACCCGATGAAATAACCCAGCGAAAATCGGTGGTTGATGAAGGCCAGGTAAACCCAAGCCAGCAATCCGGCGGTAACCAGCGACAGAAAACTTAAAATACTATTGGTAAAAGTGTAGCCCAAAACAATGGGCAAGGTTTCGCGACCAATTTCTTTATCGCCCCGCACATCGGCCATATCTTTTATTATTTCGCGCAGCAAATTCAGCAAAAATGCAAAAGCCGCAAAGCCCAAAATCCAGTAGAAAATTATCTTAAAATACAAGTTGGGGTCGATACCCGAGTTTTCGAAACGGCTTAACAACACCGACGAATAATTGATGGACAGCAACGGAATTTCGTACAGCGCCACAATAACCGGAACAAGGCCAGCCAACAGGGCTACCACAAAATTGCCCAGAAAAAGCTGACGTTTAAATATGGACGAGTAATACCACAACGTAGCCGCACAAAACAGGTGAATACCGGCCAAATTGATTTTCCCGATAGACCAAGCCAGATAAACACCAATGGCAATGCCCAAAGCACTCAACACAAAATGCCCAGCCATAGCCACCCGGCGACTTACGCCATAACCAACAATAACCTCATCGGGTTTGTTGATGGTGTCGATACGCGCATCGAAATAGTCGTTAATCACGTTTCCGGCAGCAGCAATAAAAACCACCGACAGCACCAGCAAAACAAATTTCCAGGTAGGAAACTGCAATTCGAAAGCAAAGGGCGAAATAAGCGTTGCAACTACCCAATAACGCATGGCAACCATGGTAAAGGCAACCATCAACAAATTTAGCGGGCGGGTAAGCTGAATAAAAGCGAACATATTAATTAAGTACTAGGTACATAAACATCGAACCAAAGTTGCTGAACACGAAGCGTTTGCTCAATCAAATCGCGCACACAGCCCTTACCACCTTCGCGAGGCGAAATGTAGTGACTAATTTTCTTAATTTCTTCAACTGCATCTTGTGGGGCAGCCGCCATTCCAACCAGTTGCATTACATCGTAATCGGGCAAATCATCGCCCATATATACGCAGGTTTCGGGTTTAATGTTTAGGCGCGAAAACACTTCGTTCAACTTGGCTTTTTTGTCGTGAATACCCAGGTGAATTTCGCGCACACCCAAGGCTGCCAAGCGGTGCCGCACTGCCTCCGACTTTCCGCCGGAAATTACAATTACCTCGAAACCTTTGTCAATGGCCAGTTTTACGGCATAACCATCCTTGGTATTCATGGTGCGCAGCAATTCACCACTGGGATGAAGCAGCACGGTATTGTCGGTAAACACCCCATCAACATCAAAAATAAACGCCCTGATGTTGGGCAATAACTCTTTATAACTTGGCATGATGCGTTTGTTGAATAAGGGCGGTTAACTGCTTGTAAATAGCTTGCAACTCGGGTTGATTTTTCAGTAAATCCAATTGCTGATTGATGATGAGCTCATCGCCCCGGCGTGCAGGCCCGGTTTGGGCTTCAGTGGGCGAAAGTTCCTTGAGTTTAGTTGCCGTTTCTTTAATTAGCGGCAACAACAATTCGAAAGGAAGATGGGTGTTTTCAGTCATTAATCGACTGGAAACGCCGTACAAGGCATTGGTAAAATTGGCAGCAAAAACAGCGGACAAATGCAGGTATTTTCTATCGGAAGTAGATGCGCTGTAAACTTTGGTGCTCATTTCGTGCGCCAACAATTTCAACTTGTTTTCGCTGTTAGGCATATTTCCCTCCACCAGAATAGGAATCTCGAAAAAATTCACGGCCTTATCGCGCGTAAACGATTGCAGCGGGTAGAATACGCCAAACTGCTCAAAACGACTCAACACATCGATAGGTGTAGACCCAGAAATGTGCACCACCAGCGATTTTAACTGGGGTAATCGGGCGGCTACTTCGGCTATCGCACTATCGCTAACGGCCAAAACCACCAAGTCGCAATCTGTTGGGCAATTTTCGGCACGGCCAACGTAGCTGCAACCGGCCTTTTTGGCCAACACATTTCCATAAACAGGATTTCGCGAAACAACAGCCGCAATTTGCTTATTGGCCTGCAAAAATGCATCGGCCAAATGAAATGCCAGATTACCTGAACCAACTATTGCAACTGTGTTTATGGGTTGTAGTTCGCTCATGTTGTGCGCGGTTTAAGCGGCCTTTTGGTATTTTATGTTTTGAAAAACTGCCATAAATGTACCCAAAGCCATTAATATTATTCCCAACCACAGCACATTTATAGCCGGGAACATAATGGCTTGCATCACAATAAATTCCTTGGAATTGTTTTGGTGCTCGGCCACTTGGAAAGTAATTTTATTGGCAGCAGGATCTATTTTGGTAATGGCAATTTTAAGTCCGGCCTCTTTCACCTCGGCAATATCGGGCACTTGCATTATGCTATCGCGCAAAATAAACAAAGGGGTGGCATGAAACTCGCGGTTATCGCCGGTAATAATTTTCAGGTGAGCGGCTGCGGCCAAATCGGTGGGCAGTAAACGGAACTTTTTCGGGTCGTCAACCAAGGCTAAATTCTCGAAAACAATTAGTGTTCTGGCCGAGAAAATAGTGTCGCCACGGGAAATAACCATCTCTTTCGAAGGCAAATAACCATCGGCATCAACCTTATCATTTTCCAGCTCAGCCCAGCGAATGTGGGTGTACAAGTCTTTGCCAATAAAATGCTTGGTATCTGGCTCGGGCACGTTGCCAAACTTGGCGTTGAGCTGTATGCGTGGGTTAAGACTAAACTGAAAATCGCCAGCGCGGTAAGCATTCCAAAGCGCTACCTTCTTCAATTCTTCAGAACTCGGGTTGTCAATCATTTCCCAATACTGCGCTTGGTCGGCAATAAAATCGGTGCTGGCCTCGTGGTCTTTTTTGCTGCGGAAAACAATACCCTTGCTTAATACCAGTTGCCCGGCTTGGTAGTTGTTCGGCTTTTGTCCGAAATAATCGATTTGGTAAAGCTGATTAATGCCCGCCGAAGTCTTGCCTTTGTAACTCACAAAATAATCACCCAAAGCAACCGTATCACCTTTAAACAACAGCATGTCCTCGTTGTTCTTAAACTCGGCGTTTAGCGAACTGATGTCGAAAGTGGTTTTGTTTTCCGAGAATTTCTCGCTTTTTCCGGCTGAAATAAGTGCACCCAGCAGAATTAGCCCAAAACCAACGTGCGCCACACTAGGGCCTGCATAACGCAGTTTTCCTTTTATAACCGAAATGGCATAGTTGGCATTAGCTACCACGGCGAAAACGGCCGTAAACAGCAACAAAATTAAGGTGGGTTGCGACCAGCCAAAATTGTAGGTAAAAGCCAAACCAACGGTAATAAGCAAAGAAACCAATGCCGATAACCCTATTTTCTTGGCAAACTTTTTTAAGTCGGTATTTTTAAATGAAAAATATTGGGTAACCGCAATCAGCAAGGAAACCATAAAGGCAAACGGCACCTGCCACTTGTTGTAGTGCTGAATGGCATTGGAAGGTGGTGCAAAATTCGCCTGACTTAAATCGGTTAACCATTGCCAGCCGGTGCTTTTTCCCCAGCCGCTTAACAGGCCGCCAAAAGGTTTTAAAATTAAGTTGAGAACCGGTGTAGAGGTTGAAAACGAGATTTGCAGTGCCGCCAATGACAACACCAGCATGCCCACAAACATCCAAAACTCGCGAGACCAAAGTTTTTCTTCTTCACCAATTTTCGGGAAAAACTTACGGTAAGCGCGAATCAACATCACCGTTGACCACAGTACAAAAAATACAATGCAGAAAATGGGCTCTTTTACCGCCAGCATTAACACCAAGGTACTTGCCGCAATCGCCGAATAGATTATTCTTTCCAGCGGTTTGCGAATTAACAAAGCCACCATTATTCCGGTAAACGTAAGCAGGTAAAGCAGCAATTGCGCGGTCATGCCGTTGTCGGTAAACGAGTGCACCGAAGTGTCGCCCAATACCCCACTTCTTGTTAAAAACGTGGAGTACAGCACCAGAATAAAACTTATCATCGATAGGAAAAGTGCCGTGAATAGTGAGTTTTCCTTTTTTCGGTTTACGATAATTAAATGCCCGGCACCAACCAAGGTAAGCCACGGCACTAAAGAGGCATTTTCAACCGGATCCCAAGCCCAGAAACCACCAAAATTAAGTGCTTCGTAAGCCCATGCGCCACCCATCAAAATTCCTACACCCAATACCATTATGCCGGTAAACGTCCAGGTTAATGCAGGTTTCAGCCAACCGCTTAAATCGTTACGCCATAAACCGGCCACCGCAAAAGCAAAAGGAACCAAGGTTAAGGCAAAGCCTAAAAACAAGGTAGGTGGATGAATGGTCATCCAGTAGTTTTGCAACAAGGGGTTAAGTCCGCGGCCATCGGCAAACTGCGGAATTTTGGCCAAATAATCGGGTATCAAGGTCCACGGAAGACCAGCGTTCTCGGGTAGTTCGCGAATCAATAAAAAAGGGCTGCTACCAATTTTTTGTTCCAATACATAAACCCCAAGCAGCATGGTAGACAGAAACACCTGCACCAGCGAAAAAACACTTAATACCGGCGATTCCCAGCTTTTAACCCGCCACATTAATAAATTGGCCAGCACTATGTGCCAAAACATCCAAAGCAGAAAACTGCCCTCCTGCCCTTCCCAGAAACAGGCAAAAACATAACGCAGCGGCATGGCCTTGTTGCTGTGTTTCCAAACATAATCATACTCGAAATACTGATTGAGAATGAGGTAGAAAACGGTACCAATAACGGCTACAACGCTAAACGAGTGAATCCAGAAAGAAATGCGACCCAGCTTTTGCCAATCGGCATCGTTTTTTTGTGTGGCGAAAAAATAGGCCACTCCGGCAACCATTGCGCTAACCAGCGCTAAAACCACAAAAAAATTCCCCAACTGCCCGGGGAATGTGTGCTCACCAATATATTGTATATCCATTGTAGTTACTGAACAAACGGCTTAAGCACCGGTTGCGTTTACCTTATTTTGCTCGTTGTATTTCGACGGGCATTTCATTAAAATTTCGTTGGCGTAAAACTCCTCGCCTTTGGCTTTACCTATTAAAACCACACTTTCTGAACGTTCAAAATCTTGCGGTTTGCTTTTATTCAAAAACACTTTGCAGGTTTTGCCTTTGTTGTCTACCATGGTAAACACGGTAAGATTGGGGTTTTGGGCAGGGTTGTAAACAATCTCCGCCGACTTGTCCAATTTCCCCACAACGTGGTATTCTTCGTCAGGATTGGCCATGGCCTCAGTAAAATCGGCATAGGTAGAACTGTCGCTAAACGTACTCATAATAGCACCAATGGCAACAGCAATAATTACAATAGCAATAATGTGCGTCTTTTTCATCTTACTTTCCGCGGTTGCCTAGTTCTTTTTCCAAATTGCCTACTTTTTTATCTAAGCGAATTAAGTAGACAAATATCCCACCCAATACCACTAAAGCAACGGTTAAAAAGGTGTAAATTTTTCCAGATTTAAACATCGTCTCTTCCATTTGTGTTGCAGCATTTGCTTGGTGTATAAACCCCAAAAGCAGCAAAAAAGTTGCAACTATTTTATTAAACATGTTCATGAATTGTTTGCGAAATAGTAAAAATGCGATAGCGTAATTCTATAATCCAAGCCGAAACCAATATCCAACCCGCCACTGCCGGGTAAAAAACCATGCGCAGGTTATTGTCCAAATCATACTGACTAAACGCCGGGTTACCGCCGTTGCCGGGGTGTAAGCTGTCAGTCATTCTTGGTAAAACCTGAACAAAAACAATGAGCATTACAAAGGCAAAAATGTTGTAAACCGCAGCGATTCTGGCTCGTTTTTGTTCTTCGTTTATAGAGCTTCTAAGCAGTAAATAAGCCAAGTAAATAAGCACCGAAATGGCCGCCCCGTTTAGCTTGGTATCATTTACCCACCAGGCTCCCCAGGTAAATCGGGCCCAAATGCTGCCGGTTATTAAACCCAGCGTGGCAAACAAAAGTCCGGTATTTACACCCTGCAAGGCATGGTTATCAAACTTCATTTCGCCTGTGGTCAGAAAACGAATACTTTTTATAACAGAAACAAACATGCAGAACAGCAATGCAAACCACATGGTTACGTGCAAATTCAGGTTTCTGATGGTTTCGTAAAGAATACTTTTAAACGGAAACGTAAAATGATTGGCTTTTTGCTCGGTGATTTCGTCTTTGCTAGGCGAGCTAATGCCTGGAATGACCTTGGCATCTTTTACAAAAACAGCCGCCGGTAATGAGAATGTGCCGTCTTGGGTGTTGTTTATTACCAAATCTAAACCGTTGCTTGGCAACACATTAGGAATGGCGAAGGTTAAAGCTACTTCTTCTTCCCCTTTTACCTCATTGGCAATCGGTTTTACCTGAAAATTATTGCCATTGGTGCACAACCAATATTGGGTTGATGGATTTGTAAAATGCGTGTTGTAACCTTGAACCAGCAAAGTACTGGTACCGCTTTGAACGCCCGCTGGCGCAACATTTACTATGCCCGCCGAAAGCGGAACAACAAACGACATAATTACCGAAAAAGCCACCAGCAATATGCCCAGCAGCTTCCACCAATATTTCTTGAAATTCCCCATTTTTTAATCGCGCCAAAGGTAGGGAAATAATATGTACCCCAATACCCAAATAATGAGGTTTAACAGCAGTAAAACCAATAAATAATTAAGGTTTACCGACCAAGCTAAACCATCGAGCGCATTTTTACTGAATTTAATAAGGGTAAGTAGAAACGGAAGAATAACCGGAAAACCAAGTACGGCGGTTAATCCAACATTGTTTTCGGTTTTGTGTGCAATGCCAGCAATGATGGTAAGGATTGATGCAAGACCAAAACTACCCACCACAAGCCCCATGATAAACATGGGATAATTGGTTTCGTGCAATGGTTTGGTACCCAATAGCACCGAATAAATTCCTAAGGAGAAAAGCCCCAAACCTACCAACAACAAGCCATTAAAGGTCATTTTTGAAAAAATAACCGACGATGATTTTGCTAAAGTATACAGGTAAATCTCGCGACCACCGCCCTCTTTATCAAAACTTCGGCCGGCCACATTAAAAGAAGCAAAGAGTAATATTATCCAAAACAACGCGTTCCAAGTGGGCAGGTCGGTTATTTGTCTGAAAGACAGATACGAAACATAAATAGTTGCAACTGCATAAAGTAATATTCCGCCGACGGCAGTTTTGTTTTTAAATTCTAAAAAAAACTCCTTTTTAAGCAATGCAAACCACTCATTTTCGATTTTCATTCGTCAAAATTAACGTTTACTTCATAATTCCTGCAACCTTTAACAAATAAGCCTTTCAAGGGCATATACCAACCAGCTGGCTGATAAACAGGTACATTCAACGATACTTTCCTTGTTTTAAGCCAATTTAATTCTATATTTGTTCACCATTTGAATTACTTTTTGCAAATTATGAGGTTCAATTTTCGATTTTTACTAGTACTTCTTCTCTCATTTTTAATCGTTGCTCCCGAGAGTGCTGAGGCTGCCAGTCGAAGCTATAAACGCTACGGAAAGGTTATCAAAAAATATAGCAAGAAGCGTTACGGTAAAAAGCGTTACGGAAAGAAACGCTATGGGAAGAAACGTTACGGGAAAAAACGTTACGGAAAAAAAACATACCGATATGGCAAAGGTAGAAAACGGGCTAAAAAGGTAGTTCGTGTTACCCATTTCAATGTTCCAAGCGGATTTGGAATTGTTGGTATGGATGTATCAAAATACCAAGGCACCATCAATTGGGGTGGCTTAAAATCGCCAGAAACACACAACTTTAATATTGGTTTTGCATTTATTAAGGCCTCAGAAGGCACATTGAAAAAAGATCCTTTTTTCGATTACAACTGGCTTAATGCAGCGCAAAATGGCGTAAAACGTGGTGCTTACCATTTCTACCGTCCAAACGAAGATGTGTATTTGCAAGCACAAAACTTCATGTCGGTAGTACGTCTTTCTCCTGGCGATTTGGCTCCGGTTATCGATGTAGAAACCCACGGAAGTGTTTCGGAAGAAAAATTTCAGCGCGATTTAAAGATTTTTATCAGCCTATTAGAACAACATTATAACGTAAAACCGATAATCTACACCGGTTACCGTTTTTACCACAACCACCTGCAAAGTGCAGAATTTCAAAAGTATCCGTTTTGGATTGCCCATTACGGAACCCAAGATCTTCCTTTCCGCGACCATTGGAAATTCTGGCAGTTTACCTGCACCGGTCGTGTAAAAGGTATCAATCACCACGTTGACTTAAACGTATTTAAAGGTGGTTATGCCGAGTTAAACAAACTTTGTGTGAAGTAAATAATTCACTACTTATATTTTAAATCCCGCTCTCAAGGCGGGATTTTTTTGTTTCACCCGAAAGACTCAGGGTTCGGTAGGAAGTTACTCGGGCAATGAACTTGTCGAAGTACCTTCATATATAGCCAGATAGACAAGTACTTACCTAGGAAGTATAAATATCCTTTCTGTGTCCTACGTTAATTACGTCGATTAACAACACAGCATCGAAAATTTCATAAATAATTCTGTAATCACCGACACGAATGCGATAACCATCACGACCAGTTAGTTTTTTACACCCTCGTGGTCGGGGATTGATAGCCAAAGGTGCTATTGCTGCAAGTATCGGATTTGCAATATGATCAGGAAGCTTATCCAGCTGCTTTTTAGCTTGTTTGTTAAAGCTAATAATGTATTTAGGCATGTTTGGCCTTACGTTGCTTTACATAGTCGTCAAAACTTATTCGCGTACCATCATCGCCTTTTTTGGCCTCATCGTACAAGCGAATATCATTTAACTCTTCTATTTCTTCCAACAACAGTTGATATTCTTTAATAGGCAATAACACCGCGTTTTTATTCCCGGCTTGGTCGGTTACAAACTGTGGATGTAAAGTCATTTGATTTCAGTTGTTAATGAATATTACCAATACTAGTTGGCTCATCCTTGCAAATTTACAACACTCGACTTTATCAAACAATAGTCATTCGTTGTCCTAAGGAAAATAGAATCCAGCTTATCCACCTTTCGACAAGTTCAGGGTTCGGTAAGAAGGTACTCGGGCACTGAGCTTGTCGAAGTGCAGCCATCTACTTGTCGAAGGCACCTACCTATTTTACAATAAGCCCTTGCATCAACACCGGGGTTACATCGTTCTGTTTTACCAAAAGGTTATAAACCCCGGGTGCCAGTTGTTGGAGGTTAAGATGTGTTAAAGTGTTGCTTAGTTTTCCTTCGAGCACTACGCGGCCTAGGTTGTCGGCTATGAAAAGCTGTGCGTTTATGTCCGAGTTTTCTGCTCTAATGGTTAACCAATCGGTTACCGGATTGGGGTAAACACTTAGGTTGTTGGAGATAATTACTTCGCCAATGCCAATGTTGGTTACTGCTTGGCAAGCAGAGCGCTCGGTGCAGTTGTTGTAGGTAACATCGACCGCATAACTGCCGTTGGCAATTGGTGTGTAATTTTGGTTGGTTTCGTTGGGTATGGGGGAAAATGCTTGATCGCAATCTAACCACTGATATTGCGCCCCCGCCTGATTGGCGGTTAAGGTGTTAGATAGGTTGGTAACGGTTGCATCTACGCTGTTAATGGTTAAGTTGATAGTAATAACACTATCGCAGCCGAGAACATTGGGTATGGTGTCTTTATAAACACCGGTGCTGGTATATTCTATACCGCTTGGTGAGGTATAACTGTTGCAAGCGGTTTCGGTAATGCTTGCTTCGGTTTGGCTATTGATAGTTAGGGTGATGGTAATTACACTATCGCAGCCAGCAGTGTTAGGAATGGTGTCTTTATAAACCCCGGTGCCGGTAAATACCAAGCCGCTTGGCGAGGTATAACTGTTGCAAGCGGTTTCGGTAATACTTCCTTCTGTTTGGGTATTGATTGTTAGGTTTATGGTAATTACGCTGTCGCAGCCGGAAGCATTGCCAAGCACTTCTTCATAAGTACCTGATTCATTATAAATGACTCCCCCAGCAGAAACATATTGATTGCATCCAAAAGCATTAATTACCGCCTTGCTATTGTTTTTTAGGGTTAGATTTATGGTAATTAGGCTATCACAACCAACGGAATTAAGTATTACCTCGTGATAAGTCCCAGTTGTCGAATATGTATTACCAGCAGGTGACACATAACTTTCACAAGCGCTCTCAAACAGCGTACTTACCGAATTGCCCATCGTTAAGTTAATGGTAATGGTACTGTCACATCCGGCTTCGTTTTGAATCACATCAGTATAAGTACCACTAATGGAATAAGAATTGTTTCCACTTGGCACAGTATAACTTTGGCAAGCGGTAACATTAATAACTGATTCAGTAGGTTCTAGAATGGTCAAGTCAATTGAAATGATGCTATCACAACCCATCGCATTTGAAATAGTGTCGGAGTAGTGGCCACTCTGCGTTAAAATTCGGGTATTACTTGGCACCTGATAACTATTGCAAACAGCGGGACTTATTGAACTAGTTGTATTCCCGCCAGATAGAACGCTTTCAAATAACTCTATATCATCTATTGCTAAATCTGCTCCGAGTATCCCATCCAATGAATAACCTGATACAACCAATAGCGTGGTTTCTTCAGCGGATGCTACAAAGGAACCACAAATTTGAACCCAAGGAATATTTGCATCATATGTCACTAAAGTTGTATTTATGACTAACCTGTCTGTATTAACCAACCCATGAGATTCTAATGAAATATGTGGTAAATTCATTGTCGGGCATATATTACTAATCCAAGCCGAAAAATTATACGTTTTTCCAACGGTTGTTTTAACGCGCTGTAACCAACAATGATTATTGCCTGACAATCCAGGTTGGTCATACAAGAAAAAATTTCCTGCCCCGCTTGTGTGGTCGGCAGCGGTCGTCCAAACGCTTTTATTATAATCCTTTCCGCTATGTGGTACGGAAGACTTCAAAACAGCCCAATTTCCATAGTATGCACCAAACTCATTGCTGGGTTCATCGTTAATGTTATAACCAGCTGCCATAAATCCAATGTTTCCCAATTCGAAATCACCGTTGAAAATTAAATTTTTGCCGCAATTATAGCCACAAGTACTTTGCGCCTTCAACCGTTCACTTACCAAAGCAACCAAGAGTATAACAACTGAAGTTGCTATTAATGAGAGTTTATTCATTTTGCAGGATTTTAGGAAAATCGAATTGGGTTAAATTGGGTTTTTATGTAGACAAACATAACATTATTTTAAAACAAACTACCAAAAACACAGACTAATGCTTTTTAAATCTAGTTGCCAAGATTTTGGATTTTTTATCCTGATGGTACTCGGACACTGAGCTTGTCGAAGTGCACCCGGCTCAACCACTTATCAGCAAATATCAACAGCGCTTTTTAATGGCTGCAGTGTTGTGTACTTTTGAGGTAGATTTTCTGCTGCCCTATGTTCCTAATTTTCGATACCGAAACCACCGGTTTACCCCGCAATTACAATGCTCCGCTCAGCGATTCGGATAACTGGCCGCGCATGGTTCAGCTGGCTTGGCAATTGCACGATGATGCCGGAAAACTGGTAGAAGTTCAGAACTTTATTGTTAAACCCGAAGGTTACACCATTCCTTACAATGCCGAGAAAATTCACGGCATATCTACCGAGCGCGCACTGCAATACGGGCAGGATTTAAGTTTTGTACTCGAGGAATTTAACAAAGCACTGGCAAAAGCCGAATTCAACGTTGGGCACAACATTGAATTTGACATTAATATAATGGGTGCCGAGTACCTTAGAAAAGGTATTGAAACCACCCTGCACCAAAAAAAGGTATTGGATACCAAAGAAGAAACGACCGATTGGTGTGCCATTCCAGGTGGTAAGGGCGGTAAATACAAATGGCCTACGCTTACCGAACTTTACGAAAAACTATTTGGCGAACGTTTTGCCGAGGCCCACAACGCCTCTGCCGACGTGGAGGCCACTACCCGCGCCTTTTTAGAATGCTTGCGCATCAACATTATTCCGCTAAAACGAATTGGTTTTGATGACGAACAGGTTAAAGCGTTTGTTACCAACAACCCGGCAACCATTCAGCTTATTGGACTCAACATTAAGCCCTATGGCGAGGCGGATGATAAAACAGAAGCAAAAACCCAAACGCAAACCGGCAAAGGTTTAGGCAAAACCACCGACACCAGTCACCTTGACGAGTTGCCTTATTCGCACTTGCACAACCATACCCAATATTCGGTGCTGCAAAGTACTACGGTGGTTAAAAAGCTAGTGCAAAAAGCCATTGCCGACAAAATGCCTGCCGTAGCCCTTACCGACAGTGGAAACATGATGGCGGCATTTGTTTTTGTAAAGGAAATTTCTGCCTATAATAAAGGTGTTGCCGAGCGTAAAAAAGCAGCCGAAGAAAAAGGCGAAGATTTTACCGAACAAGCCCTTAAGCCCATTATAGGTTTCGAAGTAAATATTTGCCGCAATCGACTCGACAAAACCAATAAAGACAATGGTTACCCGGCGGTTTTGCTGGCCAAAAACAAGGCTGGTTACCACAATTTGGCCAAAATGTCGTCGATGGCCTATACCGAGGGCTTTTACTATTTACCCCGTATTGACCGTGATACCTTATTAAAATACAAAGACAATCTCATTGTATTGAGCGGTGGCCTTACCGCCGAAATTCCTAACCTAATTCTAAACGTAGGCGAAAGTCAGGCCGAAGAAGCTTTTTTGTGGTGGGCAGCACAGTTTGGTGACGATTTTTATGTTGAACTACTTCGCCATCACCAACCCGAAGAAGACAAGGTAAATGAAGTATTGCTTAAGTTTTGTACCAAACACAACGTAAAATATTTTGCCGCCAACAATACGTTTTACCTGGAAAAAACTGATGCCAAAGCTCACGATATTCTGCTTTGCGTAAAGGACGGCGAAAAGGTAAGTACCGAAATTGGTCGTGGTCGCGGATTCAGGTTCGGGTTCCCAAACCAGGAGTACTATTTCAAGAGTCAGCAGGAAATGAAGCAGCTTTTTGCTGATTTGCCACAGGCCATTGCAACCATTTCTGAAATAACCGAAAAAGTAGAGGCCTACGAGTTGGCGCGAGGTGTATTGCTTCCTAAGTTCGATATCCCTGAAGAATTTATTCATCCTGAAGATGCCGTTGATGGCGGTGTACGCGGAGAAAATGCCTTTTTGCGCCACCTTACTTACGAAGGAGCTAAAATTAGATACCCCGAATTAACACCTGAAATTACCGAACGCATTGACTTTGAACTCGAAGTAATTGCCAAAACGGGTTATCCTGGTTATTTTTTGATTGTTCAGGATTTTACAACCGAAGCCCGCAAAATGGGTGTTTCTGTAGGGCCCGGCCGGGGTTCGGCAGCGGGTTCGGTGGTAGCTTATTGCACGGGCATTACGAATGTGGACCCCATTAAGTACGACTTACTTTTTGAGCGTTTTCTTAATCCAGACCGGGTTTCCATGCCCGATATTGATATTGACTTTGACGACCGCGGTCGCGATAAAGTAATTCAGTATGTGGTAAATAAATACGGAGCCAGCCAGGTAGCGCAAATTATTACCTACGGTACCATGGCCGCCAAATCGGCGTTGCGCGATACCGCACGTGTACTGGATTTGCCCCTACCCGATGCCGACCGACTAGCCAAGTTAATGCCCGAAAGCGACCTGAACATTGTTTTAGGATCGACTGATGAGGAACTGAAAACCAAGTTGAAAAACGTGGAACAGGTGGACATGGCCAAGCAATTGCGTGCATTGGCTGCCGGAAACGACCTTACCGCTCAAACCCTGCAACAGGCCAAAATGCTGGAAGGTACGTTGCGCAATACCGGTGTACATGCTTGTGGGGTAATTATTACACCCGAAGACATTTCGAACCTGATTCCGGTTGCCAACGCCAAAGACAGCGCGATGGTGGTTACGCAGTTCGACAACTCGGTGGTGGAAAGTGCCGGATTGCTTAAAATGGACTTTTTGGGTTTACGCAACCTGACCATTATTAACGATGCGGTCGACAATATCAAAAAACGTCACGGCATTACTATAGTTCCTGATGATATTCCGCTGGATGATGTTAAGACTTACGAGCTTTTTCAACGCGGAGAAACCAACGGTATTTTCCAGTTTGAATCGCTGGGCATGCAGAAGTACCTAAAAGGACTTAAGCCCGATAAGTTTGACGACCTGATTGCCATGAACGCCTTGTATCGTCCGGGACCGTTGGAATATATCCCCAACTTTATTCGCCGGAAACACGGTTTAGAGCCTGTTGTTTATGATTTGGCCGACATGGAAGAATACCTGAAAGACACCTACGGAATTACGGTGTATCAGGAACAGGTAATGCTTTTGTCGCAAAAGCTGGCCAACTTTACCAAAGGCGAGGCCGATACGCTGCGTAAGGCCATGGGTAAAAAAGACCGGCCAACGCTAGACAAAATGAAACCCAAATTTCTGGAAGGTGCAGCCAAAAATGGCCACGCCAAAGAAATTTGCGAAAAAGTTTGGACCGACTGGGAGGCCTTTGCCATGTATGCGTTCAACAAATCGCACTCTACTTGCTACGCCTACATTGCATTTCATACCGCCTACCTCAAAGCCAACTATACCGCCGAATACATGGCTGCGGTGCTCACCAACAACATGAACCAAATAAAGAACGTAACCTTCTTTATGGAAGAATGTAAGCGCATTCGGGTTCCGGTTCTTGGTCCGGATGTGAACGAGAGTAGCTACTTTTTCTCGGTAAACGACAAAGGCGAAATTCGCTTTGGACTGGGTGCTATTAAAGGAGTTGGCGAAAATGCCGTGGCCAGCATAGTTCGCGAACGGGAAGAAAACGGCCCCTACACCTCACTTTTCGATTTTATTAAACGACTGGATTATAAATCGGTAAACAAAAAAACCATCGAATCGATGGTGCTGGCGGGAGCTTTAGATGCTTTTGAAGGGGTACACCGGGCTATATTTTATGCCGATATTGACGGACAAAACTTCCTGGAACGAAGTCTGAAGTTTGGCCAAAGCTACCAAGAAGCCATGAATGCGCCCCCCGATTTGTTTGGCGATGTATCGCATGTTTCGGTAAGCGACCCGGTTATTCCTAAAGTAGAGCCGTGGAACAAATTACTGGAATTGGCGCGCGAAAAAGAGGTGGTAGGTATCTTTTTAACCGGCCACCCGCTAGACGATTACCGCATCGAGTTGGAGCACTATTGCAGCACCAACATGGAAAAACTGGCCAACTACCAACAATACAAAGACAAGGAGATAAGTTTTGCGGGAATTGTAACCTCAACCCAAGAGCGGATTGATAAAAACGGCAACCCATTTGGCATATTTATGATGGAAGACTTCTCGGGTTCGTACGAGTTTAAAGCCTTTCGCGATGACTACGCCAAAATCCGCAGCTGCGTAATTCCCAATGCCTTTGTTTATGGCCGTGCAATGGTGCAACAGCCCTGGAAAGATGCCGACCGATTGGATATAAAGTTCAAAGACCTATCGTTTCTGAGTGAGGTTATGGAGAAAATGACCAAAGATTTGGTTGTTGGTTTCCCGGTGGAAGGCCTTACTACCGAATTGGTGGATAAGCTTTTTGAGATTTTAGAACAACACAAGGGTTCCACGCCAGTGCGCATTTTACTTACCGACCAAAGCAACCGCATGGGGGTCAATTTGCCCAGTAAATTGTATCGGGTAACCCTTGGCAAAGAGCTTATCAATGCTATAAAAGAGAGCTTTACCTTATTGAACAATTTTAACAGCGAAGAACAGCTGAAAACGCAGTACGAAGCCAGCAAAGGCCGCTTGTTTATTATTGCTTCGCCTACTCCAATTAAATCGGAAACGGCCGCAGAAGATGGTTTAACTGAACTGGATTTAACGCTTGATGCCGTAGATTTTGTGGAGGAGTTTGATTGAGGTGGTTACGGCTTACCCATTAATACTATAACTCCAGGTAATAGTTACCGTTGGAGCCAGCATTGCTTGAACTGAACAGTATTTCTCGACTGAGAGTTGTATCGCCCGTTTTACTTTTTCTTCTTCCAATTGTCCTTTAAAGATAAATTTCATGTGAATTGCCTTAAAAGGAGCCGGCACGGCATTGGGTTCTCGTTCGCCTTCCACTTCAATTTGCAAATCATCAATTTGCTGCCGCTGTTTTTTCAGAATACTTACCAAATCGATAGCTGAACAGCCGCCCAAGGCCATAAGCACCAATTCCATGGGACGCGCACCAGCATCTTCACCACCAACCGACGGAGAACCGTCCAAATGCACCTTAACGGGCGTAAGACCTTGTCCGGTAAAATGTACGTTATCGTTTTCGCGGCTTAAAACTATTTTCATGTTGGCTGCTTATTTTTTGCAGGCCAAACTTACCAAGAAACCGGCAATTTTCGCTAGAAATTGATACACTTCGAAGATATGTTCAACCCTTTCAGGGTTGAGGAAGCTCGTCCCGCTTTTATTTGTTATTCGGGTTGAATCCCTTCGGGATTTCATTTGGATTGTTCCTGTTTACCAATCATCCCTTGGTAGCGTGGCGGCTAGGCTGCGATTTTGAGCGCATCCCTCGGGATTTTATTTTGATCGTTCCTGTTTTGCAAATAATCCCTAATTAGTGTGACGATTCGACTTCGATTTTGAGCGCATCCCTTCTGGATTTTATATTCCCGGATTTGTCTTTCGGTCCAAGACAAAGCGTTTCATCCGCTCAAAGGGTAATTCCGCCTCGAATCCCGAAGGGATTCAACCCGAATAACCACATGAACGCTAGAGCCTTACCCAACCCTGAAAAGGGGTTGAACAGTGCAAGCAAAGGAGAGATTTGGCCAATACCACATAAATGGTATTTTGAGACAGCTTAATTGTATTTATTCTAAATAGAGATAAGTTTGCCCCATCAAAATTCTATTCATGACAACAACATACAAAGCATTCACCCTTTCGACCCTAATCGGTTTAGCTGCTATAACATTTAGCTCGTGTAAAAAGGACGAAGTAACTCCGGTTACTGTTACCCCAGAGGTTAATTACGACACTGTTCCTTACAAATCTCTTTTTGTTAACACCCAAGGCGATACAACGGTAGATTTTACCATTGGTAACGCCCGATTAAATATGTACAAAGCACTGGATGCCTACGGAAAAACAGGCAACTCAACCACATTGGATGCCGCCACCCTAAAAAACATGTTTGCCAATACAGGTTCCCCATTTACAGGAACCTATGCCTACCTGAACTCCTCGACTGAGCAACTTAGAAATAAAACTGCTGTTTCTACAGCCAACCCAGAAGCTGTCCGCACTACACTTGAGGACTTTTTCGACAAACTGGCTGCGGCAAGTGAGCATTATACCGACAGTGCTTACCAAGGCCAAGCCGGAAAACTGAGCAATCGCTTACTTGATGAAAACGGTATTGAATGGATTCAGGTTATTTCTAAATCATTGATGGGTGCCTACCAACTCGATTACGTTGGCAACACCTTATTAAGTGAAAGCAAGCTAACTACAGCCAATAACAGTGCCTTGGTAGCCGGCCAGCCTTATACCGAACTGGAACACATTTGGGACGAAGCGTATGCCAGCATGACCTTAAACCCAGTGTTTTATGGCAAGGTAACCGGCACCAGCAGTGGTGAATCATTCTTAGGCTCGTATGTTTGGGAGTACAACAAAGAAGATTTCCCGCACCTAAACAGCTACTTTATAAAGGGACGTTTGGCCATAGTAAACAAGAACCTGACTGAGGTAAAAGCACAGGCCTTAAACATTCGTAAAGCGTTTGAAAAGGCCATTGCCAAAGCCGCCATAGGATATATGGTTAAAGCGAAAGATGCAAATGCAGGAACTGCCGCGCACGCACTTGGCGAAGGACTTGGATTTGTGTACTCACTTCGCTTTTGTACAATTAAAGGTGGAAGTGCAGCATTCTCTGACGAATTACTAGATACGCTTGGTTTTAATACCACTGGTTATTGGGGCATAACACCAAGTAAACTTGACGAGGTCATTGGAAAGATTAACACCAAGTTTGGTTTTTAATCTAAACACAAATAGTTTGTAATAAAAAAGCGGTGTATTACTTCGGTAAGACACTGCTCTTTGCATTTAATACTCCGTATGAAAGCAATTCTTAAAATCACTTACATACTTGGTCTGAGTGGCCTGGTTGTGGCCTGTGCCGACCCGAAAAAGGAGGACAACAACCTAACGGGCGAAGGATTGGATCGCAAAACAACGCTTATCCATTTAGTAGACAACGTGGTGGTGCCATCCTACCAAGGGTTTAAAATTGCTTTCGATAGTATGCATGTTGCAGTGGATAGTTTTGCCGCCCTGCCAACGAATAACAACCTACAAAATCTACGTTCCGCCTGGGTAAATTCCTACGTAGCCTGGCAACGGGTTGAGCTTTTCGATTTCGGCATTGGCGAACAAACCGGAATAATAAATTACTACAACCTCTATCCAACTGATGTTACCAAGATTACGGCTAACATTAACAACCCATCAGTAAATCTAGAACTACCTGTAAATTACGACAGCCAGGGTTTTCCGGCATTAGATTACCTAATTAATGGTCTGGCCGCAAGCGATGATGAAATTGTGGCATTGTACAGCACCGATGCCGATGCGCAAAAACGACTGAACTATTTGAAACGCTTGTGTGAAACCATGAACCAAAGACTAAACCAAGTTATGATTGGTTGGACAGGCGAATCGCGCGAAAAGTTCATCAGCAAAACTGGAATTGACATTGGCTCATCGTTTTCGAATATGGCCAATGGCGTAGTTAGACACTACGAAAAATTTCTTCGCTCCGGGAAAATTGGCTACCCATCTGGAGCCCTTGGCCCCACTGGCAACAGTGCCCCTGAACTGGTTGAAGCATTTTACAAAAAGAACATTTCCAAACAACTTGCCATTACCGCACACCAGGCTGCCATCGATTTTTTTAACGGTAAAAATGTAAGCACCGGCCAAGCTGGGCCTAGTTTTAAAACCTATTTAGATGCCATTGGCGCAACCGATGCAAGCAGTAAAAAATACCTTTCAACGGTTATAAACGAACAGTTTCAAACTGCACAGACCAGTATTTCAGGACTTAACGATAACTTTTACGAACAGATAACCACCAACAATGCAGCCATGACTGCCACTTTTGGTCAACTTCAAAAAACAGTTAAATACCTTAAAGTCGATATGACCTCAGCCATGAGCATAACTATTACGTATACTGATAACGACGGGGACTGAGGCTGTAAGACAATAGATTTTTAGACAAAAGACAATAGACGAGTGATTACCAAAACCCAATCAGAGTAATCATTGTAAAAAACTAAACCTACAACCAAATCAACGCAATCCAGAAATCAGTGTAATAAGAAAAAAGCAAACTAAACCTGAAAACTAATCAGTGTAATCAATTCAATCCGTGTAATCATGGTAAAAAATCAGTGTAATCAATTCAATCTGTGTAATCCTAGCTTATCGGCTCCACTGGCTTTGTTTAGAATTATGCTGGGGTTACTGCTGTTTGGTAGCGTTGTGCGGTTTTGGTTAAAAGGCTGGATTGAAGATTTATACATTACCCCACATTACTTTTTCTCGTATTACGGTTTCGAGTTCATTCAACCGCTTGGGCAATACACCTACTTACTGTTCGCTATCTGCGGAATTTCTGCCTTGTTGGTAGCAGTAGGCTACTACTACAGATTGGCCATCATCAGTCTTTTTCTCAGTTTTACCTACATCGAATTGATGGACAAAAGCACCTACCTGAACCACTATTACTTTGTGAGTTTGGTTTGCTTTCTGCTCATTTTTTTACCGGCAAACAGTTATTTTTCCTTAGATGCAAAATTGGGTAAAACCAAGGCAAGTGCTCAATTACCGGCCTGGACAACCAATTCAATAAAACTACTCATAACCATTTTATACCTGCATGCCGGTTTGGCCAAAGTAAACAGCGATTGGCTATTGCATGCCCAGCCGCTAAAATTATGGCTTCCCGGCCGAAACGATTTACCACTTATTGGTTGGTTGCTTAATTACCCATGGGTAGCCTTTGTTTTTAGCTGGTTTGGTTGTCTATACGACCTTTTCATTGCCTTTTTCCTTTGGAACAAACGCACATTTTGGCGGGCGTATTTGGCGGTAATTGTCTTTCATATACTTACCTCCATTTTGTTTCCAATTGGCATGTTTCCGTATATAATGATTGGCATTGCCTTTATTTTTTGTCCGGAAGAAACCCAGCAAAACATAATAAACAAGCTGGCTTCATTTTTCAAAACCAAGCCTAGTAGTGACAATCTGTCCAACGCTTTTGCACTTTCTCCGTTAAAGAAAACCGTCTTAATCGCTTTTTTTCTTGCCAATATTTTAGTGCCTTGGCGCTACCTGCTTTACCCCGGCGAATTATTTTGGACTGAAGAAGGTTTCCGCTTTTCGTGGCGGGTGATGTTGATGGAAAAAACCGGATTTGCCCAATTCACCGTAAAAGACAATAACGGAAAAGTTGTGGTGGTAGAAAACAGCAACTTTCTAACACCCTTGCAGGAAAAAATGATGGCCACACAACCCGACATGATGGTTCAGTACGCCAAAATACTTAAGCAATTTTTTGAAAAACAAGGCTTTAGCAATCCTAAAGTTTATGTAGACAGTTATGTTTCACTAAATGGCCGATTGGGGAAATCTTTGGTCGACCCTACAGTAAATCTGGCCAAGGAACACGATACTTTTGCACCAAAAAAATGGATACTTCCACTCAACGATGACATTGCGGGCATTTAAACTACTTTTTCTGTTGGTGTTAAACCTTCAACTCGCAGCTCAATATCGCGTTACGGGAAAGGTTGTGTCGGCAATTACCGGTTTACCCGTAAAGAATTGCGACATTTTTTTAAGTCAGAAATACAGCGAAACTACCGATAGCACAGGGCAATTTGTGTTTAAAGATGTTGCTCCCGGCAACTATTCGCTACACGGCTCGTGCATGGAATTTAAGTCCATACGGAAACCCATAAGCGTAAAAAATCAAGATATTCAAATCAACCTGGAACTTACGCCTCGCAACGAAAGTTTGCAAGAGGTCGTGGTTACCGAACAGCAAACGGCATTTGGCAACAACCGCATGCGAGCAGTAGAGGGCATGGGCATTTACGAAGGAAAAAAAACGGAGGTTATTGTATTAAACCAGCTAACCGCCAACCTTTCGACCAACAATGCCCGACAAGTGTTTTCGCGCGTTCCGGGGCTTAATATTTGGGAAAATGATGGCGCGGGACTTCAGCTAAGTATTGGTGGTCGGGGTTTAGACCCCAATCGCACCTCTAACTTCAACGTGCGACAAAACGGTTACGACATCAGTGCCGATGCCTTGGGTTACCCCGAAAGTTATTATACACCACCCACCGAGGCCATCGAAAAAATTCAGGTAGTGCGGGGTGCAGCCTCGTTACAATACGGTACGCAGTTTGGCGGATTGCTCAACTTTGTAATGAACCAGCCGGTAAAAGAAAAAAAACTGGAACTCATTGCCCGCCAAAGTGTGGGTTCGTTCAATTTTTACAACAGCTTTACCAGTGCCTCCGGAACCGTTGGGAAATTGAGTTATTACACGTTTTTCCAGTATAAAAAAGGTGACGGCTGGCGACCAAATGCCAATTTTACCAATTACACCGCTTTTGCCAATGTTAATTACCAGCTAAGTGAAAATACCAAGTTGGGAGTTGACTATACGCACATGTATTCCTTGGCCAAACAACCCGGCGGATTGACGGATGACATGTTTGAAGCCAACCCGCGCCAAAGCAACCGCGAGCGTAATTGGTTTAAGGTAAACTGGAATTTATTTGCCCTGCATTTCGACCATAAATTTAACAGCGAACATGAACTTAACGTTCGGTTTTTTGGCCTGCTGGCGTCTCGCGATGCACTGGGTTTTCGGGACAACCATGTAGATAGAATGGACCCGAATGCCAACCGTGACCTGATTACCGGCGAGTTTAAAAACTGGGGTGTTGAAGCCCGTTTCCTAAAACGTTATACTTTATTTAATCACAACGCGGTATTCCTGGTGGGAACCCGCTACTACAAAGGGTTAAACCACAGTGTGCAAGGCTTGGGTACTAGCGATAGCGATGCTGATTTCACGTTTTTCGAACCCAATCGCTTTGTTACCAGTTCCTATACCTTCCCCAACCAAAATTTGGCCGTTTTTGCCGAAAACATTTTTTACCTAAGTGAAAAAGTATCCATTACTCCTGGTTTTAGAACTGAATTTATTAATACGCGTGCCAACGGATATTATGCAAACTGGTATGGGGCTTTAACCGAAGGTGCCAAAAGCTATGCGCTGGTTGATGAAAGTAGAAATAGTAAACGGGCTTTTTTTCTGGGTGGTTTGGGTTTAAGTTACAAACCCAGCGAAAAATTTGATGTGTATGCCAACATTTCGCAAAACTACCGCTCTATTACTTTTAATGACATGCAGATTGTAAATCCTGCATCACGAATAGACCCGAATTTAAAAGATGAAAAAGGCTACTCGATTGACCTCGGCATACGCAGCAACCAAACCCGCTTAATAAGTTTCGATATTGGCCTGTTCCTGCTGAATTACAACAACCGCATTGGAGAGATACAAACCTCTGATGCATTCTATGTCCCATTTCGTCTGCGCACCAATATTGGTCAAGCCGTTATAAAAGGAGTTGAGGCTTTTGGCGAGTTGGATTTACTGCATTGGATGCTTCCGGAAAATACAAACTTAACCGGTAGTTTATTTGGCAATTTGGCTTTGGTACACTCTGAATATACCAATAGTCAAGCTGTTGGGGTGAAGGGCAATAAAGTTGAATTTGTACCCACCGTAAACCTAAAAACAGGTGCAAAATTTGGCTACAAAAAACTAAAAGGATCGGTACAAACAACTTACCTGAGCTATCAGTATACCGATGCTACCAATGCTTTGTATGGCGATTTATCGGCAGTAGCAGGGCTTATACCCGGCTATTATGTTATGGACCTAAGTTTGGCGTATGCGTTCAATCGTTTTAAGCTAGAAACATCTGTTAATAATCTCACCAATCATTATTACTTCACCCGTCGGGCTACCGGCTACCCCGGCCCGGGTATTCTGCCTAGCGATGGCCGCAGTTTTTACTTGACTTTGCAGGTTAAAATATAAGGCTAGAAACCGTTGGTATTTAAGTCGACTAACCAATTTCTTAATTTTTGAATTAATGGACAAAATTCAGGTTGTTTATTCTGGTGCTTGGTTCAGCCAAAAAGTCGATCCTTTCCTCACACACCACCTCAGATAAGCATAATTTAACACGTAAGTCCAATTCTATTCGCTACTTTCGCGCTCAGAAATGAATTGGATACGTCAAAATATAGTGCTGCGGTTGGTTTGGGGAGCGTTGGCTTTCCAAGTATTCAACGTGAGTATTGATGCACCCGATGCCAAGCCTGACTATATTGCCGAAGACCTTACGGTAAACGATATAGAAACGGTAGTAGAGCTGGTACTTGAAAAAGTGCTCGACATAGAAAACGCAATACCCGAACAAGACGAACCCGATGAAGATGGTGGCGGCTTTTCAGTAAAAAAGCAAATACAGTTTTTTGCCTACAAAACATTCGTTCATTTTGTTCCATACGTGTTTGTTGTTCTTTCCCAAAAAACATTTATCTATTCCGACAAACACTTCGATTTATTTCATCCCGAATTAAATCCTCCACCACCCAAGGCATAGTTTCTTCATTTTTCTATTTAGCAATCAGCAATTTGTAATAGGCAAATATATAAGCCTATTACCTTTTCCTTATTGCCTATCGCTAAAGTCCAATTGCTAATCGCTTATTGGCTTACAGCTTATTTATTTACTACAATCCAAAAAAAACATGAAAAATTATACATGGGTTTTGGGCTGCTGTGCCATTTTTATGGCAGCTTGCTCATCAAATACCACTACTCCATATACCGATAAATACCAAGTAATTAACCCAATACTGGCCGACACTGCATATCAAAACGAATATGTAGCCGAAATTAACGCCCTGCAAAACGTAGAAATACGCTCACGCATTAAAGGTTTTATCGACAAAATTTATGTTGACGAAGGCCAAACCGTAAACCAAGGCCAGTTACTTTTTACCATCAATAGCCGTGAGTTTTTACAAGAGTTAGCCAAGGCTCAAGCCTTTACCAAAAGTGCCATTGCCGAGGCCAAATCGGCCGAAATCGAGTTGGAAAACGTGCAAAAACTTTCCGATAAAAATATCATATCTAAACCCGAACTTGAAATGCTCCGTGCTAAAGCCGAAGCCTTAAAGGCAAAGGTAGCCGAGGCCAAAGCCACCGAGGCACAAGCCGAATTAAACCTTTCATTTACCCGTGTAACAGCACCGTTTACAGGCATCATAAACCGCATACCCAACAAGGCTGGCAGCTTGGTTGACGAGGGCGCATTGCTAACCTCTATTTCTAACAACAACGAGGTATTTGCCTATTTCAACGTGTCTGAAATTGATTACTACAATTACATTGCCGACCAAAGCGGGAACACCGCTAAAAAAGTAGAGTTGCTTTTGGCCAACAACAGCAAATACCCACAACAAGGAGTTATTGAGACTACCGAAAGTGAGTTTGACAAAAGCACAGGCAACATTGCTTTTCGTGCCAAGTTTCCCAATCCCAATCAGTTGCTAAAACACGGTAGCAGCGGCAAAGTATTAGTTAAAACCCAATTGCAAAACGCTTTGCTTATTCCCCAAAAAACAACTTTCGAGGTGCAAGAAAATGTGTACGTTTTTGTAGTAGATAAATTAGGCAAAGTAAACCAGCGTAAGGTGCAAATAGCTGCCCGTTTGCCACACTTGTATGTTATTAGCGCAGGGCTTTCTGTATCCGACAAAATTTTGTTCGAGGGCATACAAAAGGTAAAAGAAGGCGACAAAATTGTGGCCGAAACCCGCTTACTGTCTCAAATTTCTAACCTTTAATACTTACAGGTTATGACAGCAAAGTTCATTCACCGCCCGGTGTTATCCATCGTGGTGTCAATTATTATTTCTCTATTGGGTTTATTGGCTTTGTTCCAATTGCCTATGACCCTTTTTCCAAGCATTGCCCCACCAGAGGTAAACGTGTCTATAGAATATACTGGTGCTAATGCCGAAACAGTTACCAAAGCCGCCATAGTGCCGCTTGAACGCGCCATAAACGGAGTACCCGGTATGAAATATATGAGTAGCGATGCAGGTAACGATGGTGTGGGAGTTGTCCAAATCCTGTTTGAAACAGGTACCGACCCAAACGAGGCGGGTGTTAACGTACAAAATCGGGTAAATGCCGTAATGGGCGAGTTGCCAGCCGAGGTTATTCGCAACGGGGTAAAAATTGCCAAAGAAGAAAACGCAATGTTGATGTACCTCAATCTGTACAGTTCAGACACAGCCATTGACGAAAAATTTCTTTACAATTATGCCGATATTAACCTACTGGCAGAGTTAAAACGTATAAAAGGAGTTGGCTATGCGGATATATTGGGAGCTAAAGAATACGCTATGCGCATTTGGTTAAAACCCGACAAAATGCTTACCTACAACATATCAACAGATGATGTACTACAAGCATTAGAAGAACAAAACGTAGAAGCAGCTCCGGGGAAAATTGGCGAAAGCAGCGACAAAAAAAGCCAAGCCCTGCAATACACTATTAAATACACAGGCAAGTTTAATACCCAAGAGCAATACGCAAACCTGCCCATACGAGCCAACGAATCTGGACAAATACTCCGTATAAAAGATGTGGCCGATGTAGAGTTTGGCACAACCTATTTTGACGTAGAAGCCAAACTAAACGGCAAACCCTGCGCAGCCATTGCCCTAAAACAATTACCCGGCTCCAATGCCAGCGAGGTTATTGCCAATGTAAAACAACGCTTGGCCGAGTTAAAAGAAACCACCTTTTTAAGCGGTATCGATTACGAAGTAAGTTATGATGTAAGCCGCTTTTTAGATGCATCAGTTCACGAGGTGTTCAAAACCCTTATCGAGGCTTTTTTGTTAGTTGCCCTTGTCGTATTTATCTTTTTGCAAGATTGGCGTTCTACACTTATACCCACCTTGGCCGTTCCCGTTTCGCTCATAGGCACTTTCTTTTTTATGCAGTTCTTGGGCTTTTCGCTCAACCTTATTACCCTTTTTGCCTTGGTATTGGCCATTGGTATTGTGGTAGATAACGCAATTGTGGTAGTAGAGGCCGTACACGCCAAAATGGAACACTCCAACATAAGCGCACGCAGAGCCACCGAGCAAGCCATGCGCGAAATAAGCGGGGCTATTATCGCCATTACCTTAGTTATGTCGGCTGTGTTTATTCCTGTAGCATTTATGAGCGGGCCATCGGGTGTGTTTTACCGTCAGTTTTCGCTCACAATGGCTATTGCTATTGTATTGTCGGGCGTGGTTGCACTTACACTTACACCTGCCTTGTGTGCCGTTATTCTTAAAAACAATCACGGAAAAACCCCAAAACAAAATCCATTAACACGTTTCTTTGGCGGCTTTAACAACTGGTATTCGGGCATTGAAAACAAGTACAAAAACCTACTCGAAAAAATTGTAAACCGTAGACTCATTACTTTCGGAATACTCGTAGTTTTTTGTGTAGCCACAGGCATATTAGGTAAAATACTTCCATCGGGTTTTATTCCAAACGAAGACCAAGGAACATTCTACGCCAGCATCACCACACCAGCCGGAGCAACCCTAGAGCGTACAAAAGAGGTAGTAAATGCACTTCAAAAAGCCGGCAAAGACATTGAAGGTGTCGAAAGTATATCTACCCTATCAGGTACTAACATCTTGTCAGACGGTACTGGTGCAACCTATGGTACAGCACTTATTAACCTAAAACCTTGGAGCAAGCGCACCGTTTCGGTTGACCAAGTAATAGAAAAATTTGAAGAAAAAACAGCACACATTAACGATGCTCAAATAGAATTTTTTCCACCACCTGCCGTTCCCGGCTATGGCAATGCCAGCGGTTTTGAGTTGCGCCTGTTAGACAAAACAGGTAGTGGCGATTTCAAGAAAATGGAAACAGTGGTAAAGCAATTTATTGCCGACCTTAAAGCACAGCCACAAATAGCATCGGCCTTTACCATTTTCGATGCCAGCTACCCACAATACACCCTCCATATTGATATGGATAAGGCAGCCCAAAAAGGCGTAACCGTAAGCAATGCAATGGGCAACTTGCAAACATTACTTGGCAGTGAATATGCAACCAACTTTATTCGCTTTGGCCAAATGTATAAGGTAATGGTACAAGCCTTGCCGCAATACCGCGCATTGCCACAAGACATACTAAAGCTATATGTAAAAAACAATAAAGATGAAATGGTTCCCCTTTCTGCCTTTATTACAGTAGAGAAAACTTACGGAGTTGACCAAGTTACCCGTTACAATATGTTTCCTTCTGCCGAGCTAAACGGTGAGGGAAAAACCGGTACAAGCAGTGGCGAGGTGCTAAAAGTGGTGCAAAAAACTGCTAAAGAAAAACTACCACGAGGTTATGACATTGATTGGGCAGGCATATCGCGCGATGAAGTTGGTGCAGGCAACGAAGCCATCATCATTTTTAGCATCTGTCTAATATTTGTTTACTTACTATTGGCCGCACAGTACGAGAGTTTTCTACTTCCCATGCCTGTTGTCTTATCCTTGCCCACGGGTATTTTTGGAGCATTCTTACTACTGGCAATCTTTGGCTTAGAAAACAACATTTACGCACAAGTAGCCATGATTATGCTCATTGGCTTGCTGGGCAAAAACGCCATTCTTATTGTAGAGTTTGCTACCCTTAAACACCGCGAGGGCAAAACACCCGTACAAGCCGCTATCGAGGGGGCAAAAGTGCGATTGCGCCCTATTTTAATGACCTCTTTTGCTTTTATTGCAGGTTTGCTTCCTTTAATGGTGGCCAGTGGTGCAGGTGCAGTGGGCAATCAAACCATTGGCGCAGCCGCAGCAGGCGGTATGTTGTTCGGCACTCTGTTTGGCGTAATTGTTATTCCCGGCTTATACGTAGTATTTGCCACACTTGCCGACAAATCGAATAAAAAAAGACGTAAAGAAGAATTAGCATTTACCGAAACTATTTAACTACAAATGAACGCAATACACAAAACTATAATTCATTTAGCAGCCTTGCCCCAAACTTGGGGCAAGCGGCTGTTAATAGTGGCACTGATAGCCATTTTGGCAAGCTGCAAAATGTTGCAAACCAACATAGCAATTAACTCAAAACCCTTGCCCGAAAAATTCACAACCAATCCCGATACCGCTACCATTGCTAAGCTAAAATGGCGGCAATATTTTTCCGACCCACAATTGCAACAGCTTATAGACACAGCCGTGGCCAATAACCCCGATTTACAAATGGCCTTACAGCGCATAGAGTTGTTTAGGGCTGGCATACGCACCGCCAACGGAAACCTATTGCCACAAGTTGGAGTAAACATTAACGGCGGTGTACGCAAATTCGGACTTTATACCATGGACGGGGCAGGAAACATAACCACCGAGATAACCCCTGGTAAGTTAGTCCCTATCAACCTGCCAGATTATTACACGGGTTTGCAAGCCACTTGGGAAGCCGATATTTGGGGCAAGCTCCGCAATCAGCGCAAATCAGCCATTGCCAATTACTTGGCCAGTGTAGAGGGTACGCACTTTGTTATTTCCAACTTAGTAACCGAAGTGGCAATTACTTATTATGAACTTCAGGCTTTAGACAACAGTTTAGAAATTATCCTGCAAACCATTACCAAGCAGCAAGAGGCTTTCGAGGTTATTCAATTACAAAAAAATGCAGGCAGAGCAAACGAATTGGCCGTTCAGCAATTCAAAGCACAGTTGCTACATACCCAATCCTTAGAAAAAGAATCAAGGCAACAAATTACAGAAATCGAAAACAAAATCAACTTCCTGTTGGGGCAATACCCACAAACAGTTTCGCGCACCAAACAGCCTATGTTTCAATCCCTACCACTGCAAATAGCAATAGGCTTGCCCACATCGTTATTAGCCAACCGCCCCGATATACGCGAGGCCGAGCAAATAATACAAGCCAGCCGTTTTGATGTAAAAGCTGCCAAAGCCGCATTTATGCCTAATCTTAGTTTAAGTACAGCTTTTGGTTTTCAAGCATTTAAGCCCAATATGCTTTTTCTTACACCTGCATCTACAGCCTATTCTGTTTTAGGAGGCTTTGCAGCACCCTTATTAAATCGCAACGAGTTAAAAGCACAATTCAATACAGCCAAAGCCAATCAATTAACAGCCTTACACAATTATCAAAAAACAGTGTTAAATGCTTTTATCGAAACCCAAAATCAACTATCGGCCTTGCAAAACCTGCGCGATATAGGTACACTTAAAAAAGAACAAACCGATGTATTAACCCAATCGGCCATAACCGCCACCGAGTTATACAACGCATCAAAGGCCAACTATTTAGAAGTACTGCTTGCCCAGCAAAATGCACTACAAGCCAATTTAGAACTGGTAGAAGTAAACAAACGGCAGCAAATAGCCACCGTAAATATTTACAAAATACTTGGCGGAGGCTGGCAGTAAATACAATATTCATCAAACAAATAGAGCTGTCCATTTTTTGGGCGGCTCTATTATAAAACTTAATTTTAGCCTCACTTAATTTGTTGATATACACTACAATTGAATGAAATCAATTAGCAAGCCAAACCATAAAAAAAATCATCTTACTGACGATGTTAAACATCGGTCTGCTACAAATCATCTACGTATATGTGGACATCAAAAACGACATGTTTTTTTCCAGGCTTATCTGTCGAGTTGGCAATTACCTGTTCTCCCTTTTTAAATAAAACAGCATTTGAACAGGTTAGAAAGTAAAGTTAAAATTTAATCTTAAAAGTTTAAGAAGCCTCCAAAGCCACACTTACCTCACTTGTTTCCCCGTCGTTCAGATTAACTAAAACTGTGGCGCTTTAAAGAGGCCTCTATATTTGATTTTTAGTACTGTGTCGTTTTAAATAAACAAGATTTTAGCTTTTCGGTAGGCCCTTTACGGCCACCAATAGCAGCTTTAGGTATAGGACAGGGTGATATTCTACCCAGCGATGGCCGGAGTTTTTATTTGACGCTTCAGGTTAAAATTTAAGGGTTGAAAGTCATTGCAAGCTATCCGCAAACCAACTGTCTACAGCTAACAAAAAGTATAACTAATAATTATTTGTAAACTGCTGCAGGCACATTCTGTTGGTAAAAAAATCTAGGAAACATAAGTTCATAAAGTTGTAACCTACACCAACCTTTTTAAGGCTTGGTGTAGGTGGAAAGTTAAAAATTAATATGCAACAATAGTTTCTCTGTCACAGTGTTTCGTAATAAGTCTCGCATAAAAGTCTGACTATTCCGTTTAAAAGGTTGTAACTTTCAGAGCAATCAAATTCAATATAAATGCAGAAAAGATTAATAATAGTTTCCAATAGACTACCAATTACCATGATTCGTGAAGGTAACCGCACCTTACTTAGACCTTCAACTGGTGGGTTAGTCACTGCGATTTCTTGCTATCTAAAGGGGTCAAATCAAACATTTAATTCGGTTTTGTGGGCAGGGGCAAGTGAGGTGGGAAATGAACTTTGGAGTGACGAAAATACTCAAGAATTTGATTATGTGCTTTTACCCGTTTTTTGTACGGAGCAGCAATATAGCCTATATTATGAAGGATTTTGCAACTCAGTAATCTGGCCGTTATTTCATTATTTTCCGTCGTTTGTTGAATATTCCGCCGACTATTATGCGGCTTATCTTGCAATTAACCAGCTATTCTTTGAAAAGGTTTCTGCCGAAATAAGAAAGGGAGATACCGTATGGATTCACGATTATCACCTCATTCCTCTTGCTGGGAAACTAAGACAGGAACATCCAAATCTCACCATAGGTTTCTTTCTACATACTCCATTCCCGACATACGAGTTATTCCGACTTATTCCCAAGAAATGGCAGACTGAATTGTTGTCTGGAATTCTAGGAGCAGATTTGATTGGGTTTCACACCCAAAGCTACTCAAAGCACTTTTTTGAGTGTGTTCAACGCATTTTGGGATATAGCCAAACTGGAAATTCCATTAGTGTTGACTCCAGGGCGGTTAAGGTTTTAAACTTGCCCATAGGTATTGACTACGAACTTTTTAATCAGTCGTTTGAGAACACAAAAGCAATACAGTTAAGGGAAAACAATCTCAATCTAAAGGGCGATGGTAAGCTTCTATTTTCTGTTGACCGGTTGGATTACACAAAAGGGGTGTCACACCGCCTAAAAGGGTTTGCCACGTTCCTAAATGACCATCCAGAATATGTCGGTAAGGTGCAATTTGCTATTGTAATTGTTCCTTCGCGCGATTCTATTCAGAAATATGTGGAACGAAAAAAGTTAATCGATGAGCTAATCAGTAATATCAATAGCAATATTGGTACAATACACTGGCAACCAATACTCTACCAATACAACCATTTAAGTTTCGAGGAACTGGTCGCCTTCTATTCGGCGTGCGATGTTGCGGTTATCACTCCACTACGAGATGGAATGAATCTAGTGGCAAAGGAATTTGTGGCTAGTCGTAAGGACAAACGCGGTGTGTTGCTATTAAGTGAAATGGCCGGTACCGCTGAAGAACTAAAGGATGCCCTACTGATTAATCCTAACGATGAACAGGAGATTGCCGATATGATTTATCGAGCACTTTCTATGCCGGAGGCTGAGCAAGAACTGAGGATGGAACGCATGCAGGAAAGCCTGAAACGAAATACTGTATTGAACTGGGCGGAATCTTTTTTCAGAGAATTGAAGGAAACAAAGGAATCACAGATTATTTCTCAACCACCAAATTTGGATACTTTCAGCAGATTCAAGTTGTTGAATGAATACGCATCATCGCGTAAGAGGCTTATTATGCTCGATTATGATGGTACTTTGGTGGCATTCAAAAAAACTCCTGTCGAGGCCTTTCCGGATGGACAATTGTTGGAAAGGCTGGATTCCATCTGCTCCAATCACTACAACGATGTTTATATAACCAGTGGACGCGATAGTAGCACATTGGATAACTGGTTCGGAAACCTGAATATTGGCTTAATCTCGGAACATGGTGCAAAAATCAAGCATCCTAATATGACTTGGCGAAGTCGGATCTGGGATCATGAATTACCTTGGCAAACACCTGTAAAAGAGATTTTTGATCAATTCTGTAAAAAAGTAGCCGGTTCTCTTGTTGAGGAAAAGGAATTTTCCATAGCGTGGCATTACAGAAATACTAAAGGTTCTGATGGCGCAAAGGCAGCAGAGAAACTGGTGTTGGAATTAAGGACCTTAAATTATAGCGGCATGTTTCAAATTCTGACTGGAAATATGGTTGTTGAAGTTAAACCCGTAGGTATAAATAAGGGAAGTGCCCTTTTGGAAGTTATGGACCAAAACGACTATCAATTTGTTTTAGCAGCCGGTGATGATGGTACCGATGAAACCATGTTCAAAACGTTGGTCAATCACCCGCATGCCTTTAGCATCAAAGTTGGTAACGGCTCTTCTTTGGCAAAGTTTCATTTATTTTCACATCAAATGGTCAGGGTATTACTCCAGACTATGGAAATGTATGGTCAGCCCGCTGAAACGAATTAGTCTATGCTTTCAATTATTGAGAATTTCAGACTCCAAAATGAAAAAGAAGCCTTTGAAAATATCAGAACCAATATCGAAAAGGGTATTATTTTCCGGGGAACAAACCTTTGGATTTTAGTATTCGCCATTTTTATTGCTTCACTGGGCTTAAACGTTAATTCCACGGCCGTGATTATAGGTGCAATGTTGGTTTCCCCACTGATGGGGCCAATAATGGGTCTTGGGTTTTCTTTGGCCGTTAACGATCTTGCCCTGTTAAAGAAGGCTATTTACAATTACTTGTTTGCTGGTGCTACCGGTCTGGCAACTTCCACAGTTTATTTTTTATTGACCCCATTAAACGAGGCTCATTCTGAGATTCTGTCGAGGACTAATCCCAATATTTACGATGTACTTATAGCTTTGTTTGGCGGATTTGCCGGTAGTCTTGCCACCGCGAGCAAGATGAAGGGAAATGTTATTCCCGGTGTGGCAATTGCAACAGCTTTAATGCCACCCCTTTGTACGGCTGGTTATGGTATCGCCACATGGGAATTGAGCTATTTCCTTGGAGCTTTTTACCTATTTATTATCAATACTGTATTCATAGCACTTGCCACTTTATTAACTATAAGAATTCTCAAATTTCCTTACACTCATTTGCCTGATAAGGTGGAAGAAAAAAAAGCAAGACGGATAATCGGATCTGTAATACTAGTCACTGTGATACCCAGTATTTATTTTGGATATGATGTGGTTCAGCAATCGCGCTATCAAACCAAGGTGAAAAACTTTATCAATGCCGAAGCAGTTTTTCCAAATGATTATTTGCTCAATAGTTTTATCGACTATAAGTCTCAAACCGTTGCTCTGACCTACGGCGGGGAGAAGATTGGCGATTCGGCGGTTGCAGCCCTTAAAAGAAGATTGAAGTTCTACAATCTTGACGCCACTAAACTGGATATTCTACAAGGGTTTTCATACTTGAATCAGTCTGGAAAACCTAAAGGCACAGATGCGCGTCTGTCGAGTGAGTTAAGTCGGCTGAAACAGGAATTAGATAGCAACCAAGCTGCCAGTAAGTTATCGATAGAGCTGTACCAAGAATTACATGCTTTGTTTCCTCAAATTCGTTCGCTGGCATATAATGATGCAATTCAGATATCGGACTCGGTATCCAATCCGGTTGCACTGGTATATTTGCAAGGGAAAAATATTGGAGAAGCTGACCGGGAAAAAATTAAAAACTGGTTGAAGGCTCGAATATCTAAACAGAATATTCAATTAATTGTCGAATAATGATTACGACTGCAATCCTATTTTTTATAATTGGTTACCTTTTTATAGCATTTGAACATTCTGTTCATGTAAACAAAGCGGCATCTGCCTTGATAACCGGCATTATGTGTTGGACTCTCTACATGTTTTTTACTCCGGACAAAGAAGCCGCCGTAGGTCAACTCATCCACCATTTAGGGGATATTTCTTCAATTTTGTTTTTTCTGCTAGGTGCAATGACCATTGTGGAATTGATTGATACCCACGGTGGATTTTCTGTAATTACCGATAAAATTAAAACACGGAGCGTTTCGCGACTATTATGGATTGTGGGTGTTGTCACCTTTTTTCTATCTGCACTGTTGGATAATTTAACCACAGCCATTGTAATGACTTCTCTGTGCCGCAAACTGCTATCGAGAAAGGAAGATAGGCTATGGTTTGCGGGTATAATTGTTATTACCGCGAATGCGGGAGGAGCATTTTCTCCCCTAGGGGATGTTACCACGACTATGTTATGGATTGGTGGTCAGATATCGGCAATGAAAGTCATTGCCATGTTACTTGTCCCAAGTATTTTTGTTGCGCTAATCCCAGTATTTTTGGTAAGCAGAAAGTTTAGTAACAAACAATTTAATTACTTGCCAAAGGTTTCCGAAGGAGTAAACAAGGCTGAAGCTTTAAGGGTTCTCATATTTGGTATTATTTTGCTATTGTTTGTCCCTGTATTCAAAACGGTTACGCACTTACCGCCGTTTATGGGTGTTCTGCTTTCAGTAGGGATTTTGTGGGTTTACACCTCAGTCATTCACCGAACTGAACCAGCTGAGCGAAAAGAAAAACTTTCGGTTACCCATGCATTGCAAAAAATTGACAGCCCAAGCATTCTGTTCTTCTTGGGCATTCTTTTGGCGGTATCAGCATTAGAGTCTTTCGGAGTTCTCGGACAACTTGCGGGATTGCTAAATGCTTCGATTGGAAATGACTATATGATTGGAACCGCTTTAGGATTGATATCCGCTCTGGTAGACAATGTTCCACTGGTTGCAGCGGCACAAGGGATGTACTCACTCGACCAATATCCTCTAGATCACCCGTTTTGGCACTTTCTGGCTTTAAGTACAGGAACTGGGGGTTCTGCAATAATCATTGGCTCAGCAGCCGGTGTTGCCGCGATGGGAATTGAGAACATCGACTTTGTTTGGTACTTGAAGCGGATATCATGGCTGGCTCTTGTCGGTTTTTCCGCTGGCATTGTCATTTTTCTGGTTCAAAACTATTTGGTTTAAATGATCCTAGTTGGTGTTGAAATTTCAAAACAGATCTCTAATAATGCTAATCGGCACCTCAATTTCATTTTCGATTATTTTATTGCAATCGGTAACAATTCTAATCCAGTTAACCATTCATCTTAATTTTCAAACATCTTATCCATTTAATGAGGTGGTTTGATAAGTGAAGTGCATATTTGCCAAACAAAAAAACTAACGCCTTTATCTTGATGCAAAAGATTCTTGCTTTTTGCCTATTCCTCTTCACTGTAACCACACAAGCCCAAAAATTTACCATTAGCGGAACATTAAAAGATGCGGCCAATGGCGAAGATCTTGTTGGTGCTGTAGTACTGGTAAAAGAATTGCCCGGAACTGGCGCATCGGCCAACGTATACGGGTTTTTCTCGCTGTCGCTGGAAAAGGGCAGCTATACCTTGTTGTTTCAGTATTCGGGTTACGAAACCATTAGTAAAACGGTAAACCTATCGGAAAACCTGAAACTGGATTTGCAGTTAATCTCCATTTCGAAATCGATTTCGGAGGTGGTAATTCAGGCTGAAAAGGAAGACCAAAACCTGAGTAAAACCGAAATGAGTGTAACGCGCTTAGACCCAAAAAGCATAGAAACCGTGCCGGTGCTGCTGGGCGAAAAGGACATTATGAAAACGTTGCAACTTACCCCGGGCGTTAAAACTGCCGGTGAGGGAAATTCGGGCTTTTTTGTGCGTGGCGGTACTGCCGACCAAAACCTGATTCTGTTGGATGAGGCTCCAGTTTACAATGCCTCGCATTTACTGGGATTTTTCTCGGTGTTCAATTCCGATGCCTTGAAAGATGTAACACTGTATAAAGGTGGAATTCCCGCCCAATATGGCGGTCGCGGTTCATCGGTGGTCGATGTTACCATGCGTGACGGTAACAACAAGAAATTTGGCGCATCCGGAGGCATAGGCTTAATCACCTCGCGACTTACAGTGGAAGGGCCAATTGTAAAAGAAAAAGGTTCGTTTATTGTTTCTGGTCGCCGGAGTTATGCCGATTTGTTTCTGAAACTTTCCAGCAACGAAAGCATTAAAAACAGCGGTCTTTATTTCTACGATTTAAACCTGAAAGCCAACTACAAAATTACCGACAAAGACCGCGTATTTATTTCGGGTTACTTTGGCCGCGACAACTTTAATTTTGGCAAGCAATTCGGTTTTGGTTGGGGCAATGCAACAGGAACCGTGCGCTGGAACCACTTGTTTAGCGAACGCTTATTTTCGAACACCTCGTTGGTTTACAGCAACTTCGATTATGCTTTCAACATTGGTTCGGGCGAGGAAAAGTTTGGCATAAAATCGTCCATTCGCGATTATAACCTGAAGCAAGATTTCTCTTTTTACAAAAACACCAACAACACACTGAAGTTTGGTTTTAATATCATTCACCACACATTTAGACCGGGAGAAATTACCGGAAGCAATGAGAGTTTCAACAAAATAAAATTGGCCAACAAATATGCCGCTGAGAGTGGTGTATATGTCCAAAACGAACAAAAAATTTCGGAGTTATTTAGTCTGCAATACGGTTTCCGCTACTCGTGTTTTAACTACCTGGGCAAAGGAACCGCATATACTTACGATGCTTCGGGCGCAGTAATCGGCGAGGCTGCATACCAAAATGGCCAAACCATTAAGCAATATGGTGGTTTCGAACCTAGAATCGCTGCCAACTACCGCTTGGATGAGTTGAGCTCAGTAAAAGCATCGTACAACCGCAATTACCAGTACATGCACCTGCTTTCCAACTCAACCACTTCAGCACCAACCGATTTGTGGGTACCTAGCAGTAACAATGTAAAACCGCAAATTGTAGATCAGGTGGCCTTGGGTTATTTCAGAAACCTGCAAAACAATATGTTCGAGACCTCGGTTGAGGTGTATTACAAAGTACTGCAAAACCAAATAGATTATCGACCAGGAGCCCAATTGGTGTTGAATAACGCGGTAGAAGGGCAATTGGTTTACGGCAAAGGAATGGCCTACGGTGCTGAGTTTTATATCAAGAAAAACAAAGGCAATTTAACCGGCTGGTTGAGTTATACTTTGTCGCGTTCACTTAGAAAATTCGAGTCGATTGACAACGGTAAAATTTTCCCGGCTCGTCAAGACCGCATTCACGATGTGGCCGTGGTGGCCATGTATAAACTAAGCGAAAAACTTGCCTTATCGGCTAACTGGATTTTTTACACCGGTAGCGCAGCCACTTTCCCTTCGGGCAAATACGAGGTGTTAGGACAATCCATTCCGCGTTACACCGAACGAAACGGCTACCGTATGCCCAACTACCATCGGTTAGACATGGGGCTTACCTGGTACCGCAAGAAAACAGAAAAATATGAGTCGAACTGGAATTTCTCCGTTTACAACCTCTATGCCCGCGAAAATGCCTATTCCATTACCTTCCGACAAAACGAAAACAATCCCAACCAAACGGAAGCGGTGCGGGTAGCCTTGTTCAAAATAGTTCCAGCCATTACCTATAACTTCAAATTTTAAGGAGATGAAAACCTACCCAATTATTTGCTTAACCTTAGGTATTTTCCTGTTTTCATCGTGCGAAAAGGTGGTTGATATTGACCTAAACCAAGACGAAACAGCCTTGGTGGTAGAAGCCCAATTAATGGCCGATACCAACGATTTTGTGGTACAACTTAGTCAAACCAGTAATTACTTTGATAACGAAGCAACACCAACGGTTTCGGACGCTACCGTAATGCTTACCAATTTAGTCACTGAAAAAGCCATTCAGTTGACCGCTGTTGGAAACGGAAAATACGTGGCACCCGGTTACATTGCCCAGGCTGGAGCTACCTATAATTTGTCGGTAACTTCCAACGGAAATAATTATTCTGGAAACTCCTACCTACCAACCCTTGTTCCACTGGATAGTTTGACCTACCGGTTTGAAGAAGCTTCGGTATTTGGCGAGGAGGGTTATACCATTTTTTGTGAATTGGAAGACCCCAAAGAAGTGCGCAATTTTTATCGGGTAATTGTTACGTTAAATGGCGAATTGCAAAATAAGCCCGAAGATTTTTTCCTGTTCGATGACGAGTTTACCAACGGCAACCACATTCGCATTCCTTTATTTACCAAGCGATTTAAAGCTGGCGATCAGGTTACTTTTCAGCTATTGTGTATGGATGAGGTTAGCTACAAATACATCACCGCAGTTTCACAATTGGCCACTGGCGAAAGCCAATCCAGTACCGCACCGGCCAACCCGGTAAGCAATTTAAATGGCGGAGCCTTTGGCTATTTTGGTGCGTTTTCGGCTACCAGCAAAACCCTTATTTTACCTGAATAAACAAGCAGAGCAATTACATAGCTGTATTTCCCCACCCAAAGGTGCCGCCACAAAGCCAACTGGCATTGTAGCCCATTTCTTTCAGTAGTTTGGCTCCGTCAGACGACCGTCCTCCACCTTTACCGCAAACGGTAACTACTGGGTAATCCTTATTCAACTCGGTAGCTCGCTGTTTCAACTCGCTCAACTCCATGTTTAATGCCTGTGGTATGTGCTCTTGCTCATATTCTTCTTTGCTTCTAACGTCTATCAGTTGAATTTTTTTGTTGGCTATAATGGCCTGTTTTACCTCGGCCGCTTCAATGCAGACTTTTACGGTTTTAATTTGTTCAGGCATTCGGAATTTAATGACAAATGAAGAAATCAGGGTTAAACCACCAATGAGCAAAATAGCGTATTCAATACCAAACAAATCGGCGGTAACTCCCGAAATTATGGCGCCAAAAGCATAACCTAAATCACGCCAAAGGCGAAAAGTACCAATACTCTCGGCTCGTTGCTTGGGTCCGGTAGCCTGAGCAATGGTCGCCAAAAAAGTTGGGTAAACTAAGGCCGTGCCCAGTCCCAAAACGGCCGAAATGGTGGCTAACATGAAAAAACTACTGCTATAAGGTATGAACAAAATGGCTAAACCCTGCAACAGCATGCCCCAAAATAACATGGCCTTTTTCGAGTAATGGTCGGACATTTTTCCGGTAAAAAGTTGTCCAATGCCCCATACCGTGGGGTAAATGGCTGTGATTATCCCGATATGCTCATTATTGTAATGGAGCGAAACCAGTACAATGGGGAGCAGTCCCCAAATCATTCCGTCGTTCAGGTTATTAATTAAACCGGCTTGAGTAACTGAACTCAGCGTTTTGTTCTTAAAGGTTGTTTCAATAAAAACGTTACCTAGTTGTTCCGAATTATCACTTATACTCTCCTTGTGTACAAAAATGCGTGTGTCTTTTACCCAAAACAGGGTTAGCAAAAAGCCAACTATTGAAATGAAAATACCGATGTAGAAAGGATAAGGCGTAATGCCATATTTGTTGGCAATGTATCCAGAAAGAAAAGCAACAACCCCAACGGCAAAATAGCCCGCAAACTCATTCAGCCCCATGGCAAATCCCCGGTCTTTTTCGCCAACCAAGTCAATTTTCATAACCACGGTGCTACTCCAAGTTAATCCCTGACTTATGCCCAGCAACACATTGGCCATAATAACCCAAGCCCAACTAGGCGCATTAATTAAAATAAAAGGTATGGGAATAGCGAGAAGCCAACCCAGGAGTAATAAGTTTTTCCGGCCAAACTTATTGGCCAGCCGCCCGGTAAAATAGTTGGTAATGGCCTTGGTTAAACCAAAAGCCGTGATAAACGAAAGAATAGCGGTTTTTGAAGCAACCCCAAATTCCACTTCGGCAAACTGCGGAAAGATGGTTCTTTCCATGCCAATCATGCCACCCACAAAAGCGTTTACAATTACCAAAATGGTAAATTGTTTCCAATTGGCCTTCAGTCCTAGTTTTATATTGTCCATGTGTATTTAAAGTGTTAAAATCTTATTGCCGAATGAGTACCGCTTGGGTTTTGTCAGCACTATAAGTTTTCCAGTAATTGCTGCTGTGTTTTTATATTATCGACCAATACTTCGCGCATCAATTGACAAGCTTGGGCTACTTTTTCTGAAGAAAGCGAGAAATAAGTGCATTGCCCTGCCCTACGAGCTTTTAGAATACCTTTTTTTGTCATTACAGAAAGATGCTGCGACAAGTTCGATTTTAAGCCACCGGTCTCGGTTAGAATGTCGGTAAAACACAATTCATTTTCTTGCAATAAATCAATCACCTCAATGCGAAGCGGATGACCTAATGCCTTGCAAACATCAGCATGCAATTCAAAAATTTTCTTATTGGTCAATGGTTTAATTATTTAGTAGTTTACAAAACTATAAACTATTTATTAAAATGGCAAAAATTATACTTGCCTGTAGCTTCTATTGCTTTGCCCGTTTGACTTTAATACCAAAATATTCACTTCACAATAATTACTAATTACACTATGCCCGTTAGCCCCCCTATTCAGAAAAAGGAATAATTTGGCCGCAGCATGCGGAAACATCTCGCTTACTGACAACCATGAACTTCAAAGTCCTTGCCTTTTTATCCTGCATTGGTCTGCTATCCAGCTGCTCGTCTACAAAAAAAATAGCGGCACTTAAACCGGAACCCGATAATACGCCACTGGTTTACGAAACCTCTACCTCGTTTATTAGTTTACCGGTAAGCCTGAAGTTGAAGGAAATTGAAAGCCAGGCCAACAAAAATGTAAACGGCTTGCTATACGAAGACAATTCGTTTGACAAAGACAACCTGCAAATTAAGGTGTTGAAAACCGCGCCTTTTGAGGTAAGCAACGAAAATGGCCGATTAAAAACCGTAATACCTTTAAAAGTAACCGGTACCTATAGAATTGGTAGCGAAGCTTTTGGATTTAGCCTCTATGACACCAAGAACTTTGCAATTGCAGGAGTAATTACGTTGGTAAGCGATGTAGCAATTATTAACTGGAAACTGCAAACCAAAACCACGCTCGAAAAAATAGATTGGACCGAAACCCCAAGTATTGAGGTAGCAGGAGCAAAAATTTCGCTGAGTTTTTTATTGAACTCAGCACTTAATTTATTTCGACCGGATATAGAAAAAGCCATTGATGATGCCATAAAAAATGCAGCTGATTTTCGTCCGCAGGTGTTTGAGGCATTGGAGAAATTGAGCACACCAATTTTGGTCAACCCGGAATTTCAGACTTGGTTTAAGGTAAACCCCATCGAACTTTACAGCACCGAATCGAAATTGCTACCCGATGCCATTTCGCTAAACATGGGCTTAAAGTGCAACATGGAAACCTACATTGGACAAAAACCAACGGCAGTTTTCGATAAGAAAAATGTGGTATTGAAACCGGTACAAACCATGCCCGACAAGATAACCTTGTCGGTTGCTGCCATTACAGGTTACGCCGAAGCTTCGGCTATGATGGCGAAAAATTTTGAAGGAAAAGAGTTCGTTTCCGGCAAACGAAAAGTAACCATCAACAAGGTTGACCTTTGGCAAAAAGCAGGCAAACTCATTGTGTCGCTCAATTTAAGTGGATCTATAAATGGCACCGTGTACCTAAGTGGTTTACCAAAATACGACCGCGAAAAACAGGAGATTTTTGTTGACGAATTGGATTATGTGCTCGATAGCAAAAGTCGCCTAACCCGCAGTGCCAGTTGGTTATTGCAAGGTTTGGTACTGAAAAGCATTAAGGAAAACTGCCGCTACTCCATAAAAAAAGATCTTACCGAGGCCAAAAAAAGCATGGAACCTTTTCTGAAAAATTACAGTCCGGTAAAAGGGGTATTAATAAACGGCACCCTCGAATCACTCGATTTCGATAAGATTCAATTGAGCAACAAAGCCATTGTGGCGTTTATAACCGCCACCGGAACCATGGATGTGAAGGTGGAGGGGTTGTAATCATCATCGATTTTCGAAACATAATACTAGCCTGTTGATTTCGTTATAAACAAGGAAATTGTATCTTCCCGACAAATTAAAAACCCGTTATGAAAAGACTCCTTGCAATCTGTCTATGCTTCTCTTTGTGTGTTGTAGCTATCGCTCAAACCCCTGGCACCTTCGACATCACTTTCAATTCAGTTTCTGCAAGCATCAGTGAAGTTCACGACTTCGTTATCCAATCAGATGGTAAGATTGTGGTAATAGGCGATTTAGGTGCGGATTTTGAAACCACTAAAACCAGAGGAATTGCACGACTTCACCCAGATGGGGCGTTTGATGAATCCTTTGCATTTGAGTCCTCCGAAACAATAGAAAAGATTTACTGCACATCCAATGACCAAATATTAATTCTAATTGGAGGCAAAGTAACATGCCTGCTAAACAATGGTCAGGTCGATGCCAATTTTGTTCCATTTAAAGACGGAAATACAGCCCAATTATTAACCCAGCCTGATGGGAAAATAATGCTGGTTGAAAACAACAACGATGGCACACAGACATTGTATAGAATGAATAGTGACGGGTCAAAAGACGCCACATTTAACTCATTGGTTTTTCTGGATATTTCAAATTTGGTTCTGCTACCAGATGGAAACTACCTAATACCAAGCTATAATTTATCCGCACAATACCGCATTAAAAAGGTTTCACCTACAGGTCAGTATATTTCTGGCTATACAACCCCTATTAAGTCAATAATAGCCGACATTTCCTTGGCAGAAGATGAGAAGATTTTAGTGGCGGAAATTAACACCAACGATTGGTCAACTCGATTGTGGCGACTTAATCAAAATGGTTCTAACGACAGCACGTTCTCCAGTGAGCTCGATGGTATATACAGAATCTTGGCTACTCCTGATAAAAAAGCAATTGTTTTTGATTGGAATTTATACCAATTGAACGAAGATGGCAGCATTGACTCCAGTTATATCAATAATCGCATTGGCGATTTACAGGTGATGAAATTTTTAAGTGATGGGAAATTATTATGGACTGGTGGTGGTGGTTTTAAACGCAGATTAGTAACTGGCGAAACGGATACCACTTTTAAACCCGTTACACCAAGTCCATATAATACGGTACTACCCACTTCAAATGGATTTTTGGCTTGTAAGTCTAGTTTTCCAGAATCTTGGGTTTACGAGCTTAACCATCAAGGCGCCATTAATCCTGGTTTTACTCCTTTGCATTTTGCCATTGGTGGTAATTTGCTCAGTGTCCGACCAGACGGAAGTTTTTTTGTAGCCGTAATTGATACTTTAAACTTCATGTGGGTAACCAAGCGTTTTTTATCGAACGGAGCGGTTGATGATAGTTTTTCCATGCCTGAAGGTCTTAAGTATTGGAATATGGCTAGTTGCCCAGATGGTTCCTTTATTTGTCCTGGATTTGATAGCAGCAATTATTTAGTTCGCCTAAATTCGAATGGAAGTTTGGATTCTTCATTTATTTCTGAGTCAGCAAGTTACGTTTCTTACGGCCCTATTATTGGATCAGCCGGTGATATATATACAAGTGAATACATCAACAATGAACCAAGATGGGTAAAGCGATTCCCGAATGGGGAAATAGATCAAGCATTTACCGACCTGACGGAAAATTTATTTATCGGGGGTATACTTGGCTTTCAGCCAGACGGGAAGATTATTGTTTCGCGCGGAGAACAAGAACAACTACAAATTTTCCGTTTAAATACTGACGGTAGCGAAGATTTCTCCTTTCCCATCTACTCCACTAGCGATTATCTGTTTAGCTCGGTTATAGATAATTTTGGGTACATCGTATTGGCGTTCCGAGAAAAATTAATCTGTTTAATGCCAAATGGAGAGATTAACAGCAACTATGTTCAAGGAAATTACACCTGGGGAAGCCAAATTCATCAGCTTTATGTAACCAGCGATAATAAAATATTAGCAAGAGGTGATATTGCCGAATACAATGGAATATGTACCGACGGTCTTTTCCGTTTGCATGGGAATACAGCTACTGACATTTCCGAACTTAACTTAAGCAGTCAAGATAATGGGATTTTAATTTTCCCTAATCCTTTCAGTGACTCGTTTTCTATTCGTGAAAACGGTTCAAATCCAATTTCCGAAATAACAATTTATGATGTAACTGGCGCGATTCAGTTGGCAGTCAAAATTGACCGAAATAATGGCACAACTATCGTAGACAGTAAGGGTTGGAAGGTGGGTACCTATTTATTAAAAGCAAAATCCAAAAGAGGGATTATTTGCGAGAAATTAATTAAACGCTAACCCCAAAATTTGAGTTCTTTCAATTTCTCAAACACTCCCCTCCAAGGCCTGTTGTATGTCCTGATAAATATCGTCCACGTTTTCTAGGCCAACAGAAATTCGGATAAGGCCTTGTGGAATACCAGCGGCTACGCGCTCTTCCTCGCTCAACTTGCTGTGAGTGGTAGTGGCAGGATGTGTAGCAATGGTGCGGGTATCGCCAAGGTTGGCGGTAAACAAAATCAATTTTAAACTATCTATAAAACGCTGAGCACGTTCTCGCCCACCTTTTATACAAAAGGTTAGAATACCCCCACCGCTGCTCATTTGCTTCTTGGCCAGTTCGTAGTTCGGGTGACTAGGCAAAAACGGGTATTTCACCCATTCCAGTTGCGCGTTATTTTCAAGCCGATTGGCCAATTCAAAAGCATTTTCACTGTGGCGTTCCATGCGCAGCGCGAGGGTTTCCAGACTTTTAGATAAAATCCAGGCATTAAATGGCGACATAGAAGGCCCGGTATGGCGGGCAAAAAATCGAATTTGGTTAATTAATTCTTTGCTGCCAACCACAATACCGCCAAGTACACGTCCCTGTCCATCCATGTATTTGGTGGCCGAATGCACCATCAGGTGCGCACCAAAATCGGCGGGAGTTTGCAGTATTGGTGTAGCGAAACAGTTGTCTACCACAAAAATTAAATTGTGCTTTTTGGCCACATTGCCCACCAACTCCAAATCGATAATTTCCAAACCTGGATTACTTGGCGACTCCAGGTATATCAGTCGCGTATTGGCCTGAACGGCTTTTTCCCACTCTTCTGGTTTATTGGCATCAACATAGGTAGCAGTTATTCCCCACTTGGGCAAAATAACGGTAAGCAATTGGTGCGTAGAGCCGAAAACGCTGCGGCAAGCAACTATATGGTCGCCACTTTTTAACAGGGCTCCAAAGCAACTGAAAACCGCTGCCATACCGGTTGCAAACGCGAATCCGTCTTCGGCTTTTTCAAGCTTGCAAACTTTTTCAATTAACTCAGTGGTATTTGGGTTTGAGAAACGCGAGTAGATATTTCCCTCAATCTCATCGGCAAAAAGGGCTCTTCCCTGCTCGGCATCTTCAAAAATAAAACTTGAAGTCAGGTACAGTGGGGCAGAATGTTCACGGTTTTTACTACGTCCTGCTTGTGTGCGGATGGATTGCGTCTCTTTTTTCATTATTCAAGAAAAATTGACCACAAATATACACGCTTACAGGAATAAAAAACTAGGCCAACTTAAGTACAAATGAATAAAATACTGAGCCTATTCTTTGATTTTAATCAGTTTCTTAGCAACCAAGCCTTTACCAGTTCTCATTTGTAACCAGTACACACCCACTGGTAAGTCGCCAATCGAGAAGGTGTGAATTTCGGCAGAAACCATCAACTGTTTCACCAACTTCCCAGCAGCATCTGTTAATTTTACAGTGCAAATTTCATTTAAACCAGTAATAGAAACCATATTTATTGCTGGATTCGGGAATACGGTGAAATTATCTTTAAACCCTTCGGTAATGCCCACGTTTAGGTCACAAGAAGTTCCAAATTGCTGTTCCTCGTTGTTGCTCTTGAAACAACTAAGCGTTTCGTAATACTCGTAAATAATACAAAATGGTTGAAAAAACTGCATTCCAAGCGAGCCAATTCCTTCAATTTTTGCTGTAGGATCGAGGTTAAAATGACGGCCATCACCAGAATAGGACTGTTTTATATAATGGTGTGAAAAACCATTAATTACCGTATCTCCTTTAAATTCAATTCGCATAAAAGCCGAATCGCAACCGCTCTCTTGAGCAGTTACCGGAAAACCCCAAACAGTTCCTACCGGCGATGCGAAATCAAACACCTTAATAAAACTCGAATCTTCCAGCAAAAAAACACTTCTGTTTTCCTGATAAACATAACGGCTAATCGCCTCTGTGGTATCGTAAGGAGTCCAGTAGCTCGGTTCGTTTGGCCCATGCTGCAGGTAACTGGAACTTATGGTTTGTTGTTGCAGTTCATCGCAAAGTATACCCTTTATGGTTTTAACACCCACCACCTTGGTGGTGGTCACAGAATAAATGTAAAAACAACTTCCGCTATAATTCCAAGTTGTACCAAGCGGTAACCAACTTTGTGTAAACCCGGTACAAGCCAAACAAAAGCAGGTTAAAAAACAAAGGACAGTTTGTTTCATGAGGATTACTTTTCGACAAGGTAATTAATTTACCCGAGCAATCAACAAAAATGTTCGTCAAAAAAAATACCCCGGATTTTGCCGGGGTACTTCCATCCTTTATTTGACTACAAAAAACACATCAAGTCAAAAGCCTAACTTATATCAATTCGACTTTACCAAGCTGAATATCGTACATAGCACCGGCCAGTTTAATGGTTCCATGTTGTTCCATATGCCTTAAAACCTCACTCTGTTCACGAATGCTATTAATAACCAACTCCACATTTATTTTGGCAATCTCGTCTATCTTATTGCCCTTATACAGGCTTAGGTTGTTTTCGTACTGGTGAATGGCTGGTTTTATTTTACTAAGCAAATGGGGTAAATGACCAGTATCTACGTTACTGCAAGCCCCTTGCACTGCACCACAACCCGTATGACCAAGCACCAATAAGAGTTTGCTCTTTTTAATTTTGCAACCAAACTCCAGACTGGCCAGAATGTCGTTATTAACCACGTTACCTGCTACACGCACACTAAATACATCGCCAATACCTTGGTCGAAAATAATCTCAATTGGCGCTCGCGAGTCGATGCAACTAAGCATAATACACGGTGGAAACTGATCAACAGAGGTTTCCTGAATTTCCGAAAGATAATTTCTATGAATGCGATTCCCGGTAATAAACCGCTGGTTTCCTTCCAACAGGCCGTCTAAAATCTCGTCGGCTGTTTGCTCCTCGCGCAATTCAACCAACTCTGCTAAAAAGGCTTCATTTTGCCTGTCGTGCAAAGGCGGAATACCCGTAAGTGTAGTTAGTATGTTTCTATCCTTCGAATTGGCATTAAAGCGGTGAATGGTCTCTAACGCATCATAATCAAAAACATGGGTGTTTTCCCCGTCAATAAGCACCTCAACATTATCAGGTAATTTATCGAAAGCTTTTTGCAGGCTCGCTTTATTTAAAAATGAAACGTGCTGACTTAAACGGAAAATCACTTTTCGCTCGTACCCGTCAATATCGCTGCGGTGCTCGGCCGAAAAGAAAGCCAGCCCATGATTGCCTAAAAGCACAAAGAACATCCCTGCGCCCATTCCGATTAAAATTCCAACCAACAAGTCGGTAAACAAGATAGCTCCAAGGGTTATTATAAACGGAATAAACTGCATTAAACCCAGTTTAAATTGCTCTTTATACAGCCTGGGTTTTGTCAATTTGAACCCAACCATAATTAGGATGGCGGCCAAAGCTGCCAATGGAATTTGGTTCAGCATTCGTGGAAAAAGTAATACTGCTACCAGCAATAATACCCCGTGAAACACGGCTGCCCATTTGGTGCGGGCACCAGCGGTTAAGTTGGCCGAACTTCGAACAATTACTGCTGTTATTGGCAGTCCGCCAAGCAATGCAGAAACGCTATTCCCAACCCCCTGTGCCACCAACTCTCTATTGGTATTGGTTACTCTTTTTTCGGGATCAAGTCTATCAATGGCTTCAATACTTAATAGCGATTCTAAACTGGCTACAATGGCCAATGTTACAGCAATAATATAAATGGCCGAGTTTCCGAATGCCGAAAAATCGGGAAAAGTAAACAGCGAACCAATATCGGCCAAACCACCTAAAACCGGCAAGTTTACCAAGTGTTCGGGACTTACTCCAATTTCAGGAAAATAGGCATCGATAAAAAATTTAACCCCTACACCAACGGCAACTACAATTAGCCCGGCTGGAATTGCTTTTAAAGAGTGGTATTTTTTAACCAAAAAAAGTTCCCAGAAAACAATTAATGCCAGGCAAGTAAATCCAATGACCATGCTTCCAAAACCGACATGATTTATTGCATACGATAAAAATGAAAAGGTGGTTGAACCGTCGGCCTGAACAAATGCCTCTTCGCCAAATGCATCCGCATCGACCCCTATAAGGTGAGGAATTTGTTTCAAGATAAGTATTAAGCCAATTGAGGCTAGCATCCCTTTAATTACCGATGAAGGAAAATAAAGACTTATGGAACCGGCCTTTATGAAGCCCATACCAATTTGAATAATCCCAGCAAGCAAGGCTGCCGCCAAAAAAGCCGGAAAACTGCCCAATTCGTGGATAGCCGAAAGTACGATAACCACCAAACCGGCCGCCGGACCAGACACTGAAAGTGATGAATTGCTTAAAGTTCCGACTACCAATCCACCTAAAATTCCGGCAATAATTCCAGAAAAAAGTGGTGCACCAGAGGCCAGGGCAATTCCTAAACAAAGTGGCAAGGCCACAAGAAATACAACGACACTGGCAAGCGCATCGTTTTTAAAGTGGGCGAATGGCCCATTTTTTAAAGTTGACATGATAAATTTAAAGTTAGTTAGCAATTGATTTTAGCCTATACGGCACACTAATTCAACTAACTATGCTTTCGGTGGGGGTGCCACCACATCCAACGAAATGGTTTGAACACCTCTGTTCCCAGCATCAATAATCACTTTCTTAGCCAGCTTGAAAATCAAATCAGCACTTACATCAAGCGCTTGATATTCTATGAAATCGTCAAGTTTTTCCTTGGTTTTCGATTCCTTTTGCTCACCGCTTTCGTCATCGCAACCATCTTTCGGGTTTTCAATGTCCGACAGCTGTGCGATGGCATCACTGTCACCTACAAAACAAATACGGACGGTATTGTAACCGACAGTCACCAAAAGTGCCGACAGCCAAAGCATTAAAAAAAACCGATATGTTTTGTAGTAACTCATTAACGGTGCAAAAGTAAGTTATCGACTCTATTCAGAGCCATTTAATCTGCCAAAAAATAATAAGCAATTGTAAATTGTTGCTACCAAACACTTATTAACTGATGGTTTCGGTTGGCAACATAACCCGAATAATGGTTTTAAGCAATTGAGCCACATTAAACGGCTTGGAAATGTAGTCATTCATTCCAATCGCTAGGCATTTTTCGCGTTCACCCTCTAAAGCATTGGCCGTCATGGCCACAATTGGAACTGCCGACCTGTAGGTTTCTCGAATTACCTTGGTAGCTTCGTATCCATCCATTTCGGGCATTTGCATGTCCATAAGAATAAGATCGTACTTCTTGGCCAGAAACATTTCCACCGCTATTCTTCCGTTATCGCCAATATCCAAGTCGAAGCCAAAGCCGCTCAAAATAATTTTAGCCAATTTTTGGTTTATTTTATTGTCTTCAGCCAATAAAATAGAGAGCCGACCGAGTTGAGCCGGAACCGTAATTTGCAAATCGGCATCGGTTTTCAATTCATTATCAGCCGACAGGTTCTTTTTATATGCAATGGTGAACCAAAATTTCGAACCCTTGCCCAATTCACTTTCCACAAAAACTTCGCTTCCTTGCAGGCCAAGTAAGCCTTTTACAATGCTTAATCCAAGACCCGATCCGCCATACCGGCGTGATGTTTCGGTGCTGGCCTGATTAAATCGTTCGAAAATAACAGCCACTTGTTCCGGCGTAATTCCAATACCCGAATCAATCACCTCAATGGTTACATTACTTTCCGTTTCGGTTTCTGAGCTTAATATTGCGTTTACAGTAACGGTTCCTCTTTCGGTGAATTTAATCGCATTCCCAACCAAATTAATCATGATTTGATTAAGCCGTAGCGGGTCACCAATTATCTTTTCTGGAATTTTTGGATCAAGGTTAAAGACAAGTGGCAACTTTTTTTCTATGGCCTTTTGCTCAAACAACATCGAAACGGAATGAAATAATTCCTGTAGACTGAAGGACGTTTCTTCAATCGACATCATACCCGCCTCAATTTTAGAGTAATCCAGAATATCATTAATAAGTGCCAAAAGGTTTTCACCCGATGTTTTTATGACACCCAAATATTCACGCTGAGTTGAATCTAATGTAGTGGTGTCAAGTATTTCAGAAAAGCCCAATAAGGCATTCATCGGTGTTCTAATTTCGTGGCTCATGTTGGCCAAAAATCTGTCTTTGGCCACCACCGATTTCTCTGCCAGTTCCATGGCCGTTTTCAATTCGGCCTCAATAAGTTTAATTTCGGTTACATCCTGCGCGGTTCCTGACAATTGAACAGCAACCCCGTTTTCAATGAATACTTCACCCAGACAATGTAAAATGCGCACTTCGGCACTGGGGCGCACTATTCTGACATAAAACGCCAGCGAACTAAAATCGATAAGGGTTTGCTGCACCAATTGATTTACAGCTTCCTTATCGTCTGGGTGGACTACTTCCAGTATACCTTCGTATGTGTCGAATTGTTCCCCTGCCTGAATACCTAATATTTTGTACAATTCCTCAGAACCGGTTATTCGGTTGGTCACTAAATCTAAATGCCAACTACCTATATGAGCAATGCGCTGAGCATCTTCCATTTGGCGGGTTCTATTGCTTAGAAAATTTTCGGCAACTTTTTTTCCGGTAATGTCTCTGGTAATTTGAGAACAGCCAATAACCTCGCCCCCACTTTCGCGAATGGGGTAATAGGTTATTTCTAAAAACTGCTCACCAGCCTGCGGAATCTGTACCCGTTGCTCCAGCGTAAAATATTCGCCTTTTAGACCTCTTCTCCAGCATTTGTAAAACTCCTCCTTCTCGCGTTCACTAAGTCCATCGTATAAAATTTCGTTCAATTTCAAACCCACCTCAATCCTTTTCCCCTGCTCACTTTCGACCGCTGCCGCCAGCACGTCGTTATAGGCCAAAACCTTATAGTTTTTATCAATGGCCAGCACCTTATCGGTTGTTCCATTAATGATGCCTTTCAGGGTATTACCGGCTATTCGCAGCGATCGGTTTGATACCTCCAGCTCGTTTCTGTTGCTGGACAGCGTCCAATAAACAAAAAAGCTGATGGAAAATGCAAGGATAACCGCAACTCCAAAAATCAGCTTGTTCTTCTTCGCTTCTTCGTCGTTAAAAAAATCTTTGGTGGCAATAAATTTTACGGTAAATATGCGGTTACCAATTTGCAATTTATTGTACAATAAATTGGTTGCATCCTGCTCTCCTTCTGCATTCGAAAACAACAAGCGGTCGGAGTCGGTTTCCCCAAAAAACAGCTCCACCTTTATATTGTTTGAATAGCCCGGATAATTAAGTCCACTTGCAGCCAGTTGATCCAATTTAACTATGGCCGTAAAAAAACCCAGTAGCTCCTTGTGGGATTTGCTTCCTGAAAAAACCGGAAGCACCATTAAACTGGCCTCTATATTTTGATTTTGAACCAACCTTAGTGCCCCGGTTAGGGCAATCTCACCAGTACTTTCGGCATACAGCAACGCATTTCTACGTTCCTTTTCTGAAAAAAGATCGTAGCCAATTATTGCCCGATTAACCGTGTCGGGTTCAATAAACAAAACCGGAAAATAGGCCGGCCGGCTACCCGCTTTGTGCAGCTTACCATTTTTCCCGATCTCTTTTATCCCAAGTGGGCCGTAAGGTTTTATCTCCTTTTCAAAACTAAGACGATTATTTTCACTAATTCTCGGAGCCCAAGAAAGAGCCGTTATACTTTTTAAATTCTGAATATAATACCGGCTTATGCGGGCAAATTGCTCGCGATTTATGCTGGTTCCGCCTTCCAGCAAACCTTTTAGGCTAAACATTACGTTCGAACTATGTTCGGCTTCACGAACAATGTTTTCTTGAATGTTTTTTGCCCCCGATGCAAACTCCAGTTCCTTTTTAACCCGCTGCTGATTGGTTAACACAAAATAAATAACCCAGCTTATGGCCAGTAAGACTGTCAAGGTGATAAACGTAGGCACATAAACCTTCCAGAACCGTTGCTTTACTGGTATCTGAACAACCAGCATTCCAACTACAAATAACAAGGTTAAAAAACCGGTAACCCCGTACGAAAGCAACAAAACCCTATCCTTTTCGCTCTTGCATTTATCTAGGTTTTCAGCAATACTTATGTCGTTATAAATATTATGAAACTTATTCCAGGGGCATATTCTTTTACCAGTTTTGCGGTTGTAATACCAGGCGGTAGTATAATCTTCATATTTTACCATTAAACCAGTAACTGGTTCTATCCACAAGTCAAGGTTTATATCGAGTTCAACACCTCGCACAGTTGGCACCCCAGGTAAAAACTTTAAATTTTCACTTTGATCTGCATGATACTTACATTCATAACGATGCAGTTTTAACCCATTTATTGTCTCTACGGCCTTAAACCTCATCAAGGCAGGGGTATCATAATTGATGTGCCAGTAAGTAAAATTTTGCTTGTTTAATCCTCGAGGAGCAAAAAGGTATCCGTTCCGATTTTTATCACCAAAACCTTTGACGTGTGCCCCGGTTAGTGGATCAATTCCATAATGGCGTTCAACAGTGAAAATTTTCTCACCACTAGGTTTACGCACATCGAAAATATTCCGAACGAGAAGCTTCCCATCTTTCTTTTTTAATACGTCGTAAGAAAATTTTGTTTTGGAAAGGATTTCGCCAGTGAACCGTTGGTCTTCTTCGCTATAGAAATTATCTACCGAAAAAACATCGGCTTTGTAAGAATAATTATCGGGGATGCGAAGCGCTTCGGGCAGTAGCAAGAGCAACCAAAGCAGCATGGCCAACACATAGGCCACCAGAAGAACCAGTACCTTTTTCTGTTTATTTCTATTTAAGTTTTTCGGATTAGTACGGAATAAAGTATTCCAATCCAAATCCAAAACCTTGCTTTTTGCTAACATACTGGTTGTATCTATACTCTGCTACCGCATATATCCCTTTTGCTATTCTTACCCCAAGCTGATGTTCGGTAACCACTGTAAGCAGGGGTTTACCATCGTGGTTTACATCCATATCGGCAAAGCCCGTTAAATATACGCGATTGTTTAGCCAACTTTTTCTATAAAAATGCTCCACCTGGCTAAAAAAGGGAGATTTATTCTTATTTCCGTCAGCTTGCAGCAGATGAAAAGCAATGTTGTAGGAGAAATTGTGCCGGGCAAAGAAGTCCTTCAGCCTGTTTGTATTTCCTACTCGCCACCTTAATCCCAATCGAAATGCATCATTTTTATCGCCCGAAAGGGTCATCCACTGAGCCGAAAAATCGAATGCAGATTTGGAAGCAATGCTTCGGTACAAGTGGTGTTCGCTGTAATAACCCAGCTGGTCGGTATGATTAGGGGCGCTGCTAAAATTGGTGAAGGTGAAATAGCTGGTTCGTGGGTTCAGTAGTACTAACAAATTGGTGGTGAAATCGCTTGATTTTCGCGAATCGTAATAACCATTTAAATCGATAAAACCATGCGGGGCACTTGGTATGGGCTTTTGGGTATTAACCACAATAGTGTCAGTTTCCTGCTGGCCAAAAACCAGCATTGCCGAAAACCAACTGATCAAAAACAGTAATACGCGCTTATTTTCCATTTCGGTTTTATTTTAAGTAAAAAGCCGTCGACATTAATTGGTTGTAGCAATTGACTAAAGTTACAATTGATTCTGATTAAAAATAGGAGCAAGAACCTGCAAGAGGTAATAATTTTCGGTAGGTGGTGAATTCTTTCCCATTTGCCGACTTATTTTGAGGTTTTGGTTACAGCTTGTCCAGTTGATTCAACGAAAGCATCTTTGGGATATCGACAACCCTTGTTGATACCATTCAGAAGCGTCTATTAGTTGTTCGGACAATTTGTTTGGTGCTTCGGAAGCATCTCTTGCCCGTTCGGAAGCATTTCTCGTTGGCTCGAATGCTTCTCTTGGGGGTCCGAAGGTGTTTCTCGGTTGTTCCCATCTTTCTCTTAACCCTTCGGCAGAGTTTCCTTGTTGTGGTAAACTAAAAGCGGGTAATCTTTCAAGTTGGATTTGAAAGATTACCCGCCATTAATCAGTTCTGGATATTAATCCTTTATAAATCGAAGGCTCTGCACATTACCTACCAGTGGGATTAATCTTAAGGTATAAACTCCTGGGGCTAAATCGGCTATGTTAATTTTCGCAGGACAATTATCTATTTGTTTTACCACTTGCCCATTGCCATTAATTATCTCCAATTTTGAGGTATTAATATGATTGTCGGTTGCCATTACTTGAACAAAGTCGATTGCCGGATTCGGGTACGCCAAAAAGCTTGCATTTTGACTAGTCACCTCCGACACGCTTGCTCCGCCAGTGCTGAACCGATAAACCATTCCATTCGGTGTTGGCCCAGATAAGTAGGTAAATTCCTGGATTGAGTTTACTTCGCTCATCACCGGCTGCGTGGGATCCCCACCTACGGTGAAGCCTTTGTCAGCTAATTCCTCATTAAACATGTCTAATTTAGGCAGTAGAGCTACCAACGAACCGCCTAAATCTTCAAAAACCAAATCAGGTTGTGAAATAGAAACTGAGCCAAAGTGAATTTCGATATCATTTGAACCTTCATATAACCACAATTGAAAATTCACAAAATCAGTAGAGATATTATCATCACTAATATCCCAGTAAAAGCCGGCATTTTTCCACTCTATTTTTAATACCCTACTGCCTGGCGTTCCTGACAACTGGTAAGAGATTGGAGACAAGGAACCCGATTGACCTTCAAAGTTTGCGGTATCAGAACCACGATCGGTAATGTCTGCTCCATATGGAATTAATAACTGAATGGTATCTGTGCCACCGAAAAACTCCGTGGTATTCAGAAATCCACCTAAACCGTAGTCGGTGATGTAAATCTCATTAATCGTTTTACCGAAATAAGTAAAGTTAAAACCAACAGGAATGGTATAGTCTGGATCATCCCAGGTTATGCCTTCGTTTACCGAAGTGCCGTTTTGCAAATCACTGTAAACACTAGTAAATGTGCTAAAACTGTAGGATTGCGTAAAGCCAGCGCTGGCAATACAACAGAAGAGACTCAATAGGGTAGTTTTAATTTTCATTTTTTTGGGTTTCAATAATCAGCGGCAAATTTGACAAAAAAAAGGAAACAAAGCTGTTTCCTTTTTTTGCCATAAGGCGAAATTAATTGGTCGCTTAATCCTTGTTTTTCTTTTTATCCTTTTTACCGTCGTTTACTTCCTTGGTTTTGGCCACAAAAGCATCGGCATATTTTTCGAGTGCCTTTTTGGCCGCCTCTTTATATTTGGCTCGGGTAGTTTCAATAACCACCGGGGTCATTGCTTTGTTAAAGGCAAAAGCGCGGTTTTTAATGCGCGAAGCATCTTGATTTAAGGCCTCATGATAGCCAACTCCCGACTCTATATCCTTTGCTACCGAAAGGCTTTCCGACTGGTCTTTATCGTTCCAGAAAAGGCAAAATCCTAAATTAGAAGGTATAACCTTCATTTCAGGTTTTGCCACGGCGTCATACTTAAATTCTCTGGTTTTGGTTAAAGGCAAATAGCCAGCACTATAGTTTGATTGAGAAGTCTTAATATCCACATTAACCATCACATCGGCAAAATCTACTGTAACGTGGAAGTAACCCGCCGGGGCGCCAATTTGCTCAGAGAATCTTGATGCTTTTTTAATTTTCCCAAACGCAAAAGGGATATTCCCACCGTAGAGGATATTCCCCTTATTGGCGGTATTCGAAACCCAAACATTGCCTCCCTTTTCGGCCTTAACATCCAGATTACCTTTTCCATTTGCATAAAATTCAGTCGCTGTTATGGCACTCCACCCTACCGTATCAATTCCATTTTCCTTTAACCTTCTTTGGAAATAAGCATAGAAATAATCGGTAATTTCCTGAAAATCAGCATCGGTTAGTTCGCCATCGGTAGTTTCCAGATAGGTGGTGAGTTTTGCACCGGCTATTGCTCCTGTGCTTTTCTCTTTTCCAACAGTATAGGCGGTGGTGGTTAATTTATAATGGACAGTAAGTTGCGCCAAAGCCAGTTTGGTAATTCCCGGAATAATTTTGGGCTTGGCAAACGATCCGCCAACCATTATATTCAGCTTGTCGGCATCATTTGTTTGGGCAAACATCATGTTCCCCAACAACAGGGAAACAATGGTCAATTTTAAAGTTGCTTTCATGGGGTATAGTTTAAATTAATTTTGAATGATTTGCTATAGCTTGCTCACTAATCGAATTTCACATACTCTAATCTATACTACCCCCCATCACTCGATTAGCCAAGTGAAAAATATAAAAAAAACAAACAGCTGCATTGCCCATTCCTTTTTATCTCGCTGGTTGTGTAACTAATATCACCAATGCGGCCATTGCAAATGCCTAATTTTGAACTGAAAATTTAAACCTACCATTATGCTCAACAGCTTAAAGAAATTATTCAAATCATCGCCAGCCGTAAATTACAACGAACTGATGAAGCAAGGCGCCATTATTCTTGATGTTAGAACCAGCAGCGAGTTTTCTACCGGTCATGTGAAAGGGTCAATTAATATTCCGGTTCAAAACCTTTCTAGTCAACTAAATAAGCTTAACCAGCAAAAAGCAGTAATAACGTGTTGTGCAAGCGGAATGCGTAGCGCCAGTGCAAAAAGTATATTAAAAAATAATGGTTTTACGGCTTACAATGGCGGAAGCTGGTTAAGTTTGCAGCAGAAATTGAACGCTGGTCATTAACTGATTCTTTTGCCCGATGCTTATTAACGTCCTTAATTCGACCTTTTTTAACAAATGTCCAAAATGCCACTCCGACAGGGTTTTCAAAGTAAATAATCCGTACAAACTAAAAACCATGTTCGACATGCACACGCACTGCGAACATTGCGGGTTGAAATACGAACGTGAACCAGGTTACTTTACCGGTGCTATGTATGTGGGTTATATGCTTACCTCGGCCTGGTTTATTTTGTGGTTTATTTTATACCTAACTGTACTCAATTTAAGTCCGTTCCAACTGGCCACATTTATGATTGGGTCGCTCATTTTACTAGCTCCGCTTACCGTTAGGTGGTCGCGCATGTTGTGGCTCAACTTCGATAATAAGTTCGATAAAAAATTGCAACGACAAAAAAACAATACCTTATGAAAGCATACAAATTATCGTTTTTTGTGGGGTTAGTCATTGCAGCGGTTGGCTGTACGGCACAACCATCTATTGAGTTGATAGACCCCGAAACATTTAAACTTGCCATTGGCAATCAAACCGAAGGAATAATACTAGACGTAAGAACGCCCAGAGAATACACCGACGGACATATTGAAAACGCACGAAACATTGACTTTCGCAACCCAAAATTCGCCGACTCGGTATTGGCACTTGATAAAGACAAAAGCTACTATGTATACTGCCTATCGGGTGGGCGAAGCCGAGAAGCGGCAAGCCTCATGCGCAGCAATGGCTTTACTCATGTTTTCGAACTAAAAGGTGGCATTATGGCCTGGCAAAATGCAAATTTGCCAGTTGTAGGTGTCGATAATAGTGTTGACAAACTTACCCAAGCCGATTTTAAGCAATTAATTACTGGCGAAAAAGTGCTGGTTGATTTTTATGCCCCTTGGTGTGGCCCTTGCTTAAAAATGAAGCCTCTGTTTGATGAAATAACCACCGAATACCGTGGAAAAATAAAGGTAGTTCGGCTAAACATTGATGAAAATAAGCACTTGGCCAAGGAACTTCAGGTAACCAACATCCCGATGATTAAAATCTATAACAACGGCAACGAAACTTGGTCGCACCAAGGTATTATTGAAAAAGAAGAGTTGGTAAAGGTACTAGTGAAATAAATCATCCTACAAACTATATTTAAACCCTATAGACCCAGTCACGCGGGATAAATTCATTGCGTCTTCCGAGGTCACATTAATCTTCTTGGTTTGGCCGTTTTGTGTAACATCTACCGAGGTTAAAATACCGCCCCAATAGCTTGCCGATGCTCCTACGGAAAAATTATCGGCAAGTGCAAAATCGTATCCCAGGTTGAAACACCCTCCGTAGGTTGATCCTTTGATTATTATTGGGTTGATAACAACTGCCTTATCTTCATAATTCAACCTCCCCACCGCTAATGAAATTATAATTGTATTAGCGTTACGCATATTCGGAAAGCGACAAACCAAATTTGGCCCAAAAAAACGCATAGAAATGTGGTCACTAACCTTTCCAAAAGCTTTCGTTCCATCTGGAAATATTACCACTACATCAGACACGGCATTGCTGGATGAAAAAAGTCCGAATTTAACACCCAGACCAAAATGTTTTTCAAAGAAATAAGTTACTGAAAAATCTACATTGGTTCCTTTTAACAACTTATCTTGATACTGTTTTTCAAATTCAGTTCTCCCAGTATTCTTTCCAAGTATTTTACCAAGGCCAAAATTCAGTTCGGTCCTAAATTGAGGCAATTTAGTAGCTGCTTCTTTTTCGGGTACAATTGTATTGGTTTGCGAAAAGCCACAACTTAACATCAACACCAATCCCAAAAACAGTAAATGTTTTTTCAGATTCATTGCAATTAAAAAATTGACTTAAGCAGCCTTACAAACTGTATTTCAAACCAATTACACCAGTTACGCGCCCCAAACCAACTTGGTGATTCCCATCAAGGTTGATGGTTTCTTTTTGACCGTCAATTGTTACGTCTAACGAACGAAGCACCCCTCCCCACAAACTAGCATTGACACCAATAGCTAAGTTGGGACCAACAGAAATATCGTAACCAACATTGAGGCACGATGACAACGAGCTACCTTCAATTAAAATTGGGTCAATAAATACTGCCTTATTAATATATTGTACTACACCAACAGCATAGGAAAGAATAAAAACGTTTGCATTCGATTTACTAGGAAAACGCCACATAAAGTTTGCCCCGTAAAAATTAAGCGAAATATTATCGCTTATCGAACCGGTGGCTTGGCTACTATCTGGATAGGTAACCGTTACATCGGATAAAGAATTCTGAGTTAAAAATTTTCCGAATTTAAACCCAATACCAAACGTTTGTGCCGGAAAATAAACCACAGAAGCATCTATACAAGTTCCGTTCCTTAATTTCTCTTCGTAACTCTTTTGATGGGTGTTAGTTGCCGTCGATTTAGTTGTTAATTTACCTAGTCCAAAATCAATTTCGGCCCTTACCTTAGGCAATTGGGTTGGCCGGGTATAATTTACTTGTGCAGAAGCTACAGTGGACAATACAAAAAAGGTGGAAAACAAAAAAAGCTTAGTCGGCGTCATCATAACCGGGTTTTTAAAGTGAAGGCCAAATATAATTTTTTTCAGGAAACGAAGGTTTCGTATTTTTAACACGCAGCTACGTGTACGCAAAGTATTAATCCATATTCATGATTAAGTTCCCCAATTCCATTCGTCGGTAAAACCTGTAACAATTGGCCCCCAATTACCCCAGGTAATCGAACAAAATTCGTGTATGAATTCATATATAACTACCTTAGGCTTCAATAATAAGCAAACCTCCCTAAGACCACGCCTATGGCCAAGAAGATACTTATTGTAGACGATGATCGATTTTATTCGGTTTACCTTAAACGACTTTTGCACAAAAGCTTCCCTGATTATGAGCTTCACATTGCAGTTGATGGTGAAGATGCTTGGAAAATGTTAAAAGAGCAAGTATGGAGCAGTGCGGTTGATATTCTGATTTTAGATTTGGAAATGCCTAAGCTAAATGGTTATGGCTTGTTAAAACGTATGTCTACCGACGAGCAAGAGTTTCCACGGGTGGTTATAAACAGCAATTATAAAATCAAAAAACAGGACTTGCAGGGTATAAAACTGGTTACGGTGACCCAAAAACCGCTCAACTACTCGAAAGTGGCGGAGGCAATTGCCCGTTAATCGTTAATTATTGCCTTGTAAATAGCCTCTTGCACATCCGAGCGAATTCCCATTTTCAGCAGCTTACCGTTGTCGCTGGTTGGGTATACGCGGTTCGATAAAAACACGTAAACAATTTCCTTATCGGGATCCGCCCAGGTGAAGGTGCCGGTAAAACCCGAGTGGCCAAAGCTCGTTAGCGAAATGCCATTAAAGGTAGGCCCACTACCACCATCGCGCACAGGCTTGTCAAAACCAAGGCCACGGCGGTTTTTAATGGGGTTGCGGGTGTCGTTTACGCTGGTAAATTGTTTTACCACATTGGCACTTAAATACCTTTCACCGTTGTATTCGCCACCGTTGAGCAGCATTTGCATGATAACCGCCACATCGAAACTATTGCCAAACAAGCCGGCATGACCGCTAATTCCGTTCAGTAGCGCAGCACCCTGATCGTGCACTGTTCCCTGCACCAATTGCATTCGAAACTCGGTATCGTATTCGGTAGGAACCAGCTGTTTTACGCCAAATTTCTTCAAAGGCTGATAACCCATAGTCGTTAAACCCAACGGTTTATAATAAGTTTCGGCCACGAAACTATCAATGGGCATTTTGGCAATGGCTTCTACCACCTCGCGCATATAATAAAACCCTATGTCGCTGTATTTGTAATTCTTACCGGGATTAAGCGGTGCCTCAAAAATTCGCTTAAAAACACTATCCTTCATGCTAGGACGGGTGTACATACCATTGGCCACCAGCCAGGTAAATTCTTCATCGGGTTTATCGCGGAAATTTACACTAGGCATGGTGGTGTCGTTTTCAATAAAATCTTTGTAAAAAGGAATCCAGGCAGGGAAACCAGCCTGATGTAACAAGGCATCTTTAATAAGTACATACCGATGCGGATTGCCATTGGGAATAAACGGTAAATAGTAACCCAATGGTTTGCTCAAATCCAGCTTGCCCTCGTCCACCAATTTCATGGTTGCCAAGGTGGTACTCAGTATTTTGGTTAACGAAGCCAAGTCGTAAACCGAGTTATCTTGCACCGCAATGGGTTTAGGATTTTCCTTGTTTTTGTAGGTGTGGTAACCGAAATTCTTTTGGTAAACAATTTTGCCTTTTCGTGTTACCAAAACCTGACAACCCGGATAGGCTTCCTTCTTTAAACCCGCGTTTACCAATGAGTCTATTTTGGCAAATTTCTTGGCATCGAAACCAACTTCGTTGGGATGTGCATACTGCAATTCGTTGCCCGTGTTGTATGTTAAACCCGACCCGAAGCAAAAATCGGACGAAATAGAAACCGGCAAATTGCCCATTGGTCGAGTACAACCGGCCACCATTTGAGCAGCTTCCAGTTGGGTATCATCATCATCCTGATAAGCCACCAACACTGCCGAAAACTGCCTTAAATCGCTTAACTTATACAGTGCATACGGATTAATAAAACCAACCAATATGGTCTGATTTTCTTTAGCAATGTTGCTGGCCAATTGAATGCCCTCTTCTGTAAATCCAAAATTCTTTTTGGCTAACATGTTGGTGTTGGATATGGCCAATACCACCGTTTCGAAGTTTTTCAGCGTATCCAACAAGGCTTTTTGCTCTTTTGCCGAAGGCGTTTTCGGAATATTTAATAAAACCGACGGTGTGTAATTGGACAAGGTTTGCTGAAAAACGTTGGGGGTTTCATCACCAATGCAAACCAAAGCAATTTCCTTAGTTGAATTTAGTGGTAAAATATTGCCCGGATTGCTTACCAAGGTAATGGACTGCCTTTTTATTAAACGATTTAATTTAGCCGCCTCAGCCGTGTTTAAATCGGCAACCAGATTTTCAGTTGCAATGGGCTTAAATTGATTTAATCCGGTCCACTCTTTGGCCCGAAGTATTTTTAAGCAACGCTCGTCAATTTCCAACTGACTGATTGCACCCGTTTGCATGGCCGAATCGATAATTCGAATGGCTCGTGGAACATCTTCCGAAAACAGCAACATATCGTTACCGGCCAAAAGTGCTTGGGCATCTACCAAACCGGGCGCATAATACTTTGAAACACCCTTCATGTTCAGGGCATCGGTAAAAATCAAACCTTTAAATTTCATTTCGTCCTTTAACAAGCTGCGCACCACTTTTGACGAAAGCGTAGAGGCCAAATTGCTGGTAGTATCTAAGGCCGGAATAAATAAATGCGCCACCATTACACTGCCCAAACCAGCTGAAAAAAGTCTTTTAAATGGATAAAGTTCTAAGGTGTCTAATCGCTCTCTCGAGCACATAATTACTGGCAAATCCAAGTGACTATCGGCATCGGTATCGCCATGACCGGGGAAGTGTTTTCCGGTGGCCAATACATGCTGATCTTGCATGCCGCGCATATAAGCAATGGCTCTAGAGGCCACCAATTCCCGGCGTTCGCCAAACGAGCGCATATTAATAACCGGATTGGCCGGATTGTTATTTACATCGGCTACAGGGCCAAAATTCACTTGCATACCAATGCGCTTACACGAAAGGGCAATTTCTTTTCCAACTTCGTAAACCAACGAATCATTGGGCAAAGCGCCTAATGTCATTTGTTTTGGAAAACGGGTAACGCTGTCTAGTCGCATGGCCAAACCCCACTCGGCATCCATGCTCAACATAAGCGGAACACGTGCTTTTTTTTGCCATCGGTTGGTTAAATTAACCTGCCGCTGAGGCCCGCCTTGCATAAAAATAAGTCCGCCAATGCTATATTTTTCTACCAAACTATCAATTTCGCGGTAGTGCTTTTCGTCTCGGTTGCTATAAGCTGCCACCATAAAAAGCTGACCAATGCGCTCACGGTTTGAAAGACTATTAAACACACTGTCGGCCCAAGGGTAGTTTTTCTGTCCAAATGGATCGGCGGCTTGAGAATAGGGATAGGCCTCCACCTTTTTTACTGAAGTAGCCTTTTTTTCTCGCTCCACAGGAATCTCCATCCTGTTTTTCCGCTTTTTCTTTTTCTTCTTTGGTCTTTCTTGAAAAGATGCACTGGCAACCAGCGCCAAACCAGTAAAAACTAAAACAGGAAATATAAACAGCTTACGAAAATTCATTGAGCGAAATTACTGCATGAAGTGGCTTCATCCCTTCTTCATTGGCTAAGTTTTCAACAGGAAAACGAGAACAATTATTGCTTTGCTCGTCCCTTTTTTAATCGGCCGTTCGGGTTGAATCAACTGACAATTAACCGCTATACCGTTTTTTACGGTTTTACCCTATAGCTTGACCGCCCCATTTGTTTAACAACTGTTAGGAAAAACACAACACATAAACCTTTACAAGTAGTTTATCGCTGCTATTTTTGCAAGTATATGGCCAACCTAATTCAGTTATTACCCGACCACGTAGCCAATCAAATTGCGGCTGGCGAGGTAATTCAACGACCGGCTTCGGTTATTAAAGAGTTGGTAGAAAACGCAATAGACGCTGGCAGCAACGACATAAAAATTATTGTAAAAGATGCCGGAAAAACGCTAATTCAGGTTATTGACAACGGTTGCGGTATGAACGAGATTGATGCCCGCATGAGTTTTGAGCGCCATGCTACCTCTAAAATCCGTTCGGCCGATGATATTTTCAAGATTATAACCAAAGGCTTTCGTGGCGAGGCATTGGCATCTATTGCCGCCATTGCACATGTGGAAATGAAAACCCGGCAACACGAGGCCGAATTGGGTACGCAGCTTTTTATTGAAGGTAGTCAGGTGAAATCGCAGCAAGCCGTGCAATGCCCGCAGGGAACCAGTTTCGCCATAAAAAACCTATTTTTTAACACCCCGGCTCGCCGAAATTTCTTAAAAACAGAAACTGTAGAACTGAAACACATTCTGGAGGAGTTTTTGCGTGTAGCCTTGGTTCACAACGATGTAAGTTTTAAGTTAATCCATAACGAAGTTGAAGTTTTTGTGCTTCCCGCATCGAATCTACGGCAGCGCATTGTGAACACCTTCGGGAAATCATTCAACGAAAAACTGGTGCCGGTTGAACAAGATACCAGTTTAGCCAAAATAAGGGGCTTTGTGTGCAAACCCGAATTTGCCCGAAAAACCCGCGGTGAGCAGTACTTTTTTGTCAACCAACGTTTTATAAAAAGCAACTACCTCAACCACGCCATCAGCAGCAGTTATGACGATTTGATTGAAAAAGGTAGTTTTCCAAGTTACTTTATTCACATTGATGTAGACCCCTCGTCCATCGACATTAACATTCACCCAACCAAAACGGAAATAAAATTTCAAGACGAAAAATCGCTGTATGCCTTGCTACATGCTGCGGTTAAACAGTCGTTGGGTATGTACAACATAAAGCCTAGTCTCGATTTTGAAAGCATTACGCAGTTCGAGATTTCGCCCTTGCGGGAATCGACTGAGATAAGAATGCCGCAAATAAAGGTTGACCCAAGTTATAACCCCTTTAAACCTAGCGGAAATAGCGGAGGAGAATACAAACCGGGGCAAAACACCCAGTTGGGCAACCAAGCCAAGGGTTGGGAAGATTTGATGCGCATTCAGCAAGAATTTCAACTTCCGCTGGAACAGGAAATTGAACGGGTTGAAAACGCACAGCAAGAAGCATTTCCAAGCACAGCAACGGAGTTAGACAAGCAAAGCAGCACTTATTCGCAAGTAAACGGAACCTACATTCTGTCGCCTATAAAATCGGGGATTATGCTCATTGACCAGCAAAGAGCGCACGAACGCATACTTTTTGAACGCTTTGTAAAACAACTCGATTCGCAAAACCCAGCGGTGCAAACTCAACTATTCCCTGAGCAATTGGAATTTTCGCCTTTAGATTATGCCTTGCTACTGGAATTGGCACCAACACTAGAAAAAGCAGGTTTAACTTTGGAGAATTTCGGCAACAATACCGTAGTTGTAAATGGTCTACCTGCTGAAAGCAACCAACTGAACGCCAGGGCTTTTATTGAAAACCTATTGGAACAAATAAAACACCACAGAGCCGATACCCGACTGGAAAACCGCGAAAAAATTGCCTTGTCGTTAGCACGGTCGGCAGGTATAAAACGTGACAAAAAATTATCAACCAACGAAATGGAACATTTGGTGCACGAGCTTTTTCTTTGCGAAATACCACATTACACCCCAAAGGGAAAACCCGTTATTGTTACATTTACCCGTGAAGAACTCGCTAAAAAATTTCTATAATTAAATATGAGAGGATTTAACGCCAACACTGTGATTGGCAACCTAATTATAATAAATGTACTCGCGTTTTTGGCCAGCTGGGTACTGGGAACCACCCAGGTTACTTTTTGCAACACCTACATTCACGGTTTTAAAACGTTAGACTACTGGTGTGCGCTTTATTTGCCTGGTTCCGATTTTTTTCATCCCTGGCAACTGATAACCCACATGTTTTTGCACGGTGGCTTTTTCCATTTGCTGTTTAACATGTATGCTTTGTGGATGTTTGGCTCGGCTTTGGAGCAGGTTTGGGGCGCAAAACGTTTTTTAATTTACTACCTGGTTTGCGGAATAGGCGCAGCAATTATTTACACGCTGGTTAAATATTATGAGCTTCAAGGTGCCGATGCTTTGGCCATTTGCGTGTCCGAACACATTCCCGTATTGGGCGCTTCTGGTGCGGTGTTCGGTATTTTGTTAGGCTTCGGTATGTTGTTTCCCAATACCGAATTGATGTTATTGTTTTTCCCTGTACCCATAAAAGCCAAGTATTTCGTAATTGGTTATGGCGTAATTGAATTGTGGATGGGCCTACAAAACGACCCGACTGATAGTGTGGCGCATTTTGCACACATTGGCGGGATGATATTTGGGTACTTTCTGATTAGATTGTGGCGTAAAGACCAAAACCATTTTTATTAAAATTTTTAAACACATAGAAACATAGCACAATGCAAAGCGTTGCTATGTTTACTAGATAAATTAAAAAAGAAATCATAGTTACGCAAGCGTAAAAAAAATATTAATCGGCTAAAAATCAACACTATGTATCTATGCGTTTGTAATTTTTTTGATACAATCCTATTTATTAATTAACGTGTTTAATCAGCTACTATATCAGTATAAAAATGCCGGCATACTTGCAAAAGTAATTGCCATTAATGCGGTAATATTTTTATTGCTAAATGCCTGCTGGGTTATCCTTAGCATGGCCGAGGTGGCCAATATTACCGAAGGCCCATCGACCTTCATTGGCACCTACTGGTTAAGTGCACCGGCGAGTCCATTGCAATTGCTTACCAAACCATGGACTGTAATTACCTACATGTTCACGCACCAGGACATTTGGCACATGGTGTTTAACATGCTGATGCTTTATTTTTCAGGGCGTATTTTTTGCGATTTACTAAACGACAGACGTTTTTTGCCTTTGTACATCACTGGCGGCCTAGCCGGATTGCTTGTTTTTGTGGTTGGGTACAATTTTTTTCCGCGCCTTTACCCCATTAGCGAATTGGCCTTTATCCATGGTGCCTCGGCATCGGTAATGGCTATTTTTGTTGGCACTGCCACTTATTTTCCAAAATACGAGGTTTACCTTTTTGGGGTTTTCCGAGTAAAATTGGCTTGGTTGGCGGTGTTCTATGTGGCTATCGATTTTGTTTCGCTTCGCGGATTTTCGAACGTTGGCGGCCATTTAGCCCATTTAGGTGGTGCAGCCTATGGATTTATTTATGCCATACAGCTTCAGAAGGGCACCGACCTAAGTGAGTTTTACTACCGGTTTGTGGATTTTGTTACGGGTTTGTTTCAGCCAAAATCGAAAATAAAGGTGGTACACCGCGATAATTATTACGGGAAAAGCTCCTCAAGTGGGTCAACCGCATCTAAGAGCGAAAGACAAATGGCGGTAGACGAGATTCTGGATAAAATTAACAAGAGTGGCTACGAAAGCCTGAGTAAGGCCGAGAAGGAAATATTGCTAAAAGCCAGTAAAGACTAATGTTTTTAATTCGATCTGTTAGGGGTGTGTTGGCGCTTTGCTCGGTACTTACGGCATTTGGTTTGCTGCTGGGTATTTTGGCCATTTGGCTAAATCCTGACATCTGGGTTATTCCTGCTTTTTTTGGTTTGGCCTATCCCTTGTTTTTTCTTGCCAACCTTGCCCTGCTTATTACCGCCAGCATTCGCCTGTCTAAACGGTGGGTTATTTTTCATGTCTTTTTCCTTATTCTTGGTGCTGCACAGTTTGGCCATTTTATCAATTTCTCATCGCCAAAATCAGAGCAAGTTGAACCCAAGCTAAAGCTGATTAGCTACAACGTACGTGGATTTAACCGCTACAAATGGCTAGAGCAAGATTCCATTCAATATAAAATTGAACAATTTATTATTGACGAAAAGCCTGATGTGGTTTGCTTTCAAGAGTTTCACTTGGCGGGGAAAGATGATATTAAATCGATACGGCAGTTTGCCAAGCGCATTGGTTTGAAGTATTTTGTGTTTAACGATTTTAGGGCAAGTAAAGACATCTCTGGCCTGGTTACCTTTAGTAAATACCCCATAAACACTGTTTACCGCGAGCATTTTCACCGCAACAACTTTGGTGGAAATGGTTTTATGGTGTGCGAATTAGCCATAAACGACCGCCCCATTCGCGTAGTAAACATGCACTTGGAAAGTATTCGTTTTGAACAACCCGATTACGAATATGCTCAAGACCCCACCAACGAGCGTTGGGAGTTTAAAATAGCCGGTGTTCGGCTTATCAACCGTTTTGTAAAAGCCTACCGCCAGCGGGGAGAACAAGCGCAAACGGTAGCCAAACATATTGAGCAGGCCAATGCACCTGTGATTTTAGCTGGCGATGCCAATGATACGCCCGTATCTTTTGTTTATCATACCTTAACCAAGGTTTTAGACGATAGTTTTTACAGTGGATCCTTTGGTACTGGGGCAACTTACGCTGGCCGCCTGCCCTCGTTCCGCATCGACTATGTTTTCCACTCGCCTGCACTAACCGCCTTGTCGCATAAAATTGGGAAAGACAAGCTATCGGATCATTACCCGGTTATTTGCGAGTTTAATTGGGAGAATTGATAACTGCATCGCTACCTTTTGGACTGAAAAGCCTTAATTCTATTAGGAAACTTGGCTTTTAAAGGTGTTTAAACTTTTGTTTCCTTGGTTTTAACTGAATCGATTATTTTCGCATTCTAAAAATAATGCAATGACCTCATTTTTAAAATTATACAGTTTCCATCCTAGTAATCTATTGTTCCCTTTAAAAAAGGCAGGATTAACCCTATGCTTATTAGCCAGTACACAAGTTGCATTTAGTCAATGGAATAAAATGGAAACCGGGATAACTGGCAATCTGAAAGCCATATTTATGACCAATCAAAATCAGGGTATGATGGTTGGTGATCAGGGCATTTTCTATACTACCACGGGTACCGCCGGTGCATCTAACTGGAATAAATGGGTAGCCACCGATTCTACTATAGATGCCCTGCTGAATCGATCCGTATTTAAAGATTGTGTAGGATATGGAACTTCTCAGGAATTTAATGTTATTGGTCACGACACGGTAAATAATCGGTCATTTGTCCTCTATATTGAGCTGAGTTCAGTATATACGGACATACTTTATACCGGTGCCATTGGCACAACATTGAACAGCATCCATTTTAGTACGCAAGGCCAACTATATGCCGCGGGTGATAATGGTCTACTGTTATATGCAAGTAACAGGTTCAATTTTACCCCACTTGCTACCGGAACAACCCGCAATTTGACCAGCCTAGCTGGGCAATCGTTTGGCAGCATGCTAGCAGGTGGTGACGAAATACTCGTTTCGCACGATTACACTAACACCAGCAACCCACTTAATAAATACAACAGCCCTGGTAACTATTTTACAGATATTCATTGCAGTCTGCTAAGTAGTAATATGCGCGGTGTTGGATCCACTGATTACTCTGGTAGCCTTAACCAAGTAAGCCCATACACCAATTATGATTTTGGTCCGCTAAATGCTAGTGCCTTGAGTTATGTTTATAACCATGGATTTTTCGTGGCTACCGATCATGGGATTTACACCTCAGGAATTACACAGTCACCGTTATTGGAGTTCCAACCTGGCACTGAAATTTACTCGCTAAATGACATCTTTTTTACCAATAATGTGGGCTATAGTGTGGGCACAAATGGGGTTTTGTTGGTAACCCAGAACTATGGAAATTCCTCTATCCCGTTTGCAGTAATTACTTCTGGTGATGTTTGCATGGGCGACTATTATTACATGAGAGGAGAGTCTGCATCCGGCAAGAACTGTCAATGGCTCATAGATGGTACTCCCTACTCTACTGATTGTATCCCAGTTATTCTGTTCCCAAATCCTGGATCCAAAACACTTACCTATATCGTAACAACGGATGGAGGATTGACAGACACCGCAACAAAAACAATTAACGTACTGAATGGACCGGATGTTAATCTACCTGTATTAATCTCTGACAGTATTTTGTGCAAAAGCGAGCAAATTCTGGTTACCATTGACAACACGCAAAACGGAGTTTTCTATACTTTACACCGACTTCTTAACGATAGTCTTGGAGCTGTTGCGGGAAATGGTGGACAGGTTCAGTTTAGCACAGCATATATTGATACTAGCGCCAACTACTACCTTACTGCCTCCTATGACCAGATAAAGTGTTCGCGCAAATTTACCGACCAAATTAGTATTCGGGTTGAGCAAACACGTGCCGTACCTTCGTTTAACCTGATTAATGCAGGTTTAAACGAGAAAGTTGATTTCTACTCTGCATCGATTGATGCCCAACACTCCAATTGGTACTTTAGTAATCTTAATCCTAGTATTACAGAAAGTACAGACAAAAATCCCATAGGCGTATCATTTGGAAATACAGGACTTTCGAAAATTCAACTGGCAGTTTGGAGCGATAATGGATGTTATGATTCACTCAGCACCGACGGACCCGGAATTATTGTAGAAACAGATGGAACATGTAAATTTGTTGAGACCATCGGGGGTGGCCACATGTCAGGCACCGAACCCGAGCAGTACCGCACCCGAAAGATGTCAATGACCCTTGTTAATGGCTCTGACCCTTTGATTGTTGGCACCACGTCGACCAGTATTTATGACACCTTGGGATTTGGAAGCCGCATTGGAGCCATCCGAAAATTGCCCCCCGGATGGTACGGTGGATACGTAGCCCGATATTCAAACAATGGAACCCTAAGATGGATGGGGCAGGTGACTGAATATAGCGATTATGACCCGACTCAACCGGATGATCCGGCCATAATGAATTGTGTAGGAGCACTGCCTTCAGGTAAGGTTATGATATCGGGAAATCTGCCACACAAAAACACCAGCTACTATTATAGCCAATCGACTGGGGACTCTATTTTGATTACCACCACGGCAGCCAACTATGAATCTTCTTATATTCTTAAACTAAATGAGTTTGGACAGTTTGTAGATAAAGCACTTTTAACGAATATATTGATTCAAAGCATGACCACCGACGATTCTGGCAACGTGTATGTGGCTGGTTATGGTTATGGCGGTTTTACACACGGTATAGATACAGTTCCCATACCACACACATACGCTGAGCCAGGAACGTATTACAGCCATGTTATATTGAAGCTGGACAGCAATTTAAATATGGTCTGGAAGACTTACCTGAAGGCCGATCAGGGTATCGTAAATAATTTTGAAATTGACCGAGAGGGGAACCTATTCATCTTGGGAAGCCACACCGGAATTCTTAGTTACGGTTCGACCGACAATACCAATCATTTTGCCGAAAGTGGTTTTTTTGAAGGCCATACTACCTATATTGGTAAATATAATTCTTCAGGAATTTTTCAGTGGCATGCTAATATAAAAACTATTAACGGTCCCAATAGCTTTGGTTGCAGCCCAGTTGAGTTGAAGCTCGATGAAGCTGGAAATTCCTACGTAAGCTGTGACATTTGGGAAGGTGATATGGCAATAAAAGATGCAACAGGCGCTGTTTCAATTATAGCTAATCTGGGATCAAGTGGATTGGTGAAATTCTCACCAGACGGAAAAAAGCTATGGGCATTGAAGGAAAACAATAGTCCATTTTCTTTAGAAGTAGCAAACGGAAAAGTATATCAGGGTTTGACTTCACGAATCGAAGATTATCAGGGAGAAATTTATGGAGCGGATACAACCCAACACATGAAGGTTTATGCGGCCTGGGGTTCATTCTATATAGTGTGCCGAGATACTGCTGGGAACTTGGAGTGGTATAATGCCTCAAGCATTATCCATCAACCGTCGAACATTAGCTATCTAATCCCCCAATTTATCCGGACTGATGGAAATGGAAATAACTTTGTGTACGCAACCGGATATGTTTCTTATAAATTTGACTTTTTTGGAAATGCGTTAGATTTGGATCTTGGCAATGCATTACTTCTGAAAATGGATTCAGCGGGTTGCAGTAATGTGAGCTACCTTGGCCTAAGCGAACCAACACAAGAAGGTAGTAGTTTAACCATTTTTCCTAACCCAGCTTCCACCCACCTAGATGTATTTCCATCGTTTGGATTTGGTTCTGGTACAATTAATATACTGGATATTTCTGGCAGAACGCTGTATTCGGGACATTTACCTAACGAAAACAAAGTTCAACTCAATGGACATCAGCTTCCTCAGCTTCCAGGTATTTACTTGGTAAAATTGATAAGCAGTAATGGTAAAATGAGTATTGGCAAATTTGAAATACTAAAATAAAATTCGTAAAAAACGCATGGCTAGCGTGTTGGGTCATTAGCGTTACTGGAATGAAGGGCAATTTCCGAACCTTTTGGTCGAAAAAATCCCTGAAGGCTTGGTTAAGACTTTCAGATGGCAGTTCAGAAAGTGCTTAGATGTATTTAATAAAATGATTCCCCCCCCAAATGTTACAAGTAGCTTTGGGGGAATTATTTTAATTTATCCAGAAACCAAATTAGACTGCTAGTTTTTAATCTTCACCCTTTTCAAATCAAGCAAATTAAGTGGATTGGCACTTAAACCGCTTACCCGCTTGCTTACCACGCGTATTACCTCGTCATAAAAAAGCGGAATTACCGCAGCGTCATCCAGCAGTAATTTGTCCATGAGCAGGTAGTTTTGTTCACGTTCGGCCTCATCAGCCAGTCCTAGTGTAAGGGTATACAAGCTATCGAAACTTTTGTTGCGGTAGTGGGTATAATTTGGCCCATTTGGAGCAAAACCTCCAGAATAAAATACGGAGAAAAAATTCTGCGCATCGGGGTAATCGGCTACCCAGGTTTTTCGAAACACCTGATAATTTCCGTTGGCTACGCCTTCGCGGTGGTTGGCATCGGGTACCACCTCAACCTTCACCTTTAAACCCAGCTTTTGCCACTGACTTTGTACGTATTCACATAATTCGGTGGCATTGGAAGTGGTGGCAATATTTATTTCTGGAATACCCACACCACCCGAATAACCGGCTTTTGCCAACAGGTTTCTGGCCTCGAACAAATCGAAACTATAGCCAGCATCTAATGGGCGGTTGCGCAACAACGGACTCGGAACAAAACCTTGTGCCGCCGAAACACCAATGTTATTGCGCAAAAATCGTATTAACTCTTCGCGGTCTATGGCTTTGTTTAAAGCCAATCGCACATCCTTTTTTAATAAGGGACTATTTTTAGCCACTTTCAAATTAGAGTCGACCACAATACCCAGATAATCAGTTTTCAAGAAGGTTTGCCGCTGCAAATAATATTCTTTGCGGTATTTCTTGTTTAAATCGCCATTTACCGACAACAACTCGTCTTTGTAGCTGGCATCTAAGCCCGACATGAAATCGAAATCGCCTTTTATCAGACTTAAAAAATTGGTGTTTTTGTCTTTTAAAAACGATATAGCTACCGCATCCAAGTAAGGCAGCCTTTTACCCGTTTCGTCTTTTTCAAAATAGTTTTCGTTGCGGTGCAATACCAGCTTAACGCCATCTTCCCAAATAAAAAACTTAAACGGCCCGGTTCCTACTGGATGGCGCGAAAATTCGTTGCCATATTTTTTAATTGCCTCCTGGGGCACAATTCCGCAGTATTGCATAGCGGTAATGCCCAAAAAAGCTGGGAAAGGTTCTTTTAACTTCACCCAGAAAGTAGAATCGTTCAAGGCCTTAAATTGAGGCAATTGGCTTACCGAATCCCGTTCTACCTGAGCAAAAACCCAAACTCCAGACGATGCAGTTTCAGCGGCTAAAATCCTGTTGTAAGAATAAACCACATCATGTGCGGTAAATTTTCTTCCCTTGCCGTTTTTAAAACAGGGGTCGTTATGAAAATACACATCGGTGCGCAGGTGAAAAGTATACTCCAAGGCATTGTCCGAAATTTCCCAAGAATGAGCCAACGCCGGGACTACCGCCAAATTAGAGTCGAGCTGCACCAAGCCACTAAATACTTGATTTACTCCCCAAATGTTTTCTGTATTTCGGCTATAAGCCGGGTCTAACGAGGTAATACCAGCCGGTTCGTTGTAGCGAAACACTGTTTTTTTACTGTTGTCCGATTTTGAATTACCGCAAGCAAACAAAGTAAAAATGAGCAAAAGCGACATGAATACTCTCATAGCTGGCTAAATAACGGAAAATGCACTTTAAATGCAATTGAGCAAAATGAAAAGACCAGCTGAGTTCATCGGCTGGTCTTTGGTCTATTTTCTATGGACTAATATTCTGTAGTCTATTTCACCACTTTCACCACCCTTGCCTGCTGGTCTTTCACCTGTAAGGTAAGTTGATAAACCCCTTGTGCTAACGCGGCAACTGAAATAACATTATTACCGATAGCTATTGGTGCTGTTGTAACCATTCTCCCATCCACATCAAACAACTCATAATTACCCACAACTGGCGAAGTAATATGTAGGTTTTCTTTAACCGGATTTGGATACACCTGAATGTTAAGAACTTGCTGACCAACAGCCACCGACAAATTGGTGACATTTATTTCCTCGGACCTACTTGTACACCCATTTCCATTCGTTGTCTCCACATAATAAACACCGTTTTCGGCCAGCAGTAGTTCTGATTCAGTTCCTTCTGCAATTGCTTCGTTGTTTTTGAACCATTGATAGTTATTGGCCGGGGTGCTTATCAAGCTGGTTCCAGTAAAACTAATAACCGAAACTTCAGGTGCTGGCAATTGAATTATAATGGAGACATTACTAAAGCTTTCGCAACCCGAATTATTAACACCTTTCACCTTGTATGTACCCGACTGGATTGCAGTAAAACTATTTCCATTAATATCGTTTATTTCCTCCCCGTTTTTATACCAAGAAAACGTCAGCTCAGTTTCCGAAACGGTAAACTCCACCCCTTCATTTTCGCACACCTGACTTATTCCCGCCGGACTGAGGCTTACCGCCGGCAGTTCGTTCACCACAATTTGCTGCTCGGGGCTTGTATTTTTACAGCCTTTGCTATCGGTTACCTGCACCTTGTATAAACCGCTACTTAAAACTATTACTTGCTGAAAGGAGGCTCCAGGAATGGTAATGTTATTTTTTTTCCACCTATATTCTGCAAATGTTGCTGTGCTCATCTTGGTCGAACCGCCAATACAGAAGTTGGTTTCTCCCTGCATTATCAACGCGGGGGTTGGCAATTCATTTACCACCACCACAATTTCTTCTGATGTTGCGTTACAATTGAACGCATCAGTCACAGAAACTGTGTAAACCCCTGCTGCCGTTGCGGCATAACTTTGATTGGTGGCGCCTTGAATGGCTTCGCCATCTTTTTTCCATTGGTAGCTAACCGCCGAGCTGGCAGAAAGAACTACTGTTTCTCCCTGACAAATTTCAGCGTTTTGATTACTTGATATAGCGACCGGAGAACTGCCAGAAACGGCAACAGCTGGAGAGGTTCCGTAGCAATTGCCATCAAATACTCGAACCGAATAATTACCCACACTTGATGCTGAATAGGTGCTGTTAGTTTCATCAGCAATAGATGAACCATTTAATAGCCATTGATACTCGTTAAAATCGCCCGCATCTAGAATTATTGCACTTTCTATGCAGAAATTTAGAGAGCCTGAATATTCAATTTGCGGCTGTGGCAATTCGTTTACCGTTACCAATACCTGCGAAGACGTAGCCATACACTGATTGTTGTCGGTAACCACCACCGAATAATAACCAGCTTGTGAAGCACTTAAACTGGTAGAAGTTTGATTGGCAATTGGCTCATCGTCTTTTAACCACTGTATATTTTCGAAGGCATTTACTGCGAGATATACGCTCGCACCTTCACAAACCACCGGGTTGGTATAAGTAATTACCGGACTTGGTAAAGGCAATACCTCAACATTTATGGTATCGTAAGCCAAACAACCATTCTCTGCCTGAAAAGCGCAAATTAAATCATGACTGCCAGCACCTGCTACCGACGGCTCGAAAAAGCCCTCACCAACACCCATCCCTGAAAATTCACCACCTGTTGGATAAGCGTAGAGCGCTACCGCGGAAGTATTTAAACAAAGCTTATCTAACCCATTAAATGTAACCGTGGGTACTTCCAATACCTCAATCGACTCGGAGTCGGTTCCGACACAACCATTTTCGTCAATTACGGTAAAGCTAATAGCATGACTACCAACTCCAGCCAAAGCTGGATTAAACGTACCATCTACAACACCATTGCCAGTAAAAACGCCAGCATACTCGCCAGCATACTCGCCAGCATATTCCAAATTAATTGGAGCAAGGTTTTCACAAATCGGCTTAAAGCCCTCCAACTCAACTACTGGCGCGGCTATTACAATCATTTTTCCGGTGTCAGATGAAGAGCAATTACTGCTGTTGGTGTAGGTATAAATCACCTCAAATTCACCAACACCGGCTGTAGATGGGTTAAATTGACCACCTGAAATACCAATGCCTGAATAAGTTCCTCCTAATGGATTCCCGCTTGATAAGGTTAACACTTCGGCATTGCTACAAATACTTGTTTCCGAATCAACACTAACCGCTGGCACCGGTTTTACAGTAACCGATTGTTGGTGGGTTTTACAACCTTCTTCATCTTGAAAAGAATAGCTAATTAAATGCGACCCAGTGCCCAATTCTGAAGGAATAAAAATGGTTGATTCTTCGTTATCGATGCTCCATATTCCTCCTTCAGTACTTTCTCCAGATAGAGCAAATGAATTTCCATTTAAGCAAATTGGTGGAACATAAGTTTCAAGCGATGTTGGCGAAAAAACAGGCAATAAGCTGATATCCTCTCCATTATCGCTGCTCACAATTTCGGGGTCGCTACTTTTTATGCGAATTCTATACCCGGTTCCGGTTGGTATATTTAGCGGTAATACATAAGCAATTGTTCCAGCAGTAGTTGATTCAAGGCTACCAATTGCAGTTTCCGATTCGAAACTACCCGTTGCATCACTTAAATAGGCAGTAAAAACATTTCCTTCGTTGAACGTGCTTGCTGATTTGTTTGGGTTCTCCTTCTTTTTACCTAAATCACCGCCTCCTACTGCTTCGGAAATTTCATAATTTACAGTAACGGTTGCGCCTTGGCAATATACCAAAGGACTTATTGGTAACAAATTAATGGCGGTGGATGCTTCCTGTTGCACACTTAAAACATTAATTGTGTAATCTTCGGTTTCACCGTAATATAAAGCATTACACGGGTCCTTTGGCGATTCTGCATAATCATTTTGGCTTTGTTCCTCATTGCCCTCACCATCGTAATATTCAGCCCTTACCCGCATTCTATGTAAGCCGGCAGGTGCATCACTTGGAATGATTAAACTAGCTACTTTGTTAAGATCATAATTTGCAATTGATATTTGCACCTCTGCATTTGAAAAATCTCCATCATCATTATAATCTATCCAGACGGCAAAAGCCATGGCGTAACCGGAAGAACTTAAACTTAACTCAACCAATTGACCAGGGTACTGTGAAACAACTAATGACCCAGAATAATCAGTATAGCTGGAGGCTGTGCAACCGGAACTATTCGAAAAATTCTCGATACCACCCGTCGTTGAAACCTGACTAATGTGCATATAATCGCATGGATCTGCAGAGGGGGCGGGTATACAGTAACAAGTTACACCAGGGTTTTCAGTGTTAGTAACTGTAATGTCAAACGAACAAGTGTCGCTACCCTCGCAGTTTTTGGCAATTACCGTTACCGTTGTTGTTCCTAAATAAAAAACTGAGCCGCTGCCTGTGCCTTCACCATTACCGCTAGTTGAACCGCTAAACGAGTAACTTAAATCGCCAGAACTGGCAATTGCCGAGTAATTTACCAGAGCCGAACACGAAGTTGGTGTTTCCACCTCAACACTTGTATTGCCCGGGCACACATTAAACACCGGGACATTTTCGGAGACACATAACGCGGTTGTGGCCGTGGAACCTGACAAACTGACCGAGTAGTTGCCGCTTTCGCCAATATAAGAATCAAGCTGAATGGCATATTGACCAGTGAATGGTATGGTAACTGAGTAACTACCACTATAAAATGGTCCACCTTGGGCACGCAATGTTAAACAACCGTTGTTGGTTGAGGCACCTGTCTGAACACATCCTGTGTTTGCTTGATAAATCCACAAATAATTCGTAAAAGTCGAACTACCGCTAAAGGTTATTTCATCACCCGCATTGGCATTAAAAACTAGCCAAACGTGGTCTGATTCTGAATGGGTGTAACTTCCCGAAAACTCTCCCATGCCCAGATGATCAATATCCGAAACTGGGGCTTGGCCATGACTTGCTTTAAGTTGGGCGCACGTGATTAACAAACTAAAACAAACAATAGCTTTAAGAAAATCACTTAGGATTGTCAATTTTCCACTGCGCACCTTGCTGCAAAGGGTAGAATTTTCCATGATGGGATGTTTTGGAAAAATGAAGGTAATAAAATTATAATTACCTCATTTTATTCTAGTTGACAAAAAAAGACCAGCCAAATGAATCGGCTGGTCTATCTACTTTTGCCTTCAAATACGATGTCTATTTGACCACTTTAATTACCTGTTCCGAGGTATTTTCTTGTTGGACATGTAAGTTGTATACTCCATGAGCCAGGTACCCCGCCGGTATTGAATTTATACCGCTTACAATGGTACCGGTAAGCACTTGTCTACCATTGACATCCACCAAACTATAGGTACCCGCTTTTGGCGAAGAAATAACCAATTTTTCGCTAATTGGATTCGGGTAAATGGCCAAACGAGTGTTTTGTGCAAGAGCAGAAACCGCCAAATTGGTAATACTTTTACTAGCCGACTGACTGGTACAACCATTTGAGCCAGTTATCTCTACATAGTAAACTCCATTACTTTCTAACACCAATACTTGACCAGTACCCCCATCAACCGGATATCCATTCAGGTACCATTGGTAATTTTCACCATAACTAGATTCAAGTGTTGAACCCATAAACGTTATCGTTGGTACTGGAGGGACAGCTTTAAAGAACACAATTGATGCATCCGATTGATCGGCACAACCACTTTCGGTAGTCGCATTTACCTTGTAAACCCCATTTTGCGTAACCGAAATTTGATTTTGCGTTTCATTGGCTATAACCTCGCCATTTCGCAACCATTCGTAGCTATAAGATGTTTCAGGAACACTAACAATTAAATCTTCATTAGCACAAATCTGCATAATACCCGAAGGGCTTATGCTAACGTCAGGCAATGGCAACTCGGTAACTTCAATAGGGTCAGAAGTTCTTCTACATCCATTTTCGTGCACCACGTACACCGAATACCAACCACTTGCGCTAGCACTGTAGTTTTGTTCTGTAGCGCCAGCAATGGTTACGTTGTTTTTTTTCCATCGGTAACTGGGAAAAGTCGTGGTAATTAATTGAGCATGGCCACCTAGACAAAACTCTGCCTCACCCAATACTTCAACCACCGGCAGCGGACTTGGTAATACTTTCAACGATTTCCAATAAGCTGAACTCGTTACCTCGGGATCCGAGCCTTTTATTCGCACCTTATATCCACAGCCTTCTGGGGTATCAATTGGAATATGACCTATTACTATACCACTACCCACCGCTACCAATGTACCGATAGCTACTTCATTTGTAAAACATCCATTGGCATCACTTAAATAGGCGGTGAAAATATTCCCTTCGTTAAAAGGAATTATGCCGTTTTTTTGATGAGTTGTTTTTTCTTTAAGTGATGGTTCTAGGTTACTTATACTATAACTGATTGCGACCTCATCGCCTGGACAAAAAGTACAAGTACTAATCGATTCGATAGTAATGAAACGTTCTACCTGTCCATAAGTAATGGTTACATACCCATTTCCCTCGTTCACGACATATTCAGTAGTTGCGCCAATAATGCTTTCACCAAAGTAGTTAGAACCTGCGGCACCACCGCCACCGCCACCTTTATTATTTCCAGAACAGCCTGTGGTTCCGGCCGAACCACCTCCACCTCCGCCTCCGCCAAGGTAGCCGCCACCGCCACCTCCGCCACCAGGGATGCTACCAAATGAAAAGCAGCAACAGCTTTGACCTGAACCACCAGTAGCTCCAACTTCTGTACTAGCTGATGAACCCGGTGAACCTAAAAAGCCGCCACAACCAATTCCGGCTGCACCGCCTGTCGCACCGCTTCCACCAAAACCACCACCACCATCAGGGCTGGTAGTACCATTTGACCCGGTTGATCCACCACCATCTCCGCCATTAACACCAACGGTTTCGCAACCGCTACGACCACCACCGCCACCACCGCTGGCCACCATAATTCTATCGGCCACCGATGTGCCGTTCAGCCGAATATCGGTAGCACCACCGCCACCTCCGGCATTTTGTGTACCGCCGTTACCACCGCCGTTGAACCCACCTGTGGGTGTGCCTCCTTGGCCACCAGCATAAATGTAAATAACGTCACCGGGCGTGACTGGAAGGTAGCCAGTTACTTTCGAGCCAAGACCGCCTGCCCCTCCTGTGCTTGATACCCCTCCTGTGGCTCCGGAACCACCACTGGCACCATAGAGTTCTACATAAAGCTCGGTGATACCAGCCGGAACAGTAAAGCTCTGGGAGCCTCCTGTATAAACATAAGTGTCTGTTGTTTGTGCAACACCACTAGCGGCCCAGGCTACACCCACCGCTAGAAGATAAAGTCCGGAGGCAACGCCACCGATTCTTTGAAATAAATTGGAAAATTGTTTCATGGTAGTTTAGGATTTGATTGGTTAAACTGAAATAACTGCAAAACCTGGGGAAAGAAACCACCGAGTATGCCCTAAGAATTGGGTATACCTCTTACACATAAAATGACTCAACACCAATGGTGAATGAGCCACGACCTAAGTATGCTAAATCTATAGCGCATTGAAAGTTACAAAATAGCTTTTGTAAAAAGCTATTTTATTCTTGAAAATTAAGCACTTGCTGTACCGAGAAAACCGGGCAAGACATTAAACCCTTTGTAACAGCACAAAAAAAGAGCCGCTTCCTTTCGGAAACGGCTCTTCTCAATAAAAACTTAAACTGGAATTAAGCCAATACTTCTTTTACTCTATCGGCAGCTTCTTTCAGTAAAACAGCCGAAAGTACTTTAAGACCAGAGTTATCAATTAGCTCTTTTGCCTCAATAGCGTTTGTACCTTGAAGGCGAACAATAATTGGCACCTCAATGTTGCCCATATTTTTGTACGCATCAACAATACCTTGTGCAACACGGTCGCAACGAACAATACCACCAAAAATGTTAACCAAAATGGCTTTTACATTTGGGTCTTTCAAAATAATGCGGAAAGCCTTTTCTACACGCTCGGCATTTGCCGTACCACCAACGTCTAGGAAGTTAGCTGGCGAACCACCTGAAAGCTTAATGATATCCATAGTAGCCATGGCCAAACCAGCACCGTTTACCATGCAACCTACGTTACCATCCAATTTCACGTAATTAAGTCCGGCTGCACCGGCTTCAACTTCGGTAGGATCTTCTTCAGTAGTATCGCGCATAGCAGCGTAATCCGGATGGCGGAACAATGCGTTACCATCTAAATCCACTTTTGCATCAACCGCAATAATTTTATCGTCAGATGTTTTTAACACCGGGTTAATCTCAAACATAGTCGCATCGCAACCTTCGTAAGCTTTGTAAAGTGCCTCTACAAATTTTACCATTTCTTTAAATGCGTTTCCGCTTAAACCAAGATTGAATGCAATTTTACGTGCCTGAAAACCTTGAATTCCAACTCGTGGATCGATTTCTTCTTTGAAGATTAAATGTGGGGTGTGTTCCGCCACTTCTTCAATATCCATACCACCTTCGGTAGAATACATAACAATGTTTCTGCCTTTGGCACGATCCATAAGCACCGACATGTAAAACTCTTTGGTTTCACTAGCGCCTGGATAGTAAACATCCTGTGCAATAAGTACCTTATTTACCTTTTTCCCTGCTGGAGGAGTTTGTGGCGTAATAAGTTGCATACCAATAATATTCATGGCCTTTTCGCGAACATCGTCAAGGCTTTTGGCCAATTTTACACCACCACCTTTACCGCGACCACCAGCGTGAATTTGGGCTTTAACCACCCACCAACCGGTTCCGGTTTGCGCTTGAAGGGTACGTGCAGCTTCAACAGCCTCATCGGGAGTGTGTGCCACTATGCCTTCCTGAATAGCTACTCCAAAACTCTTTAGAATAGATTTACCTTGGTATTCGTGTAAGTTCATCTAGGTATACAATTATTTTTTGCTCGGCCAAAAGTATAACTAATTGGGATAAAGCAAAACGATGTGACAGAATTAAAAATTAACGATTAAAAATTGAGAATCGGGGATTAATGAACAACTAAAATTAGCCCTCACAGGTTTATTAAAAGCTTGCTTTTCACTGAAAAACGAGGCGAAATTAAGTTCAACTGCGCCTTCATTGTCAAATCGTATCATTCATTAATTGTATAATTGCCACATGATAAAAGTTTCGGGGCTCAATAAGTCTTTTGGTTCGTTAAAGGTGCTCGACAATGTGTCTTTGCAAATTGAACCGGGTGAACTGATAACCATTGTTGGCCCTTCCGGGGCAGGGAAAACTACCCTTTTGCAATTGATGGGAACGCTTGATAAACCGGATAGTGGCACCATACACATTAACAATGTCGATGTTTGTAAACTAAGCACCAACAAAATGGCACAGTTTAGAAACAAAAACATTGGCTTTATCTTCCAGTTCCACCAGTTATTACCCGAATTCACCGCCTTAGAAAATGTTTGCCTTCCCGCTTGGATAAAAAAAGCCAACGAAAGAGAAACCGAAAAACGGGCACGTGAGTTACTAGAGATTTTGGGTATGAGTGCCCGTACCGATGCTAAACCCGATACCCTTTCAGGTGGTGAAGCGCAGCGTGTGGCGGTTGCCCGGGCACTGATCAATCAGCCAGAAGTTATTTTTGCCGACGAGCCCAGCGGAAATCTGGATAGTGCCAATGCACACGAACTGCACCAGCTTTTCTTTACGCTACGCGAAAAATTTAAACAAACCTTTGTTATTGTTACCCACAACGAGGCGCTAGCCGACATGGCCGATAGGGTAATACACATGAAAGACGGTTCCATTATTGATTACACTGATAGCCATTCTGCAGAAAATGGTTAATTCCAAAAAAGGATTACACTGATTTAGTTGTTTCCTAGCCTATGGCATGTTACACTGTTATGCTAAGCAAAGTACTTACTTTTAATAAGTGACCAGCCCTAAATCTTGCAAGAAACCTAATCCTTTTAATCACCCTAATCTGTGTAATCATCAAATAAAAAAACATAAATTAACACCAGCAACGCCTTTTAATGCCAACATTTGCGCAACAAAAGGATTTTACCCAACGAAATGAAAATAGGCATTGTGTGTTACCCAACTTTTGGGGGAAGCGGGGTTGTGGCTACCGAACTTGGCAAGGCATTGGCCGCAAAGGGTCATGAAGTTCATTTTATAACCTATTCAGAACCGGTGCGACTGGGTAGTTTCAATAAAAATATATTCTACCACGAAGTACGCGTTAGTGATTATCCATTGTTCGATTATCCGCCTTACGAGCTGGTTCTATCCAGCAAATTGGTTGACGTAGTGAAATACGAAAAACTGGATGTATTGCACGTGCATTATGCCATTCCGCATGCCTCGGCAGCTTACATGGCTCGCCAAATTTTAAAAAGTGAAGGCATTCACATCCCTTACATCACTACTCTTCACGGCACCGATATAACACTGGTTGGTCGCGACCAAAGCTTTGAACCCGTTATTACCTTTGCCATAAACGAGAGTGATGCGGTTACCGCTGTTTCCGAAAGTTTGCGCGAGGACACGTTTAGGCATTTCAAAATAAATCGCGATATCGCCGTAGTACCCAACTTCATTAACGCCAAGCGAATGGCGCAAAATGCCAGCGGTGCCAAACTGTTGCGCAGTGAATTTGCACCAAATGGGGAGAAAATTCTGTGCCACATTTCCAATTTCCGTCCGGTTAAACGAATGGGCGATGTCATTGAAATTTTCAAACGGGTACGAAGTGAAATGCCAGCAAAGTTGCTCCTAGTGGGCGATGGCCCTGAGCGTCACCACGTGGAAACGCTTTGCCGTCAATACAACCTATGTGACGATGTTGAAATTCTGGGAAAATTAAAAAACCCAACCGAAGCACTTTACATCAGCGATATGTTTCTGTTACCCTCAGAAACCGAAAGTTTTGGTCTGGCTGCTTTAGAAGCTATGGCTGCTGGCATACCAGTAATTTCGTCAAATACAGGAGGTATTCCAGAAGTGAACATTCACGGTTTTTCTGGTTTTTTAAGCAATGTTGGTGATGTTGATGACATGGCGAAAAATGCCCTTTCGTTACTAACAAACGATGAATTGCTGAATCAGTTTAAGGCTCAAGCAATTGAACGCTCTACCTTTTTTGAATTGGACAAAATATTGCCACAGTACGAAAATCTTTACATTGAAGTGATCAACAAGATAAAGGCTGAATTAAATTTGCCAGCGAAAACAGCAACAGATTCATGAAATGTCCACGGTGTATTGCATAGCCAATACAACAAGGATTTTTTGGACATTCTATGTGGCCGCTAAAAGACAACTAATTTTCACATGAAATGTCCACGGAATATGGCACAGCCAATACAACAAGGATTTTTTGGACATTCTATGTGACCGCTAAAAGACAACTAATTTTCACATGAAATACATTGGCAACCGAATAAGTTATCAAAACAAACACAACATCTTCTCGGTAGTTATTGCCGCCTCGGTAGAACGTTATAAAGAATCACTTTTGGCCACCTGGCTGGTTTGTTGGAGCGCCTGCGGACTTTATTTTTTATGGCAATTGTTTAGCGACCTGCCTCGCGAAACCAAAATGTACATTGTAATTCTTATTGCCTTTTGGGCTTACTACGAGTTTCGTGTTTTTAAGATGTTTATGTGGCGGAAGTTTGGCTATGAAAGCCTAAAGTTTGTTGAAGATAGGCTGGTGATTAAAGAAGTTATTAAGGGACGAGGAAAAGAAAAAACATTCTTTCTAGACAACATCAACCACTTTGGAAAATTAAAAGTAGACAACAACTGGATGAAAACCATGGACCAAAGCTTTTGGGTAAAAGGTAATGGTTACTTGCAGTTTGAGCACCAAGGCCTGCTGGTAACTTTTGGTCGGCAGCTGGATGATGCGGAAAGCAGCAACTTATTGGCCGTGATGCAAAAGGAGTTGCAGGAGCGGAAGAGAGCTATCAGTTAATCTCCTTGACACTGGTTGATTAATCGGGCTTCAATTTCCCACCCCCTTTTGACTCTTTCAATTTTTTAGCATTTTGACTACTAACAATTTTCTTGCCTGTTTGTTGCTCAATTTGTTGTCTAGTATTCCCGGCTATTTCACCACCCTTTTTTGCAATTTTTTTGTTATCCTCAAACGTCTTGGGATTATTTTCTTTGCTAATCTCTGTGGTAGTTGCTTCGGCTAACATATTTAATACGAGCTCCAAGTTTGTCATGTTGTCTCGTAAGTTTTCTTTCTTTAATTTCTTGAAATTCTTGTATTGTTTTACCGTTTTCCCGCTCCATGCTTGGGTAATTATATCAGTTAGCGTTGCAAATTCTTGTCCCCTTTTAACTCCCCTGTTTTCCCATTCATCAGTAAGTTCTTTTCTAACCTCAATACTTTTTAGTCGCTGATTTATCCAAGCTGTGGTATAACCCAATTTCAGGTAATTCCCCATTGCTCGGTCTATTGACTTTTCTGGGTCTTGACTTTCTTCTACCCTTTCGTAACCTACTTTTGCCAACCACTGCTTAAATGGCTCGGCTTTGGGGGATGGGATTGATTGAATTAAACGAAATATTTGTTCAGTATCAGCCACATCGGTTAGGTAAAACTTACCATCATCCGACTGCATTTTCAGTTGTCCCAAATTTTGGGACAACTCACTTCCTTCTGCTTTTAATTTTGTTTTTAATGCACTCCAATATTTTCTCGGACGTGGGCTATCCGTTAAAACCTCGATTATATCAACTATCGAAAAGTACCATTTCTCTCGTTCTTTGTCCCATGCCGACCTAATCTTTTTATTGTCAAACAATTTTATCTCCTTCATAAAATTTCCAGATTTTTTTTACAAAAAATTATTCTAAAATAATGGTTTCCAAGTTCTCTTTTCTAATGGTTTCCAAGTTCTCTTTTCCAAAAACAAAGGCACTGGATTTTACCAAAACCTATTAAACGCAACTGTTTTAACTCGCTGCGTAACTTGTCCATCAACCGTTTCTTTCAATATCATGTTTTGGGCCGTTTCGGTTTCCAGTACTTCTTTCACCGAATTTATTTTCCCAAAAGGAATTTTGAGTTTTGAAAGCTGGATGCTCAAAGCCTCAAAATCGTACCGGCCAAAGGCAACCGCAAGAATTTTAGCCAATTCCGTTCTGTTTTCAACCCTAGCCTGGTTTTTAGAAAATCTTTCATCATCAGCTAATTCCGGCAGTTCCATCAACGCTGCCAATTGTTTAAACTGATTTTCGGCTCCAACCGCCAACACAAACTGTACCCCGTCCGCGGTTTCAAAAATTTCGCCATAGGGTGCTATATTGGGGTGCAACGAACCCATTGGTTGTGGGTTATGCTGGTTCATTAACCAATTTGTGGCCTGATTGGCCAACGAAGCTATAGCGGCTTCTTCGAGCGAAGTTTCTACAAAACTACCCAAACCCGTTTTTGCCTTTTTTAGTAAAGCTATTAAAATAGCTTCCTTAAGCTGATGGGCAGCCAGTACATCAATTAAGGCAACTGGCATTTTTATTGGGCCGCTATCTGGTGTTCCATTCATATACATAAACCCGGTTTCGGCTTGCAGCACCACGTCGTAGGCCACACGTTCAGGGCTATTGTTAAATCCCTTTAATGACGCATAAATAATGTTTGGGTTAATTTGCTGAATGGCGGCATAATCAAGCCCCAGCTTCTCGGCATCGCCAGGTTTGTAATTGGCAATTACCACATCGGCGTCTTTAATAATGGCCAAAAGTTCGGCTTGCGCAGCAGCAGTCGTTAAATCCAGTAACCATGTTTCCTTGTTCCAGTTTACCGAACAGTAATAGGCCGATAGCTTATGCTGCTCATCACTAATTCGCCAGTTGCGGGTAACATCACCACCAGTTTTCGCATTTTCAATTTTGATAACCTGTGCGCCAAGTTCAGCAAAAAACATCCCCACAGCAGGTCCAGCAAGCACGCTAGCCAATTCGACCACTTTTAAATTAGAAAACATGTTACAAAACAAGTAAAAAGGAAAGTCACGAATGGATTTAAATTAAATTTATACCACCAATGAATCGCAAAGAATTTATAAAACATGGCCTTGGGGCAGCATTTATGACGGCTACATTTTCAACCCTAACCTCCCTTTCCGAAATTTTACCAGAAACTGACACGCTGATGCCGACACTTTTTATTGGTCATGGCAGCCCAATGAATGGTATTGAAAACAATGCGTTTAGTCGTGCCTGGCAAAAAATAGCCAGTGAACTACCTCAGCCTAAGGCCATTATTTGCGTTTCGGCCCACTGGCTAACCAAGGGAACTCACGTAACTGCCATGGCAAACCCCAAAACCATTCACGATTTTGGTGGATTTCCTGATGCCCTTTACCAAGTTCAATACCCAGCGCCAGGCAGTCCCGATTTGGCAAATGAAACAGCCACAGCCCTTTCACCAACACCGGTTGGACATGATACCGAATGGGGGTTAGACCACGGCACCTGGACGGTGGTTCGGCACATGTACCCAAATGCCAATGTCCCTGTTATTCAGCTTAGCATCGATTACCATCAGCCCGGCTTATATCACTACGAATTGGCCAAGAAATTGCAAAAGCTTCGAAAAAAAGGTGTGCTGATTATTGGTAGCGGAAACATGGTACATAACCTAGGCATGGTTGCTTTCGATAAATTGAACGAGTCGGAATATGGTTTTGACTGGGCGCACGAAATGAATGCCAAATTCAAAAGTTTAATAAACGCTGGTGACCACCAAAGTTTGTGCAACTACGAAAAACTGGGAACATCGGCAAAGCTGGCCATTCCAACCCCCGACCATTACTTCCCTTTGCTTTATATATTGGCCTTACAGCAAAAAAACGAACCACCAACTTACTTTAACGATAAAGCAGTGGGTGGTTCATTAACAATGACTTCGGTGTTGTTTAAGTCTAGTTAAACTTGTGTTTACAAGTCAACTACTCCGAGGCTGGTAACTTGTCCTTCGACAACAATCACATTTTCAATAACTTTTTCACCAAAACCAGACCCTGCGGGTGAGATAATTCTTACATCGTAAGTTCCACTTTCCAGACCTTGAAGCAAGAATTTCCCTGAAATGTCAGAATAAGTCGATACATCGTCGTCGTCATTTTCTTCCAGGTTCACGGAAGTGGTAACATAAGCCACCATCGACGGATTTAACTCACCAGAAATTGAACCCTTTTCGGATTCCACAAAAACCTTAATTACCGGTTTAAGCTGGTATTTACCTCCGCCTGTAAGAACAATTGATTTTCCAGCATCAAAATCGAGTGTAAAAACGTAACTGGCGTTGGCCACCAACTCAGTATGAAAATTGAGTTTCAACCCCGATTGTTGAGCGCTTGGTGTTTCCAATACGTAGGTTTGCCCATCTATCACCACCGAGTTATTCGTACCTAACACAAGCCGAATCTGGTTTATTCTACCCGAGGGCACCAAACCATCGGCAAGCACCGTATCAATTCCATTGGTTAATTCCAATAGATTATAGATACCCGGGCGAATACCGGCAAGGCTCACCCAACCACCATCGCTATCAGATGAACTTACCATTACATCTTTCACATCGATCCAGACAGCCTCATAATCACCCGGCCCATCAATCATTTTTACCGTAACATGAGAGGTCTGAGTCCCCATGGTTCCATCGGTGTCTTTTTTACAAGCACCGGTAAAGGTTAGCAACAGTATCGCTACCAACCAATAAAGATTATTCCTTTTCATGACAATAATAGTTTAGTGTAGAGTTCTTGGTTCATTCGAATCTTGAAAGATAGTACAATACTATAAACGGTAAAAGATTTGTTTTAGCATCTACCGAGAAACAAAGCGAAATCTTTTATAGCATTTACGGTCATTTAAAACAAACTCTGCTGTCCACCAAACCTAGCCTCGTGCGCCAACAACCACTCTTTGCGCCACAAACCACCTGAATAACCGACCAAATTACCATTGCTACCCACAATGCGGTGGCAAGGAATAATAATGGGAATCGGGTTTTTTCCGTTGGCCGTTCCCACCGCACGAATGGCTTTTACATCGCCATATTTTTTACTAATGGCCATGTAACTCTGAGTTTGGCCAAAATCAACTCCAACCAAAAGTTTCCAAACTTTTTGCTGAAATGCTGTTCCCTGTGGATTAAGCGGTAAATCAAACTGCTGTCGACTACCAGAAAAATACTCCTCCAGTTGTTTTTTGACCAGCTTGCTTACCTTATTCCCGTTGGCGGCAGTGGGTTTTTCGGTCATAAAATCCAAGGCCAACAGGCTTTTGTCATCGGCCACGATTTTTAACCAACCCACCGGCGATTCCAGGAAATCGATATATTCTTCCGGCTTTACTTCTTCTACCGGAATTAAAGGAAAACGATTATACACCTCCCATTCCTTGCTATTGTGTTTCCAGAGGTAAAAAGACTTTATTTCGAATTTTGCCGAAAACTTTAATTCGCTGTATTCCTTTACGGCATCAGCAAAACGTCCTTTGGGAATGTCTTTTCTGCCAATGGTAATGTGCGGATGAAATTCTTCTTTATTGCTGTGTTTTTCGCTGGTTTCAAAATTTCCGCGAACGGTTTTGGCCACAAAAGCTTGCAATTCTGCTAAGGGCTTTGGTTTATTTACCGAGATAAACAAGATTTCGTTTTCCGTAAAACTCCCATAATTACTCGCTTCCAGTAAAAACCGATTTCGATTTTCGCCTTCTTTTAGTTTGGCCAACAACTCCTCTTCAAATTCTTCTTCTAGTTGAAACGGGGGTAACAGGGTAATGTGAACGGGGTTTTTCAATGCCGCTTTGCACTTGTAATTTTGTGCAAACTCTTGCCTTACCTCTTCTACCCTATCTATTACTTTTTTTGGTGGCACCAAAGCCACCATATACAAGTGTTTGGCCATGTTTTACGAAATGGTAAGTCTATACGCCCAAACTTCTCGCACATCAGTCACCTCAACCTCAAAAGGCTTGTAAAGCGGGTTACTGGAACATAGCAGCAGTTTTCCGTTTTCCTTAATGTGGTTGTAAACAAACTTGAAAACCACGCCATCGCGCTCGGTAACCACCACGTATTTTTCACCATCGCGTATTTGAAACCAATCGTCAATGTATTCGCAGGTAACGTAAGAACGCTCGGGAATGGGTAACATTGAATCGCCATCAATTTGAAAAACGCGGTATTTTCTTCCCGGATTCAGAAAGGGAAAACTCATGCGCGGAAACTCGCCCATATACTCCGGGTCGGCATAACCGGCGGCATAACTGGCTTTGGCTTTTACTGGGACAACTTCAATCAGGTCGTTATTGTCCCTGTCGACCATCGTGGCCAAAACCCTTAATTTATTTCCATTGATGTAGGTGTCCATGCCGCGATCCATTTCACTGAGCCTAAACTCCGTCAGCTTACCCAAATCTTCTTTTAAAATGGTATCGATGGTTACATTGAAATATTCAGAAAGTTTAATCAGCGCATCGATCGTTGGGTTAATGGTCCCCTCGTAACCGGCCACCTGCGATCGGGTAAAACCAAGCGCTTCGGCTAATTCTACCTGTGTACGGTTTCTTCGTTTACGAAGTATTTTTAGGTTGTTGTGAACAGACATGTACTTTTGTTTTAAGCGTTAAACCTTGTTGCTGGGACTTGATTCAAAAAAAATTAAACACATAGAAACATAGTTTAAATAACTACTATTCAATAAATATACATTTACCAAATACAGGCAGACATAGCATGCGAAGCATACATAGCGCTATCCGATTCTATGTTTTTCGATTTTACATTTCCATTGCCTAATAGCCATTAATTCTTGGACAATGTTCGGAGTAGCAGCAAGTAATACTTTCTATGTACCTATGCGTTTATTTTATCTTTGTTGTATCTCTCGTTAAATATCATTCTTAAAAGACAATATTACAAACATTTTTTGGATTAAACCAGCTACATTCTAATTAATGTCTAACCCACGCTATATCGTTCATTTTGACCTCGACAGTTTTTATGTTTCGGTAGAGCGTTTGGTAAATCCCGCCTTATTGGGAATACCGCTAATTGTGGGCGGAAATGGGGAACGTGGTGTGGTTTCTACCTGTAGTTATGAGGCGCGGCAATTTGGTGTTCACTCAGCCATGTCCATTGTGCGAGCCAAGCAACTTTGTCCGCAGGCCATTATTTTGTCACCCAACATGAAATTGTATGCTCATTATTCGCAGGTGGTAACCGAGATAATGGAAAATAGTGTTCCGCTGCTAGAAAAGGCCTCTATCGATGAATTTTACGTTGACCTAAGTGGCATGGACCGGTTTTTCGACCCTTACGAACATGCCTGCCAATTGCGGCAGCGCATTATTACCGAAACCGGCTTACCCATTTCTTTTGGCTTTGCCAGCAACAAAACGGTTGCCAAAATAGCCACCGGCCTTGCAAAACCCAATGGCCAACTTAGGGTGGAACATGGCGAAGAAAAAACATTTTTAGCCCCATTATCGGTTGCCCTTATACCCATGGCGGGTGAAAAGACGCAGCAAATTTTGATGCAAATGGGCATTCACAAAATTGGTCAATTGCAAAAAACACCGCTTGCCCAATTGGAACAGGTGCTGGGTAAAATGGGGCGCGTAATATGGGAAAAAGCCCAAGGCATTGACCACTCGACTGTAGAACCTTACCAAGACCGCAAATCTATCTCGACCGAAACAACTTTTGATACCGACACCACCGACCGCGAATACTTAAAAACCTTACTGGTCGCTATGAGTAACGATCTTGGTCACAAAATACGCAAGGAAGGTGTTTATGCCGGAGTAGTGGCCTTAAAGCTACGTTACAACAATTTTGAAACCAGCACCAAGCAAATTAGTTTGCCGGCCACTCAAAGCGATGCCGAGATTTTACAGGCCGTTCATTTGCTTTTCCGACAATTGTACACCACCAACACACCCATTCGATTAATTGGCATTAGGCTGGGGAATTTTAGCAGCGAAAAAGGACAAGGCAATTTGTTTACTAATGACGGGCAACCCGACAACTTTAAAGGCGAAAAGCTTTACAAAGCACTAGACAGCATCAAGACAAAATTTGGGGTTTCGGCTGTAAAACCTGCTGTAACGGTGGGAATGCGGAAGCGTGGCTAAACACCTGTAATTCAATTCGTTTTTGTATTCTCCGATTGTTTTAAGAAATGGTAATTTTAATTAAAACCTTGCTACCTTTAATTAAACCTAATCCATCTCACCATGAAAATAAATCTACTTTATCCATTCGGTCAAGATTACAAAAGGATTAAACAGCTTTTTATTTTAATGACCATCCTATTCCTGGCTGGTACAGGAAAAATACAAGCACAATCTTATCTGGTTGGTGCATCGCCCTTTCAGGATTCACTTTGGGTAATTGACACTACCAATTTCGAGATAGTGCAACGCATGGCACCAATCATACCCAGTAAAACAATTACGGGTATTGTTGCATTAACACAGCATCCAGGCACAGGGGTCTATTATGTTGTATGCAAAGTAAGCGCAGTTTCCGGTCGTGTTTTAGGTACTTTAGACTTGACCACCGGTATAGTTACCGAAATAGGTAATTTGGGCGACAATTTTTCGACCCTTACTTTTAACGGCAACAATACGTTGATAGGGGTAACCGGCGATGGGGCCACAGTACCAGAGACAGCTTACCGCATTAACATAACCGATGCTAGTAAAACCTTATTAACCGCCCTTGGCCATGGTGCCGATGGCGAGGTAATTGCTTACAACCCAGACGACAATATGATTTATCACTGGTCTGGCAACGGAACTGTCGTCTACGAAAAGTTCGATACCTCTGGCACTACTGTAACCGGAATACCCATTATAGGCTCAACCAATGGCGAAACTTTTGGGGCGGTTTATATTGGCAATGGCCGATTTCTGACTTCGAACATTAGTTCCAGCCTAAATATTTTCGATACCCAGGGCAACGTAACCGGGCCATTTGGCTCAATGCCCGATGATTTAAGGGGGTTGGCCTTTTTCTCATCAAATGTACCACCGGCAATTTCAGCCATAAATGACGCCTCGGTGTGCTTGAATGCCTATTTCCCACCCCTGGCCTTCACGGTTACCGATGCCGATGATGATAATGTAAGCCTAAGTGCTACCTCATCTAATCAAGGCGTTATTGCCGATGTCAACATTAGCCTTTTGCCGGCAGGAAGCACTGGAACTCCAATCAATGGAACTATTACAATAACTGGGTATGTTGGTACAGGGACAACCACTATTACCGTTTATGCCAACGATGGTCAAAGTGTTTCGGCTTCTACACAATTTGACATCACTGTTATGAGCCTACCTACTCCGGCAATTTATGTTAGTGGCGATACCGAATTTTGCACAGGCAAAAATGTACACCTCTATACAGATACCTATGCCTCATACCGTTGGAAAAAAGACAACGTCACCATTCCCGGAGCAACCGACTTCTCCCTAATAGTTACAACATCTGGCGATTATAAAGTTGAAATAAAAGACGATAACGGCTGTAAAGGAACTACCGATGTAATTACAGTGATAGCAAACCCCTTACCCGACGTTGCAATTGAACCAGCTGGAATTACAAGCATTTGCAACGGCACAGCACTAGACATTAGTGTTGCCGATGGACAGGCTGCTTATGTGTGGTACAACAACAATGTAGAAATAAGTGGTGAAACCAGCAACACCATTAGCACAACCAGCGCGGGCTCTTTTAAGGTTAAAGTTACCAGCGATAAAGGATGTGTGGCCATTTCGAATGTGGCTGTGGTATTCGTAAAGGAATCTCCACCACTGCCCACCATAATCTTTACCGGAACGAGTTTAATTTCATCCAGTTTAACTGGAAACCAATGGTTTGAAAGTGATGTAGCCATCCAGGGGGAGACTGATCAGGAATTAATATTGGCGAGTAACGGGGAATATTCGGTTTCTGTAACTAATGCAAACGACTGCTCCACCATGTCAGCCCCAATGTCGGTTACCAACCTATCTTTGGCAACTGCGCAGCGAAACGACCCCATCAGCGTATTCCCAAATCCATTTGAAAATTACTTTATTGTAGCAAGCCATGAATCTGGTATTTATGAACTAATTGATGTAAAAGGCCAAGTTGTTACCGCAGGGAAAATAACCGCTACAGCGCAAAAAATTTATGGAGAACAGTTGGCTAAAGGTGTTTATGAACTAAAATTAACTTTTACCAATACACCAGCAAAGGTTTACAAGTTGATTAAATAGGTTTTTCTGAGACAATAGATTTCAGACAATAGATAAGAGACAAAAAAAATGCTGCCCCAAAGTGGGCAGCATTTTTAATTTCAACTAATGACTATTATCAGTGGTCTTTATTTCCACCGCCCCCGCGTTTAGCTGGTTGAGCCGAAGGGCGCGTATTACCACCTCGCTGTGGCTGTGTTTGCGGTTTGGACTGAGGCCTTGCCTGTTGTTGCCTTGGTGCCGAATTTCCTTTATACTGACCACCTCCACCTCTGCTAGGTGCAACGTTTTGATTACCTTGGTTTCTTCCACCGTTTCCTTTAGGACCAACATTTCCACCACCCCGGTTTTGGCCAGGTCTGGCTTGGTCATAATGTTTTGGACCATGCCCTTTTCCTTTGTAACCTCCTCGGTCTTTATAGGTTTGCTGTCTTGGACCGTGGTAATTACGGTAATTGGCATAACGACTTCTGTGATCGTGGTAATATCTATATGGTGTATCCCCGCGGTAATCTAAAACCACTTTGTAACAACCATACAAATCGAAACGGGCATATCGCGGTGGCAACACAACTGCGCTAACCCAAACTCCACGATCGAAATACCAGTAATTTCCATACCAAACATCATAATAAATATCAATATCTGGTATATAATAAAATCGTGCGTCATCGTAGCCATAAGGTCCCCAAGCAGGTGGCACACCAATATTAACACTAACCGAAACTTGAGCTTTCGATTCTACCGTGCCCAATAATACCATGAGCGGTAGTAAAACAAAAAATATCTTTTTCATAACAAATAGAATTAGTGAATCCTTAGAGGTAAAGTTTTCAGTTTTGATACCTCTATGCTAAAATGGCAATGATTGTGCCAAATTAAAAACGATAAAAAATGGGCATTCCGTATTTATCGTTAATCTTGAAATCTGAACTAAGTTAGTTTAAATGACACCAGCCAAAACATTATTTCATAAAATAACGCAATCGCCATGCGGATGTACCAGAAGTAATCAGTTTGGTACACTGAACACAAAGGCCATAGCTGGTAAGGCTGCGGTAATTAAAATGTAAATGACCAACCTGCAAACCCTTCTCGAAGAAAAATACCTGCAATTCAGCAAAAAGGAATTTTTTCTGGAAACCGACCCCATTCAAATTCCACACCGTTTTACCCAAAAAGAAGATATCGAAATTGCTGGTTTTATTGCCGCAACTTTAGCTTGGGGACAGCGCAAAACTATAATTAACAATGCCAGCAAGTGGGTAAAGTTAATGGATGATAGCCCGCTGGAGTTTGTTTTAAACCATCAAGATAACGACTTAAAGCGTTTCAAAGGTTTTGTACACCGCACTTTCAACGAAACCGATTGCCTTACGTTTATCCATGCCCTTAAAAACATTTACCAAAATTACGGTGGCTTAGAATCGGCATTCGGTGGCAGGGTAACTCAAGACTTTGCTGGCCGACTAAGTAATTTTAAACGCCTCTTCTTTTCATCCGAACACCTTCAACGCACCACCAAGCACGTTGCCGACCCAGTGGCTGGCTCCACAGCCAAACGACTTTGTATGTACCTGCGTTGGATGGTTCGCTCTGCGCAGCTGGGTACCGATTTTGGCATTTGGACATCCATTGCTCCAAGCGAATTGCACCTACCGCTCGATGTACACAGCGGCAATGTAGCCCGCAAACTGGGCTTGCTAACCCGCACCCAAAACGATTGGAAGGCAGTGGTAGAACTAACTGCAACCCTTCGAAAATATGATGCTGCCGACCCCTGCAAATATGACTATGCCCTGTTTGGACTTGGGGCTTTTGAGGGTTTTTAGGCTAAATAAAACTTCTTAACACCGGTGAAAAAGTCCATTTTTCGTTCACTGTAAATCGTTACTTTTACCGCCTTGATGAGCTTTGCCAACCCCGCCTTTCTTTTTGCTTTCGGCCTGCTGGCTATTCCGGTAATTATTCACCTTTTCAATTTCAGAAAATTTAAGCGGGTATATTTTACCAATGTGGCCTTATTGGAAGAGGTTAAGGAGCAAACGCAATCGACCTCTCGCCTAAAAAACCTGCTCATTTTACTATCGCGCCTTTTGGCCTTAGCCGCGCTGGTACTGGCCTTTTCAGAACCTTTTATAAAAAACAAAACACGGCTTTTACCTATTGGTGGTACCGTTGCCGTTTATGTCGATAATTCGCCAAGCATGAGCAACAAGGGTACTGAAGGCCCGCTGCTGCTAGAAGCCATTGAAAAAGGAAAAAGCATTATCGAGGCTTTCCCCGAAAACACTGCGTTTATACTTACTACCAACGCCAACGATGCCAAGTTGCAACGCGAATTAACCAAGCAAGAAGCCCTTGATGCGGTAGAGTTGATAAAAGAAGCCAATACGTCAACCAGCCTAAGTGACATGCTGAAAAAGCAACAGGCTATTGCCAACGGCAAGCCAGTAACTAGTTTTTTCATCTCTGACTTTCAAACCGCAACCACCAAGCCACAAGAATTGCTAAAAGACTCCTCGGCAGTGGTTACTTTGGTTCCGGTGAGTGCCAAAAACGGCAACAATCTGGTTATAGATAGTCTGTGGTTTAGCACCCCAACGCATTTAATTAACAGCAAGGAAGAACTCACTGTTCAGCTCACCAATTTTGGCGATGAAACTGTAGAAAACATTCCCGTTGAGCTTTTCATTAACAATCAGCCAGCGGGCATTAGCAACGCCACTGTTCCTGCGGGCGGAAAAGAAACGATTTTGCTTACCTACGTGAACAAACAAGCCGGTTTTAATCGTTGTGAAGTAAAAATTAACGACTCACCCATTCAGTTCGATAACGCTTATTTTTTCGCTTACCGCGTAAATACCAAATTGCCGGTTGTAGAAATTATAGGAAGCAATGCATCAACAGCAATAAGTCGCCTTTTTGCCACCGATGCCGATTACCAATTTGCGAGCTATGCCGAGCAAAATATAGACTACAACCACCTAAAGGGTGATGGCTGCTTAATCTTAAACGGGCTGAATTATATCTCAACCGGGCTAAGCAATACCGTTGTAAGCAAATTAAGCAAGGGCGAGGCAGTGGCTATTTTTCCCGGTACTAAAACCGACATCAGTTCTTACAATACCTTGCTGGCGCAGTTGAAAGCTGGTGGATTTTCATCAAGCGACACTGCCTTGGTGAAATCGGCTAAACTGGAACACAAACACCCGTTTTTCAAAAATTTGTTCGATAAAATCCCTGCCAATATTGACCTCCCGGTATCACGCAGTGGTTATTTGCCAAGCGGTGGCTCGTTTGCCAAATCGGAAGCTTTGATAAAACTGAGCAACGGAGCCAATTTTGTTTCGGTAACCCACTACAAGGCGGGGCAGTTGTTCTTGTTCAACACTCCGCTGAGTGAGGGCAATTTTACCCAACACGGTCTTTTTGCCCCTATTATGTTGCGCATTGCCGAAAGCAGTGGTTACATTCAGCAACTGGCCTATACTATTGGCGATGCCAAACCCATCGTCCTAAACAGCGAAATTGCTCCGCGCGAAAACCTGTTTAAAATGAAAGGTTTGCCCAACGGAAACGAGTTTATTCCTGAAATACGGAAAAACGCAGAAAACATACTGCTTTACCCACCACAAACCGATTTAAAAGCGGGCAACTACAACATTATTGGGGAAAACAATACCGAGATTTCGGCCATTGGCGTAAACCTTCCCCGACTAGAAAGCAATACCAAGGTTTTCAGTTTGGACGAACTTGGCCAGCTGTGCGAAAAAAGCAAGGGTAAACTTACCTTGCTGAACGAAAAACCTGAAAAAATTACCAACGAGATTAAAACCAATTACCAGGGACAAAAACTCTGGAAGCTTTTTATTGGTTTAACTCTACTATTTTTAACCATCGAAATACTGCTTACCAAATGGCTCAAATAGGCAAAATTCTTCTGAAACAGGCGCACATTGTTGACGCCTCCTCTCCGTTAAATGGTTTGGTAAAAGACATTTTGATTCAGCAGGGTGTTATCGTTAAAATTGACAACCTCATTGCCCCCACCGATGCCACCGTATTTCAACACCCCAACCTTCATGTTTCTATAGGTTGGGTAGACATGAGTGCCAACCTATGCGACCCTGGATTTGAGCACAAAGAAGACCTGGAAAGTGGGCTGGAAGCGGCCGCTTATGGCGGATTTACAACCGTAGTTACCTCGCCACTTACTTTACCCATAACCGACTCGAAGAGCGGTATTGAATACAAGATAAACCGCAGTTTGAAACATGTTGTTTCTGTATTTCCAATGGGAACCCTTACTGAGAGAGGCGAAGGCCGCAACTTGGCCGAACTTTATGATATGCATACCCGCGGGGCAGCAGCCTTTACCGACGGTAAGGTGCAAACCGACACCGGCGTTTTAACTAAGGCATTACAATACACTCAGCATTTTGATGGGCTGGTAATTACCCACCCGACCAACAAAAGCTTAACCCATCACGGACAGGTAAATGAAAGCGTGAACAGCAGCCTTACTGGTTTAAAAGGTATGCCAGCTGTGGCCGAAGTATTGCAGGTGCAGCGCGACATAACGCTACTGGAATACACCGGTGGAAAACTCCATTTCAATTGCCTTTCTACAGCCGCAGCAGTAGACTTGATAAAAGAAGCCAAGAAAAAAGGCTTGAAAGTGAGTTGCGATGTGGCCGCCCACCAAATAGCCTTCGATGATAGCGTGGTAAATACCTTCGACACTAATTTTAAGGTAAACCCACCATTTCGCTCGCACCACGATGTAGCTACCCTGCTGCAAGGTTTGGTAGACGGAACCATCGATGCGGTATGCAGCGATCACTGCCCGGAAGACATAGAAAACAAAAACTTAGAATTCGACCTGGCTAATTTTGGTATCATAGGCTTACAAACTGCTTTTGCCGTAGCCAATACCCAGCTAAAAAAACACTTAGCCACCCCATTCATAGTAGAAAAATTCACCAGCCACCCGAGAGCCATACTGGGCATGAAAGCGGAAAGCATTCAGGAAGGCGCTGTAGCGAACTTAACCCTGTTCGACCCTGAGTTCAAGTGGAAATTTACAGAAGAAGCCATCAAGTCAAAATCGAAAAACACCCCGTTCATCAATCAAGAGTTTGTGGGAAAAGCGCTGGCCATTTGCAACAAGGGACAGTTTAAGGTGCTGAGTTTGGGTACGGAGTAGGGAGTACGGGGTACGGGGTATTAAGTACGGAGTATGTTTTGGAGAAAGGGTTATTTGACACTTCAACAAACCTTGGGTTAAGTTCTGCCATAATCGGGCACTGAGCTCGTCGAAGTACCTATCAAAGAAAGTCGCTTCGACAGGCTCAGCGACCAACGCTATATTTAAAACCGGGCACTGAGCTTGTCGAAGTGCTTGCCGAAGGGTGCAGCATTACAGCTTCACCAATCTTCTTACAGCGTTTCCGGTTCGGATAAAATACAAACCCGGTTGCCAGTTGTCCACCGGAATAAGTGCTGGAAAATGTATGCCTTCCTGTTGGTAAACCAAACTACCAAGGCTATTTTCGATGATTAACGTGCTTGCCGGATTGACCGAAGTAATGACCACCTGTTCATTGGCCGGATTGGGGTAAACAAGCAATTCGCCTTCTGGAGCAGCTGGATAAGTAAACTGCCAGACGGTGTTAAGTCGTTTGTTGACACTGTCTATTCCGCATGCCAGGTAAAATTTATTGTCGATGACAAAGCCTACCGAACCACGCTGAGCCAAACCCGGCAACAGTGGCCTTTCTTCCCAGGCATTGGTCACTGCGAGATACTCCCAGCTTTCGTTGTTAAACTTAAATTTGGCGGTGATTCCGGTACAAATAAGGTTGCGGTACTCGTTGGCAAAAGCCACATTGTAGGTGGTTGCCTTTCCCGGAAAATTGGCCAATTTGGTCCAAACGGCGGTTTGAGGGTTAAAACACCACCAATCAGTATATTGGGTGTAGCTGGAATCGGTGCCTAGGCCTAAAAATGCGAGACCAAACTGAGAGAATCCAACCATATCAAAACGGGCACCGAAAGGCAAATCCTCTTGTTGTACCCAGGCATCGGTTTCAGGTAAATATTTCCAGCAATCGGCAAGTGCAACATTCTTGTTTCTCCCACCAAATAAAAAGACCTCATCCCCAATGTTTAACGTTAAGGCCTTAGATCTAGCCAATCCTGAAAAATTGTTTTTCTGTTCCCACTCGTTTTTTTCAGCGTCAAATGCCCACAAATCCCCCAAATCCTGATTATTACATAAAACACCGCCCAGCACATAGCCCTTATTATTTAAACTGAATGCCGTGGCATACTGACGTGGAGCAGCAGCTAAATCGGCAACTTGCAACCAACTACCGGCAGCTGCATCGAAACTGTAAAACGAGTTGTGGCAAGCATAACCTGCATCCATACCGGTGCCTACAAAAGCTTTGCCGCTAAGAGTAAAAGCAGTAGCATCATCGCGACCAGCACCCGGAAAATTATCTAGCGATTGCCAATGCTGTGCCCAGCTGCTTAAGGTTAGAAATAGAAAAAACCCGGTAAAAACCTTCATAAACTCAAGGAAATAATAAGCCCTAGAACGGCAAAATACACAAAGTATTTTCGGCACTCGAAATATTTAAACCGTCGTTTTGAAATAATTTCAGGACGGAACCAAAAAAAGAAGCCCGTCAATTACGACAGGCTTCCCAAGTATATTTGCTCAATTTTCAGCTGATTAATGCAGTATCGAAAATTTCTTCACAGTGCTGCTGCCATCTAGCATAATGTTTAGGGTATAAACCCCGTTGGACAGACATTCTAGCGGCATCGAAATATTATTTATGCCATCAACCAAGTTTTTGACCTGTTGGCGGTAAATGGTAGCACCTACCATGTTGGTCACTACCAGGTCAACTAACGATTCGGAATTGGCCTTTAATAGCAGTTGAATATCGCCATTCGATGGATTTGGGAACAAATTTATCCCGGCTTCGCTGCCTCCATTTTTGACAATTTGCGTAGTATAACTGTCAGCATTATAAAGGGTTAGATCGTCTAACGCTGCTTCAACAAGCGATCCGCCATTTAAATTTTGACCAGGTCGCAGACTGTCAGAAGCGATAAACCTCAATTGAACACTATTGGTTGCTTCTAGGTAATCGCGCACCCGGAAGGCAACCCTGCGCCAACTGCGATCCGAAGTCATTGTACTTTCTACATATTTCCAATTTACGCCATCGTTGGTAATCATTACCATCCAGTAGTCGGCATTTGGATTGGCTCCGCTTGGCGGATTATTCGTATACCAACGGTTGTAAGTAAATGTTGGGTTGGTATAGCTGCTCAAATTCATTACAGGAGTTTGCAAAGTTGTTTTCCCAGCATCAACATCGCGCTCACCTAAACCAGCTGATTCTGAACTAGAGTTTTGGGTAACAAAACAGTAATTTCCGTTGGGGGTGGTTTGGTAATATGGGGCTACAGCCGTACTTTCATCACCAGGCGAAGAAAACGAACCTATGGGTATAGCAAATTCCCAGCGGCCCGTGGTTGCATTGTCGTCAGAAACGCCCTCAAACCATTCGCCAAAGTTGGCGTAGTTATCGTCCAAATCATCAACCTTAATAAAATTAAATCCAGCCAAAATATAGTTTGGAACGTTCGGGTCGTCCAAGTTGGACGCAATGGGACTAACCACGCCCAAATTGCCAAAATTATCTTTCACGCCGAGGTAGTACTTAACCAATGTACCGCTTGCTACGGCTGGAATAACGCCAGTATAATTAACATTGTTGACTGTGGTGAGTGGTATTTCAATCCAACTGTTGTTTTTGTTGGTAGCATAATATACCGAAACACCCTGTAAATAAGGTTCAAACTGATTATCTAGAATCAACTCAGCGTTAATGGTTATATCCTGTCCTCCATTTGCTGTTAAAATGGCTTCATGCACAATTTCGGCATTCGAAATTAAAGTGATCCCGTGTCGTCTGAAGGCCGCTGCAATTTCTGCTCCGTGCGGTGTTCCATTGCTCAAATTTGCATCGTTGTCATCCGCCTGTAATGCATCCAACAAAACATCAGTATAAGCCGTTCCTTCATCGCCATCTGGCGCTTCAGCTTGTAGTCCCACATAGGCTTCCGCAAAAATGGCCATCGTAAGTGGCATATCATCACCTAAATTTTTAAATACATCCCACCAGGCACCTGCAATGATTTCACCGTCGGCATGTACCTCTCCCACAATATCGTTGGGATATACTTTTGGTTCCTGATCATACCGCCTCACAAATTCGCTTGGATCGGTGGGGTTCATCCCGTTACCCAGTACAGGGTCGTTATGAACCGCAAAAGCCCACACATCGGCATAGCCTTCTCCCATTGCCCCGTTATTGAAAAAAGAACCTAAATCGGTGTAAAATTCGTCGTTGATACCATGACCGTATTCATGATAAATCACATCCGCCACATTAGCCAAGGAATAGCAAGTAGATGAAGACAAATAAAAATTAATTGACGTTCCGTTATAAAAAGCATTACAGGTTGCGGGCGAAATGTCAACATTAGCTGGTAACATTTTATCCATTCCAGTAAAATTGGTCAATACCGTTTTTTGAAAATCGTGGATGATGTTGGTGTTAAAATAAGCACTACGTTCCTCCAAACTGGCAATAAAGTCTAAATCAGCGGTATTGCTCCCAGGTGTTACCACGGTATTTACACCAGGCACAGCACCACCGTTTGACTGGTTGTGTACTTCAACCCACTTACCACTCAATGAAATGTTGGTTGAACCGGCTCCCGTTAAATCGAAATCAATATTCCCCTCATCGTTGGTATAATACACAGTACCATCAACAATTACTTTCAGATTGGCCAATCCCTTTTTATTGGCAGCCACCGAAGGATTGTCGTCGGAAACTGTACCCTGAACTTTTAAGGAGGCCGCTGCAATTGGTTTTTCAGCCGGTTTGTGATTTTTAACTTGATTTTGACGGTACAAAACTTCGCCAGAGTTGGCATCAATCAAAGTATAGTATCTGGCCGGAATCCCTTGTTCATCGGCCATTACAAATACAGTATACACCAATCGGTATTCGCTAGATTTGTTGCCTGGCAAAGGAAGAACCGAAAGTGCAGTCTGCACCTCAGCAGAGCTTACTCCCGTAATGCCTAGTTTAGCCAAATCCATCACCGCTACAGCACTCAATTGCGGAACCACTGACAGGTTAATGTTATCATACACATCGGCTCCCCACATAATAACCCGGCCTTGTTTATCCATTTTCACGGTTACACGGCTATTCTCTACCTTCAATCCTTGATATTTCTGGTAAAAATTAGCATGGTCGTGCTTGGCAGTAGACAGCAAGGCCGCATTACCTTTTAAAGCATGAAGCTGACTAACGTCGATCGAAAAATCGGTCAATTGAGTCGCTATAAAATTCAACGCTCTTTCAGTCGGGTTTTGACCTGCCACCACAATAGGTTTACCGTATGCGCGATGGGGTTTTCCTGTTTCTTCGTTGAAAACGACGTACCACGTTCCGTTGCTTGCCAAAAATTGTTGCCAACTCTTTTGATGACGAAGTTCAGCCTGATAGGCTACATCAGGAAGGCGTTTTCGGTTTTTTATATAAGTTAAATCCTTGTCAGAACCTTCGGCTCTAAGGCCGGTAGTGGCAAGCACCCCAAAAAGAGTGAAAAGCATTGCTGCAATTCTTTTCATAAAAATGAGTTAGATTAACGTTAAACTAAGCGTTAAATGTTGTAATTCTTTTGACAAGGCCGAAATTCAAAATAACTAACTCTTGGAATGCTTTGCAGACTGTTGATTGGAGCTTAATTTACTTTTATTTTCAAGCCATCGAAAGCCAAAAACATAGTATCGGGTAATTCCTGCTGAACCTCTTGGTGTTTCCCCAACAAATGACTAATGTGGGTAAAATAACACACCTCAGGCTTAATCTGTTTGGCCACCTCAACTGCCTCGGCAAGGGTAAAATGGGAATGGTGGGCCTTGTGTCTTAAAGCATTTAACACCAACACTCGGCTTCCTTGAATATATTTCATGGACGATTCCGGAATTGAATTGGCATCGGTTATATAAGTAAAATCACCTATTCGGAAACCCATTACCGGCAATTTTCCATGTAAAACCTCAAAAGGCATTACTTCTATATCGCCAACCCGAAACAATACTCCCGGCACAATCGTATTTAACAACAACTGGGGTACTCCGGGGTACAAATCATGGGCAAAGGCATATAAAAACTCTCGTTTCAATGTTTGCTGAACAAACTCGGTTGCAAAAATAGGCATGTGACTATTTTGCTTAAAGTTAAATGCCCGAACATCATCCAGTCCGGCAACATGATCCTTGTGTTCGTGGGTATACGCAATGGCTTCCAGGTGGTTAACTCCACTTGTCAACATTTGCTGGCGAAAATCGGGGCCAGTATCAATTACTAGGTTCATTTCTTTATACGAAATGAGTATTGAAGTCCTAAGCCGTTTATCACGACTATCCGTTGATTGACAAATTTCACAATTACAAGCAATGACGGGGACTCCCTGTGATGTTCCGGTTCCTAAAAAAGTTATTTCCATTGCTTTGTCTTAGACTTCTAATGGCGAATATAAAAATACATTTTGCATGGCTTTTATCCAATTAACACTTTAACTTTGCAAGGCCTTTATAATTTATGCAAGCAGAGATAAACAGGGTTATACTCACCTCATCGCAAAAAGCGCTCAAAGTAAACTTAGACCCCGAACTTTACGGAACTTTTGCCGAGATTGGTGCCGGACAAGAAGTAGTTCGGCATTTCTTTAGAGCTGGTGGCGCTTCTGGCACCATTGCTAAGGCAATGTCTGCATACGATAAAGATTTCTCGGACGCCATTTACGGCCGGGAAGACAAAAACCGATACGTGTGTGAATCGCGCCTGCGGAAAATGCTGTCGCATGAATTTGGGCTCATAAACGAACGCCTTTCTCGCGAAAAACACCCTACTAAAAAGTTTTTCACCTTTGCCAACACAGTAACTACCATAGATTACGCCAAGTTAAACCTTGGTCACGGGTGGTTAGGTATGCGTTTTCAGCGCCATGCCAACGAAGACCCAAGTGATATCATTTTACACATTCGCTTGCTCGACAACGAAGCTAGCGTTCAGCAAGAAAAACTTGGTGACCTTGGTGTAAACCTTATTTACGGTTGTTTTTACCTACATGACAATCCAAAAGAACTTTTAAAATCGCTTTACGATAACCTTTCGCGCGACCACATTGAAATTGACATGATTAATTTCGAAGGACCCGCGTTTAAAAAGGTAGATAACCGATTGATGAGTTTGCAACTGGTGCGTAACAACATGACCGATGCAGTAATGTTTGGCCCTGATGGTAACAACCTGCAAGCCTCAGACATCCTTTACAAGAAAAACATTTTGGCTATTCGCGGTAGTTTCCGCCCGGTAACCAATGTACATATTGATATGGTAATGAACGGTTACAGCCGATTCATTGCCGACCCGAAAGTAAACCAGGACAACATACTTGTACTGTTTGAAATCACCTTGAGCAACCTAAAAGCTGAGGGCGAAATTGACGAGCAAGACTTCCTAGATAGGGCCGACATTCTTTGTTCGCTTGGACAAACCGTTATTATATCGAACTATTCGGAATATTACAAACTGATTAATTACTTCGCCCAGTACACCAGAAACCGAATGGCGCTTATTGTTGGTGTAAACAGCATGCTCGAGATTTTCAACGAGAAGTATTACCGTGATTTGCGTGGCGGAATTTTGGAGGCCTTCGGTGTGCTTTACAACAACGACCTGAAAATGTTCCTGTATCCTGCTCATGGAGAAAATCAGGAGATACTAACTAGCAGCAATGCGCCTATTCATCCAAGAATACGGCCATTATACGACTACATGCTTTACAATAGCCGAATTATTGACCTTGCTGAATTCGACCCCAACGTCTTGGCCGTTCAATCGAGAGAGGTGTTGCGTAAAATCCGTGAAGGCGAAGAAGGATGGGAAGAAATGGTTCCCGGTTATGTCGATAACATTATTAAGGAAAATAGCCTATTTGGCTACAAATCGAGCCGTACTGCCACTAAGGATTTGGTTTCAGAACACAAATAAATTTCTCTTAAATAGATTGCATAAAAAAACCCAGACAAAATCTGGATTTTTTTGTGCGTTTAACCGTGCGAAGCAATGCTACCTCCCGCAATAACCCTGCATTATGGCACCTGCCTGCGGGTGTCCTAGTTGCCTACTTTTCTCAAAGTTTTTGCATGCTATATCTTTTCTATTCATTTGCAGTTGAACAACACCGAGGTTGAAATACCCCTGCACATTGTTTGGCTCCAGCTCTACCACTTTCGAAAAATCAATCAGTGCCTTCTCCCTATCATTTAAGCCGCTATACATTACCCCTCGGTTCATATAGGCCATGGTGTTTTTCGGTTCAAGCTCTATCACCTTGCTATAATCGGCCAAGGCCAATGAGGTGTTTTTTTGGCTACTATAAAGCAGTGCCCGGTTTAAATAACCTTTAGCATACCCAACATTGGCTTTCACCAATGTATCATAAGCCGCAATAGCATTTTTAATATCGCCCATGTTGCCATAGCTTACTGCAATGTTATAAAGTGCGTCCGCATCATTGGCACGTTGTTTCACCGCTTGATTAAAGGCTACAATGGCTTCGCTGAAGCTTTTTGCATTAAAATAAGCGATTCCTTTGTTGAAATAAGCATCATACAATTTCGGATCAATCTTGATGGCCAAATCAAAATCAGTAATTGCGCCTTTAACGTCATTCAGCTTAGTCATTTTCAACACACCTCTATTTACAAGCGGTTCGGCCATGTTTGGCTGGCTGGCTATGAATTTGTCGTACCAGGTCATAATGTCACTTCGGTCGGCCTTCACCTTTTGATACAATACCACGGCAAACGAATTATCCGTGGCCCGTACCTTATGTAGTTCTATTAAATCGGAACGTTTAAGCAAAGAATCCTGCGGAACATCTGCTCCAAGCCTATTCGAGTAATGGGTTTCCCAGATTAATAAGGAACCCACTTCAGCCGAATCCAGATTTTTCAGGAGCACCTCTTTAAACTGCGGGTCATTTCTTTTCAAGTCTTTTGACCAGTAAAACCAAATGTGGTTGCACATGGTTGGCAAGTCTTTCAAGTAGCTACCGGTCCAAAGATTGGCCATTTCCTCCATAGCCGCACGTTCAGGATTCATGTGTGCATCCCAGGGTTCAGTAACCAAGGTATATGCCATAGAGCCGAATAACACCAATACCATCAATACCGCTTTCAGCCCTGCAACCATCTTCTTCCTAAACAGCAACCACGACAAAACAAAAACGGCAAAAATTACCCCACTTACGGCTAAATTTAGGTAACTAACATCCTCCAGTAATTTGTGGTGACCCCTTAGCACTTTGGAATAAAAGACATAGACCAAAACCAGTAACACCAACGAATCCAGTATTACGTAATTGGTACTTGATTTGACTTTTGCTTCTTTTTTGATTGTTCCCGTCTGTGGTTTTGGTGCTGATTTTTTTGACGAGGTAATGGGCTTGCTGGTTTCCGCAACTGGTTTTATCGCTTGCTCCTCGGGTATTTCAATCGGCTCATTTTTAGCTGAAATTTTATCCATCCAGCGATTAAAACCGTGAACCGCAATAATGGCAACCATTGGCGAAATAGGAATTAGGTTTCGCAAGAACCCGGCCGAATCACCCATGTTCAGTTTCCAACCGAACATAACGTAAAGCATAAATCCTAAAATGCATTGGCCTACCACAAATAGGTCGAATTTGTGTGCCACCAAGCGATTCCAAAGACCTATAAAAAAGAAAAAGAAAACCACCGGGCCAACTACATAAATATACCGTAAAAAGTAGTGGTTGAAAGCCTGATGCCCATAAGAATTCGCACCATCACCTTTTGCCGATTTAAGTAACCAAAGCAATTCGCCATCGGCAATAAAGCCAACCAAATTCCACAGAAAAACTGGAACACCTAGTACCAAGATTAACCTAAACTGTTTCTGTTGAATCAATAATATAGCCCAAATCAGTAGTAGAACCGATAACTCGAGGCGAGCCAATGGAATTAACGAACCCATAATAGCAAACCATATCCAGTTTTTATGGGCAAAGAAAAAATAACCAAAACAGATTAACGCCACGGCCAGTGGTTCGGTTAGCCCGTTACGAGAAACACCAAAATAAAATGCCTGAAAAAGCAGAAATGGTAGCACCATCACCGCATTTTTTATATTCATTTTTTGCAAACCCAAATACAATGCCCACGCTGCAATGGAAGTAATCAACACCATACCGGCAAGAATGACATATTTGCCCAAATGGATGGGAATGAAAAACAGCAACACAAACAGCGGTCGGTTCCACAAGCTGATAAACTCTTTCGGACGGTTTAACGCATTCAAAGTGTTGTAATACCGAGTAGGGCAGTCATCGTCCCAAGTTCCGTTCGAGAGCAAGCCATAGGTAATGCTAGCAATGACATACAGCAAAATAACACCAACTGCCGGCCAATGCTGACGATTGAAGTTAAAAAATGATGTTTTTGAAGTTGTTGTTGATAATTCTGATTGAGGAATCGGATTGGTTGTCATACAAAGCTGTTTTCAATTTTGGGTCGTACCCAAAAAATCGTCATTTACAAAGGGTTAAACGGGATATTTATCCGCTTGGCGAAGCTAGTAAAAAAATAAAGTTCCCAAAGATGTCTCGTTACATTTCCCTCCCCCTATAGTTATTCGAATCAGGGCTTATCCGTATTAACCAAACTTATTTTATGAAACACGGTAAAACGCAATATGTTCCGGTTGTAAAAATCCCCATCTGGGCGTTGTTGAAACCAATTTAAATAGCCAACATCAATCGTGAAATTTGTAGTTACATCAAAACTCAAACCCGCATATACCCTATTTTGCTCAAATACATTTTTCACAATTTGGTCACCTGCATTAACTAGAATCTCGTCACTTAGTTTAACTTTTAGTTGCTGTTTGTCATTAATTTTCCAGACCGAAACCGTTGCTTGCAATCGATACCTGATTCTAAAATTCCCGAAATAAAAGCCCTCTTCCAACTCCGACTTTTCCGGATTGGTGTAATGAAAAAAACGTGCTTCCGCTCTATACCTGTGGTCGAGCACAAACCCTTTCAGTTTCTGTTTGTAGGCCAATTCCAGGTGTGGGCGTAACTCAGGAATTGTTAATTGTACCGCTGCTTTTGGCTTATTGGAATTTTGCAGAAACACACACATACCAAACGAAGTTTCCCAGCCACTATTCCCTAAAGTTTTGTGCAAATGACTGCGAATCAAAAATTGATGTTGGGCTGTTGGGTTTACGAAGTACCGCTCCTGTACTTCGGTTTGAAGATACCATCCCTTATTGCCGTGCAAAGAAAGAAAGTAACCGAACCACATCAGGTTTTGATTTGTGGTATTGCGTTGTGCCATTAACGAAATTGAAAATAGAATGAGTACGATTAACAGTAATTTTTGTAGTAAAATTTTCATTGTTTTTTTGAATAACGGATTCAATCAATCATCAGCACCCCCACCGTGGCATGGGTGGTTTCGTCAATAAGAATAGCACTTCCCAGATTTTTATTCTCGCTATATTTATTCAGCACCAAAGGGTTGGCCGATTTAATTAGCACCCTGCCCAAGGCGTTTAGCCCCAAAGATTCAACTGCATCGATTTGGGCATAGGTTTCAATGTCGATTTGATGCAGAATTTGCTTCACTGCCACCCGACTCCGGTTGCTGTTGTGCTGCAAAATATACTTGGCTCCTTCGGTCAACGGTTTGTGGTCCATCCAACAGATGGTGGCTCCAAACTCCTGCGTAATTTCAGGTAAAAGTTGACCAGCCACCAGTGTGTCACCGCGGCTTATATCCATCTGATTTTCAAGCTGTATAGTTATTGCTTGTCCAGCCGCTGCCTGCTGTAAAAGCTCCGAACCCAGATGAATGGCTTTTATCTTGGTTTTTACCCCCGATGGTAACACCGCAATTTCATCACCTGGCCTAAATTCTCCACTTAAAACGGTTCCGGCAAATCCACGGTAGTCGTGTAACTCATCGGTGTTAGGACGAATTACGTATTGCACCTGCAAAGTATTTACCGGACTTTGGTCAGGAGTACCGGTTGGCGCTGTTTCCAAGATCTGCAACAGGGTCTTGCCCGTGTACCAAGGCATTTGACTCGATGCATTTACCACATTGTCGCCATCTTTTGCACTAATGGGTATTTGAATTACCTTTTTTAAGCCCAGTTTATCAGCCAACAGCTCATAATCCTTGTGTATCTGATGAAAAACCGTTTCGCTATAATTCACCAAATCCATTTTATTGATGGCTACCACCACATTTGGAATACCCAAAAGCGCAGCAATCAGTGAGTGGCGTTTGGTTTGTTCCACAACACCTACCCTGGCATCAATTAAAATGATGACCAACTGTGCGGTGCTAGCTGCCGTTACCATGTTTCTGGTGTATTGCACATGGCCAGGCGCATCGGCAATAATAAATTTACGCTGTGCCGTAGAAAAATACTTATAAGCCACATCTATGGTGATACCCTGTTCGCGCTCGGCTCTCAAGCCGTCAGTAAGCAACGACAGGTCGGGGCCGTCGGCTTTGTTTTTGGTCGACCGTTCTATGGCCGCTAGTATATCGCCAGAAACCGCTTGACTGTCATAAAGCAATCGGCCAATTAATGTGCTTTTGCCGTCATCTACACTTCCGGCGGTTAAAAATCGAAGTAATTCCATAATTCTAGTATTGCGTACTGCGTATAGCGTACAAAGTCTATTGTTTAATTAAAAATATCCGTTTCGCTTGCGATCCTCCATGGCAGCCTCACTTACCTGGTCATCAATTCGGGTAGCACCACGCTCGCTGGTGGTGGCCAAGTGCAACTCGGCAATAATTTCATCTAAACTGCTGGCCGCAGAAAGAACCGCAGCAGTGCAAGTCATGTCACCAACGGTGCGGTAACGCACTTGGGTGTTAACCACGGTATCGGTGGGTTCCAACAAAATGTGTTCGGAAACGGCAATAAGCTGATCTTGGCCAACCACAACACAATCGCGTTGGTGCGAAAAATAAATAGACGGCAATTCAATGTTTTCGCGTTTGATATAATTCCAAACGTCCAACTCGGTCCAGTTGCTAATGGGGAAAACCCGCACATTTTCGCCTTTATGAATTTTACCATTAAAGACGTTCCAAAGCTCTGGTCTTTGCAGTTTTGGATCCCATTGACCAAATTCATTTCTCACCGAGAAAATTCGCTCCTTGGCACGGGCTTTTTCCTCGTCCCTACGCGCACCGCCAATGCAGGCATCGAAACCAAATTCTTCAATAGTATCAAGCAAAGTATGCGTTTGCAATTGGTTTCGGCTGGGGAATTTCCCCTTTCCGTCTTGCAAACCTTTTGCCTTAATGGTATCGGCTACTTGACGAACCAGCAACTCAGCATTTAAGCTTTTGGCTAGCTCGTCTCTGAACTGCAATGCTTCCGGAAAATTGTGACCGGTATCGATGTGTACCAGCGGAAAAGGAATTTTACCCGGAGCAAAAGCCTTATTGGCCAAGTGCACCAAGGTTATACTGTCTTTTCCGCCCGAAAAAAGTATTGCTGGTCTGTCGAACTGACCGGCTACTTCGCGCAAAATATAAATGGCTTCCGCCTCTAAAAAATCTAAGTAATCCATAATTTGGATGGTATTTAATTAACATGAAGTCCGCATTCTTTTTTGGTGGAATCTTCCCACCACCACCTCCCCGACCGCTCATCTTGCCCGGGCAATACCGCTCGGGTACAAGGCGCACAACCAATACTGGGAAAACCCTTGTCGTGCAAGCCGTTATAGGGTATATTGTTGTCGGCTACAAACTGTTTCAACTCGGTAGTGCTCCAATTAAGCAGCGGATGAAACTTTATGAGCTGAAATCGGTTGTCCCACTCCATTTGTTCAAATTCACCGCGGTTTGGCGATTGTTCGGCTCGAATTCCCGTAACCCAGATGCCTACATTTTGTAATGCCCTACCCAATGGTTCCAGTTTGCGAATGGCACAACAAGCCTCTCTATTGGGCACACTGGTATAGAAACTATTGGGACCCTTTTCGCCAAGCAATTCCTCCAACTTTTCCTGATTGGGATAAAAAGTTTGAATGGTAACTGGGTATTTCTCCAAATTGCGCGACCACAGCGAATATGTTTCGGGAAACAGCCGACCGGTATCGAGCGTAAATACGCGAATAGGCAAGTTTTCAGTAGCAATTAAATGCAATACCACCTGGTCTTCCAATCCAAAACTGGTTGAAAATGCCACTTCGCCGGGGTACTTAGTGGCCAAAAAACGTAGGCGCTCAAGCGCGGTTTTCCCGACTAAATCCAGCTTCAAATTTTCTAATTCTTGTTGATTTATGTTCATTTCCTTGTTCCTTTAAACTGTTTGTCATTAGCGATTTTTTAACCACATAGGAACATAGCCACAACACCAGTGTTGATATGTATACTAGAATCCCGATGCAGAGGCACCCTAGTTGTGCAAGCACAAAACATAGTTCCAATGGTTAAAAATCTAACCTATGTGTCTATGTGGTTTATGTTGATTAAAACAAACCAGAGGTTTTGCCCAGCGTTCGTAGACTTATAATAATTACCGCAATGCCAACTACCAGCATTAGTGTTTTTACCGGCACCCGCGAAGAAAAATAGGCGGCAATAGGAGCAGCAATAACACCGCCCAAAACCAATCCCGCAATCAATTGCCAATGGCCAATGCCTATAAGTGTTATGAAGGTGATAGAGCTAGCCAGCGATACAAAAAACTCGGCGACACATACCGAACCAACTGTGTACTTGGGATGTCGGCCTCGTGCAATTAAAGTGCTGGCTACAATCGGTCCCCAGCCCCCACCACCAACCGAATCCAAAAAACCACCTGCCGTTGCCAGCCAACCGACTCTTTTCACGGCTTTTTTCTTTTTGTTTTTTACTATAACCTTTCTAATAATGAGCACACCCAAAAATGCCGTATATGCTGCTACCACTGGTTTTAACCAAAATAGATAAGGCTCTAGGCTTGACAATGCATAAGCACCAACAATGGCACCAATAACCCCCGGAATAAGCAATGTTTTAAACAGTTTGTTGTTTACGTTGCCAAAACGAAGGTGCATAAGGCCAGAAACACCGCTGGTAAAAATTTCGGAAGCATGGACACTCGCACTGGCAGCAGCTGGCGATATGCCAACCGACATTAAAACCGTATTGGCACTTACTCCATAAGCCATGCTCAAGCAGCCATCAATCAGTTGCGCTACAAAACCACCAATTACCACCAGCAAAAAGGTTCGATCCAGCTGCGTAAACGATTGATACAAAGCCTCGCCAATGGTGGCTGGTGGCAGCAAAGAAAAGATCAAGTGCCCGGATATCATCAAACCTACAATACCCAATGTCCAAATAACTACCGGCTTAATTTTAGGCCTTTTCAAGGTTTGTGGTTCAGCTAAAAGCGTGCGGGTAATTTCGTTGAGCTTAATTACCTTTTCCTTAAACGAACCGTTTATTCCTTGGCGAATCAAACTGAGGTTTTCGGCAGTTTCGCTCAACTCATCGGGCAGCACTTCCTCAAAGTAACTTTTCATGCGCTTGGCCAGCGTTGGCGAATAACCATTGGTACTTATGGCCACTTTTACCTGTCCTTTTTGCACCACCGAACCGAGGTAGAAATCGCATAAACTGGGTGTATCGGCTACATTTACCGGAATGCCCTGCTCCTTGGCCAAACCAGCAATATACTGGCTGGTGGCAAAGTTGTTTACAGCAACAATTACCAGGTTCACCCCTTGCAAATCGCTGCTTTCAAAGTGCTTTTTTTCAACGGTCACATTTTCTTGCTGTTCCAAAAAACCTTGTAACTCGGGCTGTAGCTCGGCAGTAACCACCGTAATCTCAGCCGTGGGACTATTGGACAAAAGAGCGGTTAGTTTTTCTTTGGCCACGTTTCCACCACCAACCACCAATGTATGCAGGCCATCCAGTTTCAAAAACACAGGAAATAGCACATTTTTTTCGGTACCGGTCGTTATCCGGTTTAACTCAAGCGTATTTGTAGACATCTTTCTTTAGTATTAAAAAATTAACCAGCAAGTGCTGCTATTCCATGCTCGTTGTCTGCACCAAGCAGATGCTGAACAAAGCGATTGGGTTCAAAATCGCGGTGCAGTTCTACTACCTTTCCTATTACAATAATGGCCGGTGTGCCTATATTCTTTTGCTGCGCTTCGCTTACAATGGTATCGATGGTGGCAACCGCATATTTTTCGGTGGGCAACGACCCGTTTTGAATAATAGCCACTGCGGTGGTTCCCCGCTGTGCGTGTTGATATACCTCAACAATTTGCTTCAACTGATTTACCCCCATTAGTACAACCACCGTGGCATGCGTATTGGCGGCAACTTCCAAATCTCGGCTCAACTGCCCTTTGCCATTGCAGCCCGTAATTACCCAGAAACTCTCGCTGTAGCCTCTGGAGGTTACCGGAATTTTTTGCAGGGCAGCCACCGAAATGGAACTCGAAATTCCTGGAATTACCTCGGTTTCTATTCCAAACGCTTCGGCATAGGCTATTTCCTCGTAACCACGGCCAAACACAAACGAATCGCCCCCTTTAAGCCGAACCACATTTCCTGTAGTCAAGGCATATTCCACAATTAGCTTGTTAATCTTTTCCTGCGGCAGGGCATGCGCATTGCGTCTTTTCCCTACGTAAATAAGCTCGGTTTCCGGTCGGGCTTCCTGCAGCAAATCGGTATTTACCAAGGCATCGTAAAGAATCACTTTGGCTTTTTTAATGGCTTGTAAACCTTTTACCGTTATTAATCCAATATCGCCGGGCCCGGCACCAACCAGCGTTAGTTTCTTTTCTATTTGTTGTTCCATTTTCTTAATCTCTAATTCTTAATTGTTAATCATTAATTGTATTCCTGTGCTTAATCGCAGCAGTAACAACATATTTGGCCAAATTGAGGTAATGGTTGGCAAACGCTTCACTGGCTTCCGTTTTATTGATGGATAATACCTGTTCACTGAAAACGATATCAGCAGAAATCACCAGCGGATTTGCATCAGCAAAATGCTTGTCGACATCGGCCAGAATGCCTGCCTGCGTATTGCAGCTTACACCCTTGTCGAGCAATAATGCTTTACCGGCGTGTATTTGCGCGGCATAACTGTGGTACAGGCTATCGGCATAGGTACCAGCTTGCAGGCTATCTTCGGCTAACAGCAGTTTCTCCTCAGCTTCGAAAAGCAAGGTGGCCACCAAATCGATTACCACACCGGCACATTCGCCCACACCAATTGCAGTTGAAAATTTCTCATCCTGCTCCCAATCCATATAATCGCTGGGTTGTAGCGAACTTAAATCCGTTAATGGCTTTAGCAAATCGTAGAAATATCGTTCACCTACCCGATCGAAATAGTCGTTGAATTTTTCGATTGATGTTGCCCCCTCCTGATAATCGTCCAACAGCGTTTCCAATACATCTAGCCCACGTTTGCTAGGCACTTTCAGTACTTTATTGGCCAATCGTCCAACGCCATCAGCACCAACTCCGCCTCCCAAAAGCACCTGCAATGCCGGAACAATGCCCAGCGGTCCTTTTAGCGAGCTGCCGTGAAATCCAATGTGCGCTAAGCCGTGCTGCCCACAAGAATTCATACAGCCGCTTATTTTTATTTTTATGTCGCGGTTGTAAACCAACTCAGGGTACTCGTCCCTAAGGAATTTCTCCATAGCTCGAGCTATACCTGTACTGCTCGAAATACCTAGATTACAGGTGTCAGTTCCCGGGCAGGCGGTTATGTCGAACGTACTGTCGAAACCGGTTTGTGCCAATCCAAGTGCCCGAAGCGCATGAAACAATGGTTCAAGATTTTTTTCGGGCACAAATCGCAGCAACAGTCCCTGATTAATGGTTATTCTCAACTCATCCGAAACCAGATGCTGAATGGCTTTTACCAACTCGCGCACCACAGCCGAACTGATATTGCCCAATTGAATTTTCAGATAAACACCGTAGTAACCGGGTTGTTTTTGGGCAAAAACATTGGTTTTAATCCATTCATCGGCTTCGCTGTTCACGATGGGCAACGCCGGCCAAAAGTCACTTTCTGGTTTTGGGTAATTTTTGGTTGCTGGAACTTCAATTTCAAACGTTTGGACTTTCAATGCATGTCCTTCAGCAGCTACCAATTCCAAAAAGGAAGTAAGCCCAATTTTATTGACCAAAAATTTGAGTCTGGCCTTGTTCCGGTTGTTGCGCTCGCCATACCTATCGAAAACCCGCAATACGCCTTCGATAAACGGAATGAGTTGATTTACGGGCAAAAAATCATTGACCAAGTGCGCCACATTTGGTTGTGCGCCTAAACCACCGCCCAACAACACCCGAAATCCATGTTCCTTATTTTTTACCACGGGAATAAATCCCAGATCGTGAATAAACGCAAAGGCGGTATCGGCCACACTTGACGAAAAAGCAATTTTAATTTTTCGCCCCATGTCCTGACAAATGGGATTCCGCAAAAAATAACGAAACACGGTATCGGCATATGGACTCACATCGAATGGCTCGTTGGCTTCAATTCCTGCCTCGGCCGATGCGGTAACGTTGCGAACAGTATTGCCACAAGCTTCCCGAAGGGTAATGTCGTCAAGCTCAAGCTTGGCCCACAATTCAGGAGTTTTGTCTAAACTAACGTGGTGAATTTGCACATCCTGACGTGTGGTAAGGTGCAGGTTTCCGGTGCTGTATTCATCACTAATTTGCGCAATACGAAGCAGTTGGTTCCAGTTTAATCGGCCATAAGGCAATTTTATCCGCACCATTTGCACCCCTTGCTGCCGCTGGCCGTAAACACCACGTGCCAAACGTAAACTCCTGAATTTTTCTTCGGGAATCAAGCCCGTTTGGTACTCTCTTATTTTGCGTTCCAACTCAATGATGTCATTTTCCACCAATGGGTTTTCTAATTCCGTTCTAAAACTTTGCATGTTTTCTTTTATATAGTTTCTCTATAGATTTTATAGAGTATTAATTTGCGCGAAAAAATAACCGACTTGCTCATCGGTTATTTCTCCACTTTAAATTGAAATTATTAACCACATAGACACATAGATTATAATTTCAATAATCTATGTTCTCTTGTGCTTGCACAACTATGATTTCCTTCGGTCAATTTTCAGGAAACATAGCAACGCATTGCGTTGTGTCTATGTGCCTATGTGGTTAAAAAAACAGGCATCATGGCGTGCTGCCTCAAAGCAATTCGGCCAATTCGGTTTGTTTAATAATGGCTTTCGCTTCAAAAAGCTGGCCAGTGCTGGCCACAAATGCACCTGTTTCCTCCAGCAATTGCTTATTGTCGATGAGCTCTTGCAAACGAATTACTCCGGTTACATAGGCATAATCTTTACCTTGGTATTTCTCCGAAATGCGGTCGAACTTTAGGTTAGCTAGCAATTCTTCCGAATGGTAGCGAAGAAAAACTTCCAGCCACACATCAGTAGTATATTGTGGGCGAATGCCTTGTTTGCTCTTTTTGTATTCGTACTTGTAATTGTATTGCAAGGCCGAAATATCGCTGAGCACCGCCGAACCCGTTGGATGGCCGCCCGCACCTTTACCTGTGAAGGTTTGTGAGCAGGCAAAAGCCGCTTCTACGCAAACCCCGTTGTATTCGTTTTCAATATTGTACAGGTAATGTGTAGGTTCAATCAATTGTGGAATAACGAAAAGTGTAATCTGGTTTTCACCCACTTTTTGCACAACAGGTAGCAACTTAATTTTCCGTCCTTTTTCGCGAGCATATTGAAAATCGTGCTCGCTGAGGTTTTGAATGCCGAAATTAAAAACCTTATCAGGATGAACATAAACCCCAAAACTATGGTAAGTAAGTATTACCAACTTGAACTTGGCATCGAAACCACCCACATCAAGCAGCGGATTGGTTTCAGCAAAACCTAATTCTTGTGCCTGTTTTAAAGCAGTTGCATAGTCCCAACCTTGCTGGAATATTTTGGTTAAAATAAAATTGCTGGAACCGTTAAAAACACCACTCACCGAACTTAGTAAGTCATTGTCATAATATTCTTCCAAGTTTCTAATGATGGGAATACTGCCGCAGCAAGAAGCCTCATACAGCAAGGAAACATTGTGTTTTACCTGTAAACCAACCAGTTCTTCTAAATGAAAAGCGAGCATTTTCTTGTTGGCGGTAACCACATTTTTCCCGCTTTTCAATGCCTTTATAACCACTTGATAGGCTGCATCGGCATCATCAATCAATTCAACCACGGTGTTGATAGCCGGATTGTTCAAAATATCATCGTGATTGGTAGTAAACAGATTGGCAGGTAAACTGCGCGCCTTATCTGGATTTTTAATGGCAATCTTATCAATGCTGGCTTTAAATCCGTTGCTGCGTTTCAACACATCGTGAAGCCCTTGCCCTACGCAGCCAAAACCAAATAATCCTATGTTTATTTCTTTGCTCATGTTCTATTAGTTATGCAGTTGGTATGTTTCTTTTTGCCATTGATTTATTGGAGAAATGTGTTGTTGCAAGGCGGTTCCAATCTTTTCTACTTCGAGTAAAAAACCATCATGACCGTAAGCGCTTTTTATTTCGAAATACACACTGTTTGGAATGTGACGTGCTAAAAACTCCTGCTCGTTGGTGGGAAACAGCAAATCGCTATCGATACCAATTACCAAAGTTTTTGCCCGAACTGATTCCAGTGCCTTGGTTACGCTAGCCCGACCGCGGCCTACATTGTGGCTGTCCATAGCCTGTCCCAAACGAACGTAGCTGAAAGCGTTGAACCGACTAACCAGCTTTTCGCCCTGATATTGCTGGTAGCTGGCCGCTTTATAACCCCCTATTCTAGCATTGTCTTCTTCAAACTGCGTATGCTGGTAGGTTTGATAGTGCCTGTATGACAATAAAGCGATAGACCGCGCAGCTTTCAGTCCTTTGGCCCCGCCGTTGGCCGATGCAGCAAAATACGTTCGGTCGGCATAAATGGCCAGTCGCTGCGACTCATTGAAGGCTATACCCCAAGGCGAATGTTGTGCATTGGTAGCCAGCAACACCAGGTTAATTATGCGATTTGGTTCACTAATACTCCATTCCAATGCCTGTTGACCACCCAATGACCCGCCGATTAACAAATTAATTTTTTCAATTTGCAGATGCCTGGCCAACAATTGGTGGGCTTTCACCATATCGCGAATGGTCAATTCGGGAAACAAGTGGTAAAAAGGCAATCCGGTTTTCGCATCAACCGACAGCGGCCCGGTGGTGCCGTAGTGCGAACCCACTACGTTGGCACAAATTATAAACTGGTCCTCCGGGTTTATCACACAACCGTTGCCCGCCAATCCCGGCCACCATGCCACCACATCGCTATTAGCGGTAAGTGCATGGCACACCCAAACTACATTCGACCCGGTAGCATTGAGATGACCGTAGGTATGGTAAGCAATTTGCAAATCGGGCAACACTTGACCGTTTTCCAATTCGAAAGCCACACCCGTGTTGAAATATTTTAAATCTGACATGTTAGTTGGCGCTTGAGTTGGTCTTTTTAAACAATTTGAAGAGCAGCAATTTGTTGTTCAGCAAATTGCCTTCGTTGAAGGCGTAATCCAACTGCGCTGGCCTTAATTCCCCTTCTACAGAGCCGCCTTCCAACAAGTTTACCTGCAAGGTATAATTGGCAAAAGCTCTAGGGTTATTGGCAAAAAATGACTCGGTATTGGTGTTCAGAATACTGGATATTCTGTTTCTAAATTTTGACATGGATTGGTAACTTAAGAAATGAATAATGCAAATCTTTTCCCGGGCTATAAGCCTAAATCACTCGATAATAAATACGGTGTGGGAGAAAAAGCGAAAATTACATTCGCCACATACAACAGTAACAACAGCGATGGCCTAAATTGCCAGATGTGGTGTTGTTACCCTGTTGATGGGTTACCCGATGTGTTTGATTGATGTTTGTTCTGTTTTCCATTTTCCTTAATTTATAGTTCTCCTTTTGGGAGCAGGAATTGGCACCGTTGGTATACCTGGTTGCCAGAGGGTCATGGAGCCTGTCTCTCGCCTCTTCTTTATAAATCGGTCATATTTCAGAACGATTGATGGCGCAAAATTAAAAACATTTTTCTATTTGCAAGAAAAATTCAAACTTTTTTTCTTGTTTTTGTTTTTAATGCGGTAAATTAATACTGTAAATAACCAAAATACACGTTTACAATTGAATACCCGTCTCAGTATAAAACTGCTCCAATTGCCTTTTCAAATTCGCTTGAAACGATTTGTTTTCCATTGAATCTGGAAATAATGGGCGATGATTTTGGGCATTTCTCAGGCGTTCAATTTTGACGTTCAGTTGCAATTCGTCAGCAGAAAAAATGGTGGTGCAAAGTTTTTCCCAGATATAGTTTACGGCCTGCTCGCTGGGATGGGCCATATCGGCAGCGTAGTAGCGGTAATCGCGCAAATCTTCACTTAGTAATTCGTATGCCGGAAAATAATGAACCTGTTCATTTTTGGCGGCCATTTGTTGTGTGGCAACCAATAAGATTGCCTTACTGAGGTTATTTTCTACCAAGCCATCGCGAATGTGTTTTACGGGACTTACCGTAAAAACAATCTCGAGCTTTGGATTAAAGTCTCGCAACAGGGTTATCATAGCTTGCAAATCAGCTTCTACCTGATTGTTCGTCTGCAATTCTTTGACAAAAACATTCGCTTCCTGCTTGTGACAATTGCCTACCACAAAATTTTCCTTTTTATGTCGATAAACCCAAGACGAACCGAGCGTTATAAAACAAACACGCGCTTGCTTTAGGTAGCTCCGGGTTTGCGCATCGGCCGCAGCTATATTTTGCAGCAGCTCCTGTTTGCTCGAACCATAAAGCGCACTATGGCCATACCAATGCGCCCATTGCGTTCCTGCCTCAAGTAGCTCATTATCTTTCGGTAATTCTTTATTTAAAACCCGTTTTAGATTGGCGAGAATTGCTGGCGAGCCAAACAAAATTCCATGGGGATTAACCAATGTTTGATAAGCCAGTTGCTGAAATCTATGACCAATGTTTTCTGAAAAACAAGAGCCAAAGAAAACCACCGCATCGCTGTGCGAAAGATTAAACGGGAAGGGGTTGACGCCAAGTTCGGTTCTAAATTTCATTTACTTCAACAAGGTGATATAGCCCTTTTTAGAATACACTTGTCCGTCCCACATCTCAGCATCGACAGTAAATACATAGGTTTCATCGTTTTGTACCTTGTCTTTGTATTTACCATCCCAACCCACGTTAATGTCGCTGGTTTCAAAAACCACCTCGCCCCATCGGTTATAAATGGAGAACTTGATGAGCTGTTTAATACCCAAACCACGGGCATAAATTTTATCGTTTCGCCCATCACTGTTGGGGGTAAATGCATTGGGGACATCTAGTTCTAACTTGTTGTTTACTACAATGCAGACTTCACTCGACTTCGGATAACAGAATTTATTATCAACTAGGCTGACGGTAAAACAACCGGATTTAAACAGTTGCGGATTAATGCTGGGGCATCCTGAACATTCCAATCCCAATGCCGGGGACCATTGATAAAACACCGAATTATCACTAGCCGTAGCATCCAAGAAAATATAGTCGCCAATATTGATGGTATCGGCAAGTGGTATTAGGTAGGTGTAATCTGGTTGAACTTCTACCAAAACTGTATCGTGTGCTGTACAACCGTTGGTATCGGTAACCGTCACCACGTACCAAGTTGTCGTATCGGCATAACACCAGGTAACCACCGAATCAGGGGTCTTAAGTTCGTCGACCGGGAACCAGGAATAAAGGCCAGATGACCCGGCAGCAACCAAAAACAAGGAGTCGTAATTACAAATAAAACCATCGCCAGTAGCCGTAACGAATGGAACACCATATACCCTAATCGTTTTGCTCGTGGTATCGGCACATATCGGGTCTAAATCGGTGGCTATTAACCGGATGGTATGAATTCCTTCTTGGGTATAAGTGTGTTGCGGATTATTCCCCTGATAGGTTTCGCCCGGAGCAAAGGTCCAATCGAAAATATTTCCTACCGCCAGATTAGTAATTTGAACCGGCAATTCGCCACAGCCAATATTAGTGTCCAATTTAAATTCTGCCAATGCCTTGTCCACCAAAACGATAATTGATTTTGTTGTAACGCAGTACTTATCCGTTACAGCTACCGAATAATTAGTGCTCATTTCTGGTTTTGCGTAAACTGGGAGGGCTACAGGGTTGCTAATTCCATTATTTGGCGTCCAGGTAAGTTGAATCGGTTCAATTCCAGAAAACGAGCCATTTACATAAACCGAATCACCCGAACAAATCAACTTATTATTATCCAAAATCAGGGTTGGCGAAGGATATACATATACCGTATCTCTCAATGTATCGGCACAATTAGGATTTAAATCGAATACCCGCAAAAAAATGGTATGCTCCCCTGTTCCATAAAAGGTATAATTCGGGTTAGTTTGGGTAGTGGCATTTCCATTATCAAATAACCAAGCATAACTAGAACCATAAGATTGATTTTCTAACTCGAGCAACAGACTGTCGCAACCAATATGTGAATCCAAAACAATTGCTGCATTAGTTTTATCTCTAAAAATGGTTAACGAATCTAAATCTGAGCAACCAAATTCGTTTTCAACGCGCACTTGATAACTCATTGTTTCCGTTGGATTTGCCCACGGACTGCCACTGTTACTATTTGACAACCCAGTAATCGGTAACCACTCATACTTTACCCCGCCAGATGCACTCAGCTGAATAGAATCGCCAAAACACAGTGCCTGATCTTGTCCAGCATTGGCTATAGGTTTTGGATGAACCGCAATGCGTTGTACAATTTGGTCCTTACAACCAGACACCTCATCCGAAACAAAAAGGTTTACCGCATGCTGTCCAATGCCAAAGGTTTTAAGCAATGTAGTATCATGGTAATACAACGAATTTGCTGGAATACTCCACTCGAAAAAATCGATGTACCCTAGGGTACTTGGTATAAACCTTGCATCAAAACTAAATGACTCGCACCCTTTCAATGTATCCACTCCTATCCTAAAAGCATCGTATTCGGGTGACGGCAGGCTAAAACGAGCCACCACATCATTCACAAAGAGCTTTAGCGTTAGCGGTATCTCGCAATCACCCGATTTAATAACTACTACAGGATAAATATCACCAACCTGCATATACGAATGGGAAACGGTATAAACGGATCCTGGATCTATATTCCCATCGCCAAAATCCCAGGAAAAGGACTCCATGTTCTGAACATTGCTTAGTACGAAAAGAATATTATCCTTTACACAAACACTGTCGTCACTTATGGTTAAGGTTGCTTTTGGGCCTCGCACCTTTATCAACTTAGGCTTTATTATAGAGTCGACACAGCCGGCCGGGGTGGTCACTTTAAGTCGCACATCGTATTCGCCCGGACTAAAATAATTAGTCACTGCATTAGCTCCATTCCCAGTACTGGATTCTCCCAAATCCCATTCGTACAAATAATCCGGAAAATTGGCCGGAATAACTGAACTTTCAAACTGCACATTAACAAATGGATAGCAATTAGATTCTAATGGTCCCACTACTGAAAAGTCAATTTGAGGGTTGGGCTCTATGCGAAATGGTTTTACCAAAGTATCGCTACAGCCATTACCAAAACCTGCTATCAGCGTCACCGTAAAATCTCCAACGGTATCGGTTGAAAGATTGGGCACCTCTGTTGTAAAGGTATCGCCGGTACTCATCAACCATTTAAAACTGAGTTGCCCTTTGGGCTCGGACTGGTTTGTAAACTTAAGCGGGGCTCCAAAACACACGTTTGAGGTATCGGTAAATACAAACTTAGCCTCGGGCTCGGCTATTGTAATTTTGGTACCCAATTCTACACTGTTCGTACAACCAAACTTATCCATAACGGTGAGGGTTACCTCATTCTCATCCGGGATGGTATATACCACCGTATCTGGAAACTGTTTGAATGAGAAAGAAGGTGCCGCATTAGCACCGAAATTCCAGTTCCAACTAATAATTGGCACACCACTCGTGTCGCTTCCTCTGTAAACCACCTTTAATGGGCTGCATCCCGTGGTAGGGCTTGTGGTGGTTATTACCGGTCGAGGTTTTATTATTGTATAACTATATTTTGCCGTATCCGCACAACCGTCCAGGTTTCTTACCACCAGCTTTATATTTCGCTTTGGCGCATCCGCATACAATGTATCGTTAAAACCCAGCGTTCGGTAATTGTACCCTGAAATGCGCAAATAATCATCTACATACCACTCAAACCAATTGGCCTCACCAGGATTATTGGCAACAAATCGAACCGTTGTTGCCGGACAAACTGAATCGGGTTGCTGTGGAGTAATCTGCGCATTTATTGCAGGCACATAAACCCACAAACTATCCGGAAATGTACAATAGACCGCTGTATCAAGATGGGTATATGGACTTTTCATTACCGAATCGAGGAGTGCATCGATTTCCACCACATAATGCCCTGTATCTGCAAAAGTATGTTCTACAATGTAGGTATAGTTGTAATCGCTACTGTCTACCGTTACTGAATCAACAACGGGAACACCTTTCACAATTCGGTTTAAGGCAAACGATTGCTGACCATTTTTTACTGTAAGATTGGTGCCATCCGCAAAATCAATCTTAAAAGAATTGAATGCATACACACCTACTCGGAAACGCGCCTTCCGTGCAACAATACATTCTGAAATGGTATCGAATTGACGAACAATTGGTCCAAATTTGTAGAACAAATTCGGCTTAATCACTGTGTCAAGGCAACCATTGAACCCGGAAATTAATTCAACCGAAACATAACCTGTTGAATACTCCTGCGTATGCGTAGGATTTTGCTCGTGCAGCGTTACATCTCCATAAAAGTGCCATCTCCAGGAATCGACCAAGGACTTATCGTAACCCGGAATAGTGGTTTGGTCAAAAAAGAATTCAGGGTCTTTTGGGCAGTCTTTACCAAGCACCTGTGTGAAATCAGCACTTGGTTTTGCCCCAGCCATTATGGTCACATTAACGTCTTCAACGCAACCAATACCGTTGCGCACGGTTAAATGCACCACGGGCGCGCTTGGTTCATTCACCACATGATCAATTATTTTATTGGTACCGTGTGCCGAACCGTCACCAAAATCCCAATCCCAGCTTACAATAGGATAGTCGCCACCAGTTGTATCCTGAAAACTATACTTTAACGGTGCACAACCGCCAACCCTAGGTTCATAATCGAACCCCACCCGCAAGGGGTGAACCGCTACTTTCCCGGTATCAATACTTAAACAACCTTTAAATGTTTTGGCATATAAAATAACCTCATAATCGCCTGCATCAAAATTGACACTAACATTGGTACTTATATAATCTTGATGATCGGTAATTACCCACCTGTACTCTGATGCTCCAGTGGATAAATTCGTAAAATCAATCAATTTTTCCGGACCACAGTCGTAAACATCTTGTGGCGAAAAATTAGCTATTGGCTTATCTACAGTAACATTTTTAGTAATACTATCCTTACACATCCCATCGGGAGAGGTAACGATATGGGTTACCGGAAACACTCCGCCTTCATTAAAAGAATAGATCGCGTTAGTTTCTGTTCTCAACGAGCCCGTATCACCAAAACGCCACAAATAAGTTGAGCCACCAGTAGCGAGACTGTTAAATTTATAGCCCTTACCGGAACAGATGGTGTCGGGAAAGCTAAAGTCTGCGACAGGTTTTGCAATGACCACAAAATCACTTTGTGTGAGCGTAGAATTACAGGTCATACCATCAGAAACCTGCAGGGTAACATCAAATGAACCCGAATTATTGAGCGTAAGCGTGGTGAGGGGGTTACCGGTATATTCGTTTCCATCTACCATCCACTTAAAATTGTAACCGCCGGTTTCCTGGGCAGTAAGTACTGGTGAAACTGGCGGATTACAAGCCTTTATGTTGGTACCCGAAAACAAGGCCGAGGGTTGCTTCTTGGCGTGAATGTAACTTGCCACCTGTTTACTGTTACTACACCCGTTGTTGTCGGTAACCAACAGTGAAACATTAAAAAAACCGGATGCCGTGTAATTTGCCGTTGGGTTGGCCAAGGTTGAGGCCGTAGAGTTTCCAAAAGCCCAACTTCTTGACACAATAGAACCGCCTCCGTTGGCCGAAGATAAGTCGGTAAAAGCGGTTGAAAACGGAGCACATGCTTCTGTTACCGTTGCGCTAAAATTTACAACTGGCTTGTCAAAAACATGAATGAGATTTGTTTGAATTATGCTATCCACCGAGACCCCATCTGAGATAATTAGCTTGACAGTATAATTGCCACCAGAAACATAAGTTGCTTTAGGATTCTCTAATTCAAATGGAGTGGAATTAATACCTACAAACCATTTAAACGATGTTGGATTACCGGTCGATGTATTGGTAAACTGCACCTCCATGGGCGAACACCCGCTAGTTACATCCACCGTAAAAGAGGCCTTAAGCTGTGCATTTAATTGCTGTTTTACACACAGCAATGGCAGCAGGAGCAAAGCCAATTTAAATACGAAACTATAGCGAGGGAGATTCATTCTTACCGAGTTTGTCTCAAAAATATTACATTTGGTTAAGATAGCAGCATGTTGAAGCCCAATAACATAATTTCTTTTGCCCTCACAATTCTCTTGTCGACTTTTGGTGCTCTCATTTTTGCTCAAGACATTCATTTTAGTCAATTTTATCTTTCACCATTAACCCTAAACCCAGCGCAAACGGGCAATTTCGCAGGAGACTGGCGACTTTCGTCAAATTTCAGAACCCAATGGCGAGCAATTGATGTTCCTTTCAACACTTTTTCGGCCGGTTACGAAAGAAGCATCGGACTGAAAACGAGCAAGGTTGGTGCTGGGTTGCTTGTTTTACAAGACCAAAGTGGTACGGCCAAAATTGTTAGCAATCGTATTTTGCTAAGCTCTGCTATTCACCACAAAGTTGACAAAAATGAGTTTCATCTTGGCATTCAAGGTGGAATTATCCTAAAGAGTTTCGATATTTCGGCCCTAACCTTCCCCGATCAGTTTGACGGCACTTCAGGAACATTCAATAATGACTTGCCCAATAACGAATTAAACTACAACCAAAAACTGAATTACTTTGACCTCAATGTTGGCGCAGGTTGGGATTACAAAACCACACGTGCAAAATACACAGTGGGTTTTGCCTTATTTCACCTTGGCCAACCCAACGAGTCATTTTTTAACACCAAGCAAAAGCTTTCGGTAAGAAAGGTGTATAACCTAGGTATAACTTGGCAGCTGGGCGATCGGTTTGAACTTTCTCCTAAACTGTTTATTATGAGCCAGCGCGCTGCTGCCGAATATTTGGTTGGCACTAACTGTGCCTACAAACTAGGAAATAATAAACTGAATGCCCAAAGCCTGTACATTGGTGGCCAAACCCGAACAGGTATAAACCGAACCACCGATGCGTTAATGGCCATAGTAGGCCTAACGTTTGAGCGATTGGATCTAGGACTTAGTTACGACTTTAATGTTTCTAAGCTGAGTAAGGCAACAAACCTTAGAGGCGCTATGGAAATTGCACTTATTTTTTGGAGCGGTAGCAAAGAGTTAAAACCTAAAACCATTAGCTGTGAGCGTTTCTAAACTTACTTCCTTATTGTGCGCGCTTGCAATAAGCTTTTTTGCCGCTGGGCAACAGGATGAGAACGCCTCTGATTTGCCCACATGGAAACTTAAAAACTTAATGGATGGGTACTCGACTATAGGCGACTATTTTGCAGCCATTGAAATGGCAGAAGCCTATCAAAAAAGAATGCCTCAAAAAAAGCTGGTTAAACTTAAGCTGGCCAAGCTATACTTACAGTCGAGAAATTATGCAACCGCGCTGAGTTACTATCAAGAATTATTAAATAACGGCTTTGACAACGACCCTGAAGTACATTTTAACACGGCCCTAGCCTTAAAGCAAACGGGAAACTACCAAGCCGCCGTAGATTTATTTAACACCTTCAAGAAAAAATTCAAACCTAGCCGAAAAAACCGGGAATTTTTCAGCAACCTAGAGAGCGAACTTTTAGGGTCTCAACAAGCCCTTTCCTTTGCCAACGACACCAATATGCAAGTGGTAAATGCCGGGACGGGTGTCAACTACCCGCATGTCGATTTTGCACCTTTCCCCATTGGCGATAATGAGTTAATGTATGCCTCACTGCGCGAAAGCTCTGCCCAATTTGACATAGATAATCCACAATTGCGTCAATTTTATTTGGTTAAAAAAACTGGCGAAAGCGACTACCAAAATCTCCTTTTTCCATTCGACTTTAACGACTCAACGAGTCATTGTGGCAATGGTTCATTTTCTAACGACGGCCGGTTTTTTGTTTACAGCAAATGCCCGGTTTCCAAATCAGGAAAAGTAAGCCCATGCCAGTTGCATTGGTCAATAAAGGTTGATGATGTTTGGACCAAATCTGTTCCTGTACCCGGAAACATTAACGTACCAACATTTACCAGTTCGTACCCCTGTTTTGGAAAGGATAGTAAAGGCAATTTGGTGCTTTATTTTTCTTCCAACCGACCTGGAGGAAAAGGCGGAATGGATCTCTGGTATTCGGTATTCGAAAAAGAGCAGGTGAAATTTAAAAACCCAAAAAATTGCGGGAAAGAATTGAATACACCCCGAGATGAGATAAGCCCGTTTTGCATGCCCGAAAAAAAGGTTCTTTTTTATAGCTCCAATGGTTTACCCGGTTTTGGCGGCCTAGATATTTTTAAGACCGAGGGCGAATTAAGGCGATGGAATTCTCCAAAAAATTTAGGAACACCTTTAAACTCTAGCACTGACGACCTACAATATATTGAAAGAAAAAATAGCGGATCGGGCTACATTGTTTCTAATCGTCCCGGCGGACAAGCCTTGGAAAATGGAACATGCTGCGATGATATTTATGAGTTTTCCAACAAAAAAGACTTAAGTGTAATCCTTTTAGGCACCGTTATAGAAAACACCGAACTGGCACAAGGTCACACTTTTGACCAACCAGGTTCGATTGGCTTGTATTTAGACATCAACAGCAAATTGGTATTGGTTGATAAACAAACACTACCCTCACCCATCAATTTCAAGTTTACCTTAGAGCTAAATGCAAAATATAGGATTATTGCAGAAAGGCCGGGTTTTTTGAAAGGATCAAAATCTATCTCCACCTATGGAATTTCGCACACCGATACCATATACAGTACCCCGGTAATTCGGGCACTTTCTGATGCTCCAGTAGTGGTAAAAAATATCTATTACCCATTTGACAAAGATTACCTAACCGCTCAATCAAAGGAAATTCTTGACACCACCATTTTCAAGTTAATGAGCGACAATCCTGAAATTATTGTCGAAATTGGCTCACATACTGATGGATTGGGCACCATTCAATACAACGACGACCTGTCGCAACGAAGGGCGCAAAGTGTGGTGAATTATTTAATATCCCTTGGCATTGAAGCCCAACGTCTTAGTGCTCACGGTTATGGATTCCGCGTCCCTATTGCCCCCAACATAAAAACCGATGGCAGCGACAACCCAGAAGGTAGACAAAAAAATCGGCGGACAGAATTTAGAATTATTGGCGTACTTCCTGGAGTTTCGGATATTATTTACGAGGAATAAGGTTATGAATCTAGAAGATATTCAAACTATTTGCCAGCAACTTAGGGGAACAACAACCGACATTAAATGGGGAGACCATTTGTGTTTTAACGTGGGGGAAAAAATGTATTTGGTAACCTCACCAGATGCGGTTCCGGTAAGCGCATCGTTTAAAGTTAGTAATGCTGACTTTGCTACCCTTTGCGAAAAACCCGGATTTATCCCAGCTCCTTATTTGGCGCGCTATAGTTGGGTTCATCTCGATGATATATCTAGGTTATCACCAGCTGAATGGAATTACTTTATTCTTCAGTCGTACCGACTCATTGCCGATAAACTACCGGCTAAATTGCGGAAAAAAATTCTAGGAAAGTAACCGCGTTAGTTACACCGACATTCGCTGTCAACCGTCGAAAATCTTTTCTTACACTGTACTTTTGCCTTAACTTAACTAGTTTCTCGAAAATTGGGACTATTATGTTGGTGCGACTGATTTGTTGTTTACTGCTTACCTGCCAATTCCCCTATTTGGGGCATTCCCAAACTAAGCACGTTTCCAACCGAGGGTTGTACATTTACAACGCCGGGCAATTTTTACAGAAAAAAAATAGCCCGAAAGCCACAGAATTCTTGACTTTCTGCAAGAACAACGGAATTACTTATCTACTGCTGATGGGTTTAACCGGGGAACCGCCAGCGCTTTTTAACACATATCGCGGAATTGGTTCGGTAAACACGGCTAAAGCTGAATGGCTGGCCGATTTTGTAAGCGAAGCCCGCAAAAATGGCGTAATCGAAGTGGGCATTGGCTGTTCGAGCTACGACATGGCTGCCAGCGATAGTGAAACCGCGCAAGAAAAATACGAGCAAATTGAAAAGCTTTGGGAAGGTGTAAATCAATACAATCGGCTAGTAAACAAAAACAGCCAAATTGATGTGGTTAATACCGAACTGGAATGGTGGAACCTGAACACCACCGAAAATTCGGTTTACGATGCAATAGCCCAACAGCATGGCGATGAAGTAGCCGACCATTACCTGCAAAGTATTATTTCTACGAAGTTTAATTTTTGGCTAGCCCCTATGCAACGTATTGCCCACTTACGCGATTCACTTGCTCAGCCTGCACCAAAGCTTGAAGTTTACTTAGGTTACCTAAGCAAAGACAACCTGGATGATTTTTTTCAAGCCGAATTAATTGCCGCCTGCGCAAATCGAATACTGCTTCACGTATACACCAACAACATCGAGTTGCAATTGCGCGACAACTACAAATCGCGGTGGCAGCAGTTTGGTGCGCAAAACAAACAGCTGGTAGAAATTTGGCCACTGTTCTCGGCTCAGGCAGTAGAACTTGGCTCGGGTAGCGATTTTCAGGGCTACATTATGCTCAATGATTCAGTTTACAAATCACTTAGTGCCATAGAAAACCAACTATTTGATGATCTTGATAGTTTAAGAGAGGCCGGTTACTTCAAATCGGGACAAAACTTTACGACCAACGGAAGCATGTGGTTTAATTATAATTATTTGAAGGCTTTTGTTCAGAAAAGGAAATAAAAGTTTCCTGCAGATTTTCCTATATAGGAGACAACGAGCCTCTGCGTTCATCTGAGGCATCTACTAGAGAAAAAATCATTGGATTAAAAGTTTCCCGCAGATTCCGCAGATTTTCGCAGATAGCCGATTACAAACCTCTGCGTTCATCCGAGAAATCTGCGGGAGAAAAAAATTGAATTAAATCTACAAGAGAAAAAAATCATTGAATCAAATCAATCCGTATCGCCTTCCCATTTACCATCACCTCATCACCAACCTTCTTTCCCAGCAAAGCAATACCAACCGGAGAATTGACCGATACCGCAAAATAATCGTTATCAGCTACTCTAATTTTCCCAACTGCAACCGCGAGGTAAAAATGCCCTGAATTAGTGTTTACCAAACTACCTAAACCAACCGCTGTGCTAACTATTTCGCTGTTTAATCTTTTCAAAATACCCAGCTGCGTTTGTAATTCGCTAAGCTGCTTACCGGCTTTTTCTTGTTCCAATTGCGCCATTGCCCGGCCAGTTTCGTGTTTGTCGCCAGCACTGCTTTTCCCCTCTTCGTTGGCCGATTGACGCGCCATTTCGATAGCCTCATTGGCATTAACCATGCGCTGTTCAATGCTCTCCACGCATTTTTGTTGCAGTAACTTTTTTAGCTCCCCACTCATAATTCTTGCTTAACCGGGTAAAAGTAAGCCATACGGCTAATCCAACTACCTTTGCCGCCATGGAACCACAAACCTTTTCGGTAATACAGGCTTTAAACAACCTTGGCATTAAGCAGTTAAACCCCATGCAGGAAACTGCACTTAAAGCCGCCACACGTCACGATAATATTATTCTACTATCGGCTACCGGAAGTGGAAAAACCCTAGGTTTCTTGCTTCCATTACTCGAAAACATTCACCCAAAACCCAACGAAATTCAGGCCTTAATCGTGGTTCCATCGCGTGAGCTGGCCTTGCAAATTGAAGAGGTTTTCAGAAACCTAAAATCGGGTTTTAAGGTGAGTACCTTTTATGGCGGGCACTCTACCAAAGTTGAGCGAAACAGTTTACTGCATCCGGTTTCGAGTTTATCGCCATCATAGCCCCTTTTGTCCGCTTCAACTGCATTTTGTCGGCAAACGTTTTTAATTTAAGTAAATTCGCTACCATGATTTACCCATATGAAAAATTAATTAGAACTGGTTTTGCTGCGGTTCCGTTGTTAGCCATCTCTGCCTTACTTCCAGTTTTTTTTCAACCAAATCCATCTATCGGTAGTATATCTAAAAGTTTATTCGCAGTTACGATAATAATACTTTTATTATGGATAATGAATGTACTGCTTGTAAAAGCATTCGAAAAAAGCAAAAGGCAGCTATTCAGATATATAACAAGTATATCATTGACGTTTTTAATTCCATTTATTGTATTTTCTGTCTACAATCCAAATGATAAGTTAAATATGATTGCACGGCCAAAGCCACCTATGGAAATGCCAATCAAACCGCCTTTTAAAGTACATTCAAGACCAATAATTCCATTGTTTATTGTACAAATGAATAATGCGGTTATTTTATTTATCATCGCTCTTATAATTTTGCGTGAAAATGAAAAAAAAGTAATCAATGAAAATGCTCAACTTAAATTAATGAATCTTGAAGCTCAGCAGCAGCAATTAAAACAACAGATTCAACCTCACTTTTTGTTTAATTCTTTGAACACTCTTAAGTCTCTTATAAAAAATCATCCGGAAGAAGCTGAAGAATATTTAATTAAGCTTTCTTCATTTTTACGAGTTAATATCAATTCTAATACTCAAAATCTAATTCCTTTAGAAGACGAGATGCTTATCTGCTCCGATTATTTATCAATTCAAAAGGTTCGATTTAAAAATTCATTGCAATATGCTATTGAACTGCCCAACGAAATTTATGCCACTGCTAGAGTTCCTGTGTTTGCCATTCAATGCCTCCTTGAAAATGCGATTAAACACAATGCGTTGACTGATAGTGAACCATTAAAAATTGAAATAAATTACCTTCCTGATAATAAAATTTCCATAAATAATAATATACAGCCGAAACAGGTTAAAGATTCGTCAACCGGAATGGGATTAAATAATCTTACAGAAAGATATAGGTTAATGACTGATAAATTCATTGAAATAAAACGAAGCGATGATCGCTTTGAAGTCATACTTCCATTACTATGAACATTATAATAATTGAAGACGAAGAAAATAATGCTGAAGATCTAAGGCAGAATATTTTAAAGCATAATCCAAATGCTAAGATTGTTGCCTTACTTAAATCTGTAAAAGAATCTATTGAATATTTACAAAAGCATGAGCAACCCGATTTGTTTATTTCAGATATTGAGCTTGGAGATGGATTAAGTTTTGAAATTTTTGAAGCAATAAGAACAACTGCACCTGTTATTTTCGTTACGGCATACAATGAATATGCTTTAGCGGCTTTTAAAGCAAACGGCATTGATTATATATTGAAACCATTTAATCACAAAATGGTTTCGACAGCTTTAAATAAATATGAAACGCTCACAGGTACTAAAGTAAAATTTGCTACTGGTATAGATAAGCTTTTACAATGGATGGAGAATACTTCAAAAGAAAGCAAATCCTCTATTCTAGTTTATCAAAAAGATAAAATTATTCCTGTAAAGCTAAATGAGATTGCCTTATTCTTTGTGGATAATGAGCAAGTAAAAGCGCACTGTATTAGTGGTAGGCAATACACTACTAATCAAACGTTGGATGAATTAGAAAAAATTAGTGGTAATGCATTTATTCGTGCAAATAGGCAATACATTTTAAATAGATCAATTGTAAAAGATGCTTCTCAATACTTCAGTAGAAAACTCTTAGTAACTGTCTAGGAATTAATTGGTGAAATAAACCACTGATTATCAGTTATT
>CAYMJL010000006.1:0-127375 GCA_964390915.1 uncultured Flavobacteriales bacterium
TATCGTTCAAGATGTTACTTTTCACGCCAATCCACCAAAACCAGTTATTACCCAAGAGCCAGCAGGACAACTTTGTGAGGGAACACCAGTAACCCTCAGTAGCAGCATAACCGGTGGTAACAAATGGAATACTGGTATTGAAGCTGATAATATATTCATTTCAGTAGACGATACTTATTTGGTAACCAACACCAATGCAGCAGGCTGTGTTTCTGAAACTGCAGTTTTCGAAGCTGACTTTGAAGCCGTGCCCGATAAACCAAGCTGTGTTCAAGATGTGGATACCTTAAAAGCAAGTGGCAACGGTGTTACCTATCAGTGGTTTGACGCCAACGAGGCTATTGCCGGAGCTACTTCAGCCAATTACCAGCCCATTCATACCGGTAATTATTACGTAATAACTTATTCAGCTGGCGGCTGTGCCAGTGTGCAATCGGAACCCGTTTGGTTCTCAGGAACCGGAATTTTTAACGTTAATAAACAAGTAGTTAGTTTTAGTGTGCTGCCCAATCCTAATAATGGCGTTTTTCATGTAGTAATCGAATCTGAATCTGTTGATTTGATTAGGATTATTGACTTAACTGGCCGGGTTATAACCGAGCAAAAAGTAAGCGAAAAGCAGATTACTTTTAACCGACCGATTTCATCGGGAAGCTATCTTGTGCAGGCTCTTAGTGAAGGTGCGGTGCTTGGAAATAGTAAAGTAGTAGTTGACTAAATAGTCTTTAACTCAAACAAAAAATGCCTCCAATTGGAGGCATTTTTTTTGGGGTTATTAGGAGAATTCTAGATTAGCGGCACCTCGCCCAATCCTTGGCGAACGATTTCGGGTTCGCCGGTGGTGCAATCAATAATGGTAGTTGCTTCGGTATGGCCGTAGCCACCATCAACCACAATATCTATAAGGCCTTGGTATTTTTCGAAAATCAATTCTGGGTCGGTGATGTATTCAATAATTTCATCGTCATCGTGCACAGAAGTGGAGATAACTGGGTTGCCTAATGCAGCGACAATGGTTTGTATAACATCATTGTTTGGAACCCGAATACCCACTGTTTTCTTTTTGCTTTGAAATAATCGGGGCACTTCGTTGCTGGCATTCAAAATAAAGGTAAACGGACCAGGAAGCACCTGGCGCATGAGTCGGTATACGCTATTTCCAATGGGTTTGGTGTATTGTGCCAGGTTGCTCAAATCGCGACAAACCAGCGAAAAATTGGCTTTTTCCAAGGAAATGCCTTTAATCTTAGCTACCCGCTGCACCGCTTTTGTGTTATTCAAATCACAGCCAATGCAATAAACGGCATCAGTGGGGTATATAATAACTCCTCCATTTTTTAAACAAAGTACAATCTCCTGAATTTTCTTTGGGTCTGGATTGTCGGGGTATATTTTGATTAAAGTGGCCATGTTGCTTAAGTTCCAAATTGAAGCTGGAAAGTTACGAGTTTTCCAGTTCAACTTTCAATTGAATACCTGATTAGTATTGGCTTCGGCAGGCTCAGTCAACGGGTTGGTGCCTGCGCTTGTCGAAAGCGCCTATCATAAGTCGAAGGCATCTCCAAAAAAATAACCCTAACATTAAGAAATGCTAGGGTTATGAATGATTTTAATGGCTTGGTTTATCCGTTCACTTTCGCGTAATCGGCTAGGAATTTTTCCAAACCAATATCGGTAAGCGGGTGATTTAATAAGGCAGTAATGGCAGAAAGTGGCCCGGTCATTACATCGGCACCCAACTCGGCACACTGAATAATGTGCATGGGGTGACGAACAGAGGCGGCTAAAATCTGCGTAGCATAACCGTAGTTGTCGTAAATAAGGCGGATAGAAGAAATAAGCGCCATACCATCAGTAGAAACATCGTCCAAACGCCCAACAAATGGAGAAACGTAGGTTGCTCCGGCTTTAGCTGCCAAAAGTGCCTGGCCTGGTGAAAACACCAAGGTGCAGTTGGTGCGAATGCCTTTGTCGCTAAAGTATTTAATGGCTTTAACTCCGTCTTTAATCATGGGTACTTTAACTACGATGTTCTTGTGTAGTTTGGCTAAAATTTCGCCTTCTTTCACCATGTCGTCAAAGTTGGTGGCAATAACCTCGGCACTTACGTCACCATCAACAATATTGCAAATGTCAACGTAATGCTTCAAGATATTCGCCTGACCGCTAATGCCTTCTTTGGCCATAAGCGATGGGTTGGTGGTAACACCATCCAACACCCCTAAGTCGTGTGCTTCTTTAATTTGGGCAAGGTTGGCTGTATCAATAAAAAATTTCATGCTGTCGGAATTTTATAGTGGTTCATTAATAATTTCTCAAAAACGCGCCCGGGTAACAAGGCTTTTAAGGTAAGTGTAAACTTTTGAAACGGGGTAGAAACCACGTAGCGAAGTTTTGGCTGTCTGGCTTGTAGTATTTTTTCAACTGCCTTTGCCATAATGGTGGCCGGAAGTGAATGCGCTACTTCGGCATTAATAAAAGCGTAGGTATCAGTAAATTGCTTGTGGTAAATTGAAGTATTGGTTGCTAGCGTTGTTTTTCGGTTTTCGCTAATGCTGGTTGCAAAATCGCCAGGTTCAACCAATGAAACGCTTATGCCAAATTGTTGCACTTCTTGACTTAAGGATTCGGTTAAGCCTTCTAAAGCAAATTTGGAAGCCGAGTAAACACCGCGAAACGGTAAACCAAAACGCCCAGCCAGCGAGGATATATTTAAAATTTGGCCACTTCCTTGTTTACGCATGTGTGGCAAAACAAAGCGACACATGTCTAAAACACCATAAAGATTAGTTTCTAAAACGGCATGAAGTTCTTCTCGGGTAGTGTCTTCAATTGGGCCGGCAAAACCTATCCCGGCGTTATTGATTAAAACATCGATTTTACCTTCTTGGGTAATTAACCAATTTACAGCATCTTGTGCCGAGGTGGTTTGGGTAACATCCAATTGAATAAAAGTAACTGCACCAACCATGCTGCCAGAAACCGCTTTGCGGCTGGTGGCAAAAACTTTATACGCCGAATTGTTGGATAGATGCCTGGCTATGGCTTCTCCTATGCCCGATGAACCGCCTGTAATGAGAACAACCTTTGGCATTTTTACTTAACGCTGTTAGGAGAAAAAAGAGGCAAGTCAAATTATCGCACCGCTACAACCGCCTACCCTTGCTTCGATCAAGACCTGGGGGATTTGGCAGGAGCTGGTCGTAACCGACTTGCCCGTGCAAAAGTAATGTTTTGATGTTAAAAATCAACGTGTGCTAAAAATTTTAAATGTGCTTGGGTTTTCTATATTTGTTGGCACTCAAAAATAGTGAGGAAATGAAATTTACAGCAATCAATTCAGGTATTCTTGCCGCAGTAATTAATCTGGTTATCTTGCTCATTATGTACGCAATAGGGCCTGCGACTTTTGGTAGCACCTGGACAGGCATACTGATGATGGTTTATTCATGTGCAATATTAATTTTCTTAGGATTAAAGGGAAGAAAAGAAAACGGAGGCTTTTTTACCTGGTTTGAAGCGTTTAAATACCTGTTGATAGTTACTGCAATTTTTATGGTTGGTTCAACTGTTTGCAACATGGTACTTTTTAACCTTATTGACCCCGATTTTATGGTTAAGGTGAAAGAAATTACCATTGAGAAAACCGTTACCATGATGGAAGGTTTTGGTTTAAGTGAAAGCCAGTTGGACGAAACCGTAGTTGGCATTGAAGAAAGTTTTGAGGATAGAATGAGCATTGGTGGACAACTAAAAGGTTTGGGGATTGGTGTGGTTGTTATGGCGGTTATCAATTGCTTATTGGCGTTAATCATTAAGAAAAACAGACCTGAGTTTGCAGAATAAAAAATACAACTACCAGGTATCGGTAGTAATTCCCCTTATCAACGAGGCTGAATCGATTACGGAATTGGTCGAATGGATTGACCGCGTTTGTGTTGCTCATCAGCTGAGTTATGAGGTTTGTTTTGTTGACGATGGCAGCAAGGATAATTCGTGGGAACTGATTACTGGTTTTAAGACCCGGTTTCCAACCGTTTCGGGCATTAAGTTTAAGCGGAATTACGGAAAATCGGCTGCTTTAAACGAAGGTTTTAAAAAGGTAAGTGGTGAAGTGGTAATTACCATGGACGCTGACTTGCAAGACAGTCCCGATGAAATTCCGGGCTTGTATAAAATGATTACCGAAGAAGGGTATGACTTGGTGAGTGGTTGGAAACACAAACGTTACGACCCGTTGAGTAAAACCATTCCTACCAAATTGTTTAATTACGCTACGCGAAAAATGAGCGGAATAAACAACCTACACGACTTTAATTGTGGGTTGAAAGCGTATAAGAATAACGTTATAAAAACCATTGAGGTGTATGGCGAAATGCATCGTTATATTCCGGTTATTGCAAAATGGGCAGGTTTCGACAAGATTGCCGAGCGCCCAGTTGCCCATCAAGCGCGGAAATATGGTTCATCAAAGTTCGGTTTGGAGCGTTTTGTAAACGGTTTTCTCGATTTATTGACCATTACGTTTATCAGTAAATTTGGTAAAAAGCCGATGCACTTTTTCGGAACCTTGGGTAGCGTGGTCTTTTTTATCGGATTTCTTTCGGCAGCCTATTTGGGGGCCTATAAATTGTATTCGGTGTTGAACCACCAATCGGCTCGACTCATCACCGAACAACCACAGTTTTATGTGGCATTGGTGGCCATGGTTATTGGGGCACAGCTGTTTTTAACTGGCTATGTGGCCGAGTTGGTAGCACGAAGTTCGCCCGATAGGAATCAGTATAACATTGAGGAAGAGGTTTAGTCAATAACCCCAGAACCAATCAGTTCACTACCGATGTGCCAAGCGGCAAATTGGCCCGGCGCGATGCCACGTTGCTTGTTTTCGAAAAGCATGTACATATCGCCATCCATAATTTTTAGCGTAACCTTTTCTAGTGGCTGGCGGTACCTGATACGAGCAGAGCATTCCATCGTTTCACCTTCTTTTAGCGCCAAGTCTTTGCGAATCCAGTGAATGTCGTTTTTCTTTATTTTTAAACCTTTTCGATTTAATCCAGGGTGGTCATCGCCTTTACCAACGTAAACAATATTTTCATTTACATCAGTTCCGATGATGAAAAGCGGTTCGGCACTTCCACCAACACCAAGTCCTTTGCGCTGGCCAATGGTGAAGAAATGAGCTCCGGTATGTTCGCCTTTTATTTCGCCCATGTCGGTGCTATAAACAAAAGGTTTGGCAGCTTGTGCAAACGGGTGTTCCGCGGCTTCGGTCAATGCGGTTTCTAAGAATTGTGCTTGACCAGCAGGAATTTCAATGATTTTACCCTTTTTTGGCTGAAGTTTTTGCTGCAAGAAATCGGGTAGGCTTATTTTACCCACAAAACAAAGGCCTTGCGAATCTTTTTTATCGGCAGTAATTAGGTCGAGTTCGCTGGCTATTTTGCGTACTTCACTTTTTTGAAGATGTCCAATAGGGAAGAGTGCTTTAGCCAGCTGTTCTTGCGACAATTGGCACAGGAAGTAACTTTGATCTTTATTGGCATCGGCACCGGCAAGTAACTGATAAACGGGTTTGCCGTCAACTTCAATTTCTCCTTTTTGGCAATAATGTCCGGTGGCTACAAAATCGGCATCGAGTTTCATGGCTGCCGCCAAAAAACTATCGAATTTAATTTCCCGATTGCACAGCACATCTGGGTTTGGTGTGCGGCCGTTTTCGTATTCCGAAAACATATAATCGACTATACGCTCCTTGTATTCTTTGCTAAGGTCAATAACCATAAAGGGAATGTCCAGTTTTTCCGCCACAAGCATGGCATCGTTGCTGTCATCAATCCAAGGACACTCGTTATTAATCACAACGGTTTCATCGTGCCAGTTGCGCATAAAAATGCCAACCACCTCATAACCCTGCTCTTTTAGTAGGTATGCAGCAACGCTACTGTCAACTCCGCCAGAAAGGCCAACAACCACCCGTTTCGATTTCATGCTGCAAAATTAAAGATTAAGATTAGGCTTTGCGGCATAAGCTTATTAGTTTCGCATTCGTTATAAGTAAAAAACTAAAAATGAAGCGATTTTTATTGTTGGTAAGTATAAGTGTTTCCAGTGTTTTACTTCATGCGCAGGCGGTAAACCAAACCGATGCAAAGGGGCAAAAACAAGGGGTTTGGAAAAAGACTTACGAAAACTCGAATCAGCTGAGGTATCAGGGGCAGTTTAAAGACAATCAGCCGGTTGGTACATTTACTTATTTCGCAAAAAATGGTAAGATGATGACCACCATCGACCATCTTTCTACAACGGTTAGTTATGCCAAAAACTATTATGAAACGGGGAAGTTAACTTCACAAGGAAAATACATTAACCAAAAAAAAGACAGCGTTTGGACGTTTTATGACGAAGAGGGTAACCTGCTATCGACCGAAACGTATCAAAACGATTTGAAAAATGGCGTTGCCAAGGTTTATCACAAAAACGGTACGGTGTCGTTGGAACAAAATTTTGCCAACGGAATTCATCACGGCCAATCCATTATTTATTTTGACAATGGCGTAAAAAGGGCTGAGGATAGCTACGAAAATGGTAAATTACATGGCGAATCTAAAACATACGGTTTAAAAGGGAATGTTGTTGAAGTAGGTGGGTATAAACTGGGTAACAAAGAAGGTATTTGGACCAGTTACAATGACGACGGTTCGGTTTATGCAACCGTAAATTATAACCAGGGTGAGAAGGGTAAACTGATTCCGATGAATGGTGTGTTTGAGGAATTTTTTGGAAATGAGTTGCTTAAAGCCAGATATACTTACAAAAATGGCAAATTAAATGGTCCTTTTATCGTTTATCATGATGGTGGTTCGTGGGAGTTGATTGAAAAAACCGACCCAAGAACAGAAGACAAGGATACATACCGAATTGAAAAAGACCATTTCGTAAAACAAAAAGGCACTTATTTAAATGGTGTTTTGCACGGAAAATTGGAGGAGTTTGATCAGAATGGTCTGCTATCGAATACATTGAATTATATAAACGGAGAGTTGAAATAATGAGAGGGTTTGTGCTGATTGGTTTTTTGTTTTTAGTGAGCCGAGTAACGGCTCAGCAGCAGTTAGTTGTTTTTTTTAAAGACAAACCAAGTAGCGGCACTGTTTCTTTAAATTACCACTCGTCGGCAGCCGAACGCCGGGCAAAATTTGGGTTGACCTTTGATGTTTCCGATTATCCGGTTGATGGTAATTACCTGAAACAACTGGAGGCACAAGGCTTTAAAATTTTAAAAACTTCACGCTGGTTAAATGCTGCTTTGGTAAATGGATTGGCCGGCCAAGATTTGGAGAATTTATCGTTTGTTGCAAAAGTGGAAACGGTAAAAGCAAGGGCTTCTAAAGTGGCTAGTTTGCATGCTTTGCCGGGCGGAAAGGAAGTTTTTTCAGACAAGAATTTTGTTCAACACCGGGTGAATACACTGCACGATGCGGGCTATACCGGTAAAGATGTTCAAATAGCCGTTTTTGATGGTGGCTTCAAAGGAGTTGATGCAATAGCTGGATTTGAAAAGCTTAGAACCGAAAACAGAATTCGTTATACACAGAACTTGGTGGGTACCGGAAATGTTTACCAATATAGCAATCACGGAACACAGGTATTAAGTGTAATGACCGGATATTTGCCCGAAAGCTTTATGGGAACGGCACCCAATGCCACCTTTAGTTTGTTTGTTACCGAAGACGTAGCCTCAGAAACACAAGTGGAAGAATTCAATTGGGTGGTGGCCGCTGAAATTGCTGACAGCTTGGGTATAGATATTATTAACTCATCGTTGGGGTATACCGAATTTGACGACCCGGCCACCAACTACACACACGCCAGCCTGGATGGGCATACCGCCATTTCTAGCCAAGGGGCTATCTGGGCTGCCAGAAAAGGAATTTTGGTGGTAAACAGTGCCGGAAATTCGCGCACCGATTCGTGGGGAAAAATTGGCGCACCTGCCGATGCCGATAGTATTTTAACCGTTGGAGCAATAACTACCGATAGTTTAATTGCCTTTTTTAGCTCACCCGGGCCTACTGCCGACGGAAGAATTAAACCAGAAATTTGTGCATTGGGGTATAGAACAGCTTTGATAAACGATGGTGGAGAGCTGGTAACCGGCAACGGCACTTCGTTTTCATCACCGTTAATAGCTGGGATTTGTGCATCAGTTTGGCAAGCTTTACCCGATTTTACTAATCAGGAAATTAGGCAACTGATGATGTCTATTTCCCACAAATTTGCCAACCCCGATACCAATTTTGGGTATGGTATCCCTGATTTAGGTAAAGCATTGCAAATTATTAATGTCTACAAAAGCGAGCTGCAGTTTAACGTTTTTCCTAACCCGACAATTAACAATCTTAATGTAAGTACCAGAAAAGTTACTGGTTTGGTTACTTTCGAATTATTAAATGCTGTCGGACAGTTGTTAAGTAAAGCCGAACAAGAGGTGACACCCTACACAACAATAAATCTCAATAACCTTTTGGCCACAGCCGAACAAGGCGGGACTTACTTTTTAAGAATAAGTTCTCCCGAAGGAACTGAGGTTAAGGCCTTGGTGCTTAATTAGTCGGTTATAGGGAAATCTTTCCAGTCTTCTGGGTTGTAGGGTGGAACATTACTTAGTTCGTAAACGCCGTTTTGGCGTTCTCGTTTGCCTGGAATTACAGGGCCGCCATAGATTTCAAAGTCATACTCATTAAAAGTGTTTTTGCTAACAATACGATCTAAGTAATAGTAGTTCCCTGATTTTTTGTAATAACAGTTTTCTTTTGACAGCCAAATTTCGTTAAGGTCCTTTTTCACCTTGTAGTTTGGAATAAGTTTATTAAGAACACGAATTTCGTCTTCTTTTGACTTGATTGCGGTGGATTCTATACTTAGAATTGCATAATCTACGGTGTTGATATGTATTTCTCCATTAAAATTTATCGCATATAGAATGGTGGAGTTTCTAAGCCTTGGTCTTTTACATTCAAAAGAAATAACATAAAATCGATTGCCATTTTCTTCTCTTATGCCATTATACTGGAATCGATACCCATGTAAATTGGATTTGTTCAGAAAGTTGTTGTTTCTTTTATCTATAAAATCGGAATAACCAGAATGTGTTGGGCTATATTTTCGGAGGCTTTTATAGCCAGTTGTTGGATTGAAGGTGCTATCGGTTCGTAAAAACCTTCCTTTTTTAAATTCGAAAAAGCCTTGGTAGCGGATTGGGAACAAAGGTATCTTCTGAAAACCATCTTTATCATAATCATCGTAACATTGATCAATCAGACCATAAACTGTGTCAGGATTATTGAACATATGAATTCGAGCATAACGGGTTTGGGTAAAGCCTTCTTGATTATAATTCTTTGGAATCGCTTTTATGGCCTTCTTCATAATTTCTACAGCCGTCGGTTGCTTGGCGCGAATTACTACTTCGTTTATTGCCAATGCTACGGGGTTCAGGGCTATGTTTTTCTGCTTGATGAAATCTTTTACCGACAGGCAAACCGGGGCATAACCAATGTAGGAAATGCGAACGGAGTCCTTCAGGTTATCTGGTTTAAGGTGAAGGGTGTAGTTACCATTTACATTGCTCGATGTGCCGGTGTAGGTGCGCGAAATGCCAATGTTTACATAAGGAATACCACTTTTTGTACTTGCATCGGTAATAATGCCCGTAACCGAAATGCTTGTGGCAGTGGTAGGTGTTTGGGTTCGGTAAACTGAGGTGTGTGTAAGGTTTGGGTTGGGAGAAGTTTTTGCGAAGCGTTTATCTGCCTTTACCAATTCCTCGGTGAGTATTTCAGGGGTGCTTTCTAATTCAAGTTCATAATGCGTGCTGCGCAAGAGTTTCCCCACATAAAACCAACCGTCAACCACCTTGGCCCAATTCCCATTTACAGGTTCTTCTACTGGTCCAATGGCGCTGCTGTAATAAGCCCATTGGTTGGTTTTAATATCAACAAAACCTAAAGAATCGTTAGCAGTTGACCATTGGTATTCAATAGTTTTTGGGGTGTTTGCAAACGTAGTGTCGATATCCAACCCTGTAAAAGCAAGGCAATACACCTGTTCATTACCAAGGGTCTTTTTAACATGCTGTCCCATGGGGATAAACTCCTTCAATTCATCTTGCTCCAGTTGATTTACTTCGTTCGCAAAATGGCCTGTGGCGCCCCAGACAATGATTTTCTTCGTTGGAAATTTCTTGGCCCAAAAAATGAGGTTTTCACCCATCAAGCGGTCACGAACATTGCTGTCTTTTGGGCGCCACGTTTGTTCGGTTTTTTCAGCGGTTTTGTTGGTGTGGTAATCATCGGCCATTTGCTCAATGTTGTCCATCACGCGCAGCATAAATTCAACTTTGTCGGTCATAATTCCATTAGCCGGTATCATGGCCTTCCTTATTTTGTTGTGTGCTAGCTTAAAAACCGTTGCATTAAATTCGGGCGGCAACCCATATTCACCGGCCATGTTTTCGACCACATCTTGCCAATATTCCAAAATGCCGTCAAGGGTTACGTCTGCATTTTTCCTTGGCTTTTCTCCTTTTCCATGGGCTACCAGCGCCATAATGTCGTCATGCAAGGTTTCAAAGGCATATTCACCAGAAAACTGACTATCAAAGCCAATCAACTTTAAGGTCTTTTTGTTTTGGTTGATGTAGCTCATCAAGGGTTGAAATTCTTTGTATTGGACCCAAATAGGGAAAACGCTGCTTGCAATAGCAGTATTTACATCTTTTCCAGCGGCAATATCTTCGCTGGCCTTTTTTAAGTCGTAAAAACCGCTTTCAAAAGCCAGTAACTCAAAACCCAATTCTTCATGTAGGTATTTAACTACACGAGTTTTGGCTTGGAATACATTTCCATAGTCATGATTGGGTTCACCTAGAAGCACAATTCTGGAATTGCCAATGGCGGTTTTTAATGCAGCCAAATCGGTGTAATCCGTATCGTTTGGGTTTATGCTGCGAATGGGGTGGAGGGATAGGTTTTGTGCGAACGAAAAATTAACACACAATAAGAGTAGAAGCGTAATAAGGGTTTTCATTGTTTTGTTCGTTTTTTTTGTTGCTACTTATTTTGTCACCCTGAGGAACGAAGGGTTCCTTGTTGTATTAAGCTAGATTCTTCACTGCGTTCAGAATGACAAAACGATAAGTTGTCATGCTGACGAAGGAAGCATCTCATCTATTTCACATCCAACACCAAAAGCTTTTCCCCCTCAATAAAAGCTTCTAACTTATCGCCAATCTTTACCGAGCCCACACCTGCTGGTGTGCCGGTAAAAATAAGATCACCAATTTTTAAGGTACAAAACTGCGATACGTAAGCAATTAGCGTATCAAACGTAAATAATAAGTCTTTGGTATTACCGGTTTGTACCGTCTTTCCGTTGATATCGAGATGAAAGTTGATGTTGTTTACATCGGCAAATTGTTCTTTGGGAATAAACCGTTGGCTAATTGGTGCCGAGTGGTCGAAGGCTTTCGCAATTTCCCAAGGTAAACCTTTTGTCTTCTGTATTTGCTGCAAGTCGCGGGCGGTAAAGTCTATGCCAATGCCAATTTCGTTGTAGTACTTAGATGCGTGTTTCTCGGAAATGCTTTTCCCTAGTTTACAAATGCGTAGTACCAGTTCGGCCTCGTAATGTAAATCTTTGGTGAAGTCAGGGTAAATAAAGGGATGATTGTTGGGGATTAGTGCTGTTTCCGGTTTAAGGAAAAACATGGGTTGCTCCGGTATGTCGTTCTTCAGTTCTTTGGCGTGTTCGGCATAGTTGCGGCCAATGCAGATTATTTTCATTTTGGTTCAAAAGTTGAAAGTTCCAAAGTTAAAAAGTTTGCGATGTCAGAATAAGCTTAACTGTTGTATAAACCTAATTCCGAGCAATGTGGTTAGGTGAAACTAGTTCAATAAAAAAGGCCTATCTACTAAACATAATAGCAGTTAGGCCTTGAAGGACAGGATTAATTTGAAACTAGATTAGGTAAGGCATTTTTTTGCTAGCATTTCGCATTAATTGATCTACAAGTCTCGCTGGGGTAGAACCTACACTGCCTGCATATTTGTGATCAAAGTTCCAGATTAGTTTTTTTTCTTTTCCATCATGAATGCTCATGGATACTGTAACTTCATTGGTGGCAACCCATGCACCAACCAGCAGCCCGGCAGCCAACGCTGCTCCTTCCGAAATAGGTTTTGTCATTGAGTAATTGGATGAAATCAAACCATCTACTTCTAAAAGAGAACAAAGTTCACTAGGGGTTAAAGGTTTTTCTGGAAAACCAGCCTGTTTTAATTTGGCGAGAGTAGTTTCCACATCTTGGATTTGAACCCGAATTTTTCCCTGCATGTTTCTTTTCTGCATCCAAGCATACATTGCCTTGTGGAAATTTACAGATTCGGTTTTTTGCTGCTCCTTAATTGCTGCAAGATTGTCTTTTTTTCTACCCGTTATTGCAACTGTTGGAGGCAATAAGGCAATGGTTTTGTGGCTATGAGCAATGGTAAAGGCATCCGGACTGTAAAAAATTTTTGCACAGGATGTCAACATAAGCGCAATTAGCGCCAGGATTGAGAGTTTTTTCATTGTTATTTATAAGATTATTTCGCGACAATTATACGGTTTTTTCCGAATCCAGTTGCGACTTAATTTTCTTCAGTACATTCTTGGTGTCTAAGGCAAATTCTGCATTTAGCATCCAGCCGTAGTAGCCTGGTTCCGTTTGGAAAACTTCTTTTACCGGTTTGCCTTTGTGTTTGCCAAAATTGAAAACCGGAACATCTTTATCATCTAACGCAAAACGTCCAGCAATGTCCAAGGTGCGGCTGTTGCGTTTCGAGAATTCGTGAAGAAAGTCAACCGTACCTACTACTTTGTCGGCATATTTATCGAGTTGTGCTTCCAGAATTTCGAAGGTTGCTGTGGCATCGGCCTCTGCACTGTGCGCATTTTCAAGGGTTTTTTCGCAATAAAATTTGTAGGCAGCGCTTAAGGTGCGCTCTTCCATCCGGTGAAATATGGCCTGTACATCAACCAATTTCCGATTTTCAACTTCTAAATCGAAGCCAAAACGAAGAAATTCTTCAATTAAAAGCGGGACATCGAAACGGTTGCTGTTAAACCCACCTAAATCGCAGTCTTGTAGAAAAGCAAAAATTTCGGGTGCCAATGTTTCAAAAGTGGGAGCCGTTGCTACATCTTTATTGTAAATGCCATGTATGGCCGAAGAAGCTGCTGGTATTTCCATTTCTGGGTTTACCCGTTTGCTGTAACTTTCTTTGCGCTGATCGGGGTATATTTTTACAATGGCTATTTCAACAATTCGATCGCTGACAATGTTGGTTCCAGTGGTCTCTAGGTCGAAAAAGGCAATGGGGCGGGTAAGGGATAGTTGCATAGTTGATGTTGAATTAAAAAAATCTCCCGCAGATTTCGCAAATTTTCGCGGAGGTTACAATTTCAATCTGCGGTAATCTGCGAAATCTGCGGGAGTAATTAGGTTAATTGAAGTGTTTATCGGTAACAAACCACCGAATAACTGTAGTTAATTGGCATCCTTTTGCGATCCTTCACCATTACTACTTTAAACTGGTTGCAGGTGTTTTCTTCATCAAGCTCCAACTCAAAAATATAGTCCTGGTCGCCGGGGATTTCTTCAAACGGAAAGATTCCTTCGCTGTCTAGTTTTACCGTTTTAATAATCTCGCCCTTGGCGTTTAAGTAGTTTACAGGTTTTAAAGCCATATAAATAACGGGCTGACCGTTTCGCTGCAATTGCCAGCCATAACCCTGAAGGTTGGCTTCGCGCTTGTCAACGAGCGGAACTAGGCGGTTCACCTTTTGGGGAGCTGTGGCAACAGTTGGGTCGTAACGAAGCGTATTGTCGGTGGCATTGTCTTCGCAAGGAGCAATAAAATCTTCCGTCCTTACGGCTTGACCATTTTTACGATACTCAATGTTGTATTTGGTACAGGGGTCAAGGTACACGGAGAAATTGCCGGTGCGGAAATTGGGCACGTAGGTAAACTGCTCGCGGCTCAAGATGTTGGTCAATACAATCTCGTTGGTTTCATTTTCTATTTGGGTACCTGCTCCTTTTGCATTTTTATCTTCTTTTTTCAAGTCAATTTTGAAGTTTGCCTGCAAACGGGGTGGAAGAGCGGAGGTGTAGCTGAAGAAATTAATCTGATAAATATCTAAATCGCCTTGACCGCCTTTTTCTTGTTTAGAAATATAGCCAGTTCGTCCGTCTGGTGCAATGGTGAAGTATAAATCATCGCCAACAGAATTAATGGGATAGCCCATGTTTTCTGGTGTTTGCCATTCGCCAATCAAAAGCGAGCGGAAAACATCAAAACCACCCATGCTTCGGGGTGAGTTGGATGAGAAGTAAAGTACACGTGCGTTGGGGTGTAAGAATGGCATGTCTTCGTCCCAGGCAGTATTGACGTTAGGCCCTACGTTCATTGGTTCACTCCAAGAACCATCGAATTGGCGAACCACGTAAAAAATGTCGTAACCACCATAACCGGGAAGTTGGTTAGTGGCAAAATAAATCACGGTCTTATCGGCTGAAACACTAAAGTTTTTGCCCCATTTTAACGTAATGCTGTAAGGAGAAAGAGAGGTTTCTGCCTGCCAAGTATCAAAACCATAGCTAGTTTCGTAAAAATCTATGTTAAAATCATCGTCCTTCAATAACCAAAGGTTTCGTGAATTGGCCGAGATTCCTTTTACCGATTTGTTGCCAACGGCTACAAGACCAAGTGTTTTGGCATCAGCCCAAGTTCCTTCGGTCGATAGGGTTGCTACAAATATGTCGTCCTGAAATTTCGCATTGGCGTAATCAATAAGTTGAATAGCGCCTTTTTTAGCCTTGGCTTGAGCCACAGCAGCTCTGGCAGAAGTAAAGTACAATTCCGTCCCATCTAACGTTGCATACGCGCCATAGTCAGCATACGGGGTGTTTATGTTTGGCCCGAGATTGGCAAGGGAAACGCTGCGTTTCGGCTCTTTCACCATCTTTTCGGCATTTGCAAGTTGTAGCAAAGCGAGTTCAGCCTGAGTCTTTAATGGGTCATTTTTTTCTTTGGTGACACCAATGTAAAGGCGTAAAAAACGATCGGCCTCTTTAAATTGGCTATTTCTGAAATAGCTAATTGCCGTATAAAACAAGGCATCAAGGGGAGCCAATTTGTTTTGCTCGGGATTTTTATACACGTAATTAAAATCGGTATGTTCGGCAGCCTTGGCTAGGTAGGAAGTCGCTTTTTCGTTGGTGTTGTAACATTCCAAATACGCGCGCCCCAACCAATACTGAATATTAGCATTTTTTGGTTCTGCTTTGTGCAGTTCGTTAAGTATGCTAAGCGCCTTGTCGGGGAAACGGGTTTGAACCAAATCAATTGCTTTTTCCAATTTGGCCTCGTTCGCCTTGGCTGGCTCTACTTTTGGAATTAAAACCGCTACGTCAGCAGAATCAGGAAACGGACTAATACGTTCAACATAAAGGCTAAACTCTTTGAGCTCAGCCTCGTTGTATGCCACGGTTTTTGAATTTGGTTTTAGCTGATGTTTGAGCGGTAACGGGTGAACGGTGGTGTTCTTAAAAGCCTCTAGTTCTTCTTTGGTCGGTTTTTTACTTTTTTCTTTGGCTACAGGTTTTACCTCTTTGGTGGCCTTGGTTTCTTTTGTTTCGGCAGGTGATGTTTCAGTAGTGGACTTTGCATCTTCAGTCGCTACTTTCTTAGCGCCTTTGGACTTGTCTTTTTTGCTTTTTTGCTCTTCGACTTCCGTTACCGCTGCAGCGCCAGAGCGGGGTAATGGGGTTTCTTTATCTTTCTTTTCCGGTTTTTTTACTCCTTTGTTTTTTTTTGTGTCGGAATATTTTTCCCGCTCAATTTCTTCCTGAACCTCAAGTAAAACGCGTTTTTGCTCGGCGGGAAGTTTATCAAACTCAGCTTGCGCTTCTTGCTCAGGAGTTAGTTGTTTCGGTTTTTTGCTGTTATCATAACGGGCTCCTTTGGTGTCTTGTGCCTGAACCGACCCAATTCCCAAAACAGATAAGGTGACTAAAATGAAAAGAAATCTCATAATTAAGACAAGCGTTTAACCGCGCAACTTACTTAAATATTGGCTGTAGTTAACCAATTCGGCCGTATTTTTTTAGGGAGCAATGGCCACAAAAAAAGAAGCATCCACGGTTTAAACCATGAATGCTTCAATGCTACTATTTTGAAAAAGGTTTTAAATATCTCTATCCAAATCAAAATTCTCTAGGAAATCGGCAACCTTTCTAATGAACGAACCACCCAAAGCACCGTCGATAACTCTGTGGTCGTAAGAGTGCGACAAGAACATAAAATGACGAATGCCAATTACATCGCCGGTTGGTGTTTCAATTACCGCCGGTTTCTTTTTGATTGCGCCCAAGGCCAAAATAGCTGCTTGTGGCTGATTGATAATTGGTGTGCCAAATACGTTACCAAAAGTACCTACGTTTGAAACCGTGTAGGTACCACCTTGAATCTCATCAGGTTTCAGTTGGTTTTTACGCGCGCGGCCTGCTAAATCGTTCACTGCGCGGGTAAGTCCGGCAAGGTTCAATTGATCGGCATTTTTAATAACCGGAACAATTAGGTTGCCACTAGGTAAAGCTGCAGCCATTCCAATATTGATGTTCTTTTTATAAAGAATCTTGTTGTCGTCAACAACTTGGCAGTTAATTGCAGGCATTTCGCGAATTGCGCGGGCAATGGCTTCAATTAAAATGGGCGTGTAGGTAAGTTTCTCGCCATACGCCTTTTCAAAGCGGGCTTTATTGCGTTCTCTCCAAATAACCATGTTGGTTACATCGGCCTCTACAAACGAAGAAACGTGTGGAGAAACCTTAACCGACATTACCATGTGGTCTGCAATTAGCTTGCGCATTCTGTCCATTTCTACCAGTTCGTCGGCACCACTTAAAGAAGGGGCTGGAGCAGGAGCTGGGGTCGATTTAACTTCCACCTTTGGCGCAGGAGCCGTTGTTACAGCGACTGCCTGGTTGCCATTTGAACGACTTCCTAAATAAGCAAGTACGTCTTCTTTGGTAACCCGTCCATTGGCACCAGTTCCGGCAATTGCATCCAGTTCTGAAGAGCTTATGTTTTCAGCTTTGGCAATATTTTTTACCAAAGGAGAATAAAAACGATCTGATTTTTCGGTTTCTGCAACGGCAACGGCAACTGGAGCAGCCGAGCTAACAACCGCAGCGGGTGCAGGTGTATTAACTTCTACCGCTGCAACTGGTTTTGGTGCAGTAGCAGAACCAGCACCCGTTTCTATAATTGCAATGGCTTGACCAACCTGAACCACATCGCCTTCTTTGCAAAGCATTTTGCTTATAACGCCCCCGTCTGGAGCAGGAACTTCGCTATCTACCTTATCGGTAGCAATTTCAATAATTGCCTGATCGGCCTCTATTGTGTCACCTTCGTTTACTAACCATTTAATAACGGTTGCTTCGGCAACGCTTTCACCCATTTTGGGAAGCAGAAGTTCAATTTGTGCCATGTCTGAAAAATAAAGAGTTGCAAATTTAACCGATAAATTTTTCCGTGCAACTGTGTTTTTAAAGTGAATTTATACTGGCTTATTGCCTAATTGGTGTAAGTTGGTAAGGGTTAGGGCAATGTCCTTGTACCAACGATAATCTTTGGCGTAAATTAAATTGGTTTTGATAATGGCCGTTTCGCTCTGAACCGACTGATAAACGGGAATTACGCCTTTCTTTAAATTGTTGCTTCTTAAGGTTTGGCTGTATTCGCGGTTGAAACCTACCCAAGTAAATTCACCAACCAAGCACATTAATAAATTGAATAGGAAATTAAGTTTATTCTTTTGAAACCAGATGATAATAGGGGTTGCCAGTAATAAACAAATGCTGAGACCTATATCCGCTAATCGCTTGTTGCGGGTATTTACGGCACTATGAATGCCCGACATTTCTAGTAAATAGTAATCGCCTTGCGCATCGATGGAGTTGCTGCCGATAATAAACTCACTTTCAGGCGGAGCAATTTTAAAATCAACCCAATTGCTTTCTACCTGCGTCATTTGCGAGATGATTTGCTGCGCGCTTAGATCTTTTCCCGAGAAAATAATTTCGTTAATGTGTTCCAAGCGGACTAAATCATTCAGTTTAGGGAGATTTTCGGGATTTAAGGTGTAAAACTGAGATTCACCCCGGTAGGAAGCCATAATGAGCGATTTAAGTCGCTCTTGCTCAGCTTCGTTTCCAATTAGAACAAACCGTTTGGAAGTATCAGAATGGCTGTTGTAAATCCCAATTTTCAGGAATTTCATAAGGGAGCGACTTACCAGCCAGTAAACAAGCGTTATTATACTTCCGGCAACAATCATTATTCTGGAAAAGCGCCATTCTTCTGGTAAGAGGGAATAGATTACCAACGAAAATATAAGTCCATATAACGCTGATTTGAACAGCTTTAAGAAACGGAATGGTCGGTCGAAACCTGATTGAAAAAAGAGGAGGGTAGTAAACAATAAAGCAAAAGCAGGATAGGCAATGCTTATGATTTGGGTATTGAGTTGTTTGTTGGAAAACTGCTCGTAAAACTGCGAGATAAAAAACAAAGACCCAGTGATGCAAGCCAAATCGAGTAGTGGAAGCCAAATAAGTTTTACCAAGCGGTTAATAACAGCTAAAGATGCGCGAAACCAAATGGCTGTATTAATAACAAGGGCAAAAAGACCAGCATTGTTCTGAGAAAAGTGTTTTCGGGCAAAAATGACCATGGCCCGGTAAAACACGTAAACGTAGTTTAAACTCCCTTTTTTTGTGCTTTCGCCTTTGTAATGAATAATCTGCGTTTCGGCTAGGTAGTAGTTTTTATACCCCGCTTGGGTTATGCGGTAAGACAGGTCGATGTCTTCACCATACATAAAGAAAGTTTCATCGAGCAGACCAATTTTATTCAAGACCTCTTTTCTTAGCAGCATAAAAGCACCAGATAGTACGTCTATTTCATGGTTTTGCTCTTTGTCAAGATAACTTAAGTGGTACTTACCAAATGTTGGGGAATTTGGGAAGAAACGAGCAAGGCCAAATATTTTGTAAAAAGCCACCATTGGTGTAGGTAGTCCGCGTTTGCTTTCTGGTAAGAAGTTGCCTTTGCCGTCAATCATTTTTACGCCCAACCCGCCGGCATCAGGATGAGTATCCATAAACGAAACTACCTTGTCAAAGGTGTCTTCTTGAACCAGTGTGTCGGGGTTTAATAACAGAACGTATTTGCCGGTACTCAGTTTAATAGCCTGGTTATTGGCTTTCGAGAAACCCAGGTTCTCTTTATTGGCAATAAGTTTTACCTGCGGAAACCGTTGTTCAACAAGTGTTACACTTCCATCCACCGAATTGTTATCGACTACGAATACCTCGGCGGTTATATTTTTTAAGGCCGCATAAACTGAATTAAGGCATTGTTCTAAGAAGAACTCTACGTTGTAGTTTACTATGATGATGGAAAGGGTCATGGAAAATTAGCCCAGAAAGGGGGTTCGGTTAATAATGCTTTTGCCAAGGGTAAGCTCATCGGCATATTCTAGTTCATCACCAAAGGAAAGACCTCGAGCCAAAATGGACACCTTAATGTTGAGCGGAGTAATTTTTCTATTGAGATAGAAGTTGGTGGTATCACCTTCCATGGTTGAGTTTAAAGCAAAGATAATTTCGGTGGGTTGTTCGGTTTCACAACGTTTTATGAGTAAATCGATGCTTAAATCGTTGGGGCCAATGCCTTCCATTGGTGAAATTACCCCGCCTAATACGTGGTAACTGCCAAAATATTGTTGGGTGCTTTCAATGGCTAGTACATCTTTTACGTTCTCTACCACGCAAATAACCCCGTTGTTCCGTCGTGGATTGGAACAAATTTCACACACTTCGGTATCGCTAAGGTTATTACAGCGACAGCAGTTTTTGATATTTTGTTTTAGATTAATAAACGACTGCGAAAACTGATTGATTTCTGCTTCGCTGCGTTTTAGTAGATGCAAGACTAGGCGCAGCGCAGTTTTCTTACCAACCCCGGGTAATGAGGAAAGTTGGTCGGTAGCTTCACGAATTAGTTTTGACGGAATTTCTAACATGTTGCGCAAATGACGGGAAAAAGTTGAAATAACCTTCGGTTAGATTACACTGATTAATTGATTACACTGATTTTTAGCGGTTAGCCATTGGTTATTGGTCTTTAGCTATTGGCTGGTAGCTGTTCGTCCATTCGTTTGTAAACGGGGGGGTGTTGACTTCTTGTTGGTGGTGAGAAGTGAGCGGTGGGAGGTGTTGGGTATTTTAGCGGCAAATTGAGGATATGTCTGCTACGCTGATTGTGTTAATTATACTGGCCTATTTTGGTTTCTTAATGGGTATTGCCTGGCTAACCTCTAGGAACGCCAATGCGGACAGTTACTTCTTGGGCAATAAGGCATCACCGTGGATTGCGGTAGCTTTTGGCATGCTTGGCGACTCGTTGAGTGGGGTAACCTTTATCTCGGTGCCGGGTGCCGTTGGTGGCGGGCAGTTGGGTTATCTGCAATTGGTGCTGGGTTATTTGGTGGGTTACGTAATTATCTCGCAGGTGTTGCTTCCGCTTTACTATCGGATGAACTTGACTTCCATTTATACTTATTTGGAAACCCGTTACGGTCGAAATGCGCAGAAAACAGGTGCTTTCTTTTTTATATTGAGTAGAACATTGGGTGCTGCGGGTAGGTTATACTTGGCCGCCAGTGTTATTCAGTTGTTTGTTTTTGACCAAATGGGGGTACCGTTTTGGCTTTCGGTAAGTATAATCATTGTACTTATTTTGACTTATACCTATAAAGGCGGAATTAAAACCTTGGTTTGGACCGATACTTTTCAGTCTGCGATATTATTGCTGGCAGTGGTTGCTTCCGTTGTGGTTATTGCCAGCAGGATGGAGCTGAGTTTTGTTGATTTAGTAGGTAAAATAGGTGATAGTAAATATTCGCAGGTTTTCTTTTGGGATTGGGCACCGCGAAATTATTTCTGGAAGCAGTTTATTGGCGGGGCTTTTATAGCCGTGGTAATGACCGGGCTTGATCAGAATATGATGCAGAAGAATTTAAGTTGCCGCAGCCTGGGTGATGCACAGAAGAACATTCTCTCGTTTAGCGTGGTTATGGCTGTGGTAAATGTGTTTTTCCTTTCGCTTGGCGCCTTGTTGTGGATATACGCCGACCAAATTGCGCTCGAGTTGCCACTAAATGCTATTGGTAAACCTAATACCGATTATCTTTTTCCAATACTTGCTTTGAACAATTTAGGGCCATGGGCTGGATTGCTTTTTATCCTTGGACTTACCGCAGCAACATTCTCCAGTGCCGATTCTGTTTTAACCACCTTAACCACCTCCTTTTACGTTGACTTTTTAGAATACGATAAAAAGGGGGTTGCTGAACGGACTAGAACTAAAGCTAGACATATTATACACGTTGGGTTTGCTGTTGTTTTGTTGCTGGTTATTTTATTGTTTAAACAATTAAATAGCAAGGCGATTATTGATACTGTGTTAACTCTAGCTGGTTACACTTATGGACCACTGCTTGGTTTGTTTGCCTTTGGTATTCTTACCAAGCGCAAAGCCATCGACAAGTGGATACCGGTGATTTGCCTGATTGCTCCAATAGTAACGTATATTGTAGATGTGAACTCGGTGAAGTGGTTAAACGGCTACCAATTTGGCTATGAGTTACTCATTTTGAATGGCTTAATTACCTTCGCTCTGTTGCTGTTTAGGAACAAAGTTAAGATGGGTGACAAAATGGCGTAAATCTGCCACTTCCATACACTAAGTATGCCTTTGGTATGGCTTTGCTATGTCTTTGATATGCTGTTGCGGGTTTCGAGTTTAAAGTTGGAAAGTTTCAAGTTTCAAGTTGAAAAGTTCAAAGTTGAAAAGTTGCGGGTTGTGAGTTTTGGTTGGGAAGTTGGCGCACTTCGGCAAGCTCAGTGTCCGCATGGCAGGCAAGCCAGTGTCCGAACGATCAGAATAGTGCCGATTGTGTAGTATCTCTTTGCTCCGTAAAGTCTTAACATAAAGAGGTGGGCCCTAAAACTTAACCCTGCGCTTGCCGAAGGGTGGGTTGGACAAGTTTTGTTGTTACTATGGATAATCTTGAATAAAACGGGCTAGTAACCCGAATTGCAAGGTTATTTAGCTAGGATTTGGGATGTAGCGTAAACCGCGAGAGCTGTTGAAATAAGCGTTAGGTAAGGTGCAATTTCGGTTAGGATGCCTTGGAGGTATTGTTTGCGGGGTTCTACGTAAATAATGTCATTGGCTTGTACGGGCATGTAGGCCATTTCGAGACCATCTGTACGTGATAAATCCAGTTTGTATATCTCGGAACCGGTGGAGGTTTTGCGGATGACTTTGATGTTTCTTGACTTACCGCGTTGGGATATACCTCCTGCCATTGATAAGGCTTCTAGCACGGAAATATTATTGTTAGAAAGTGTAACCACACCACTTGTACCATCGCCCCTTGACACAATAACTCTTCGGTTGGTAACTGATAAAAGGATAAACGGTTGAACAAAGATATCATCGTATTTATCTTCCAAAAATGCTTCCGCCTGGCGAATGGTTAAACCTACTAACTCTGTTTTACCTAGGTAGGGAAGTTTCACTTTTCCATCAAGCTCTACAGTAAATAATACTCCAGAAGTAAGTGCAAGTGCGTCTTGTCGACTTCCTGCCCCACTTTCTAAATTAATACCGCCACCTAACATTTCGAAGCCGTTATTTTTGTAAAACTTAAAGCTAATCTGATCGTTAACGGCAATTACATATTCCTTCTGTTCGTGAATTGGTGGAGGAGTAAACTCCTCATCTTTACTTTCTTTCAGCATGATGTTGCTGTTTATATTGCACGAAGACAGCAGGGTTATTGTAAAAATGAAAGCAAAAATTCTCATGAGTTTTGAAAAGGGTATTTTTACCCCGCGGTAAAAGTAACAAACCCAATCAATACTTGTATGTCGTTGTCAGCTATTAACAATACCCACCTTCAATTTTTCACTGAATTACTTGGATCTGAATTTGTCCTGACCGATAAGGTGACCCTGAATTTATATGGAAAAGATGAGACTGAGGATATGTGTTTTCCACCGCAAGTGTTACTGAAACCATCAAGCACCGAAGAAATTTCGAAGGTGCTGGCTTATTGTAATGAAAATTCTATTTCGGTTACTCCTATTGGTGCCAGAACGGGTTTAAGTGGGGGGGCTTTGTCGGTAAATGGTGGAGTGGGGCTTAGCTTGGAGCGCATGAACCGGATTCTGCAAATCGATGAAAAAAATCTTCAGGTGACCGTCGAACCAGCCGTAATTACTCAGGTGTTGCAAGATACCGTGGCGGCAAAAGGCTTATTTTATCCTCCTGACCCTAGCAGTCGCGGAAGTTGTTTTATTGGTGGAAACCTTGCGGAAAATTCTGGTGGGCCAAAAGCAGTTAAATATGGCGTAACTCGGGAGTATGTGCTTAACCTAGAGGTCGTGCTGCCAACTGGTGAAATAATTTGGACGGGTGCTAATGTGCTTAAAAACTCCACTGGATACAGTTTAACCCATTTAATGATAGGTAGCGAAGGTACATTGGGGGTAATTACCAAGGCTGTGCTTAAGTTGCTGCCGTTACCAAAACTTAATGTGTTGATGCTGGTTCCGTTTTACTCGGCGGAAGAAGCTTGTGAAGCGGTTTCAGCAGTATTTCGCGCTGGAATTGTTCCTTCGGCCATGGAGTTTATGGAAAAGGATGCAATTGATTGGGTGTGTGCTTTTGGGGACGTACATGGTACATCGTATGACGTACATAGTACAGATGAAAGTATTGAGGCGCATTTGTTGATTGAGCTGGATGGGAATCAATTGGAGGTATTGCAACAAGAAGCCGAGCAGGTGGTTGAGGTGCTTGCTAGTTATAAAACGGGAGAGATTTTGTATGCAGAAGATGAGGCACAGAAACAAACACTGTGGCGCATGCGGAGAAGGGTTGCGGAAGCAGTTAAGGCCAATTCTATATACAAAGAAGAGGATACGGTAGTACCACGCTACGAGCTTCCAAAATTATTAAGGGGAGTTAAAGAAATTGGCGCAAAATATGGGTTTAAATCGGTTTGTTATGGTCATGCTGGTGATGGAAACCTTCATGTAAATATAATAAAGGGTGATTTAAAAGAGGAGGTCTGGAACTCAACGATTAAGTTGGCGATTCGAGAGATATTTGTTTTGGTTAAGTCGTTGAATGGTACTATTTCCGGTGAACATGGGATTGGATTGGTGCAGAAGGAATACATGGATGTTATGTTTCAACCTTTTCATTTGGAACTATTTAGGAGAATTAAGGCGGCTTTTGATCCGAAGGGGATATTGAACCCGGGGAAAATAATATAATGATTACACTGATTGGATTTCGCCTACGGCGTTATGATTACACTGATTAGAATGATTACACTGATTAGTTTTTGGTGTCTTCGGTGGAATGATTACACAGATTAAAATGATTACACGGATTAGTTTTTGGTGCCTTCGGCAGAGGGATTACACGGGTTGGATTTCGCCTTCGGCTTTATGATTACACGGATTAGAGTGATTACACTGATTAGTTAAGGGTGCCTTCGGCAGTGGGGTTACACGGATTGGATTTCGCCTACGGCGGTATGATTACACGGATTAGAATGATTACACTGATTAGTTTTTGGTGTCTATGGTGGTTGGATTAGAACGATTAGCTGATTTGTTGAGGAGATGATTGCGCGGAGTGGCCAATAAATTGCTCAATTTCAAGAGGGTGGCATTTTTGGGTTTGGAATTCTGATAAATGGGGCGTTTTTCCCGAGTAAAAAATTTGCACACGTAGATTTTATAGGTATTTTCGCGATGAGTAATTTTTTTGCTCGAGTTGGTCTATTGTGACTGACGTGGCGAAGCTGTGATTTTCCAGTTAGAAAGTTTCGAGTTTAAAGTTTCGAGTTGCGAGTTTGATGGTTTCAGGTTCAAAGTTTCAAGTTTAAAGTTTCGGGTTTCGAGTTTGATGGTTTCAAGTTTAAAGTTGGATGGATTCTGGACGCAGTGAAGAATCGGCCAGAAAGGTCGGGGCAGCAAAAAAAATGGACTTTCTTCGGTTTTCTTAGCATGATTGCATGTTAGATACGCTAATTACCAGTAAAACACGTATTAAGTTGTTGATGAAATTTTTCCTCAATCCGGGGATGACTGCTCATTTACGCGGGTTACAGGAGGAGTTTCACGAGAGTTCGAATGGGATTCGGTTGGAGCTTAATAGGCTGGAAGAGGCAGGTATGTTGGTATCGCATGTCGACGGGCAGAAAAAGGTGTTTCAGGTTGCTACGGAACACCCGCTATATGAGGATATCAATAACATTGTAAAAAAATATTTGGGTCTGGATCGATTGGTTGATCAAGTGGTCGAGGGTTTGGGCGGATTGGAAAAGGTCTACTTAGCCGGTGAACTGGCTGAAGGGAAATTTTGTGAGCGCGTGGAATTGTTGTTTATTGGCCAGTTGCACACAGAGTTTTTGGAGCGAATTGTACAAAAAGCCGGACAGCTCATTAAAAAAGAAATTTGTTATTCGATTTTTGAAACCCATGAAGCTTTGGAGGCTTCTGTTGGTACCCGTAAAAATGTATTGTTGTGGCAGGGTTAACCGATGGTTGGATGGCCATTTATACGAAGCCGCGGAACGAAAAAAAGGTTGCCGAGCGATTCTCCAGAAACGGTATTGAATATTACTTGCCTCTTATTGAGCAAAAACGGAAATGGAGCGACCGTTATAAAACGGTTAAGGTACCTGTCATTTCTTCTTATATTTTTGTGCGCGTTTCTGAACAAGAACGGTTTGCGGTTTTGCAAGATCCGGGAGTATTGAATTTTGTTTACTGGCTTTCAAAACCAGCGGTAGTTACGAATGAGGAAATTGAGCGCATGCGTTTTGTTTTAAAAGAGGCAGGGGCAAATTATCAGGTAGAGTTGGAACAGTTTCAAGCAGGAGATAAGGTTACTGTGAGTGATGGGGCATTTGCTGGAAATGCGGCTGATGTTATTGAGGTTGGAGGAAAGGAGATAATCTTGCTTCTGAAGGGGTTAGGGGTTAGGTTGAGGTTGACGCCGTTAAACGTTAAAAAGTTGAAAAACTAATAAGTTTCGAGTTTCGGGTTCCGGGTTTCGAGTTTTGGGTTTTGAGTTTCGGGTTGTAGGTTTCGAGTTTCAGGTTTCAAATTTCAAGTTGAGGCCCCCCCTTCGGAAGGTTGAATACTGAATCAAAGAGCCTTCCAAAGGTTTGTTAGGTTCTTTGCTGGGCTTAGCATGGCAAAATAGATTCTTCGCTACGCTCAGAATGACAAAAAATGATATGTTAGAGAATAAAAAGATAGCGGTTATTGGTCAGGGGTATGTTGGATTGCCGTTGGCTTTGGAATTTGCGAAGCATTTTCCGGTTTGTGGCTTTGATATTAATCAGAGCCGTGTGGCTGAATTGAGTCGGGGTGAAGATGCGACTTTGGAAGCCGACGTTAGCCTAATTAAGGGGCTTTTGCAATCTGACAATTCTTCGAAAGGGATTCGTTTTTCCTGCGATATTCAAGATATCAAGGAGTACAACATATATATTGTAACCGTTCCTACCCCTATTGATGAGTTTAAAGCACCTGATCTAAGTCCACTGCGCAAGGCTTCTAAAAGTCTGGCCGATATTCTAAAAAAAGGTGATATGGTGATTTACGAAAGCACCGTTTACCCCGGTTGCACTGAAGAAGTTTGTGTGCCGATTCTTGAGAAATACTCGGGTTTAATTTATAATACTGATTTTTTTGTGGGCTATTCGCCTGAACGAATTAACCCAGGCGATAAATTAAGACCACTTACTAAAATTAAAAAGGTTACCTCGGGCTCTACACCGCAAGCGGCAAAAGAAGTTGATGCACTTTATAAAACAATAATTGAAGCCGGTACCCACTTGGCGCCTTCGTTAAAAGTTGCAGAAGCAAGTAAGGCTATTGAAAACGCGCAACGAGACGTGAACATAAGTTTTGTAAACGAATTAGCGCTTATTTTTGATAAAATTGGCATCGATACCACTGATGTTATTGATGCAGCTGCTACAAAATGGAACTTTTTGAGTTATAAGCCCGGTTTGGTTGGCGGGCATTGCATTGGCGTAGACCCTTATTATTTGGCTCACAAAGCGGAATCCTTGGGTTATCACCCGCAGGTAATTCTTAGTGGAAGAAGGGTAAATGACCAGATGGGAATGTTCGTGGCCAATAAGGTTATTAAATTAATGATTGGTAAAGGTCTACCCATTAAAGAATCTAGGGCCTTGGTTTTAGGCATTACTTTTAAAGAAAACTGTCCGGACATTAGAAACTCGAAAGCCATTGACGTGGTAAGGGAATTGGCTGGATTTGGACTTGCCGTTGACGTTTATGATCCATGGGCATCAAACGAACAGGTTCATCATGAATATGGCATTAACCTAACTCCACAAATAAACATTACCGATTATAAAGCTGTTGTTTTGGTAGTTGCTCACGACAAGTTTTTAAGTTTGGGTTTTGCGCAAATGGATAGGCAGCATACGGTGCTTTTTGACGCGAAGTCGGCGTTGAAGAGGGAGTTGGTGGACGGGAGACTGTAAGTTCAAAGTTGGAAAGTTGAAAAGTTTCGGGTTTGCGGGTTTCGAGTTGGGGATAACCTTAGGAAGGGTTTACTCCGAAACAAAAGCCTTCCGAAGGTTTCAAAGTTAGAAAGTTGAAAGTTCAAAAAGTTGAGATTCTTCGTTCCTCAGAATGACAAAAAATAAGATATGAATTCGGGTAAAATTACATTTTCGGTTGTTGGTGCGGGACACATAGGCAAACGGCACATGGCTATGATTGAGAACCATCCGGAAGCGGAGTTGGTTTCGGTTTGTGATGTGGATGCGTCTAAAGTTGACAAGGTAACTTGTTTTGAAAACCTTGATGAGTTGTTACAATCGGATAAAGTTGGAGATGTTATTTGCATTGCTACACCGAATGGTTTTCATGAGGAAATGGCGATAAAAGCCTTGCAGGCTGGAAAAAATGTGGTTATTGAAAAACCCATGGCACTTACCAAAGCTGGTTGCGAACGAATTATTTTTGAGGCACTTAATCGCCATAAGCAGGTGTTTTGCGTGATGCAAAACAGGTATTCACCGCCGTCAGTATGGCTTAAACAACTAATGACCGAAGGAGTCCTTGGTAAAATATTTCAAGTGCAAATAAATTGTTATTGGAATCGTGATAACCGATATTACAAACCTGGTAATTGGCATGGGGTAAAGGCACTGGATGGCGGAACATTGTTTACCCAGTTTTCGCACTTTATCGATATTATGTATTGGCTGTTTGGCGATATTAGCAATATTCAGTCGCGGATGACGAGTCACAACCATGAAGACCTTACTGAATTTGAAGACAGCGGAAATATTTTCTTTGATTTTGTAAACGGTGGAAATGGTTGCTTCAATTTTTCGACCTCTTGCTGGGACCAAAACTTAGAAAGCAGCTTGACTATAATTGGTGAAAAAGGCAGTGTTAAGGTTGGTGGTCAATACATGAACGAAGTAGAGTATTGTCATATTGAAAACTACACCATGCCTGAGTTACCACCCTCGGCTCCGCCCAACGATTATGGAGCTTACAAAGGTTCGGCTGCTAACCACCATTTTATTTTCGAGAATGTGGTGGATGTATTAAAAGGGCGTGCTCCAATCACTACCAATGCCTTGGAGGGATTGAAGGTGGTTGATATTATAGAGAGGATGTATCATTCAGCGCAAGGCAATCTTTAGGTTTCATATAGAAGACGGTAATGGCTATCTGTATTCGAGTTGAAAATCTTTCTAAACAATACCGATTGGGTGAAGTTGGAACAGGCACCCTTATTCATGATTTGAATAAATGGTGGCATAATTTCAGAGGTATGGAAAACCCATATCTAAAAATCGGTGAGGAGAATAATAGAGAGGTAGTCGGCAAGAGTGATTATGTTTGGGTGTTGGATGATATCAACTTTGAATTAAATCAAGGTGAAGTATTAGGTGTTATTGGCAGAAATGGCGCGGGGAAATCGACACTTTTAAAAATATTGAGTAGAACTACGGCACCGACATTGGGGTCTATTGGCATAAAGGGAAGGGTAGCAAGTTTATTAGAGGTCGGCACAGGATTTCATCCTGACTTAACTGCGAGGGAAAATGTGTATTTAAATGGTGCCATAATGGGCATGCGAAAAACTGAAATCACGAGAAGACTTGATGAAATTATTGATTTTGCTGGGATAGATCGTTTTGTTGACACCCCAATCAAGCGGTATAGTAGTGGTATGGAGGTTAGATTGGCTTTTTCGGTTGCTGCCCATTTAAATTCAGACATCCTTATTGTTGATGAAGTACTTGCCGTTGGAGATGCAGAATTTCAAAAAAAATGTTTGGGTAAAATGTCAGAAGTTTCATATGAAAATGGAAGAACTGTTCTTTTTGTTAGCCATAATATGAAGGCCATTCTAAATTTATGTAACCGGGCAATTTTGTTGGAACAGGGCAAATTATTGAATTTCGGTGTACCAAAAAATATAGTGGATCAGTATCTAAACAATATCAATGAAAATAGGCAGTTTAACTGGGCTGGGAATATTAGCTCAATTGGTGGGGAAGTCCAGTTGGAGCATGTTAAATCACTTCAGTTTGATGATTCTGAGTATGGGAAATTCCTTATTTCTAAAGAACTAATCATCGAGGCTGAATTTGATTTTCAGGAAGCAATAGACGGAATTGCATTTGAAATGTTTGTGATTGACCGAGAACAGGTTACTGTGTTTTCATTTTATACACCGTCACAAACAATTTCTGCTGGAAAGTATAAGGTTCAGTTTAAGATTCCTGAGCATACGCTTAATGACTTGTGTTATCAAGTTACAATCGCAGTTTCTAAAAGTTATCTGGAATTTTTGTTGAAGGCGGATGAAATTATTTCGGTTAATTTGTGCGAAGAACCGCGGGGAACAGGTTACCAAGGAGTACATCCTGGATGTGTGCGACCGGAGATAAAATGGTCGGTGAATCAATTGTTTTAACGATGGATGTTGAGAAAATAGAAGTTAATAACCAAGTAATCGCCATTTTGGTTCGATCAAGCTATAAAAAAACTGGAATTCAATTTTTCACCAACAATGATTCATCGCAACAGCTGGGTTATATGAATCGTCCGACAGGTTACGTTATTTCGCCACGAATTCGAAGGGCGGTTGAGCGAAAAATAGCGGATTCCCAAAATGTATTGATAGTTCGATCTGGTAAAGTTAGGGTCGATTTATTCGATGACAATGCACAATACCTGGAGAGTCGTGTTCTTAGCGGTGGAGATGTGATTTTGTTGGCGGCTGGCGGTCACGGATTCGAGATATTAGACCAAGCCGAACTTATTGAAGTGAAGCAAGGTCCTTATACCGGTGAGGAAGATTTGATTCGGTTCGAACCTACACAGGTTAACATCGTGATAAAAGAATAGGTTGACGGTTTTCCAAGCTCAATATAGTCAATTTTACGATTTAATTTATCGAGATAAACCTTATCAACAGGAGGTGAATAGTGTTATTGAATACTTCAATACCTATTCTGCCGAAATAAAATCTATCCTGGAGGTTGGTTGTGGAACGGGTAATCACGCAAAATATTTTTGTTCAGCAGGATATCGCGTTGTGGGCATTGATAGCAGTGAATCGATGATATCCGAGGCTAGTGTCAAGAGATTTAAAAATTTTACAACTCAACAGGGTAAAATAGCCAATTTTTCTGGCAACATAAAATTTGATGCGGTTGTTTCATTGTTTCATGTAATCAGCTATCTCGAAAACGGGGAAGAATTGCAGCAAAGTTTTCTAAATATTTATCAACATCTAAAGATTGGCGGTCTTTTTGTTTTTGATGTTTGGCATACACCTGCGGTTCAAAATCTGGGAATAGAAAACCGGGTGAAAACAATTGACAACGACCTTTTTAACATCACCAGAAAGGGTAAATCCAAACACCTAGAATGTTCGGAAAGGGTACAAATTCATTATCAGTTCATAGTAAAAGATAAAATTACCAAAGCAATATGTTCTTGGACTGAAGAACATACGCTACGCCATTTTAACAATTTGGAAATAGGGCAATTGGCCAATTTTTGTGGTTTTGAAGTGTTGAAAATTGAAGAATTAACAAGTAAAAAGCAACCAGATTCTACAACTTGGTCGGTTTGCTATGTCCTTAGGAAACTAGATGAATAAGTCCATACCAGCAAATACACCCCATTTTGGAGGCAACGAAATCAAGTACCTTACAGAGTGCATCGAATTGGGTTGGATTTCGAGCGAAGGTTCGTTTGTTAGTCAGTTAGAGGATAAGTTTGCCGCAACGGTAGATAGGACCTACGGCATTGCCGTGGCCAATGGTTCAGCTGCGCTAGATGTAGCTATAGCGGCTCTTGGATTGAAACGCGGAGATGAGGTTATTGTACCCACCTTTACCATCATCTCTCCCGTTTTGTCAATTATCCGATCGGGTGCTAAGCCAATCTTGGTCGACAGTAATTTGGATACCTTCAATATAGATGTTGCCTTGGTTGAAGCTAAGATAACTGCTAAAACCAAAGCCATTATAGCTATTCACTTATACGGCTTACCGGTAGATTTGGATCCACTGCTTGACCTTTGTGAAAGACATCAGCTAATACTTATCGAGGATGCTTCGCAAATGCTTGGTCAAACCTATAAAGGCAATAAATGTGGCTCGTTTGGTTTAATAAGCACTTTTAGTTTTTATCCCAATAAGTTAATTACAACCGGTGAAGGAGGAATGATTGTTTGCAGCGATAAGCAGTTGGTCGAACGTTGCAGGAGCTTTCGTAACCTTTGTTTTCAACCGGAACTCCCTCGTTTTGTTCATCAGGAAATGGGTTGGAATTATCGAATGAGTAATCTTCAGGCAGCTGTTGGTTTGGCTCAATTAGAACAAATTACCGAGCATAAAGCACACCAGCTTGCTGTTGGAAACAGGTATGCCAAAGGACTGGAGAACCTACAAAATTTTCAGGTTCCACTGAAACAGGTAGAATTTGCAACGAATAATTACTGGGTATTTGGCTTAGTGGCCAGAACGGAGCTACTGAAAGAAAGGTCGGTTTCTTTTTTAGCTGAAAATGGCATAGCCACACGCCCTTTTTTTTGGTGCATGCACGAACAACCGGTCTTTAGAAAATTGGGATTGTTCGAAAACGAACAATATCCGGTTGCCGAAAAGATGGCTAGACAAGGGTTTTACCTCCCCGGCGGTACGGGTATTTCCATGGAATCGGTAGATAAGGTAATTGAGAAAATGTTGGAGTTCGATAAGAATACAACGGGTGAGTAGTATTTCCGATAAACCTCTTTCTGCAAAAAGAGTGGCTATTTTCATGGAAGGCAGAGTACTTTCTTATAGTCCGTCGATGTTGAATATCATCGAGTTTTTAGCAGCAAATTTCAAGCTAGACTTGTATTCCGTTTGCCCAATAAATAATATAGAACTTAGGTATTCCAATCGAATTTGCCGGAAAAGAATTCTGGATCCGGCTCCCAGTTTTTCGTTGATAGTGAAAAAAATCAAACAGATTTTTCTCAAAAATCAGCCACTTCCTGGGCTTTATCAATCGATGTCTTTGTCTTTTTCCTTCAGGGTGTTTATGCATTTGCTTTTTAATCCGTTTAAACGATGGGTAAACTCATTCGGGAGATATGCCTTTATTATAGCTATAGAACCCAAAGGACTCAAGTGGGCAAAATTATATCACCCAGAAACGGTACCGTTTTACTATTGCTTGGAGCTTCATTTGCCGCAGGATAATAATTTACCATATGAAATGCGGATTGATAATTACCGAGAGATTAAGGGTTTAATTATTCAGTCTGACGAACGGGAGAGACTTTACCGAGAAGGTTTTTCGCTGGCAGAAGAAGTTCCAGCCTTTCATATTCCTGTTTGTTATTCGGGAAAAGCTATTGAGCGCAAGGGAAACTATTTGCGCGATAAATATCAACTCGACTCATTTCAACAAATTGCCATTTATATCGGTTCAATTTCAGCCGAGAATGATGTCATTTCAATGGCACTTCAGTTTAAAGAACTAAAGAACTGGGTATTAATTCTACAGGGGTATGGGTCATCTAACTATCAAGGCCAACTGAAATCCCGATTGCAAGAAGAGAATATTACCAATGTTTTGCTTGGAGAAACTTTCTACGGAAAACCTGACGAAATAGAAAAGTTAGTAGCATCGGCCGATGTAGGCATAGCTTGGTATCAACCCCTTAATTTGAATATGACAACGGCTGGTTTTTCGTCGGGAAAAATTGCTTTTTATTACAAGTGTGGTTTGCCTGTAGTAACTAATAATTATCCATCATTCCAGCTGGCAGTTGCCAATGTTGGTGCTGGTGTTTGTTTGGAGGCATTAAGCCAATTAAATGAGACATTAGGTTCTATTTCTGATAATAAGGATTCCTATGAGATAAACGCCAGAAAAGCATTCACTGAAAAATATACTTTCAGCTCATATGAGGATAAGTTACAATCTTTTTTACGCATAAATTGTTGAAATCTATTTTATAGGGATTAACAATTATTCAATACTAAAATCAACCATGAATACAACCGAAAATACGGATTGGGATATTGTAATAAAACCAAAGGCTAAATTTTTAGATATTAGCCTTCGAGAATTGTGGCAATACAGGGATTTACTTTGGTTATGGGTCAGACGAGAATATGTGGGGGTTTATAAACAAACCATTTTGGGTCCACTCTGGCACTTTATTTCTCCGATATTTTCGACGGTTACCTATTTGCTCATTTTTGGTAAAATTGCTAAATTACCGACGGATGGTATTCCTATGTTTTTGTTTTATAATGCTGGAATAGCATTGTGGAATTTTTTCAATGGCTGTTTTTCCAGCTCATCAGGGGCATTCACCAATAACGCCGGTATTTTTGGGAAGGTGTATTTTCCACGATTAATAATGCCTTTAGCAAGCATAATATCAACGCTAATAAAGTTTGGTATCCAGTTCTCTCTGTTTGTGGTTATCTATTTTTATATGATTTTTTTTAATGGATATCGCCCTGATGTAGGGTTTGCGTTGTTTTATTTGCCATTGTCCTTAATTTTATTAGCTGGTATTGGTTTTGGAATGGGGATAATTGTATCAGCCATAACTACCAAATATCGTGACTTAAATCAATTGGTTGGATTTGGAGTACAACTACTGATGTATACCACTCCTATAATCTACTCATACTCCAGTGTTTCAGAAGAGTTGAAGTTTTTTCTGGAGCTTAATCCCTTGGTGGCACCTGTTGAGTGTTTTAAGCATGCAATATTTGGTGTGGGTGAATTTTCTATTTGGTCATTAACATATAGTTTCAGCTGGATGATAGTATTGATTTTTTTCGGGTTGCTCTTGTTTAATAAGGCTGAAAAAAATTTCATGGATACCGTTTAGTGGGATGAGAGTGGTTATAGTTAGAAAACGAATAAAGTGGGCATTTGAGTTATGAGTGTAGTAATTAAGGTAGAAAATCTGTCAAAACAATATAGATTGGGTGAAGTTGGTACAGGATCACTTAAAGATGATTTTAAACGTTTTAGATACGGTTTGCTTGGAAAAGAAGATCCCTTTTTAAAAATAGGTGAAACAAACGACCGGAACACCAAAAGCGAATCCGATTATGTGTGGGCATTACAAGATATTAATTTCGAGGTTAATCATGGAGATGTTGTTGGGATTATTGGTAGAAACGGAGCTGGGAAAAGCACATTACTGAAGTTACTTAGTCGAACCACAAGTCCAACCTCGGGCAGTGTGAAAATAAAAGGGCGAGTAGCTAGTTTGCTGGAAGTGGGTACTGGTTTTCATGGCGAATTGAGTGGAAGGGATAATATTTACCTGAACGGAGCCATCATGGGCTTAAATAAGCGAGAAATCGCAAAAAAACTTGATGAAATAATTGCGTTCGCAGGTGTAGATAGGTACTTGGATACTCCAGTTAAACGGTACAGTAGTGGGATGTACGTTCGGTTGGCTTTCGCAGTGGCAGCCCACTTAGAACCTGATATTCTTATTGTTGATGAGGTACTGGCAGTGGGGGATGCAGAATTCCAAAAGAAGTGTTTAGGTAAGATGAAAGAGGTTAGTCTTCATGGTGGAAGAACAGTGCTCTTCGTTAGCCATAATATCACGGCCATAAATAATTTATGCAAGAGTGCCATGTTGCTTGTTGATGGTACGGTGAAATTAATTGGAAAAACCAATGATGTTATTGATAAGTATGTTGAAACAGCAAACTCTAAAGGCCAAAGCTATTATGACAGGGTGATAAGCGAAAATCAAAAGCTTTGCTTCAATAAAATATATTTAACAAATCTGGAAAATATCATCACCAGCTCGTTTGAAATAAATGACTCAATCAGTATAAATTTTGAAATTTCAAATCAGATATCCTCATTATTTATGATAGGTGTTGCTATAACGGATAAATATGAAAGAAGGGTTTTGATTGATGTATTTGAATATGAGACCGCCAATAAAAATAATCTGGTTAATGTTAAGGCACAGGTTCCGGTTGGAATATTGACACCAGGAGTATACAAGCTAGAGTTCTCTTTATATACCCATCATGAATTTAGTGAGTTTATTTCAGATATTATAGAATTTGAAATTTCAAAGGAAAACACGAAGTATGAAACAATTACGTATGATTTTGGGGTTATTAATAAAGGCCTTATTTGGAACCTCTAAAAATATTAAACCGGTTGCTGAAACGAATGGAGCTTACTGGAAAGATATAGAGTATTTTAATGACGTTTGGATTAAAAGAATTGCCCTTATGGCAAAATATATACCGCACAATTCTTCTGTAGTGGATTTTGGATGTGGGCCTATGTGGTTAAAAGAATTATTACCCAAAGGCTGCACCTATACAGGGGTAGATTATATTTACAGAGGGGCGGGGTCAGAAGTTTTTGATTTAAACATGGCTGAATTTCCAGATAAAAAATTTGACGTGGCCTTTGTTAGCGGTTGTTTGGAATATATAGTTAATTATAAATGGTTTATCAATCAACTTGACAGTCATTGTAATTTGTGTATACTCTCATATTGTACTCTGGAGTTTTTCGATAATGTTGAAGAAAGAAAAAAATTGGCTTGGGTGAATCATGTAAAGAGGGATGAGATTTTAGGCTTGTTTTCAAACCTTAATTGGCAATTAATTTCCGAAAACATTACCGAGACGAACAACAGCATTTTTATTTTTGAAAAAACCAAAAAAGGATGATTAACTACGGTCTACTCAGTTATAATTACGATTTTAGAGGAGAAATGAATATAGGCGATTATATTCAAAGTGTTGCAGCACAGCAGTTTTTGCCACAAACTGATGACTTTATAAATCGAGAACATTTAAATGATTATAAGGGAGGACCGATTAAATTAATAATGAATGGTTGGTTTACCCATGAGTTCAGCAACTGGCCGCCTTCAAGAAACATTCAACCACTTTTTGTATCTTTTCATATCACACCTCGAGCAGCCGAATCCATGCTAAACGATGAAGGAGTGGAATATTTGAAACAACATGAACCAATTGGCTGCCGAGATTTTCACACACTTAATATGTTGCAATTGAAAGGAATTACTGCATATTACTCATCTTGTTTAACGTTAACTTTAAACAAACCAAGTATTTCAGATTTAATAAAAGATGTGGACAAAAAGATTTATATTGTTGATGTTTTTACTGGATATCCAGTTTTGAAAGAGTTGTTTGCAGGAGGAGTATTCGATTTTATAAAAAAAATGAATCGGCAAACTATAAAAAAATTGTTGCGAAAGCATTTTTTTAGTTTTAGTATTCTTAGCAAAAAAATGAGGAACAAGGTGGTGTATAAATCACATTATCTTAATGATATATTGACACCAGAAGAGTGGGTCGAAAAGACTAAAGCATTACTTAAAGAGTATTCTAACGCACACTTGGTCGTTACTTCAAGAATTCATTGTGCCTTACCATGTATCGCAATGGGTATTCCAGTGATTTTTGTAAATGAGGGAATCAAACATGGTGAGAAGGAGCGCATCAATGACATGCTTCCATTTTTCAATGAAATAAGTTGGGATGGAAGTGGAAAAATGATAAAAAAATTTGCTTTCAATTCGAACAGGAAAATCAAGTTTACTGATAAACTCAAAAACTTTGAGACCCATATTCCTTTTAGGGACAATTTGTCAAAAATGGTAACGAATTTCATCAATAAATAAGTGATTTAGGAATGCATTATTTCCTTTTTGATCATGGTAATTCCATATTAATTATATTTTATTGAAAATAGCTTTAATAACATTCGAGTATCCACCAGACACAGGAATCGGGGGCATTGGCACGTACATGTCGCAATTAAGTTCATTGTTGACTGAACGGGGTCACGTAGTTGAGGTATTTGCTGCGAGTTTCGAAAAAACGTATTCAATTTCTCAACTTGATGGTATTACAATAAATAGGGTTAAATCTATTGACAAGCACTTATTTAAGGATGAAATTCTTCCAGTCTTCTCCAAAAGGCACGCGGAAATGAGTTTTGATATAATTGAATCACCTGAATATATGGCCGATGGGATTCAAATAAAACGGTGTTATCCTGAAATCCCATTGGTGGTGAAATTACATACCCCTGATTTTTGGATTAAAGAAATTAGTGGCCTTAATCCCTCAATCCCAAGTGTTCTAAAGCGGTATAGATTTGTTTTAGGGGCTTACCGAAGGCTAAAAACACCTCAACCTTATTGGTGGCAGTACATAAAAGAACAGGATGTAGAGTATCATATTACCCGTATGGCCAATCTGGTTTTAACTCCTTCCGTTTCAATGGGTGAAATAGTGTCTAAAAAATGGAATATCCCCAAGGAAAGAATTAAACATATACCCAATCCGTTTTTTCTTAGCCAAAGTTATTTAAAAACCCCCATTAAAAATTCTGCTCCTATGATTGGTTTTTTCGGAAGATTGGAGGTAAGAAAAGGTGTCGCAATTTTTGTAAAGGTTATTCCGAAGGTGTTGAAAGAATGTCCGGATGCCATATTTCGTTTTGTCGGAATGGATCAATCCTATTCGATAAAACAGATGACTATGAAAGAGTTTATTTTAGATCAGCTTAAACCTTATCACTCAAATATCCGGTTTGTCAATCATGTAAGTCACGATGAAATCCCTCTTTACCTTGCAGATACCGCCATTTGTGTATTCCCTAGTGTTTGGGAAAATTTCCCGAATGTTTGTCTAGAAGCTATGAGTGCAGGTCGGGCTGTTGTTGCTAGTAATAAAGGAGGAATGGTCGATATGTTGAGGTCACCAAAAGCAGGCATCTTGGTGGATCCAAGTTCTGCAGAGGGTATCGCCAAAGCTATTATTAAGCTTTTAAAAAACAGCGATTTAAGACTACAACTGGGTCGGCGGGCAAGGGAAAGCGTATTAAGGAAGTACAATAATGAGGTTATAGGGAACCAGATTGAAAAAGTTTATAATAAATTAATAAAGTCACTACCCAAAATAAAATGATTGACACTCCTTTTTCCAATATAATGGTTTCTGTATCGGCTTCTAGGAATTAATCACCGAAATAAACCATTGATTATCAGTTTTTTGTAACAGTAAAATGCGTATTTATCTGTAGTCCAATACAGTAAGAAACGTGAAATATTCTTCAGACCTTACAGATAATCAAGGGAATTCAATGGTACTCATTTTAGACGACACCCGAAAAGAAAATACTCACTTCGCTCGATATTCAATGGCTTATTTTATCTACTTAAAACTGGTTGTCAATTGTGCATGTTGCCCAATGATATTCCTGGTTGGAAATTAGTTTACTATTATTTTACGAGCTTTAAAAATACGGGTATAATCGATTTTCTTCTTGACATGATTCATCAGGAGACTTGGGTAAATGCCGGAAAAAAAGGTTCCCCAAGCCTTGGCATAATATACAGCCAATCGTTCAAAACTACCAGTAGTGGTGGAGAATCAAGGGGGATAGATGGTGGCAAGAAAGTCAAAGGAAATAAACAACACCTGGTTGTGGATAATATGGGGTTGGTGATGTCGGTAAAAGTTCATGCAGTAATGAACATGACAGCAAAGCAGTATTGGGTGTGATAGGGGATTTGCAATTCAAATACCCCAGACTAATTAAAATTATTGCCGACGGTGGCTTTCGAGGGGAATTAGCTACTTTGGTTAATGATAAATACGACTGGGATATGGAAGTGATTCTCAAAAAGACTCCAGTAAATTTGAGATATTGCCGATACGATGGATATTAGAAAGAACATTTTCTTGGTTTGAAAGCTACAGTAGATTATCAAAAAAAATTGAAAACAAAAATGACACAATCCAGGCTATGATTAAACTAATGCTAAATAGAGTCGCTTAAAATTTAGACAGTTACTTTGTGTTCAATTGACATGAATAATGTATTTGTCCGCCACAATTAATTGAAATGATACCAATAACAAAACCTTTTTTTCCACCTGTCGAGGATTATATAAATTGCATCAAAACAATTTACGAAAACGGCATCTTAACCAATGATGGGCCATTCGTGGTTGAACTTGAAAAAAAACTCGCAAAATATTTAGGTATTGAAAATCTGGTATTTGTTTCAAATGGGACTATTGCCATACACATTGCAATAAAATGTCTGGAATTAAAAGGGGAGATAATTACCACCCCTTTTAGTTATGTGGCAACCACCAGCAGCATTGTGTGGGAAAATTGCACGCCGGTTTTTGCGGATATAAATTCTGATTCCTTAAATATTGATGCAACCCAGATCGAGGGCCTGATAACGGAGAAAACCACAGGGATCCTGGCTACCCATGTGTTTGGAAATGCCTGTGAAATTGATAAAATTCAAAATATTGCCACAAAACATAACCTGAAAGTCATTTATGATGGGGCACATTGTTTTGGAGTAAAATATAATAGAAAAAGTATTTTCGAATACGGGGATATTACCACAACAAGCTACCATGCTACAAAACTGTTTCATACAATTGAAGGGGGAGCCCTGATAACAAATAGTAAAAAGCATTTTGAAAAAATCAGGCTTCTGAGAAATTTCGGCCACGACGGACCAAATAATTTTAATGGGGTCGGCACCAATGGCAAAAATTCGGAGGTACACGCCGCTATGGGTTTAATCCATCTAAACTACATGGAAGAAATTTTAGCAAAAAGAAAAAATCAGGTACTATTTTATAAAAAGGCATTCGAAAACAGTGGATTGAAAACGACTTTTATCAATCCCGATTGTGAAACCAACTACTCTTATTTCCCTCTTATTTTCCCCGGAGAGAAAGAATTGATGCAGACCATTGATGCCCTGAATAAAAAAGACATTTTCCCAAGAAGATATTTTTACCCATCACTGAGCAATTTGAATTACATAGAAGCTCAGCATACCCCCGTTAGTAACGATATTTGTTCTAGAATATTGTGCTTGCCATTGTACCATACTTTGGAAGATGAACACCTGAATGAAATTGTACAGGAGTGTCTACGCCTCAATGATTGAAGCCGATTTAAAGGATCAAGGAATGGTTTCTATTATGCAGCCATATATATTTCCCTATATAGGTTATTTTCATTTAATATCGTCGAGCAATATTATTGTGTTTTATGATGATGTTACTTATATAAAACAGGGTTGGATAAACAGGAATAGAATTCTTGTAAATAATGACTACTTCACATTTACTATTCCATTAAAGCAGCAGAGCTCCAATCAACTAATAAAGGATACTCTAGTGGATAAAAGAGGGTATCTGAGGTGGAAAAATAAATTCCTAAAGACTCTAGAATTATCATATTTAAAGGCTCCGTTTTTTACTGGTGTTTATTCTATGGTTAAAAGTGCACTTGAACACAACCATGAAAGTATCTCGGAAATCGCCATAAACTCCATTAAGCTGGTATATGACTACGTGGAGCTTCCACTGAATTTTGTGAGATCCTCTACATTCTCACCTGAAAGTATTGAATTGGGAAGGGTAGATCGGATAGTTAAGATAACAAAGGATATGGGGTTTGACAAATATATTAATTCCGTCGGAGGTGCAGAATTGTATGATAAGGAAGATTTTAAACAAAGAGGAATCACACTTCAATTTGTTAAATCGATTCTCTCAGAATACCAACAGTTTCAACCCAAGCATATTTCATGCCTGTCTATAATTGATGTGTTAATGTTTAATAGTAAAGAGGATATTGCTAAAAAGTTCACTGAATTTCAAATTGTATGAAGTACAGACTATCTGTGTTTCAAACTGAAAATCCCATTTCCATTTTAGCCTCATGAGTTTCGGTGGGTACTTGTCGCTACATTTTCAGTGGAACTACTCGCCTTTACCACGCGGAGTTTTTTTCTTAAATGCAGGAAGGAGTTCTGTTCAGATCATTATAAAAGCACTGCAACCACAACGGGTTTACCTGCCTTATTATATCTGTGATGTTGTAGTTGATGTGCTCAGAAAGGAAAATGTGGACCTTGTATTTTATGCAATTGACAAGAGTTTTCAAATAATTGATTTACCCGAATTAACAGAAAACGACATGCTGATTTATGTTAATTACTTTGGTCTTCAGCAGAATTATTGCGACACACTGAGTAATCGTTATCAGGAGAGGCTTATAATTGATGCATCACAAGCACTCTCACAAACTCCTTCCGGTGGTTCCTGGTCGTTTACATCCACCAGGAAATTTATTGGTACACCAGATGGTTCTTATCTATATGCACCTATGAGATATTTTGACGAAATACGAATTATATATAACAGGTTGGACAGAAACAGACACCTTATTTTAAAACATTTAATTCTCAGAGCAATAGGATTTGTCTCGTCTGGCTATAAATTTTTTCACAAAAACGAGTTTAAACTGCACTGCAATTTCTCTAAAATGTCTACCATCAGTAGGTTTTTAATCCCGTTTTTCGACACCCACAAAAACAGTGAAGACCGACGCAAAAAGTTTGCAGTTTATGACCTGCAGTTATCTTCTTTTAACTTAATTAAAATGGAGCTTAAAGACCAGGCTCCTTTTGGATATCCGCTTTTAGCAGACAAGGAAATCAATTTTAATGATTTCTGGCGTCTGGGAATTTATATACCGGTGTTATGGAAGGAGTGCCTTGACAGATCGGCTGCGGGGTATGAATTTGAAAAGAAACTTGCCGGAAATCTTTTGTTGCTGCCCCTTGATGAAAGGATGAATTCAGAAGACTGTAAGAAAGTGGCGGAAATAGTTAATTCGGTATTAAATAGCCAATGATATTAAAAGGCAAAACCTGTACTTTAAGACTATTGACCCCGGATGATGGGTTGATATCGTTTAAATGGAGAAACGATCCGGAGATTTGGCGGTTCACTGGTAGCAGGCCGGATAGGGAAATCACCCCCGAAATGGAATGTAGTTGGTTAGAAAAAATTTTAAAGAATGTTGATGAAGCCAGGTTTGCTATCGTTTGTAAGCATACTGATCAATATATTGGGAATATTCAACTTACAAATATCGATTCTGATAAAGCAGAATACCATATTTTTATTGGAGACTCCAGCTACTGGGGCAAGGGAATTGCTTTTGATGCCTCCTGTTTAATTTTGAATTATGCCTTCATCAATCTTAAACTGAAATCGGTTTATCTGGTAGTAAACCCACTGCATATTTCTGCTATTAAATTGTATGAAAAACTTGGGTTTATTGCAGTGGATAACACGATTAAAATGATTTTAAATCAGAAGAACCAAGCTTTCAACAACATTTACCATGAATAATTGTAGATTTTCTGTGATAGTGGGCTTTAAGAACCGAGAAATATCGCGGTTAAAGAATTTTGTAAGGTCGCTGAGCATACAGGAAACTAAAAATTTTGAGCTAATATTGGTTGACTATGGTAGTGATGAGCCGGTTGAGGATGAAATCAATAATCCAAATATGGGTTTCCCTACCACTTATATCTACACCGAGACCAAGGGCCTATTTTGGAATAGGGCAGAATGTCTTAACATAGGCTTGCTCAGGGCAAAAGGTGAAATAGCAGTTATTGCCGACATCGATCTGATTTTAGTTCCCAATTTTTTTAACACCGTTTCTCAGTATCAATTTCAGGATATTTATTACACCTTTCACTGTTTCTATTTGTCGGAAGCTTTTGATACAAACAGGTTGAATCAGGATACTGATTTAACTCTTCACGCTGGTGTCGATTTTGAGAAAACGGATTATGTGGGTTTGTGTGCTGTTAGCCTCGCTGCATTAAAAAGCATTGATTATTTCGATCAGTATTATAAAATATGGGGTGCAGAAGACGATGACCTTTATAAACGTTTAGGGGAATTGGGGCTTGAAAGAAAACATGTTCAAATTGAAGAACTTGCCGTTTACCATCAATGGCACCCGACCAATAAAAGCAACTACCCAGGTTTTTGGTATTTAACGATGGTTAATGCCTACTTTAAGGATGGCAAACTTGAAAATGGCGAGGTAGGGAAGGTGAAGACCGGGGACGATCGACCTGCATTAAACCTTTTCGAAACAGGAGTAAAAAAGATTGAGAATACATTGGAATTGTATTATGAAAAGCATCTGATTTTTTATCAGTTTTATAATGATTTCTTTGAGTCCCTGAGCGGCAGTGCCTTCAAATTTGGCTACACTAAAGAGAATGCAGCCCCAATTCAAAATATCAACCCTATAAAAATTGCGTTTGGTAAATTGCAACCACTTACAGAGCAATTAGAAAAAAAAATAGAGGCAGATCATAAGTTTAAACTGGTCACCGATTTTGTTGAGTTTTTTATTTGTTCCAATAGCGAGTTTATAAAAGATTACCATTATAAAAAACAGGACAATACCATTGACCTGGTAATTGTCAGAGCATAGCTTTTTGAAGAAAATTATAATTATTCCTTCCTGGTATCCGACTGCCGAAAATCCTCTCAGGGGGTCTTTTTTTCGAGAACAAGCAATGCTTTTTGAATCCTACAAAGGAGCGGATTTTAACAGTGTTACGGTGGAGGTTTTACTACCGGTAGCCGTCGAGGTCAGCTTGTTGAGGTATCTCTACTATAAAAAGGTGCTGAAAAAAAAGCCTCAATCCCCGATAAAAATATTACAACCCCCTACGGGCGAAATTTTCCCTTATTATAAAGTTATAAAACCAAAGTGGATTACCGGGTTCGTTTCCCTGTCCGATAAATGGGAAGCAACTGACATCAATATTTTACAACAACAGGTAAATGCTTACGCAAACACCCATTTCAAAGACGACGGTGTTTTGCTGATGCATGCCCACTCGGTAGAAATGGGTGGAGTGGTAGCTTATTTTTTTAGTAAATATCTGGGTATACCTTATGTTATTACTGAACATCAAATAGTTGATTTGGAAACAGGCGATGGACCTTTGAACGCTGTTATTTTAAGCTCTTTCAACAATGCAGGTACGGTTATCTGTGTTTCAAGTTATTTGCTACAATATCTTTTGTTAAAAGGAGTAAGGGGATCATTTTCAATAATGGGTAATTACATCAATGAAGGATTTTTTCCTTTAAGGAATTCAAATACTAAAAAAGTGGCAGGAATTACGGTACTTTATGACAACTACTTGAAAGGAGCAGATACTTTTTTTGAAGCATTAAAAATAATAAAGTCCTATAATAATCCAAGGGACTTAAGATTTTTGGTAGTAAATGGAATGCCAATATTAGAAAACGGTCTGGATACCTTGAAATTGAAAGCAGAAAATTACGGTGTAATGGATATTTGTGAATTTTATTACAACGTGGAAAGGGAGAAGATGTCAGAGATATACAATGAGGCTTCTTTTTCTATTACATCCAGTATTTCGGAAACTTTTGGAGTGGCTGTGTGTGAAGCCATGTGTTGCGGCCTTCCCGCTGTTTCGACAGATTGCGGAGGTGTAAGGGAATTTTTGAATGAAAAAAACTCACTTTTGGTTGTGGTAAACAATCCCGTAGATATGGCGGCTGCCATAAACAAAATGGTACTTCTGGTAAATTCCTATGATAAGGCTGTACTTCGAAATGAAATTGTAGAAAAATACGGTAACAATGCTTTTATTGAAAATTTGAAATTGGTTTATAAAAATTCATTGGCATAATGGAAGGTCAAAAAACAAAATATGCCCCAATCGTTGTTTTTGTGTACGACAGGCTATCGCATTTACAGGAGTGCGTGTTGCATTTAAAAAGGAATAGGCTGGCTTCAGAAAGTGAATTATTTATAGTTTCAGATGCTGCTAAAAATGATGCTGCTGCTTTAATAGTTCGAGCTATCAGGGATTACGTGGCAACCATCGATGGATTTCTCTCCGTGAATTTAATTGCCCGGGAGATTAACGTTGGATCTTTCAATAGCGTAGTTTTAGCTTACAATGAGATTTTTTTAGAAAATGACAGACTCATTGCTCTCGAAGATGATGTGATGGTTAGTGAATCTTTTCTGGAATATATAAATAAAGGACTGCAATATTTTGAGACGGATCCTCGATGTTTTGCAATGTGCGGTTACTTTTATCCTGTTGAAGTTCCACAAAAGTACAAATACGACTTCGTAAAATTACCTCACATTTTTTCAGCCTGGGGTTATGGTATATGGAGAAATAAATGGATGGACAAACAGTTTACCACCAAGGCAATGGATAATTATATGACCGATCATAAGGGACGGTCGTACTTCAGGAAACATTTTGGTGCCATTGAAAAAATCATGCTGGATTTTTATCACGTGGATAAAATCCCCATGGACACCGTAATTATCTATCAAATGTATTTGAGGAAGGAATACGCCGTTTTCCCTAAAAATAATCTTACCGTAAATATTGGTTTTGACGGATCAGGTGAAAATTGTAGCGAAGATTTAAGATTTAGCAGTCAGAATTTGAATCGTCTGAATGATATTACTTTTTTAAAGAATATAAATTATTCAAAAAAAATACGCCATAACTTAAGTATGTTATCCAATTCCCTTGGTAATCAAAACAAAATTCCGGCAAATAATTTTATAGCTTTATTAAAATATCTAAAGATACATACTGCTATAAAACGCAATGCACCATGGGTAATGCGGTATAGAAATGTTATTTTGAAAAGGAAATAGGATCTGTCGTCAAACGTATCATAAATAATGCACTGAATACTTCTGGATTTTCTATCTCATTCAATAATAAATGAAACGCAAATACACTAGAGTACAGATTACAAATGAGAAATTAATAAACCTGATGTGTGGAGCCTGTGATGCTCTTTAAATGAGTTCATTAAGGGAAAACTAGCCCAATTTTATATTGGAAGCTATGGAATGTTGAAGGCCTAGCCCTTCCTTCAGTTTGTGAGAAATGGAAGACCAATTGTTAATAATATAAACAGCATGAAGTGCAAGGTTATAAATTACGAAAGCCTGAAAACATTGAATGGGGGAGTTTATTCAGGTCAAAAATACCTTTTATTCACAGGAGATTTCCGATTTGGCCGGTCAATTATTTTCTCATGAGGTATTTGCCGGAAAGCAACTTGCTGTTTATAAATCGTTATTAAACCGCTTCAGCAAGAATTGATAGTTAGCGGCCATATAATAATAGTATAATTCTATCGGAGTTTATCCATGAATTTTAATTACCCTAAAATATCTATCATTACCCCTTCCTTTAATCAGGGAACATACATCGAACAGACCATCCTCTCTATTATCGGGCAGGGATATCCCAATCTGGAATACATTATAATTGATGGAGGAAGTACCGACAATACAGTCGACATCATTAAAAAGTATGAACAGCACATCTCCTACTGGGAAAGCAAACCAGATAAAGGACAGAGTGATGCTTTGAATAAAGGGTTAAGTAAGTGTACGGGAGAAATATTTAATTGGCTAAATAGCGATGATTATCTAGAACCAGGAGCACTAAATCTTGTTGCTAAAGCTTTTAGATTGCACCCAAACACCTTGCAGGTGTGCGGATATACTCGGATTTTTGAAGATAGTACCAACGCAACACAGTTTACGCACAGATGCGAATTTTTTGAGAATATTGAGAAAACAATTGTGCAGCAACGGATTAACCAGCCGGCCTCATTCTACAATCTATTGGTGGTAAAGGAACTAGGGGGAATCAATACTTCGCTTGATTACGTGATGGATCTTGAACTGTGGTTCAGGTTTTTGTGTAAGCATGGTCAGTCTGGTGTAATTTTATTAAATGACGTACTTGCTCATTTTCGGTTACACAAGTCATCAAAAACTTTTGAGTACCAAGAGCGTTTCATGATTGAAGGAAATGGATTGTTTTTCTATATGTTGGAAAGTTTGGGAGCTTCCAATGGCTTGAAAAATTATTTTCCAAAAAATGAGAAATATATTTCGCAAAAATGGCCTTACGAGGCAGTGAATGCAAAGCAATTTTTTAAAGAGATTTCTGAAAGTTACTTTTATAACTTTTATAACAAAGGAGACTATGCCGCAAGCCGGATAGCATTTCGGTTGTTATTAAGTTCTGATAAAATTCCGATAAATCGAAATACATTGAGAATGTTTGTTAGGTCTTTTTTGGGATTTTGATTAGTTTTTTGTGGTAGATGGCTAAGGTTTCTGTAATTGTCCCCTGCTATAACCAAGGTCATTTTATTATGGATGCTTTAAATTCCGTGGCTTATCAAACATACAATAATTGGGAAATTGTTATTGTAAATGATGGTTCAACTGATGCGGAAACCAACAGTTTATTGGCCAAATTAAAGTTTAAAAATACCAAAGTTCTTTCCACTCAAAATTTTGGACTCGCTCAAGCAAGGAACATTGGAATAGCAGCGTCTGATGGTGAGTTGATAATTGCATTAGATGCCGATGATATGATAGGAGAAACTTATCTTGAACGGGCGGTTAAATATTTTCAGGAGAATGCAAATATAAAAATTGTCTATAGTAGAGCCGCTTATTTTGGTAAGGAGTCTGGTGAATGGGAGTTGCCTGAATTTTCTATGAAAGGAATGCTAAAGCAGAATTTGATATTTTGTTCTGCGATATTTAAAAGGATGGATTTTGAGCCTACCCATGGGTATAATCCTAATATGAAATTTGGTTGGGAGGACTGGGACCTTTGGTTGACCTTATTATCTAAAGGTGGTGATGTATATAAAATTCCAGAAATACTTTTTTTTTATAGAAAACATGATTTGTCAATGGTGGAGGACATTCAGAAAGTGGTTGGGCGAAGGCAATTTTTAGAGCAACAACTAATACGAAATCATACTGCCCTTTACCTGAAATACTTCCCAGAGCCTTTAACTCTTTTGAGGACCCTTGATTTTTATGTGAAGGAAAATGAAGACTTTGAAAAACACAAAACTGCAATTTACCAATCGTTGAGTTACAAGATTGGCAACTTCTTGTTGTGCCCGTTAAAGAAGCTGAGGGGAAAATTCTTTTCCTGATTTTTTTTCGCTCAAACGACTTATCGCCTAATGACTAAACGAAAATGACCCCAGAGATTATTTCCAAATATTTTATCCATCCCACCACGGCATTGGGTTACGATACTTTTGTGATCAGGCAATCTATAATTCGGGCCGTTTCCGACTTAAGGCTTCACATTTCGGGCAATGTGCTTGATCTTGGTTGCGGCATTATGCCATATAAGGCTTTTTTAAAAGAGAGCAATAAAATAAATCAATACACCGGAGTGGATCTCCAAAATTCTGATTACCACAATGCGGTGGTGCCCGATTTGTTTTGGGACGGGATAACAATACCGGTTGGGGACAATACTCAAGATTGGGTAATTCTCACTGAATTTTTGGAGCATTATTTCGACAGCACATATTTTGAAAGAGGTAAATAGGGTATTGAAACCCGGAGGAAGGGTTTTTTTTCACTGTTCCATGTGTTTACATGCTTCATGAAGTCCCTTACGACCATTACCGCTTCACGTTTTATTCACTACAGGAACATTTTAAAAATACAGCATTTCTTAGCTCAGAAATATATCCTTTGGGAGGCTACAACGCTAGTTTGATCATTATGATGAGCCTTTGGAATCGATTTTCGGGCGATAATAGATGGTCCCGTCTGGTTGTGAGATTTTTCCTCAAGTTATTTTATAAATCTCTCTTAAAGCGTGACCAAAAATATGGTGCTGCTGATAATAAGTCATTTGGTTTTGACAACTGTGCATACCCATCAGGGTTGTGGGGTTATGGAACAAAGTAGAAACATACTCCGAGGTTATTCATGCAAACAATGGTAAAATGAGAATTGCTGTAATTGGTGCCGGAATTTCGGGACTTAGTATTGCGCAGTTGTTAAAGGATGATTACGATGTAACCGTTTTTGAACAAAATCGTTCTGTAGGTGGCCTCATTAAATGCAAGCGAGTAAACGATTGTTTGTATCACACCGTGGGGGGGCATGTTTTTAATTCCAAAAATCAGCAGGTATTAAATTGGTTTTGGTCCTTTTTTAACAGGGAAGAAGAATTTACAGAAACAAAACGCAAGGCAAAGGTTTATTTTCAAGATCAGATTATTGGATACCCTATAGAAAACCATATTTACAATCTGGATAAACCGCTCATAAACAGCATTACGAAGGAATTGCTGGAGCTTCAAAAAACACAAAAACACAAAACCCCTTGTGATTACAGTAATTTTGAAGAATTCCTAAAAGAAAATTTTGGGGATACGCTGTATCGAATCTATTTCAAACCATATAATACCAAGATCTGGAAAACAGATTTAAAGCAAGTATCCATGCAGTGGTTGGAGGGTAAATTACCGATGCCCGATTACAGCGAGATCATTCTGAGCAACATTCTTCGGGAAGAAGAAAACAGAATGGTACATGCTACTTTTTTCTATCCGAAATACAATGGTTCCCAGTTTATTGCAGACCGTTTATCAAAAGAGCTGGATATAAAAACAGGTTTTACCTTAAATGATGCTTCTTTGAATGGCCATCATGTTCTTAACCGACAGCATGCTGTTGACAAAGTAATTTACACAGGAGATATTCGCCGGCTTCCCAATCAATGGCAAGAAATTCTGAGTGCTAATGACATCGATATGCAACAGATCAACTCACTTCATGCCAATGGAACTTCTACCGTTTTCTGTGAGACCGACGAAACCGACATTTCCTGGCTATATTTTCCCGAAAATTTTACTACCGCCCACCGTATAATTTATACAGGCAATTTCAGCGATACCAACAACAATGGTTCCGACCGGAAAACTTGTGTGGTTGAATTTTCGGGAAAAGTACCAAACGAAGAAATGGCTGCACAGCTATTGCTTTTGCCCGGAAACCTGGTTCCCCTATCGTACAATTACGAGCCCAATTCTTATGTTGTGCAGACCCATGGTACAAGACAACTGATAGAAGCTGTCAAAAAGGTTCTTATGGCGCATAATATCTATTTGCTCGGACGTTTTGCCGAATGGGAATATTATAATATGGACAAAGCCATGGAAAGTGCCTTCCGGCTAGCGGAAGTTATAAAGGCCAGCTAAAATTAACAGTCAACTACACGTTATGAAACACCCGACCCTTGAGCGAAGTCGAAAGGTCGGTGCATATTCCCCGCAGGCGGGGGGTAGGGGGTGGATAGGCTGAAGAATAGAAAACTTCATTAAACAACCTTTCAACAAACAACCCAACCATTTGTCTAAAGTAGCACTTGTAATTATTTACAATCATAAGTACGATCGGAACATCCCGGTAGTAGAAGAGTTGTATGGAAAACGATTCAGTCATATTTTTCATCTGGTTCCCTTTTATACCGGAAATAAAAGCAATGTAATTGCGGTGTATGATAACGCTTTTTACTTCCAGGGTTATGTGGCACAGGGCTTTACTTCCTTTTACGATCCGGGTTTTACCCACTATTTATTTATTGGAGACGATTTGGTACTCAATCCTGTGATCGACGAAAACAACTATCAAACCCACTTCAATCTTCAAGACAACACCTGTTTCCTGCCGGAATTCCTGCAACTATATGAATGTAATATAGGTGATCAACGATGGGAGAGGGTAGTTGAAGCGTTTCATTTTAAACCCAACAATATTTATGGAGTAGAGGCGGGCAACGAATATCCCGACAAACAAACTGCGGTGGAGTTATTTAAAAGGCATGGCTTATCTTTTGAACCATTTCGTTATACACAAATCAACACTCCCTTAACCAAACCCCCTGTAAAAGAATTTGCTAAACGAAAGGCATATCATATTGAGCAATTTAGAAAATTCAAGCACCGCAATAAATTGTTTCATTCTTATTATCCACTTGTAGGCGGCTACTCAGACATCTTTGTTGTTTCCGGCGATGTGATGAAAACCTTTGCCCATTATTGTGGTGTTTTTGCAACCTATAGGTTGTTTGTGGAATTTGCGGTTCCAACGGCCATGGCGCTTGCAGCTGAACACATCATTCTGGAAAAGCATCTCGCCTTAAAAGGAAAGCCGCTATGGACTCCGGAAGATTTTAAAGTACTCGATAAGTATAATTTTAATCTCGATACCCTAGTCAGTGATTTCCCGGAAAACCTCTTATACATACATCCCGTTAAACTCTCCAAATGGCACAAATAGAATTGGGCCGGGCAAAAGTGCTATTTTTTTAAATGCTGTTTAACTCATTACAATTCCTGATTTTTTTTATCATCGTTACGATGGCCTATTTCATGGTGCCAAACCGGTTGAGATGGTTGTTATTGCTTGTTGTGAGTTGTTATTTTTATATGGTTTTTGTACCCGTTTATATTTTGATTTTAGGCGGTACAATACTGGTCGACTACTTCGCGGGAATTTACCTGGAGAAGTTAGAGGGGCGATCCCGCAAGGCAATCTTGATAGCCAGTTTGATTGCCAACATCGGGGTATTGCTGGTATTCAAATACTACAACTTTTTTAGTCATAATCTGTCCAAGGCGCTTAGCACGGTTTCTATTGAAAACCCCTTGCCACTTTTACAAATTTTGCTTCCTGTTGGTCTATCGTTCCATACTTTCCAGGCAATGAGCTACACTATTGAGGTGTATCGCAGAAACCAGTCTGCAGAACGACATTTTGGAATTTATGCACTGTATGTAATGTATTACCCTCAGTTGGTTGCAGGACCTATTGAACGGCCACAAAATTTGTTACCCCAATTTCACGCTAAACACAATTTTGATTTTGAGAGGCTGAAAAGCGGATTGTTACAAATGGGATGGGGGTTTTTCAAGAAGGTGGTCATTGCAGACCGGCTTGCGATGGTTGTCGACTTTGCATATACTGATATCAGTTCTCAAAATGGCCTTACATTACTTGTGGCTTCGGTATTTTATAGCTTCCAGATTTATTGCGACTTCTCCGGATACTCAGATATAGCAATTGGTGCATCGAGAATTATGGGGATCGACCTCATGACAAACTTCAGGACACCATATCTTGCCAAGTCGATCTCTGAATTTTGGAGCAGGTGGCATATTTCGCTCTCCACATGGTTTCGGGATTATCTATACATTCCACTTGGAGGCAATCGTGTGCCAGTAAGAAGGTGGATTGTAAACCTTTTTATTGTGTTTTTGATCAGCGGTTTTTGGCATGGCGCAAACTGGACATTCATCGTTTGGGGAGGTTTGCATGGTTTGTTTCTTGTATTTGGGATATTTGCAGATTGGCTAAAAGAAAAATACAACTTTAAATGCTTACTGCCCACTAAGTTCAGGAATGTTTTAAGTATTCTGTTTACCTTTTCACTGGTAACCTTTGCCTGGATATTCTTTAGGTCCTATAATGTGGATTGGGCCTGGAAAATCATTGGGAAGATCTTTCACACCAATTGGAACGATTCATTGCTGGTTCCCATGAATTCTTTCGAACTGCTGTTTTGTGTCCTCCTGATTTCTTTGTTGATGTTTGGAGAGAAATCGATTTTACAATTTAAGATTGCCGGTAAAATCAGATTTTATTTGGTATTGCTACTGTTCGCTTTGGTGATTTATGTATTGGGGGTCTTTAATCAAAACCAGTTTATTTATTTCCAGTTTTGATAAGCCCCCCGCTATTTTTGCCTAATTCCATTTCTGTATGACAAAGGTGTTGTCCGGAATTGTGTTGTTGTTTTTTGTCATTGTTTTTGCTGTTGCAGAAAATTCCCAACGGATAAAAAAGATTGCAACACTAAAGTATCAAAGTGACAATGTATTTTTCCGATCAGAAAAGTATCGTTACAGCGACCTTTTCGGAATTATTTATCTCACTAGGTTCAAGATTCCCAATTCCCCCGATAAACCTGCGACAGTTCATAGTGAAGAGCGAAATGTGAATTTGTATGTTTTAGGGGACAGTTATATTGCCGGTCGCCTGCAGGCCAATTATTTCCGGGGAGTGGATTCGGTTTTTTTTGTTGACTGGAGAGACAAAAGCAAAAATTTCGAACCGGGTTTGGCAAAGAACAATATTCTTATCATCGAAACCACGGAAAGGACCTTTCTGCATAAATTCGGTAACAGGGATTCCTTAAAGTATCCGTTTATAAAGGGAGATATTGTAGAAAATGTCACTGGCCTTGAGGAAAACCGGAAGTTCAGTTTTAACAAAGAGATAAACGACAACTTGGAATTTATTTTGTTTGATAATCCTTGGTTTACTTATTTAAAACAATTAAGGGCAGATGTAAATTATCGACTTTTTGGCACCTTGCCCGGCACAGTAATCATTTCGCCCGATGGGAAAAATTTGTTTTTACGCTCTACAGTAGATACAAACTACAGAATGCCTACCGAATCAAGTTCATTCAAATACCTCCCTGAAAATGATTTGAATACCTGTATTGAGAATTGCAATCTCATTTCAGATCACTATAAGAAAATGGGGTATTCAGAGGTATATTTTTCAATTATCCCCAACCCCGTGACAGTGGTCGGGTTCCCTCCATATAAGTACAATGAGTTAATATATAGATTGGGTGACTCACCAAAAAGAAATTTTAAGACGATTGATGTATATACTGATTTTATAAGGTATAAAAGCAAGGTGTATTCCAGATCCGATACACACTGGACCCCCCGTGGGTTGCAAATGTGGATTGATAAGGTGAATGCACTTTTGGTAGAGAATAATTTATCAATCACGGAACAAATAGAGGGAAAGCAGTCTTTGGATAAAGAAATGGACAAAAAGTAATGATGACGACCCGTTTATCAGTAATAGTGCCGAATTATAATCATTCTGCGTTTTTAAAAGAGCGGCTCAATTCGATTATCAATCAAAGCTATGGTAATTTTGAATGCTTAATCCTAGATGATTGTTCAACTGACAATAGTAGGGAAATAATTGATGGTTATTTGCGGATTGATTCGAGGTTAAGAAGTATCTACAACGATGAAAATTCTGGATCTACCTTTGCACAGTGGAATAAAGGTGTGGCTCATACCAACGGCGAATTTGTATGGATTGCAGAATCAGACGATGTCGCCGATCCTGACTTGCTAAAGGAACTCATCAACGTACTGGAGACCGACCCTGAAATTGCCTTGGCTTATTGTCAAAGTTACCGGTACACTGAAGGTAGCGAGGTGAAGGGTACCTGGAATACAGATACAGATGAGCTCGATGCAGATCTTTTCTGTAGGGATTTTTTAATAGATGGTAAAGAGTTTATAAGCCGGTTTCTAATTCACCGCAATACTATACCCAATGCCAGTGCCGTAGTATTTCGCAGATCTGTTTATGAAAAAGCAGGAGGTGCCGAGAAGCATCTGAAAACCAATTCCGACTGGCTGACTTGGTTAAAGATGTCGTTTTTTGGGAAAATTGCTTTTGTGAGCAGACCCCTTAATTATTTTCGTTATCATTCTAAAAGTGTTATTGCCCGCGCTCACCAGGCAATTCAAAAAGACGTGTATCTGGAGGAATTTGATGGAAAAATGCGCGAAGAATTAATGTTGTTTGTCGGTAAACAGAATATTCATCTTCAAAAGAAAATTAAATCGGCCAACCTATCCTATATTGCCCTGGAAGAGAGGAAAAAAGGGCTTTTTCACATTGGGAACAGGAGATACATCCTGGGCTGGTTTTATACTTTAAAAGCATCATTTTACCCAAAGGTTCAATTGGGATTTATAAAATCGGCACTTAGTTCACGATGATTTCTATTATCATTTGCCATATAAACCCGGGGTACCTGGAGGCTGTTAAAGAAAATATTGAACAGACGGTCGGGATCCCTTTCGAACTGATTGCGGTCGACAACCGAAACAGCACAGCAGGTATTTGTGAAGTGTACAATAAGGCTGCCGGGGTAGCAAAATTCGATGTTTTATGTTTTATGCACGAAGATGTGAAAATCCACTCTTCCAAGTGGGGGACGGATTTAGTGACACTCCTTCGTGACGAAACCATTGGATTGGTGGGTATTTCCGGAACCTTATATAAGTCAGACTATCCTTCAAGCTGGTCGTCCTGCCAACAGGATTTATACAGGGTAAATGCCATCCAACATTTCGATAAAAAGACTGCTCCGGTGTTGCATAAGTTCAACCCCCTAGGAGAGGATTACAGTGAGGTTGCAGTTATTGATGGTGTATTTATGGCTTGCAGGAAATCAACCTGGCAGTCTACAACTTTTGATTCAGAATTAATCAGGGGATTTCATGGGTATGATTTGGATTTTTCCTTGTCAGTTGGCGAAAGCTATAAGATTGTAGTTACACATCATATATTATTAGAACACTTTTCTGCGGGTACTATTGACACGGACTGGTTAAAGATTTATGTTGCATTACATAAAAAGTGGAAAAATGTGCTGCCAAAAAATGTGGCGAAGTGGGGGGAGCATAATCGTTTGGCCGACTACATAGCATGTTCCTATTTATTGCTTCATTTATTAAATGTAAAAAGCTCAATATGGCAGGTTGTAAAAATGTATTTTCATCTCCTGTTTTTCTTTTTTAGTATGAACAGGTTCAAATTCACAAAGACTTTGCTTAAGTATGTGTTCTTGAATAAGCAACTTTTGTTAAACAGGTGAAGCTAGTTTTGACTAGAAATCAAAGGCCAAAATATTTTCAAGGAGTTGTGTATGATTGTTAAGGTGTACCATTTTCATAACGGAACAGGTGGAGGCGTGTTGTCTTATATTCGTAATCTGATTAATCAAGCTTCCGTTGAATTTGAAAACCAAGTTGTTTACCTTTTAAACAAAGAAATGGGTGCTGAATTTACCAATCCAGGTTTGGTTGGAGATACTGTCAGAAAAGAGTTTAGGTATTCTTCGGGTTGGAATTTTTATTATACATGTAAAAAACTTGCCCAATTTATCCCCGACGAACAGACGATATTGGTTGCACATGATTGGCTGGAGTTAGGTATGGCGAGTCATTTAGGTTTAAAAAATAAGGTAGCCTTTATATTACATGGTGACTATGGTTATTATTACGATCTGGCCATTAAGCACCAAGAGACCATTGATTTGTTTGTAGCTGTTTCAGACTCAATAAGGAAAAAGTTGTTGCAGCATATTCCTCATCGGGTTGAAGATATTGCTTACTGCAGGGCGGCAGTGCCTGATGGTATTTTAGTAGAACGCAAAGTATTGTCAAAACCGAAAGTAGTTTTTGTCGGCAGGTGCACACCTGAAAAAGGTTTCCCCGTCTTAATAGAGATTGCTAGAGAACTGCAAAAGAGAAAGATTGGAGTTGAGTGGCATATCGTGGGGGAGGACAGTGATTCTTCTGTTGTCAAGCAAGAATGGAAAAGAATTCCTGACGTTACTTTCCATGGTTGGAAGTCCAACGAAGAAGTAATGACATTATTAGCGGTTTCTGATTATATGTTACTGCCTTCGTTGGCAGAAGGAATGCCCCTTGGTCTTGCAGAAGCCATGAAATGTGGTGTGATTCCCATTGTAAATGATTTAGCAGGCGGAATACAAGAGTTAATTGAAAATGGAGTCACAGGTTATAAAATAGTAGGAAACCACCCGATTGAATTCGCAAATAGGATTGAAGAACTTGAGCATAATTTGGAAGCTAAGAATAAAATCTCTGCAAGAGCTTTTATTCTAGCTAATCAACTTTTCGATGCTAAATGTAACACTTTACAATTTGAACAATTACTTCTAGACCTATACCGGCGTCCCTTAGTAAAAAAAAACAAAATAAGGGTTTATGGCAGTAGACTGGATTATCCATTTATTCCCAATTATATAACTAAAGTCGTGCGAAAATGCATTCATTGAAACAGTGGAATAGATTAGAAATTTTCTGGATAATTAGTTTATTAGGTTTCGGTACAATATCGTTATTGTCTTTGTCACCCCAGTTTATAATCCATGTTTATCGACAATCACAGACAGCACTAACGGCTTTTTATATCGGTAAAGATGGATTTCATTTTGCTTATTTAACTCCCATAATGGGTGCCCCATGGACAGTTCCAATGGAGTTTCCAATATTCCAAATCTTTACGGCAATTTTTCACAAGCTAACACCTATAGGTTTGGTTCAATCGGGGAAGTTGATAAATATTTGTTGTCACATTTTAAACAATTTTATCTTATTTAAAATTGTTTCCCGGCATAAATTATTTCTGAACGAAGCCTTGCTTGGTTTGATTTTTTATAATTTGTTTCCCTACTATCTGGTTTTTGATTCAGTATTTTTAATTGATACATTCAGTTTAACTCTCTGTTGCATATCGTTTTACTTTTTAGATAAGATATTTTACCACGGACCTTCAATAAGTTCTTTTGGACTTTTTGGCATGTTTTCGTTATTAACCGCATTGTCAAAGGCAACGGTTTTTCTTGGTACACTGGTACCTGCATTCTTAATTATTACGTTTTTTCAGCTGGATTTTCAGTCTTGGAAATCTATAAAATTCTGGAGAAAGGAGGCAAAATTCATTTTAATTGTCTCTGGCCTTATGATGTTCTCTTTAATAGGATTATTGATTTGGATTAACTTCTCGGATTCGGTGAAAATGGGCAACCCTTTATCTGAGGATTGGACCTCGGAAAGGTTGAGGGAATGGAATTATGGTACAATTGAACAGCGACTTTCAATAAAAAATTGGGGAAAGTACTTTTCTTATACCATGTTGTCAAACCCATTGATTAATGTTATTATGTTGGTAGTAGGGGTGCTTTTTTTCATTTATTCTGAAAAGAAAGAACGTGTACTTTTTATCTGTTTGCTAATTTGTCTGTTTACAGCACCGCTTCTATTTTTTAACCTGTATATTGTTCACACCTACTACAGTATTTCGAGTTTTATTTTTCTCTACTTCTTATTGTCTACAATAATTGTGACTTTGGCCAAGAAGAATAAAATATTGAGCACATTCTCGATTTGCCTTGCCCTAGTTTTGCTGTGTTTTGGATCTTATCGGTCTTATGTGTTCGGAAATCAAATTTTAAAGCAAGACCCTGAGCCTGGAGCATATAAATACCTGGCTGATTTACAATTTAATCCATCTCAGAATAGCGTAATTACGGTTATCCATTCATCAAGAGACCCTTATATGGAATTCTTTTTTAAATGTAGGGGAATTAATTTAAGTATGGACGAGTATTTACGTTATGGAAAATCAGATAAAATGAAAAAACTTTGCGGAGGATTACCGGTACAAATGATTTGCTTAGTGGATTCGGTTCGCTTAGAATCTATTCCTAAGCAGTTCGAAGGGATTTTGAAGGTGGTGGAAAAACATCAATCGATAAGTGATTATCCCGAATCCAACAATTTTTATAATTTTTTTTGGTATTAAATAATAGATGAACTCGTTATTAATTGTTGGCGGATGCGGTTTTGTAGGGTCAAATCTAGCTGTTATTCTGAAGAAGAAATATCCTCATGCCCGAGTTGTTGTTTTTGACAATCTTAAGAGAAGAGGAAGTGATTTAAATCTGAATCGAATAGCCAAGTTCGGTATTGAATTTATCCACGGGGATATTAGAAACAAAGGAGATTTTTATGGAATCGGAGATTTCGAATTTATTATAGAGGCAGCTGCCGAGCCTTCCGTGTTGGCTGGTTTAAACGGTGGCCATGAGTATGTAATTGATACCAATCTTCATGGGACAATTAATTGCCTTGATTTTGCGGTCAAGTCTAATTCTAAGCTAATCTTTCTCTCAACAAGTCGGGTATATCCATTTAAATTGCTAAATCAATTGAATTATGTTGAAACGGAATATAGGTTTCAACTAACAGATGACCAATTTATTAGCGGATCTTCAAAGAACGGACTGAGTACGAACTTTCCGTTAATTGGACCTAAATCATTGTATGGAGCAACAAAATTGGCCTCCGAATTATTGATTACAGAATATTGTGAATTTATTGGTCTTCAGGCTGTTGTTAATAGATGCGGGGTAATTACTGGGGCTTGGCAAATGGGGAAAATCGATCAGGGTGTTATTGTTCTTTGGATGGCGAAACATTTCTGGAACCAAAAGCTAAGCTACAATGGGTTCGGGGGAACTGGAAAACAAGTTAGGGATATTCTAAATATTAATGATTTAGGGGAGTTGGTGGATTGGCAAATGCTAAATTTTGAAAAAGTAAATCAAAAAACTTTTAATGTTGGTGGCGGTCAAAGTTGCAGTGTATCCCTGTCTGAATTGACTCAATTTTGCCAGGAGTTAACTGGGAATAAAATACCAATTGAGGCAATAATTGATGATCGGTCAGCAGATGTGAGGATATATGTTACCGATAATTCTGAAATATCCGAATTGTCTGGTTGGAAGCCAACCTTCACACCAGCTTTAATTATGAAGGAGATATTTGATTGGATAAATCTTAATCAAGAATTACTAAAAACAACTTTAAGTATATAACATGTCTGTAGCAATTGTTACTGGGTCGGGAGGGTTAATAGGGAGTGAAGCTGTAAATTTTTTCACGTCTAAATTTGATGTTGTGGTTGGTATCGACAATAACCTTCGTGAATATTTTTTTGGGATTGATGGTTCAACGAATTGGAATATCCAAAGGCTCTCAGAAGGCCATGAAAATTATAAGCATCATAACATTGATATTCGAAATTTTGATTCGTTGGAAAAGGTATTTTCTGAATACGGTTCAGATATCAATCTGATAATTCATGCAGCAGCTCAACCTAGTCATGATTGGGCGGCTAAAGAGCCGTTAACGGATTTCTCTGTTAACGCAACCGGAACATTAAACCTGTTGGAGCTTACCAGAAAATACTGCCCGGGTGCAGTATTCATATTTACTTCCACCAATAAAGTATATGGAGATACCCCAAATAAGTTGCCTCTGGTAGAGAAGGAGACACGTTGGGAGATTGACTCCAGCCATGAGTATTTTTCAAATGGAATTGATGAGAAAATGAGTATTGACCAAAGTAAGCATTCTATTTTTGGTGTATCTAAAGTTGCCGCTGATGTTCTTGTTCAAGAGTATGGTCGATACTTTGGAATTAAAACGGGGGTTTTTAGAGGGGGGTGTCTCACTGGGCCAAACCATTCAGGAGCTCAACTTCACGGATTTTTGGCATATCTCGTTAAATGTGGAATAAATCACGAGAACTACACAATTTTTGGATACAAAGGAAAACAGGTCCGCGATAATATACATTGCTATGATTTAATTAAAATGTTTTGGTTTTTTTATCAAAACCCAAGGCCAGGAGAAGTCTATAATGCAGGAGGGGGCCGTTATTCAAATTGTTCGGTGCTGGAGGCCATTGGCCTTGTAGAAGAGGTAACAGGGAATAAATTGGCGTATACTTATTCAAGTAATAATAGAATGGGCGATCACATTTGGTACATCAGTAACTTGACAAAATTTCAGGAACATTATCCGGAATGGCATTGGAAGTATGATCTTATAACAACCATTGATGAAATTTTTAAGGGTTTGAATGAAAGAATAATCTCATCGAAATAAGAATAATGGGTAATTCCAAAAATCAAAAACTGATTGTATTATCGGTGGTTATTCCAGCTTATAATGAGGAAGGATCTATCGCAGAAACCGTTAAAATCCTTTATGAAGTACTAACAGAAAAAAATATTTCTCATGAGATTTTGGTAGTTAACGATAATTCAAAGGATAGTACGCTAGAAGTTCTTAAAAATTTAAAAGAAGAAATCCCAACACTAAATTACTATACAAATTCTGGACTAAATGGTTTTGGTTATGCTGTCCGATATGGATTAGAGAGATTTAAAGGGGATTGTGTGGCAATAATGATGGCGGATCTGTCTGATGATGTTTATGATCTAATTCGCTTCTATCATGCGATGGTCGATAAGAATTTGGACTGTGTTTTTGGAACCAGATTCTCAAAAGGTGGTGTTGTTATAGATTATCCACTACCTAAATTGATAATTAACAGAATAGCGAACAACATAATTAGAGCTGTTATTGGAATAAAGTATAACGATTCAACAAATGCCTTTAAACTCTATAGAAAGGCAACTATTGAAGGACTTAAGCCTTTTTTAGCACCACATTTCAATTTGACTATTGAGTTATCCCTTAAAGCAATTGTTCGAGGATATAGCTATGACGTAATTCCGAATAAATGGACTAACCGAAAACACGGAGTATCAAAGTTGAAGATTGGAGAGATGGGAAGCCGGTACTTTTTTATTTTGATGTACTGCCTAATTGAAAAATATTTTTCAAAAGGTGATTATAAGAAACTAAATGATTGACATTAAAAACCAACCAAAGGTTAGTGTCCTAATGACTGTCTATAATAGGGAAAAGTTTGTCGTAGAGGCTATAGATAGTGTATTAAATTCAACATATACCAACTTTGAACTTATTTTGGTGGATGACTGTTCGACCGACAGCTCCTTGGCCATAGCAAAATCATTTGAAGCAAAAGATTCGCGAGTTAAGGTGTTTAAAAACGGCACCAATCTTGGTGATTATGGCAACAGAAATCAGGCAGCAAGTTATGGGACTGGAAAATATATCAAATATGTAGATTCCGATGACAAACTATACCCATGGAGTTTAGAATATTGCGTACAGATGATGGAGCAATGTTCAAATGCTACAATTGGTATTTTCCTGTTATCTCCGGAGTCTTATCATGGAAGTTTCACAATTGATTCATTAGAGGCTCTTACAACCCATTGGTTAAAGCGCCAAATATTATCCATCGGGCCTTCGGGATGTATATATTCTAGAACTGCATTTGAAGCGTTGGGAGGATTTGATACCAGGTTTGGCGTAGCCGCTGACTGCTATTTTCATAATCGATTGGCGGGCTTAGGTTCAGTTATTTTGCTCCCGAAAGTTTTTTTTTATTATCGTTTGCATGACGGTCAGGAGATGAATAACACAAAGGCTTATTTGGTGAACAATCTGAAATACCAATATCAGCTTTTGTTCAAGGATGAAATAAAATTGTCACCGGTTTTGTTAAACAGGATTAAATGGAACTTTGTTAAGCGCCAATTTTTATTTGTTTTGAAGTGTATTTTTAGATTGAATTACGGGGAACTATGCATTTATTTGGATACATGGCTCAAAATGTTCAAACGGAAACCGGCAAAATGAAAATATTCATTTTACCCTTAAAAAATGAATTTCTGCATGTGCCCCATGTGTTTAATTACCCAGATTACAGCAAGGGGTATATAATGGAAATGGAGTTTTATCAGTATTTGATAGCAACCAAATCCATTCTAACTGACAATCCAGCAGAAGCCCAATGGCATTATCTGCCTGTAGGTTGGACAGATTATTACATCAATAGCGATTTTAGTCAAGACCAGAAAAAGATGGATTTGCTTGAAAAAGAAGTCCACCGGGTTATTTTAGATCCGGATAAAACTTTTACAGTTTGTCAATACGACGACGGAATAATGTTTAACTCTGTGAACATAACCACATTTTTAGCATCCCGCAAAAGCACCTCCGGAATAGATATACCCCTCCTTGCAAAACCTATCCCAATGGCTGGTATATTAAGTAAGATAGTACCGGCAGTATATAAAACCAGTTTTGTGGGACGTACTGCCACGCATCCGTTGCGTGCAGATATTCCTGAGGTATTCTCTAAACTTCCGGATGCCAAGATTGTAAATGGTTATCAAGGATCTTTTAGGTATTTTCTTAACCTACTTTTGTCGAAGAGTGTTTTGGCTCCAAGGGGCTATGGAGACGATTCTTTTAGATTTTATGAAGCCATGCAAATGGGCAGGATGCCAATATTAATTGCAGAAAAGGATACAAGGCCTTTTAAACAATTTATTAATTGGGATGAATGCAGTTTCTATTTTCAAAACAGCAACGAATGCTTGAATGTATTATTGAAAATTACTGATGTTGAATTGAAATCGAAGGGCCAAAAGACCCGTGAAGTTTGGGAAGACTATTTTAGTAAATCGAAGTGGTGCCATTATGTTATTCAGGAATTAAAGCTTTTAAAAACAAAATAATCTATGCTACAACAAATTCTGAAAGACGAAGCGGAGTCGAAGAATACATGGGCGAAAAGTTATCATTTGCTGGGTGAATTGGTAAACAATAACTCACTTAAAAAAGGCGTAGAAGTGGGTGTTGCATATGGGGGACAATCTAGCTACCTGATGGAAAATACAACATTGGATAAGCTCATCGGGGTAGACGCCTATGCTGCTTACGATACTTACGTGGATCCGATGAAAAAAAACCAAAAGTACCACGATGAGTTATATAAATATGTCAGTGAAAAACTTAGCAAATATGGAGACAAGTACCAATTGGTTCGGGGCTTTTCCAATCAGGTTGGAGAGAAAATACCTGATTATCAGGATTTTGTGTACCTCGATGGGGATCATGGCTATTTTGGGGTGCTTTCCGATTTGAAATTTTGGTGGCCCAAAGTAAAACAAGGCGGTTTTTTATGTGGTGATGATTATGGTCACGGCTCATTTCCCGGGGTGAAAAAAGCCATAACGCAATTCTTTGACAGGTTGGATATGGCGGTTACGGTATCGACTGATGGGTTTTGGTTTTTACAGAAAAAACTATTTAACGATGCTGTTTCATTTTACATACCAGCATATAATGCTGAAAAAACAATTGCAGCGGCTATTGATTCCATAATGGATGGTAATTTTAGAAAGGATGATGAGCTGATTATCGTAAACGATTGTTCTCCCGACCATACCGCATCAATATTAAATGAATACAAACAGAAGTACCCAACGGAAATAAACATTATTCATCATCCTCAAAACCTGGGCGGGGGTGCCGCAAGAAATACCGCTATCAGGGCAGCCAAAAATTTGCTTGTATTTAATCTCGACAGTGACAATGTTCTGATAAAAGGGTCGGTGGACCGCCTCAGAGAAAGAATAGTTATTGGAGATTGTGATGCCACTTGTTTTGAAGGAACAGAATTTTATTTTGCAGATAGCGGCAAAGTATCACACGATACAAAATATCCGTATCAGGAGTACTCTATAAAAAATTATTTCTCCAGTCCGAATGTTCCGGGAGCAGGAGGGAACTATCTTTTTTTTAAGGACTGTTGGAGAAAATCAGGTGAATTTTCAAATAATCTGGGGGCTTTAGATACCTATACTTTTGGACTTAAATTTATTATGAACGGCTACACATATTCGGTAGTTCCCGATGTATTTTACCGTCATGGATTCGGTAACGAGAGTTATTGGGTAACTGCCAGTGTAAATTCGTCGTTTAAAGCGTTATCAGTCATAATGCCCTTTCTACATGGTTTTGAGATGAAGACCCAAGAATATTTGCTTTCTAAAAAAGGCAGATATCACTGGATTGGGTTGTTGGATAAAATCCCCCTGAGAGTGAAGCCCGATTTTTTTGAATCATCACAATCCGGAAAGTTCGAAAGTTCTTTCCACAGGTTCAGGGAGAATAAATTTATCAGGTCGTTTTACAACATGCTCCCCGAACAATGTAAAAAGGTTTTTAGAGGAAAATAACAGCTTCAAATTGAGACAACTAAACGCACTTCTCAAAAATTTTGGAATTCAATTTAAAAGAATGGCTGCACTTTCGTCCGAAAGATTGTATTTCCAAAGGTTGATAACAGGATCACAGAAATTGTATGAGTTTAGCCTTCTAAAAACGAAAAGGGCTATAAACCATGAAATTTCAGGGATGGTATTTTCGATGGATCGCCCCCTACAATTGGAAGCTTTGTTGCGATCTTATTTTAAATTGGTTAATAATCCCGCACCGCTGCAGATTTTATACAAAGCCGGTTCAGATAAAATTAGAAAGTATTATGAAAATCTTTCTTTCGAATTTTCTTCAAAAGCTATCACTTTCTTGGAAGAAGTTGATTTCAGAAAACAAGTGTTGGACTGGCTTAAAAGTGAAACTTCCGACCGGGTATTTTTTCTCACCGACGACGGAATTTTTTTAGATCACTTGGACCTAAATCATTGCAGAGATTTTGACCCAACACTCAATATTTTTTCTTTGCGACATGGTAAAGACCTCACTTATTCTTTCCCTGTAAAAAGTAACCAGGATTTACCGCTATTTAAAGAAGTAGAAAGCTCAGGAGAGTCTTTTATAACTTGGAGTTGGCTAGATAAACCGGATTCTCCTGACTGGGTTTACCCATTGTCGGTAGACGGATGTGTTTTCAGCAGGCAGGAAATTTTTGTAGTATGCGAAGCAATTGACTTTCGGAATCCCAATACACTCGAAGCTAATATGCAGGTGTTTGTCGATTTTTTTGCAATTAAGCGTGGAGTTTCGTTTCAAAACGTGAAGCTAGTCAACGTACCTTGTAATTTGGTTCAGACAGAATTCAAAAACCGCTCTACGGGATTGTTTAGCATCTCCGAACTGATTGAGGTATGGGAGAGCGGAAAAAGAATTAATACAGATGTATTTGTGGGATTAAACGCTTACGATGCAATGCACGCCAAATATGAATTTATTAAACCATAGATTTTTCCGAATTGAATTTCCCAAAAACTAAATAATACCATAAATGAAAACCATCATATGGAACATGTTAAAATTAATTTCAGGTAAAAAAAGATACCAGAAAATGTTCGAATCCATGTTCAATATGGCATTATGGGGAATGAATTACGGCAATGCAGCCGACTTCAACCAAAGCGGAGAGCGGAATACCCTTGAGTACATCAGGCAAAAACTTAAAATGGAAAGTGATATTACCATTTTCGACGTTGGTTGCAATACAGGTATGTATTCAAAATTTTTGCAGGAAATATTCAATAAGAATATCACAATTCATGCATTCGAACCATCTAAGACCACTTATTCGACTTTTCTGAATGCTATCAACGGAGCTACCAACATAAAACCAAATAATTTTGGTTTTAATGATATTGAAACCAAATTGGCACTTTATACGAGTGTTAGTGATTCAGGCCTGTCTTCGGTTTTTGCGCGAGACCTAAGGCACGTCGGGTTATCAATGGAAGAGAGTGAAATAATTGAGCTGAAGACAATCGATAATTATTGCAGGGAAAATGAAATTGATCATATCCATTTATTGAAAATGGATATAGAAGGGAATGAGCTGAACGCTTTAAAAGGTGCAACGGAGATGCTTTCCGCCGGAAATATCACCTTTATTCAGTTTGAATTTGGTGGGACAAATATTGATTCGAAAGTGTATTTCCGTGATTTTTATTATTTGCTCCATGGAAACTATCGCATTTACCGCATTGTAAAAGATGGCTTGGTGGAAATCTCGGAATACAATGAAGCTTGGGAAATCTTTGTTTCTAGCAACTACCTTGCAGAAAAGGTTTGATGAATAACAAAAACATTACAGTAAGTGTCCTCGTTTTGGCATACAATGTCGCCCCATATATTCAGGAATGTCTGAGAGGAATCATGGCACAAGAGGTTGATTTTGAGTACGAGGTTTTAATCGGTGAAGATTGCTCCACCGATGAAACCCTGGAAAAAATAAATGAATTGGAATTGCCTGATAATTTTTTTCTATTCAACCGTGAAAAAAACCTTGGATTAAATGAAAATAATATTGACCTGCTGAAAAAAGCACAGGGGAAGTACATCGCCATCTGCGACGGTGACGATATTTGGATTTTTGCATCCAAGTTGAGCGAACAAGTTAAAATCATGGAAGTTGATAGTAGGTTAAGTGGTTGTTTTACAGGAGCTCAATATGTGATGGATGGAGTAGAAGTAGAGAATGAAAATGAGTTTCGGCAAGGAAAATTGTTGAATTTTTATCATCTCCTTAAAAATAACTGGGTCACCAATTCAACAGTTTTGTATAGAAACAGGCCCGAATTATATAAACTGGAATACATCAGAAAAACACCCATTCAGGATTATCAGATCCATTTCCTGAATCTGAGTATAGGCGATTACTATTTTTCAAATCAAAAAACCGTAGAATATACCATCAGGGCAGGGGGGGACTATAACGGCGTCAGCACATTTACCCGCTTAAAGAGAACTAATGAAGTACTTCATTTGTTGCTTTGCAATAGCGTTTTTGATTTATACCGGAAAAAAATCCTAGAGCGAAAATCAGAAATAAGTTATTCTCTGTCTAGGTTCGGGCGTGGGGAAATCGATTTGTTTTCTCAATTCTCCTATCTTTTTCAAAGCGTGTCATTAAAATTGAAATCATTGTTTTATGTTTCGAAACTATAAGAATAAGATCATCTCGGGATTATCCGGTTGGGGGTTAGATTGGGTGAAATTGAGAAGGCGCTTGGACGAAACGGGCCAATTTAAAAGTGACCTAAAGCAGTTTAAACAACAGGAGAAAGAACATGGAAGTCACTTTAGCTTGGTAACAATGCGGCCGGTATTTGGAGAAAGAACCCAGTCGGCAGGTACCATGCGAGGCCATTATTTTCATCAGGATCTTTATGTGGCTCAGAAGATATATTCCAAAAACCCTGTGAAACATGTCGACATCGGTTCACGTATCGATGGTTTTATCGCTCACCTGGCTGTCTTTAGGTCTGTAGAATTAATAGATATCAGGGCGCAGGATTCCGAGGTAAAGAATATCAATTTCATCCAAGCAGATTTGATGCAGTTGCCGGAAGGACAGAAAGAAAGTTGTGACTCGATTTCTTCCCTTCATGCCATTGAACATTTCGGACTCGGCAGGTACGGAGACCCTATAGACTATCTGGGACATCTCAAAGCCCTTGATAATATTCATATCATGCTAAAACGAGGGGGTACCTTTTATTTTTCCACTCCGATAGGCCCACATAGAGTAGAATTTAATGCGCATCGGGTTTTTTCACTTGAATATTTATTGAAGGTTTTTGCAAATAAATTTAAGGTCATAGATTTTGCATACGTCAATGATGAAGGCCTGCTGTTTCGGGATGTTGAACTATATGCTGAAAATATCGTTTCCAATTGTGGCTGCGAATACGGATGCGGAATTTTCACCTTGGAAAAAATTTAAAATGTTCTCGCACTTCGCTGGGAAATTTTGTTTCCTAGAAAAGGATTTGGATTGAAAATTTTCCAGGTCCTTACACATTTTATGCCCGATCAGGTAGCCGGTACAGAAATGTATTGCTATGCATTACAAAATGCCTTACAGAAAATTGGATACAGCGGGGGAGTAATAATTCCGGGATTTGGTAAAACACAACGAACTGAATACGATTTTGAGGGTATTCGGGTAATCTGTTACCCTCAGGCTAAAGCGAGTGAGAAGGAAATAAAGGGCATTTTAGCTCCGTCGGGGCTGAATGAGTTTGAGCAAATTCTTATTGACGAGCAACCCGATATCTTGCATTTTCATGAATTATCAGGAAGTAATGGAATTACCATTCATCACCTTGAAATTGCCCAAAAGCTGAACATAAAAATGTTTATCACACTTCATTTGGTGGGATACGTGTGTTTGTCGGGCACTTTGGTTGAAAATGGAAAAAAACTGTGCGATGGTAAAATTGGAACATTCCGATGTTCAAGCTGTTTCATGCGCAGCAAAGGATTGCAGGGTTTAACATCTTCCGCCGTTGCAGCGATTAGTTGCGGTTTACAACGGTTGGGCATAAATACTTACGGGAAGCCAGGCAGAATAAATACGGTTTTTGGTGTGGCTGCTATGGCCAACAGTCAATTGGATCGACTTAAGAAATTAGAATCGCTTTGCAATAAAATAATAGTTCTTACACCATGGTTTCAGGAAATGCTGGTGATGAATGGGATGCCTTCAGACAAACTGGAATTGGTGCCTCAAGGACTTACCGTAGAAGCTATTCCTGAACCCAATTCAAAAACAGTAAGCAGTCCAATTAAATTGGTTTTTCTGGGTAGGATACATTGGGCTAAAGGGTTACTTATATTATTGGAAGCCTTAAAACACTTGGATCCCGCAAGCTACTCTTTGGATATCTATGGCCCCGAATCTGATGAAGCCTACCGTCAACAATGTGAGAGCTTGATTAACCAAAATGCGCCAATTTTTTGGAAAGCAAGAATTCCAGTAGGGCAAAGTACGGTGGTTCTGGCACAGTATGATTTGTTGTGTTTACCCTCGATGGTAACTGAAATGGCTCCGTTGGTAATTGAAGAGGCCAAGGCTGTAGGTGTACCTGTTTTGGCCAGTAATGTTTATGGCAATTCGTATGCAATAACACCTGGTGAAAATGGATGGCTGTTTGAATTGGGCAATGCAAAGGATCTTGCGTTTCAACTTCAAAACCTTATCAACTTTCCAGAACTACTTTTAAAAGTTGTTGCGAATGAAGGGGAATTGAATTCTTTTACCTCAATTGCAACTAAGTACCATCAATTGTATCAAGAAAATTAAATGAGAATATTACTAGTCATGGACCCAGGAATTACTGTCCCTCCAACTGGTTACGGAGGACATGAACGCCTGGTCGCTATGTTTGCCCGGCAATATGTCCAAATGGGACATGAGGTCGATTTGTTGGTTACTCCCGGATCTTTTGTTGAGGGTTGTACCATCCATCCTTTTGGTAAGGAAGGCTTTCCTCCAAAAAAGTGGGATGCCGGAAAGGCAATACCCGCGGCTTGGGTTTTTCTATGGAAAAATCGAACGAAATACGATTTGGTACACAATTTCGGACGACTGATTTACTTGCTACCAATTCTAAACCAAGCCGTTAAAAAAGTCATGACTTATGGCAGGGAGATAAGTAACAGAAACATTCAGTGGATTAATAAATTGCCAAACAAGAATCTGGTTTTTACTGGTTGTAGCAGCAATTTAATTTCTCGTTGTCAAACTTCAGGGAGGTGGGAAACAGTGTACAACGCTATAGAATTTGACAAATATCAAGTCGTTAAGTCGGTGGATGTTGAAGCTCCATTAATTTTTCTTGGTCGAATTGAACAGGTAAAGGGTTGTCACACGGCTATTGCAGTGGCAAAAGCCACAGGTAATCGACTAATAATTGCCGGGAATAAGTCCCCATTGGAAGACCAATCGGCCTATTTTGATGAGTGCATTGCTCCTCATATCGACGGTGAACAAATCAGCTGGGTTGGAGCGGTAAATGATGAACAAAAAAACAACTATCTAGGTCAAGCCAAAGCGCTAATTTTCCCGATAGACTGGAATGAGCCTTTCGGCATGGTAATGGTTGAAGCCATGGCTTGCGGAACACCCGTAATTGCTTTTAATAAAGGTTCGGTTGATGAAGTGGTTGATGAGGGAATTACAGGTCACAAAGTGTCAACTCAGGAACAAATGATTGAAGCCCTTCAAAACTTACGGTTGTCGAGAGCCGACTGCGCAAACCAAGCTAGAAAACGTTTCGATAGCAATGTGGTGGCTCAACATTATTTAAAATTGCACCAGAACTTATGAATTTAGTAAAACAGTTAATTCCGTTTAAAACCAAACGGAAAATAAAGAAAATCTTGGCGTTCCTTCGTTACACTGGAGCCTTCGGAATATTAAACGATTAGGTTTTAATCCTACTATGGTGTTGGATGTTGGCGCATATGAAGGGTTTTGGACGATTGATTTTCTGGAGGTTTTTCCGCAAGCCAAGGTGGTCATGTTTGAAGCGAAGGAGAGTAAGGAAGTTATACTTAACTGAGTTTGCAAGCGATTTCCAGGTATAAACTATTTCATCTCTTTGTTGTCTTCGAATGATGGCGAGTCTTTTTTCTTTTTCGAGAGTGAAACAGCTAGTCATGCGGAATTAAACTGGTCGGAAGGAGCCATTGAAAAAAGGGCTCGTTCAATTGATAGCATTAGGGAAGAAAAGCAATGGGCGACTCCCGACTTTATAAAAATTCATGTACAAGGTTTTGAATTAGAAGTTTTGAAAGGGGCAAAAAAAAGCCCTATCGCATTGCGAATTTTGTTTGCTAGAAGTTAGCTTGTTGCAATGTGGTGAGGAGCCGCTGGTGCTGGAAGTGATGAACTACATGGATGGCGAAGGTTTTCAACTGTACGATGTTAGTCAGTTTATGAGAAGGCCATATGACAAAGCCCTTTACCAAATGGATTTTCCTTTTGTGAAAAAATCTTCGCGATTTGTTGCCGAAAAACGCTGGTAAGCAGCAAAAAGTAGTACTGGTATCATCTGGTCAACCTTCTGCCAATCCTAGGCTGGTAAAGGAGGCTGTGGCACTTTATGAAGCTGGCTATTCAGTAACGGTTATTTTTTGTTACTTATCGCCTTGGGCTGATAAGTTTGATGTTGATTTGTTTCAGCAAAATAAAGGTATCAATTGGGTCGGGGTAGGATATCGTCAGTCCAATAGATTAGGTTATGCCTTTGCACGAGTTCGCCAAAAGTTTTTTGAATTAACTTATCCTTTTGTTAGAAACGCCAATTCAGCTATTAAATCATTGGTTTTATTTAATCAGGAATTGGTAAAAGAAACGCTTAAACATCAGGCTGGGTTATACATCGGTCATAATTTAGGGGCACTAAATGCCGTGGTGAAGGCGGCCAAAAAACATGAGGCATTAGCAGCTTTTGATTTTGAAGATTTTCACCGTGGCGAGTTTGTCGCGGGCGACCATCGTAATGAAATGGTTAGTAGTATTGAACGAACATATGTGGGCAACCTTTGCTACGCCAGTTCCGCGAGTCCCTTAATAACAAAGGCATACCAAACTATTTTTCCAAGCATTAAATGGCTAACAGTAAATAATTGTTTCCCAAAATCATACTCTATTGGGTTTCTTGAAGATTTACCGAACAAGCCATTAAAATTATTTTGGTTTTCTCAGTTTGTTGGTAGAAACCGAGGTTTAGAGAAAGTAATAGAGGCCATTGGGAAGTTTCCGGTTGGTACTATTCAGTTGCATTTATTGGGCAATTGTAGTTCTGAGATAAGAGAACATTTGGAAAATATTTGCCCACCAATTAAAAATCAGTTGGTTTTTTTAGCCCCAGTTCCTGAGCCCCAAATTCTAAAAATTGCCTCAGGTTGTCATCTAGGTTTAGCTGTTGAGGTTCCATATATTGAAAACCGGGAGTTTTGTTTGACTAACAAAGTATTTATGTACCTGTTGGCAGGCAACGCCGTATTGTTTTCCACTACTGCGGCACAGAGCCATTTTCTGGAGAAATATCCGAAAATTGGGAATTCGTTCGAGTGGGCCAATCTGGATTGTATCGTGGCTATTCTGGACCGATACCTCAAAAACCCTGAACTTATTTTTGAACAGCGTAAAGTATCCTTGCAATTGGGATTAACCCAACTGAATTGGGATATTGAAAAAATGACATTTTTGAAACAGGTTTCAGCCAGTTTGGGTAAAGCATGAAAAAGATTCTAATTGTTTCGCCGCATTACCCCCCGTCGAATCTGGCAGCTGTGCACCGAACCCGTTTGTTTGCACAGCATTTACCCTCGTTTGGTTGGGAGCCAATTGTTTTGACAGTAGATGAGGCATTTTACGAAGAAAAACCAGACCACAATCTAGCCAAGCTTTTACCGGTAGGGCAACGTGTTGAAAAGGTAAAGGCATTTCGGGTTACTACACCAAGATTGCTGGGTGATATTGGTCTGAGGGGTTTTTTTCAGTTGTACCGTAAAGCCAAACAGATAATCAAAGCAGAAAACATTGATTTTGTATTTATACCGATTCCTTCTTTTTATGGAGCGCTGTTGGGAAGATGGCTGTACGCATCAACCGGAATTAAATATGGGATAGATTATATCGACCCTTGGGTGCATCAATTTCCGGGTAGCGATAAGGTACTAAGCCGACACTGGTTTACTACCAAAATAGCAGGTTTTCTTGAACCTATTGCGGTTAAAAAGGCAGCACTAATAACCGGTGTTGCGGCCGGATACTATGAAGGCGTTATCGATAGAAACCCGAACTTAAAGTCTAGCTGTATTTTTGGTGCCATGCCTTACGGTGGCGAGCAGGAAGATCATCGCAAAGTTGCGGAATTGGGCCTGGAGCCGTATGCCTTTTCACCGGGTGGAAAGTTTAAATTGGTTTATGCCGGTGCTCTATTGCCAAAAGCATTTTCACTGTTGTCTGCCGTGTTTTCAGAAATTGCCAAAAACCGTCCACATTTCGATGACATTGAATTTCACTTTATTGGAACCGGGACAAGAAGCAATGGCGAGTTGAGGTTTGCGATTAAAGATCTGGCCGAACAATTCGGTCTGTGGCATTCGGTTGTTTTTGAACACCCGGAACGCATTCCTTATCTTGATGTGCTGATTCATTTAGATACGGCCGATGCCATGTTTATTTTAGGAAGTACAGAACCTCATTATACACCCTCCAAGACCTATCAGGGCGTATTGAGTGGGAAACCCATTCTTGCAGTTTTGCACGAAGATAGTTCGGCAGTTGCAGTAATTAAAAACACCAATGCAGGACTTGTTTTCCCAATAAAGGGTGAAGGTGGGGGGGCACAAATTGAAGAGGGGTTGGTCGCTTTTTTTGAACGATTTATGGCATTTGCTGCTGGGTTCGACTCAATCCGGGTCGATTTTACATCTTTTGAAGAATATTCTGCAAAGGAAGTAACAAGGAAGCTGGTTGGGTTGTTGGAGGAGGTGGTGAAGCGCGAATGATTTAGTGGCCTTCGGCCGATTACACTAATTTCGATGATTACACTGATTTTTTTTCACGAATGATTACACTTATAAATGATTACACTGATTGCGCAACGCGATTGATTATAGGGTTTATGCTTCACATTGCTGCGCAATGATTACACTGATTAGATTATTATTGCCTTCGGCTGAATACATTGATTTCGATGATTACATTTTTTTCGCTTCGCGAATGATTACACGGATTAAATGATTACACTGATTGCGCTTGATTACGCTTCGCGTTGATTACACTGATTAAAGGATTACACTGATTGGGTTATTAGTGCCTTGGGCGGATTAGATTGATTAATGGATTACACTGATTTGTTTTAAATGAAGCGGCTGGCGATAGTTACCACACATCCCATACAGTATAATGCACCAATGTTTAAGCATTTGGCTGCGGTGCTTCGGCTGGCTCAGCAACCAGATAGCCCAACTCAGCAGGAGAATTTAAGGGTGTTTTATACCTGGGGAGTAGGAGTGTTGGAAAAAAAGTATGATCCGGGGTTTAGGCAGGAGGTAAAGTGGGATGTGCCTTTGTTGGAAGGGTATGACTATGAATTTGCGGTTAATACAGCAAAGGACCCTGGAAGTCATCATTTTTTTGGAATTAAAACACCGGGTTTAATAAGGCAGATTGCGCAATTTAAGCCAGACGCAGTGTTGGTTTATGGTTGGGCCTATCAATCGCATTTACAAGTAATGTGGCATTTTAAAGGGAAAATACCAGTTTGGTTTAGGGGAGATTCAACCTTGTTGGATGAAACAGAAGGATTTTCTTTAAAGAAGGTTCTTAAATCGTGGTGGTTGAAATTCGTCTATAGATTTGTTGATACGGCATTTTATGTTGGTGAGGCGAACAGGGCCTATTTTTTAAAATATGGTTTAAATAAAGGTCAATTGGCGTTTGCTCCGCATGCGGTTGATAATGATTGGTTTGAACAACAAGTTGGAGTACAACAAATGCGGTCAAAACGGTGGCGTGTTGAGCTGGGGATAAAAGATGAAGAAATTGTTTTTTTGTTTGTAGGGAAATTAGAGCCCAAGAAGAATCCTACCTTGCTGCTCTTGGCCTTTCTCGGATTAAATGAGTCAAAAGCACATTTGGTTTTTGCTGGAGCCGGAGAATTGGAGGGAGAATTGAAGCAATTGGTAAAAAAGGAAGGAATAGGGTATAAAATTCACTTTTTGGGTTTTCAGAATCAAAGGGCTATGCCGGCTGTTTATGGTTTGGGAAATATTTTGGTATTACCATCGAACGGACCTGGAGAAACTTGGGGACTAGCTGTAAACGAAGCCATGTGCTGTGGCTTACCAGTTATTGTTTCCGATAAAGTAGGCTGCGCGCGGAATCTAATTGATGAAGGAGAAACCGGTTATATTTTCTCTTTGGATAATCCCGAAAAACTTGGTGAGGCAATGATTAAATTTTTAGGTCTTGATTATGAGTATCGAGAGACAATGTCAAAGCTGACGCAAACCAAGGTTTCGCATTATACTATTCCATTAGCAGTAGAAAGGCTTGTGAATTCTTTAAAATAAGCGGATTAAACGTGGTGTGTTTGGTAAAACAGGTGCTCGAACGGTGTTAAAATAGAGTGGATAAGTGGTAATTTTTTTCGCATTTATAGTCTTAGGGCTTTTCGATATTGATCATATTCTGTTATACGGATTTGGTGGATTAGTTGCAGCTGTTATTTATCGTACGGCCAAGAAGTTTCAATATTGCCGGGTATTTCTTTTTTATAGCGGATTTCAGTTCGTGCAGATATTTAGCTCATTACTATATGCTAAGTACATGAAGGATACTCCAGAACATCTCTTTGAAATTGAAAATATTCAATGGCTAATAGCTTGGAGTATGGTTCAATTGGTGTTAATGCTTCTAGTTACCGTTGGATTGTTAAATCGCTTTGTGATACAAAAGGTTGGTGCCGATTTTGATAACAGAATTGCCGAGATAATCAGTAAAATGAACGTCTACAGGGTAGTTTGGGTATATGTACTTTCTACGGCTGCTTATGCACTTTTAATGATTCCTCTTGGGAATAGTGGTTCAGCGCGACAATTGATGGATATAACAAATAATTTTGTTTACGTATTCTGTATTTTCTTATTATCCAGCTTTGTAATTCATAGAAAAGGTTGGGACTTAAAAAAGTTTTTTGTAGTTGTAATTCTTTTAATAGGATTTATACTTTCCTTTTCCAGTTACTTTTCAACTTTCAAAATTTTTTTTGTGTGCCTATTGTTGGCTTCATTAGGGAAATTGGAGAGCATGCGGTTAAGGCATTATTTTGGATTGACTGTTTTGGTGGGAAGTCTTACCTATTTTATGGTTTTTTGGTCGTTGGTAAAGATTAATTATCGATTCTTTACAGGAACGCAGGAGCACAGAAGTTTATCTACTGTTGATGGGACTGTGCAAGCCTTAGGGTATTTGTGGGATAGGTTTTCGGGCATGGATGCTAAGGATATTGATGTTGGGGTGGCTTCTCTATTTTATCGCGTTCAGTATATGGAGTATTATGCCCTTGTTGTCAAGAAAACTCCAGCTGAACTCAATTTTCAAAAGGGAAATGAATTAGCGGAGACTATAGAGTTTCTTACAACGCCAAGATTTTTGAATCCGAATAAAAAGAAACTGGATCCTTCTTCCAAAGTTAACAAGTTTACAGGGAGAAAAGTAACCACGGCAAAACAGGGCGTTTCTATTTCTATTGGTTATTTTGCCAATCTGTATATCGATTATGGTTTATATTTGATGACAATTCCATTGTTGGCGCTCGCTTTTCTGCTTTTTCAAATGCTGAAGTGGATTATTAAATCGTTTAAGGCGAATGAGTATGTTAAGTTGAGTTTGGTTTATTCGACCGTTCTGGTACTCGGCTTCTTTGAGTCGGACATTGATTATTATTTGGGAACGGTTCGGAATAGTTTTGTGTTACTTCTTTTGTTGAGGCGGTTACCGTTTAATAAGATTGAGGCTTATTTGTTTCCAATTACGGAGGGAACAGCGAAGAGTAAACAGGGAATAGGTGGCGTTGAAGTCGTGGAGGCGTGAAGTTGTTGAGTTGTGGAGTCGGAAAGTTGTAAAGTCGTGCAGTTGTTGAGTTGAAAAGTTACAAGTTGAAAAGTTTCGGGTTTAATCAAAAGAATTCCTCGAAGCTCTGCTGCGGGGTGTGGGTTGGGTTGTTGACTTAAGAGGTTATCTTAGCTTTATGAGTGAGCATGTTCATAAGCGGTATAATAAAACGTTGTTACTTTATCATTTGGTTTGTCCAATAAAATATAGAAGGAATGTGTTGAGCGATGCTGTTGAGCATAGCTTAGTTGAAGTCTGTAAAGATATTGAACGACGGTATGAGATATTTTCATAGAAATAGGTGCAGATGAAAATCACGTGCATTTTCTGATTCAGAGTGTTCCAAGTGTTTCTGTGAAGGTTATCGTTCAGACGGTTAAGAGTATCACGGCAAAGGAACTTTTTAGACTTCACCCTGAGGTTAAGACCCAATTATGGGGAGGCCATTTTTGGACTAGTGGTTATTATATCAATACGGTAGGGCAATATGCGAATGAAGAAACCATTCAGAAATACATCAATGAACAAGGCTCCGAAAAACAGACCTATAAAAAGTTTCACAGGAATCAATTAAGGTTGTTTGAATAGCGCGATACCTCGAAGCTCTGCTTCGGGGTCATTCATTGGTTTCGAGTTGCGAGTTTCAAACTGTCAGTTGGGGGAGATACTTCGGGCCTCAGGAAGACACAGAAGCAGTGAATAGATCCTTCGCTCAGGATGACAAAAGGAAAAGTTTGGGAAGACCATTGATTATTTACCATCAGTATTTTGATCCGGCGTATAAGGCGGGGGGGCCGGTGAGGCGTTAAGTTGTTGAGTCGTCGAGTTGAAAAGTCGTTGGGTCGTTGTGTTGAAAGTTTACTAGTTGAATAGTTTGGCGAGGCCTTTGGTAGTTTACCATCAGTATTTTGCGCCAGCTTATAAGGCAGGGGGGCCGGTGAGGTCGTTGGTGAATTTGGTTACGGTGCTTCGACAGGCTCAGCATCCGCTCTGTGATATTAAGGTGGTTTGTTCGGGGAGGGAGTTGGATGGAACGAGGTTGGAGGTTGAGGAAAATAGCCTGTATGAACATGAAATAGGCGGGTTTGGGGTTTGTTACGAGCCGAGTTTATTGACCCTTTGGCAAACCATGCGGGAAGATCAGGTAGCTTATATCAATGGACTTTATTCCATAAAATTTAATTTACTGCCGCTATTATTTAGTCGTGGAAAATTGATTTTGGCACCCAGAGGGATGTTATCGCCGGCGGCTTTGGAGAAAAAAAAATGGAAAAAAAGCGGCTTTTTATTTCTACTCAAACTCATTTTGCGAAATAGGCAGGTTCAATTTCATGCAACTTCTGAACAGGAAAAAATTGATATTGTTGCCAAATTCGGGAATAACTATAAAATAGAATTGATTTCAAACATTACCGGTGTTGCTCCATTAAATGTTTCAAGAAATAAACAAGCCGGACACCTTACCTTGGCCACCGTAGCTTTAATTAGTCCAATGAAAAATCATTTGTTGGTACTAAAAGCACTCAAAAACATTGAATACCCCATTCAGTACGATATTTGGGGGCCAATTATGGATGACAATTATTGGGCCTTGTGTGAACAGGAAATAAAAGACCTCCCAGCTAATGTAAACGTAAATTACTGCGGACCTTGTCTGCCAGCTGAAACAACAGGTAAAATGGAGATGGCCGATGTTATTATTCAACCCAGCGAGAGTGAGAATTTTGGCCACTCTCTTGTGGAGGCCATGATAATTGGGCGACCAATAATTACCAGTTACAATACTCCTTGGCAGGAATTAGCAGAAAACAATGCCGGTATAAATGTCAAAAATACGGTTCAAGATATTGAAAAAGCAATAACTTGCTTCGCGATTATGGATGAGGGTGTTTATATTAATTGGTCTCGGCAAGCTACTAGCTACATTAATAATAGGCTCGAGACTGATAAAACAATTCAGCAATACCTAAACCTTTTTACCGCTAATTAGAAAATGTGTGGAATAGCCGGCTACTGGACAGCAGATAGCAGACATTTATCGATACCCCAAGTACTGCAGCAGTTGGAACACCGGGGTCCGGATGGACAACACCATTGGGAAGAAAATGGCTTGCACTTGTTTCATGCTCGATTAAGCATTATCGACCCAAGCACTGAAGCCAACCAACCCATGCACGATGTGAGTGGCAGGTATGTGCTTATTTTTAATGGTGAGATTTATAATTATCAACACTTAAAGCAATCGTTAGATTATCCATTTTTAACTCACAGCGATACTGAAGTATTACTTGCTTTGTTGATTAAGTATGGCCATGAAGCACTGAATTTATTGGAAGGTATGTTTGCCTTGGCTTTTTACGATAGGCAAGAAAAAATGTTGTTGTTGGCTCGCGATAGAATGGGTAAAAAACCGTTGTATTTTGCCCAAACGGCTAATGGCTTTCTTTTTGCCAGCGAGGTTAGAACTATTCTGAAAATGGCTCCAGAATTAGCGGTTTGTAATCGTTCTGATTTAGCCACCTGGTTGTTTTGGCAAACTATACCTAAAGAGGGGTCTTTAATAAACGGCGTTAGTCAGGTAAGGCCAGGCAGTTGTATAGAGATTAAAAATAAAATACTTAAATCATATAAGGTATACTGGGCTGTAGAGCAGCAATTGCAAGCCGATTATCTTAATCTAGATGATTTTAGTTCGGCACCTAATATCAATCATCGCCTTCGCACTTTGATGACGGAATCGGTTTCGAAAAGATTGGTGAGCGATGTTCCGTATGCTTCGTTTTTATCAGGTGGAGTTGATTCCAGTATTATATGTGCCCTAGCATCACAATTGACAGGGGGTGGGCTACCAACATTTACCCTGGCGTTTAAGGAAGAAAAGTTTTCCGAGCATTTGGTAGCCAGAAAGGTAGCCGAGCGGTACCATACCCAGCACCATGAAATTACGGTTAGCGCATCAGATTTATTGACCACCTTGCCAGAGGCTATGCTGGCTTGCGACCACCCCAGCGGAGACGGTTTAAATACCTATTTAATATCAAAACACACCCGAGCTGCCGGTTTCAAAATGGCCTTGTCGGGCTTAGGTGGCGATGAATGGTTTTTGGGGTACGACTACTTTTTTGATTTTAAAAAGTGGGAAAATAGGAGTAAGTGGCAAACGTTGCTTCCACCAGCGTCATTACTTCCATTTAAGTATAGAAAAGCGGCCGAATTAATGCACGGCATTGGTCAATTTAGCGTAGGAGCTTTTCCACTACAACGTCTGCTTTGGGACAGTTATACCTTGGTTAATCAATTTAAATTACCACCGCCTAATATTGGTTTAGCACCCCAGTTGGCCTTAAAACACCACAGTTATTCGCAGGCTTCGGTAAATGAATGGCGCTATTATGCGCAGCCGGTATTACTGCGCGATGCCGATCAATATGGTATGGCTTGTGGTTTAGAAATACGTGTTCCATTTATGGATCATTCGTTAATAGAATTTGCCTTGCAATTACCCAACCGAGATAAGGTGGGAAGTAGACCAAAAGCATTGTTAATTAATACCTTTAAGGATTTGTTACCAGAAGAGGTATATAATCGTCCCAAACAAGGATTTACTTTGCCATGGGAAGTCTGGATGCGAAATGAATTGGCTGATTTCAGCTCGCAACACATTTATTCGTTTGCCAACCGCATCGATAGTCCCTACATTATCAAACAATGGAATGCGTTTAAGCAAGGCAGTAACGCTATTGGATGGAGCAGGTGGTGGTCCATTATATCATTAGAACATTGGCTTTCCTCAAATAACTTAACAATAAAAGAATAATGAAGGTGATTTGGATTCATCGGAAGCAGCGCGTCTCCGGGAATTTCAGTATTGAGAGTTCATTTCAAGCAATAAAATCGTTTGTTAGCAACCGTGTAGCATTGTTTGAATGGTTTTCTCCATATTATAGCAATGGACTGATTTATCGCTTAAAAAGTGTAATGCAACTGAAAAAAACAGCTAAAGCTGATGTCTATCATATTACCGGAGATGTTCATTTTCTGGTTTGGGCCTGTCCGCAAAAAAAAACCCTATTAACTATTCACGATTGTGGTTTTTTACATCATCCAAATGTAATTTTAAGAGAAGTTTACCGCTATTTCTGGTTAAACGGGCCAGTGAACCGGGTAGCTCTAGTTACCTGTGTTTCGAATGCCACAAAAAATGAAATTCTAAATTACTGTTCTATCCCAGCAAATAAAGTAAGGGTGGTACCTACTGTTGTGGATGCCCGCTGGACGAAAAACGAAAAGGCATTTAACCAGGAATGTCCAATACTTTTGCAAGTAGGCACCAAACCGAATAAGAACATCGAACGCCTAATAACAGCCATTGTAGGTTTGTCTGTAAAGCTTTGGTTGGTTGGTGAAATAAACGCCAAACAGGAGGCTTTATTAGAGAAAAATGGCATTGACTACGAAAATTTCTATAACCTAAGCTTTGAACGGCTTCAGGAGTTGTACCAGCAATGCGATATAGTAACGTTTTGTTCTACTTTCGAGGGCTTTGGCATGCCGATTATTGAGGCAAACATAACTGGCCGGGTGGTGGTTACTTCGTGCTGCTCATCCATGCCTGAGGTAGCCGGAAACGCAGCACATTTGGTTTATCCCCAAAATGTTAACGATATTAGAAACGGCATCAATAAGGTAATTAATGATGATGTTTATCGTGAAATGTTAATTACCAACGGCCATAAAAATGGCGAACGTTTTTCGGCTCAGACGGTAGCAGAGCAATATGTGGCCATTTATAAAGAATTAGATGCTAAAAACTGATCTGTCCAGTTACAACAACCGCGATTTTAAAATTGGACGCAACAAATTTGTTGTGATCCTTTGGTATGTTGTGGGTAGAATTTGTATACATACTTATTTACCGCTGCCCATGTGGTTTAAGCGAGCAGTATTGCGGCTTTTTGGAGCGAAGGTGGGTGTTGGGTTAATTATTAAACCCAAGGTAAATATTAAGTACCCTTGGCGATTGAGCATTGGTAATCATTGTTGGATTGGCGAGCAGGTTTGGATTGATAACCTCGATATGGTAACTATGGGTAATAACGTATGTATTTCTCAGGGAGCCATGTTACTTACCGGAAACCACAATTACAAGAAACCAAGCTTCGATTTAATAACGAACCCCATTGTGTTAGAAGATGGGGTTTGGATTGGGGCTAAGGCGGTGGTTTGCCCGGGGGTCACGGCTGGATATGGAAGCGTATTCTCGGTTGGCGCAATGCTCACCAAAAATACAGCCCCTCTAGGTATCTATTCAGGAAATCCTGCGACAAAACTTATGGAGCGAATAATTAGTTAAGGGCTTGAAAGGTTTAATAGTTATTACCGCTTGTCGCGATAGCGAAAAAACTATAGCAGCTACGCTAGAGTCAATTAATGCGCAAACCGACGTCGATTTTGAACACATTGTTATAGATGGATCGTCAAATGATCATACACTCGAATTGGTGCACCATGCAAATTCAAACTTAATGGTGTTAAGTGAATCTGATGTCGGGTTATATGAGGCACTTAATAAAGGTGTATCTCTGGCTACTGAAGAGATAGTTGGTTTTTTACACGCCGACGATTTGCTTGCGCACGATGCGATTTTAAAAAAAATTCAGCACACTTTCGAAACCACTAAAGCTGATGCTGTTTATGGCGACTTGCAATATGTTGATGCAGATTTAAGCAAGGTGGTAAGGACGTGGAGAAGTGGTAAACCGGGTAGCTTTAAAACCGGCTGGATGCCACCGCACCCAACTTTATATGTAAACCGAAGGGTCTTTGAAAAAATAGGTGATTTTCGCACAGACTTGGGGTCTGCGGCAGATTATGAATGGATGCTCCGGGCAATTCATGTTCATAAAATTAAGCTGGCATATATTCCGGAGGTATTGGTGAAGATGAGAGTTGGTGGGATGAGTAACGCTGGATTAACTGCCCGAAAACAAGGCTGGAAATACGACTTAAGAGCATGGGAAGTAAATGGTTTAGGCCGAAATTACTTGGCCGTATTATTGAAGAAGTTAAGGAAAATGCCGCAGTATTTTTTCAAGTAAGTTATAAAGTTTAAAGTCGAAAAGTTTCAAATTTTTGTACTGGGATCGTTTATGGGAACTAAAGAAATAGTTAAATGAACTCGCAAGCTTTTTATTTGCTTCGTTTTCTTGCGGTAATTAAATACATGCAAGAAGATTTGGGGTTGAAATTTCTAGTTTTGAAAGGCCCTGTTTATGCTGCTTATTTCCCGAATTATACCCAATATTCTAAGTATACCGATTTAGATATTTATCCCCTTGAAGACAAACGTAATTTTGCCAGAAAACTTAAAATATCCGGTAGGTTTTATCCCCAAATTGACCCCGAACAGCCTAATTTTTTGGTTATTGATGAAGTGCAATGGGTTGACTTGGAAACTGGGCTGATACTGGATGTGCATACAGGGGTGTTTGAGCCTTATTTGGGGAAAAAAGGGCGAACAATTGATGAAACGTTAATAGAAATTAAGGCTGAGGTCAAGGTACAACACATTACGATAAATAGTCTGCCGAAGGTATATCTGCTCCTCCATCTGATGCTTCATGGTGAAAAACATTATTGGCAGTTCCAAAAGGACATTGACTTGACTTTAAAATTTTTAGGTTTGGTAGAGACCAATTTTCAGAATGGTAATCTCAATAGACTAGTTAAAAAACATAATCTCGATAAAATTTTCTATTTCTCACTGCAATTTTTACATGGGAAGGAAATTAAATCTAACTATTGTTATAGGCATTTGCTTAAGCTCCGAGTGAATAAATATCCAAAATCTATGTTTCAGATGTGGAGACCTTCAAATATGTACTATCATTTCAAAGTATCCGCAACGATGGGTATGTTTTTAAGAAGATGGTTTTCGGGTTTATTGCCAATTTTGCCGCTTTCAGTTAGGTGTTATCCCAATTCAAGCCCAATTAAGCTTAAAATCATTCACTTTTTGCGACTTTTGGGCTTTGTACAACGCTATCCAGATGATGAAGAATGGCGTTTGCATATTAGGAAATTCTATAATGTTTAGTATTTTTGTTAAAATTTTGGAATGATACGCTATACAAGGGTTTCGGATATTTTATTTGTTCAGCAAGATGGAGAAATAGCATTGTTTAATCCAAAAACTAGTGGCTATTACGGATTGGAAGAGGTGGCATCATTTATATGGAAGACTTTGGATCGACCCAAAACTTTGGAACAAATATTTGAAAGTGTAAAAACAGAGTATGAGTTGGTGTCGGATGATTTTGAGGGAGAGATTAGACTGTTTTTAAGTGATATGGTTAGTGAATCATTAATTATTGTCAATGATTTGGATTAGAAGGCGTTACTACCGTTTGGTACTTGGGCTATTTTGGGTTTTATTCAGGATAAGCGGCAGGCAAACAATAATTAGATGGGCTAGGTATGTACCTGAGATATATAAACAGGTTACCGAAACTCTAGTTGAAGAAATTGAGGATTTGGTAACTGGTTTTTGGTTATATAATTATAATCCATGCTGGCACAGGGCTTTAATTTCGGTCATGTGGAATAGAAAACATGATATTACATCTGTCGCTGCAATTGGAGTGGCTTTGGGTTTGCAAAAATGGGACCTACATATATGGATTGAAAATCAGAATGGCGTAAACTGTAGTGATTTTTCACTTTCAGAGAATATGCATGTACTCAATTCTTTCAAGATATGATGGGTCGCTATTCAAAGCCTATTGTGAAAATGAAGCTATCAGTGCTGATTCTTAATTCCATTGTTGGTGTCTAAGAATGACACCATGGGGGGTATTATTAATCCGGCATGGGGAAGAATTTTAGGGGGGGATATCAATACTACTTTATTTGAAGCTGGGGTATTGCTGTATTATCCAGAAATTGGTTACTATTTTGTTAGTACCGATGGTGATATTCAAGGATTTAAATTTGATGTCGCATCTACGGAATTGTTCGAGTTAAAGAAAAAAGTGAGCGTTCAGGCTATTGCACGAGCAATTGCTGGTGACACTGTAATTCATGGTGGCGCAGTTCTCTGGAATGAAAAAGTAATTGCTTTTATTGGTAAATCAGGTGTTGGGAAAAGTACAATTAGTTATGAATTCATAAAGGCAGGCGGGCAATTAATTGCTGAAAGTGGACTTATTTTCCCGAATGAGGAGTTCACTTTTCTTAAAACTGAAGCCTATATCAAATTGTTTAAGACCCCAGATTCAAATTTAACCAACGGAGTGAAGATTCATTCAATGGTTGAAAAACATATTTATTTATTGGATAACCAACCGGCAAATTCCTCCTTTAGACCTGACTTCACCTTTGTTGTAGGCTGGGATGATAATTGTGGCATTTTGGAAGTTGAAAGTAAGTTCGAAAAGTTCGCTATTCTCCACCACAATTCATTTGCGAGGCATGTTTCGAATTATTATCATAACTCTAAACAGGTAAATGCCCTGTGGTTTTATTCTAGCAACCCATTATTTTGTTTCAAGCGTCCCCGAACAATCACATCAAATGAGTCTTATAATATGATTAAAAAATTTATAGAGGGTCAATAATGAGTGCCATTTATGGGGGGGCATTTCTTCGTGCCGAGACGGAGGGAAACCATAGGTTGAAAGCTATAGGATTGGCATTGATGCACTATGGTCCTGATGGAAATTATCAGTATCAAGATAATGAACTGTTTTTAGGACTGAACACTATTTTTATTTCAGGGGATGAGGTTAACGAAAAATACCCTTTTTCTATTCCTGGGGATGACTCCTTGAAGATTGTAGCGGATGTCAAACTGGATTTACGGGATGAATTACTTAATCGTTTGGGGTTTAATACGCAGGTAGAAAGTGAATACTCTGATCCACAGTTAATTCTACTAGCCTATAGAAAATGGGGTGCTTCTACTTTTGCTCAATACCTTTTCGGGTCATTTGCCTTCGCTTTGTGGGATCAAAAAAATAAAGAGCTAATTCTTGGCCGTGACCAAATGGGGAGTCGCTCACTGTATTATACCCGTAAAGATGGGGAGCTTTACTTTTGTTCGCGCGCCAAAGACTTGGCAGGGTTGCGAAAATGGGCTGAGAATGATGCGTGTTTTATAGCTCATCGATTGGCACTCTCACCGACTAATCGATCATTATATAGAGATGTCTTTACGGTTGAGGAGGGTGAATTTATTTGTTTTACTTCGGTGAATACAAAAAGAAATCGCTACCACGAATTTAAAATTATTAACACCCCACATTATTCCAGAAAGGAAGATTATGTATCGCATGCTAGAGAATTATTGATAAAAATAGTTAAAGGGCAGGCCAAAAGTAAGTATCCAATTTCGGCTGCATTGAGTGGCGGTTTAGATTCAACTGGAATTTGTTACTTGCTTAAAGACTTACTCCCGCAAGGGCAAAAGAAGCTACTCACCTACACGTGTTATCCTAATGACAATGGAAATGAAGATTTGGACTTTGTACTGCAGAATTTAAATGAAAAATGGTTAACAAACACCTCGGTAAAAATTAATTTTGAGGAGAGTTTTGCCAATTTTGTAAAAGGAATAAAATCACTTGGAGAGCCGCTATTAACATTTAATCTCGTTCAATTAATTCCAGCGTTTATTCATGCGCAAAAGTCTAAGTCGAAACTTTTTTTCTCAGGTTCAGGAGGGGAGTTAGCTTGTAGCAATTATGGCTATGAAGAGCTTTTCTATTTATTAAAAAGGGGGAATTTTTCGATGCTAAAATATGCAATGCAAAACGAACCAACAACGAGTTACTTTCAGCCGTTTAATCCATATCGGGCTTATGCCTCGTTTGTGAAAAAAAAAATATTGAATAAACAGTTGTTCTCATTTTTTGATAAGGTGGATTACAGCGGTATATATAAATACAAAGAGGTTTTTGTAGATTCACGATGGGAAAGGTTTAGAATGTCGAGATTGGTTGGGCAAGAAAAAATGATTTCGCACATCAACTATTCGAAGAGAATACATAACTATATTCCCACACGTAATTTTATTTTTGAGTTATGCCCAATGGAAATTTGCAATCCATTGGAAAGTACACTATTTTTGGAGTTTATGATTAATATTCCTATGGAAATTAGGTTGATAAATTTTAAACCTAGGGGGATGGCCAAAGAGTTGTTTTCTGGTCTGGTGCCGAATGTTGTATTGAGGCGCAAGGATAAATCCTATTTTTCATGGCACTCTCGGGCATTTCATGATGTTCTTAGTAAGCCCAATGAAAATATTTGGCTACCTAATTTTCTTAAACATAAAACTGTTGCTAATGAGTTTTATATTTATTTCAATACCTTAAATTTTTGTAATGATGAAAAAATATTCAGCACCTAAGTTAGTTCGAATTAGTAATGTGAATTTGAACGGATCAACCATTACTGTTTTGCCTACAAGCGACACTTTTACCGGAGTTGGGGATTGTAATGCTGTGACTTCGGTTGCTACTGCTGTTACTATTAATCAATAGAGTGGTATAAATTTAAATTTTTTTATCGAAAAGCACCTCGGTGCCAGTAGATAAGTAAAATTTGGTTCTCTTTCTGTATTTAATTGGTCATTTTATAATCTGGTGGTTTGAGCACTTTATCCCTAGACTTGTTGATAAAATCGATTAAGAAGAAGAAAAATTTACTGTTCCGAATCAGTTTTTTTTCATTTATCTCGGTTATATGTTTTTATTCTCTATTTAAAGTACACTACTCATTTAACGTAGATAATGTAATAACTACAGCTTCATTTTTTGTAATCATTATTTTTATCCTAAGGTTTATTGGTGTCTTTTTTTTTAAAAACTATTTATTTGGAAGGAGTAACTTCCGCTGGCGGAAGAATTTGATAATAATTTTGGCTGTATTTACAGTCTTGATTGTTTCTCAACTTATTAAACTAAATTGTTGTTTTTTTTTATTATTTTTTGCTGTTAATAGTTGGTTTAACCTTCAAGTTGATGAGTACGGTGTGGAGGATTTTTTGTTTCAAAATTTGTTGCTGCATGTATTCTTGCTACATTTTATAAGGGATTATGCTATAACATTTCTTAATTCAGAATATGTTATAGCAAGTTTTGTAAATACAACAGGTATTTTGTTATCGTGCGGTGCCTTCGAAAAAATAAATTCCACCCTGTGGAAAGGTGGTTTCGGACTTCGTTGCTCGCTCAAGCTTCCAAATTTTATTAAGCCCGGTTTTTATTTTTTATCTGTAAAACTAGATCCTTACTTAAGGATTATAAGTTATACTATTATTGCAGGTCAAATTGCATTTATGCCATCGATTTTGAATGTGTATTTTTTTAAATCTATGGTCTGGTTTTTAGTGTTTTTCGGTTCAACTTTATTTATCATCACATCTTTTGCGCATATAGGCTTGATTTGCATTTTTTATTCATTTCTTCTGCTGAAAATCCAGCCAGAATGGCATGACGAAAATTTGGTTTATTTTGATAGTGGACGATATGTTTTTTTTCTCTTCAACATTGCCATTGTTGGATGGGTTTTGTTTTACGATTATGTTTTTTCTGGGTTTCAGGTTGCTTTGCGTAGGTTTTTTTCTGTTTTTAATGGTTATTGCATTCCGCTGAGAATGTTTTCTACACCGGCGATTAAATATTCATGTGCTTGCTCCTTGATTGTAGATGACAAATTAGTAAACTGCGGATACTATGATTTAAAAGGTGCTGTTACTTTAAATTGGCATCTATTACTACCCCCGTCTTTTCAACTTCAACAAGAAGGTTTGCTTTTGCGGACCTATCTCAGAAAGCCATTATATAAAAATGTTTGTCCCGAGGAGCGAATTAAGGATTTCATTATGGATTACACCAGTAAATTTCGTAGTAAGACTAAATCACATGTAATAGTTTGTATAAAACCATTCCATGTTGAAATGACGCATGCCGAGTATTTGACTTCCGATTGGATAAAACTGTGCAGCGTTGATTGTATCGATAAGAGTGAGTTTAACAATTTTAATTGGATATCTCGATTAGATTAGTTGGGTGAGGGTGGGCATTTTTGATATTTATAAGTGTTTTTTCGAGGTTTAATCCCTTTAACCTAGATCTTTTATTTCATGGAGGTAAGTGTTATAATACCCGCAAAAAATGAAGAAGGGAACATTGAGCGTATTGCCAAGTCAATGCCAAATTTGAATTTCCCGGTTGAAATAATTTTTGTGGAGGGGCATTCTAACGATGCAACGTTGAAGCGAATACAGGAAGTATGCCAAGGAGGTATTAGTGGAATGGCATATAAATACATTATTCAGTCAGGTAAGGGTAAGGGAAACGCTGTGAGAGAAGCTGTGGATATAGCTTTGGGAAAATTTGTGATTATTCTTGACGCAGATTTAACCGTCTGCCCCTCAGTTATTTCCGATTTTTACATTGCAATTCAGCGGTCGGAAACTGATTTGATTATTGGAAATCGTTTTTTTTTCCCCATGGAACAAGGCGCAATGGGGTGTTTCAATAAAATAGGAAATCATTTTTTTTCTTACTTATTAACAAAAATAACAGGACAGAAGATAAACGACTCTTTATGTGGAGTGAAAGCTTTTACCTTGGAGAATTGGAGAAAAATTCAGCGATTTAGAGAGGATAAAAATTTTCAGGATCCATTTGGAGATTTTGATTTAATACTTGGTGCTAGTTATTTTAATATGCGAATAAACGACATTCCAGTACATTACAAGGCTAGGAAATACGGTAAGAGTAATATCTCCGTCTTTAGGGATGGCCTTAAATTGATGGCCATGGTTCTCGCTTTCCAATCTATGAAGGAATGAATAACCTTATGGCTTTGGTTAACCGATTTCGACAAAGTAACTGGTTGATTTTTATAGTTCCAATCTTGATTGCCTGTTTGTCTATTAATTTAAAAATAGCTCATGGTCCATTCTTTCTAGCAAAAAATTCAGATCCGGAATACCAGTATTTATTAAATGCATTGTTAATTACCCAAGGCGATGCGCCAACACATATTGACCACCCAGGCACGACCTTACAGGTATTCATTGCTCTTGTTTTAGAGTTTCGCTTTTTTGTTTTTAACGAAAATATGTCACATGTTCTTTTGGATCCAGAGTTATATCTTGATGTGGTATACTATTTGTTAATGACAATATTTGTTGCAGTTAATATATGCACTGGCTTTCTAATAAGAAGATTAGGGCTTAGTTTTTTGTGGCTTCTGTTGATTCAGGCTACTCCATTAATGTCTATTACAATTTTACAATCACTTTCTAGAGTTAGACCTGAGTTTTTACTTATAATTCTTACCCAATTATTTGTGGTGGTAGTTTTGTATTGGGTTTGTGAAAAAGTAAATAAGATCTACCACCTGCTTTATTTTTCATTGATGGCAGGTTTCGGTGTCGCCACTAAAGTTACTTTTCTACCATTAATAATAATTCCATTCTTTTTTTTTGATGGTAGATTTAAAATTTACTACGTGCTGTTGGCTGGGTTATTCTTTTTTACCTGTATCTTACCAATTTTACCGAATGTTAACGCTTTTTTTGAGTGGATATATAATATTGCGTTGCATTCAGGAGGATACGGAAGTGGTGCGCCAAATTTTATAAGTTTTTCATTTGCAAAATGGGCAATTAAAAATATTATTTTTAATGAGCCGGTATATGTTTTTTTTCTGACCTTTTACTTGCTTTCCATTTTTTATTTGTTTAAAAAATCCAAAAAAGGATTCATGGAGTTTTTCACTTCTGCGAATGTTTTATTTGCAACGGTGACATTATTGGCTATTGTTGTAAATTTAATTTTGGTGATTAAACATTACGGCCCCCATTATTTGACACCTAGTTTAATGCTTACCAGTTTGATGTTCTACTTGCTACATAGAGCCGGGACGAATGCTAGTGGCACCTCAATAAGGTTTAGATTTTTTTTTGGGATGTTTTTTCTGTCGATGTTGTTTCTGTCTGGTTTTAACTACCTGAGCCTTCGCAATAGATTTATATTTGATTCTAAACAAGCCCAAATGATCACTCAAGAGCGAATCGATAAATATCCTGATTATTTATACATGTATTATCACCGATCAAGTTCAGTAGAATACAGCCTAAAAATGGGTAATGATTTTTCAAGTAGTTATTTTACTAGAAAATTAAATTCATTGTATCCAAATTGCATGTTCTATGATGTTTTTAATCAAAGAGTTACCGATTTCGGTTGTAATAAAATAAATAAGCAATTAATTAATAACAAAAAAGTATTGTTACAAGGGCCATCATTTCGATTAGGTGGTGGTATTTATGAGAGTCCGATAAAAATTGGAGTGCTTAAAATGGTCTATCAAGGCGATTTCGAATCGCTTTATTTCGGTAATGAAATTGAGTTTGAGTAATAATGAATGGCTTGGGTGTATTTAAAAAGCGGCTTTATGCGCTTCTTGTTTTTGTTTCTGATTTAAGGGTCCTGCATTTTCAGAGTACTCAGCGACAAACGTATACAGCCTATAATAGGTATCCAGATTTATTTGTAATGGCGAAACTATATTTTCTGGAACAAAAAAAAATAAAAGTACTTTCGTTCGGTTGTTCTAGGGGGTACGAGATTATAACCATAAATCAATATTTCCCCGATGCTAAGATTGTTGGTGTTGAAAAAAAATGGCTGGTACGCCAGATTTGCCGCTGGCATATCCGTAAGCTTAATATTCCTATTTATAGTTCCTTGTTTCGTTTATGGTCATTGAAATTTAATTTAATTTTTGCTCTCGCAGTGTTGCAGCGATCAGATGATTTTCAAGATAAAAAGGAAGAAAGAAAGTTTACATTTGAGAAGTTTAACTATTGGATAATTGAACTTGATAAGTTACTCCAGCCAGGTGGATTGTTTGTAATAGATAATACGGATTACGATTTTCTGGAAAGTACAGTGGCATGGAAGTATGCTATTTTAGAGTCTAATCAGAATGGTGTTAAACCGAATCGTATAATGAGCGATATAAACTCGAATAAAGATTCAGGGAAGGAATTTGTTTATCGAATTTTTATCAAGAATAAATTATAATTATGGTAATTAAAAATAGAGGCCTCTGGATGTGCGATGCATTTTTGTCTCAAGAGTTCAATACGAAAATTTTTGATTTTACGATAGATAATCAGCATAGATTTGTTCAATCTGGAATTTTGGACAAAGGGAATCAATCATATTCTGAAGAGCGTATTTCATTGACCTTATACGAACTTGATGAGATAAAAGCTTTATTTATTGATGAAATTGAAAGGCGAATACCTGTAATTTTCGACAGTTTGGGTATTCCAGCGTGCGATGAGAGAGTTTATGATGTGCAAATTTCGGCAATGGGTAATCGTGGACAATTTGCCAGGCACATAGATACCGTTCAACATGAGAATTGGCCAGAACAAAGAGTGATTACCGTAGTTTATTATTTTAACAAAGTGCCTAAGTTATATTCTGGTGGGGAGTTGCGTCTTGAGCCGATTCCTTTCCTTGGGGTTGGGTTGAACAGTATAGAGATAGAGCCTATTAATAATAGAATGGCTGCATTTCCATCTTTTACTCCTCATGAGGTGCTCCCGGTCCGACTACAGAATGATGTTTTTTCATCATACAGATTTAATTTGGTTTGTTTGATTTGCAAAAAAAGGTGAGTATTTGGTTTAAAGCAAAGCCTCCGCATTGCATTAACGTCGGGGCAATTAATTTAATTGCGTTTGCTCCAACGGTTTTATTTTTTGTTTTCTCGGGATATTTTTTGCGTGATAGAATATATCCATCATCAGTAGATGATGCGGTATACTATACATCAGCCAGATTATTTATTGAAACTGGGGAGTTAAAATCACCGATTCATTTCGCAGAGGGGCGCTCAGCGATTGGCAATTTTAGTTGGTATGGTCCCACATACAATTTTATCTTTGGTGGGTGCATTAAACTTTTTGGGTTGGGTGATGGATATCCGGTAATTGTCAATGGAATATTATCGTTACTAACCTTAATAATGGTTGTTAATCTGAGGCTAAAATCTAGAGAATTACTGATGTTCTTACTATTATATTACACTTCACTGAGTTCATTTTATTATTGGTTTTCCTATTCCCCAGAGGTTCTACAAGTGTTATTATCCGTTTTATTACTCTGGCTGTACATACGAATTGATAATAAAAAGAAAATAATTACTTTTTTAGTTTTGGTTGGGGTTTCAACGATAATACGGTATAATAATTTTTTCTGGTTTTTTGCGATTCTTTTTTTGAGTAAAGATCTATTGGAAAAAAGGATGAAAGTTTTTCTTGTGCTTACTTTTGTAATTTTGACCCTCTTGTTCTTTAAATTTTTTACAGCGCCACCAACTGTTTCTGGCTTAAAGTTGGTTTCTCATGGACTGAATTTTTCTATTGACAGGTTTATAGTGAAGGAATTTATTATAGGCATTAAGTATAATGTTTATTTTCTTTTTTCAAATGATAGACATACCAACGGGTATATATTTTTGCTCATATGTATTATGATAGCAGGGGTGTTATTTCCAAAAGGAAGAAACTCACTAGAGACTTCCATGCACTTGGGAATAGTTTTTGTTACTTTGGTTGCATTTGTTTCTTTTTTTCTTTTCTATACTACAGATTATAAACCTTTTGAGCGTCAAACAGTATTTTTATTGCCTGGGATATTTTACCTAATAGTGAAAGCAGACAAATACAAAGGTTTGATGGTGATTATGTGCCTCCTTTATTTTTTGCCACGAATGATTTTCAATACATGGGATAATATTGTTATTCACAAGGTTGCATGGAATGAATTTCAAAAGAAAAAAGAACTGTTTGCAGAATTTTCTGGAATGTTTATGGGGGTGAATTTGACCGGAAAGGATGAGGTAAAGGTTTTAATTGACCCATTAGAGTTTGATTGCAATCCTTCAATTTCTTTGTGTTCTCTCCCTATTTCGAATAATACTACAACCATAAGCTATATTGTTTTAAAGGAACGTGACTGGCAACAGGATAAAATATTAAATAAAGTTGACTATTTTTTGACAAGGGAGCAGATTTGTAACGACAACTGTCAGATTATTAAGAAAGACAAAAGTTTTAATCTATATAAAATCAAATGATTAACCGCAACTTTATATAATACTAATCCTGATTTTTAGGCATCTAAACCAAGTGGGCTTATTGTGTGTTAAACTTGGGTTTTCCATGAAGGTTCCGCTACGAAGGAGGGTCTTAAAGCCTTTCCTATTATAACACCATTGTTTGTTGATGTTTAACCAACGGTAATCTTTCGATTAGTATTTCTTGCACTCGTACCCTGGGTTTGCCGTTGTATCTTTCAATAAGCCCTGGCTTCGGTGACTATGATTTTACTATCTTTCAATATGTCCATTTTAGCTAAATTCAGCCAATACACAGTAGTCTAATACAGTCGGGATAGCTACGGACAGTCATTTAAAATTAACATACCGGTCCGGCTGTAAATAGTATAGCTAAGGAAAAATGAGTAAATCAGTAATTGAAATCTACGAGAACGGCAACGTTGTATTTAAATATGGCAGGTTTTCAAATTAACCCATTTTCTAGAGAAACCGTTGCAGGGCTGCTTTTTTTTGGAGCTATAGGATCTGTGTTCTTTGGTATGTTCAATTTACTGCATTTTGGCACCGACTGCCAGATTGAAGGTGCTCGTTGGTTGATTAACGGTAAATCACCATATGTACTTTTTTTGGAAAATAGAAGCCTATTTCGATTTACCAGATTCCCTAATTTACTACCACAAGGATATTACTTATTGGCACCATTTGCGCTTTTAGGTGATAAAGTTGGGTATGTTTTATACGGGATAGTGGGTGTTTTATTGACGTTTGTCGCCTCAACTCTCTATTATAGAAGCAAAAGCAGTCTTTGCATATTGTTGCTGGTATTAGTAAGTTTACCATATAGAAATAACTTAGGGAATGGCCAGTTTTTGTTTTTTTACTTGGGCATATTTTTGCTGTTTTATTATTTTATTGAGAACAAGAAAAATAAATTGTTCACTTTTTTAATTAACCCCCTATTGTTGTTGTGTTTGTTGGGGAAACCTACCATTTTTTTTTGGGTGTTTTTATTTTTCCCCCTCAATAGTAGAATGGTTCAAATCTATCTAATGTACATTTTCTTGCAGATAGGGGCGTTTTATGCTTTTTCTATTCAAACACAAAGCACCATTATTGCTGTAATAAAGAATTACGATGAGGTACTTCGGGTTCACATGATATACCAAAATAGTGTCTACTCGTTGTTTGCCATAAAATTTAACTCCATCCTTTCGATTATGGGCAGCGTTTTTGTTTTTTTAAATTTAGGGATATGCTTGAGTGTGGTTTATTTAAATTGGTTTCTACAGGTACCGATTAGTAAAGCTATTTGGATGTTTGTCTGTATTTGCCTAAGTTTTATTTTGGTGTATCATCGGTATTATGAGTCTTTTATGTTTCTAGCCCCTTTGCTTGTTTGGAAAAAGAATGATGGAGCTGTTAGTGCCAATTTTTTTTATTATCTACTTGTGTCTATGATTTTAAGTAAGGTGATTTTTGTGATAATTAAGGATGAATTTCTTTCTTACCGGATTGTACACCTAATTACCATTTTCTTGGTCTTTTTAATTCAATTGGATTTTTTGAAATCTATTTCCTTTAAAAAGAAAACTATCAACCTTGATCTACTTTAAAAACCTAGACGGCGTTCGAGCCATAGCTGCTTTAATGGTCATGTTCTACCATTTTTTTAACACCCTGCCAACTGAAACACCATTGGGTGCTTGGTTGGTTAAAGGGACAGCTCTTGGGCAAACGGGTGTAACCTTGTTTTTTGTTTTGTCTGGATTTTTAATAACCCGTATTTTACTATCTACTAAAACTACTGAAGGGTATTTTAAAAACTTTTATGTAAGACGCACACTCAGGATATTCCCACTTTATTATGGCTATTTGGCACTGCATTATTTTGTGTTGCCCTATATACTTCCAGAGGAGCAAGTTGAAGTCGGACAGCAATGGCCTTATTGGGTTTATCTGCAAAACTTTGCCATGACTTTTGAATGGGACGCACTTGGTCCCTGGCATTTCTGGTCATTGGCGGTGGAAGAACATTTTTATTTGTTTTGGCCGTTAGCGGTGTATTTACTTTCGGCAAAAGGCTTAATGCGGTTTATAATTGGAATAACTGTTTTCTCGGTTGCGCTGAGGGCCTTTATGCATAGTGAGGGTTACGAGGTTTTTTACCTGACCTTTACTCGCTTCGATTCTTTAGCTGTAGGGGCTTTATTGGCCTTAGGTGAGTTGAAAGCTATTTTTGAAGTTGGGAATCCCAAAAAATTCTTACGGCTAGGAATTGTGTTTACCATCCTTACCGGAGCTGGGTGGATACTTTTTGACCAGTTTGGTTATCAAACACTCATTGAATCGAGATATTTGCTTACCTCACTTATGTATTTTTTCTGGATTGGATATGTTCTTTCTTTACCAGAAAATTCGTGGGTAAACAGGGTTTTAAGCGCTAAATTCTTAAATTTTTCAGGACGAATCAGTTATGGGCTGTATGTGTTTCATCCTTTTGCCTTTGGTTTAGCTGCCTATTATTTTGCGAGTGAATGGTGGTGGGTGAATTTGCTACTTTGTTTCGGGATTACTTATGCGATGGCCACCTTGAGTTTTTATGGCTTTGAGAGGAGGTTTTTGGGTTTGAAGCGGTATTTTGAGTATAGTAGGCCTGCGGCTTGATTAAGGTTTTGGCCTTCGGTCGATTACACGGATTAGGGTGATTACACTGATTTCGTTTCGGCAGGCTCAACGAACCGGATTTTTTTGGCCTGCGGCTGATTACACAGATTAAGGTGATTACACTGATTTCTTTTTTGGCCTTTGGCCGATTTTGGTGATTAGGAGGGTTACACGGATTTGTTTCGCAGTCTTGTTTCGACAGGCTCAACAACCGGTGAAACGGAAGGTATATTAAACGAGAAAAGCGGCTTAGGCCGCTTTTCTCGTTTAAATTGGTTTAAGCTGAATTATTCGACAACCAGCTTGTCGGTAATTACGCTGTGGTCGGTGTAAATTTTAACAGTATAAACGCCGGTTGGAAGACCTTGTATATTAATGCGGGCATCGTTGTTAATTACAATGACTTGCTTGGCTATTTTGCCGGTTACGTCAAAGAATTCGATTTCTCGGATGGGATTGCCTACTTCGGTTGATGTGAATACGATGTTTTCTTTTGCCGGGTTAGGGTAAATTTTGATTGAGCCATCATTGTTTTTGTAGGTGATTTCTTTAACGCCCAGACCTTTTTGCTCGCGTAACCATTTTTCGATGCGGTAGGCGCTGAAGGTGGACGCTGTATCTACAAAAGGTTTTGCTACTGCCGAAACATAGTTATACGTGTAAGTATCGGTAGTGGTTGACCATAGGTAGGGTTGATTTAGGAAGGTATATAAGCCCCTGTCGTACATGACTAATGGTCCGTTGGTATTATCGGCAATGGTGGCTTGTGGTAAGCCATCTCTTTGTTCAGGTTCCCAAAATGTATTTATACCGCGGTTATAAAGTTCGTTACTCACTACATACGAACCACTGACCTCAATTACTGGAAATTGTCCAGCAGCTTTTACCACGTCGGTTTTATAAGGAGTAGCTTCGTCCTCGTCACTGTGCAAAGAAATAATTAAAGGATTGATCCCTTGATCTAGTTCTTTGATGGTGGCTATTGCGCCAGATATGTTCACTACAAGGTCAACACGAAAGCTGTATCCTGGACTGCCGCCATCAGTATTGTAAATGCCACCTAAATCGGCCTTGGTTGAATCGATGTAAGGAACACCAGTTGGGTCGCCAAAGGGATCTTTTTGCTGCAATTCAGGAAGCATCACTTCGGCAGGAACGTCAATAAGCATAGCGTTCATCGGTAAATAACCACCCACGCCGAAACCGGCACCAACGATTAAATCTTCTTTGATTCCGTATGGATTACCGTCGGCAATGGCCGATTTACGGAAAAAGCGAATTGCCGTTTTATAATCCTGAATTGCTCGCCATACGGCAGGAATAATAGCTCTGGAGTTTTGTTCTTGTGTGTTTAATGGACTAAAGGCCCAACCTTCACGGTAGGTAATTGCAGCTACTACGTATCCTTTTTTCGCCATATTGTTGGCAAAATCTTGCATGTAGGCATCGGTCTTGTCACCATAATTGGCAATTAGCGAACCACCATGACCAAGAATTATCAACGAGCGTTGGGTTTCTGTATCACCTGTAGGGGTATATATGTCACATTTTAAATCGGTTACCGTTCCGCTTTCCAGTTTTCCAGTACCATAGGTAATGTCACTGGTTACGGTGACTGCTTGAAAAATATTGTCTATGTACCTAGTTGTTTGGGCAAAAGCGCCCCCCACCAATAGGTAACCAGCTAAAAAAGAATAGAGTTTTTTCATTTTTGGTTTTTATTTGATGCTAAACTTATTTATTGAATTGGTAATTTACGGATAAATATACTAATCTGCCAAGTAAAGGCGCACCATAGGCTTCAAAATGAAGGTTATTTAACACATTGGAAGCCCCTGCCTTAAAGGTTGTTCCATAGCTGGGCACTGCGTAATTAATCTGTACGTCAACCAGGGCATAAGACTTAACGGGGCCGGTAAATTGTGGGCTTCCAAAATAATCGAAGCCGTCGACATATTTATAAGCCACATTAAATCCAAAGTTTTTGATGTCTTTACCACCGAAATTAAGGTTGGCCTTATGTTTTGGGGTGTTAAAGAAAGGAATTAGCGGGTCGCTATTGTCACGCTTTAATAACTCCGAAAACGTGTAGTTGGCTCCTGCGAAAAAATACTTTTCGAAGTAATAATTCAAGCCAATTGAAGCACCTCTGGTAACGACCTCTGAGTTTGAGTTTGCCGCAATTCGGGTTGGCCTAGCCTCTACATCATGCTGGCCATTTTTCGAATTGTCGATAAAACCAACAATGTATCCCAGAAAGTCGTTGTACCAACTGTAATAACCACTTAGGTCAACATAAATCTTTCTTAAGGCAATTCCTTTATAACCAAGTTCTACGGAACGTACATGTTCCGGTCTAACCGGGGTTATTGATATGGGGCGATAATTGTCCTGAGAATTTTCTATGTAGCCGCCTTTACCAAAATAATCTTTAGGTAGAATAACATTAAAACCGGTTAAATTTCCTTTAAGTTGAGCAACACCAATGTCGTATAATAGATACTGATCTTGCAGGGTAGGGTTTCTATTTGCTGTGGTATAAGTAAAGCGGATATTATGCACTTGGGCAATATTTATAACCGTTGAAATGGCTGGGGTATAAAAAGCCTTGAAATTTTGATGGTCATCGTAACGAAGTGAACCAATTAACTTGATGTGGTCGTCATAGAATGATTTTTCCGTACTGGCGTAAATACCGTATTCTTTGGTGCTAATGTTGGTAAAGCCTTTGCTTTCGTCATTTCTATCAACCAAGGTGTCGCTAAAAATTGTTCCTGACGAATTTGGATCAAAATAGCGGTAGTTACCACCAACCTTCAAGGTTTTTGGCAGTATTGGGTTAATGGTACTCAAATCAAAATCATACTGCCCTTGGATATGACGCATGTAAGATGCGTCTTGAAACCTTGTTCCACCACCATTAAAGGAAGGGTTACTGGTTATGCTTTTAAATGCGCTGTCGAATCGTGTAGTTCCCGGTTGAAAAAAAGCTTGCTGTTTAGCTTTGGTGGTTGCGGTGTCGGCGTAGGTTCTTGCATATTTTAAAGCTTGGTCAATATCGGTAATTCCTCTATTGGCTCTGGCGTCTTTAAATCCAAACTGGAAGTCGTTGTACCAATCACCAAATGGTTTTGAAGCTTCCAGTAGTTTGTATGCTGTAAAAACTACATCATACGATTTTCCAGCATCTTCAGTTGTTTGATAGGCTCTAACGAAATATTTGTCTCCCTTTAGCTCCAATTTTTGCTGTACAAATTTAATATCCTTAATGCTGTATCTGTTGTCGCCCTGATAGACTGTTGTTCCGTTTCCGAAGTTGTGGTTGTATGAAAGTGTACCTATGTTTTTTGGAAGTTTGTAATAAACACCTCCCTGAAGCTTAAGTGAGTACGTATTGTAATCGGCCAATTGTTTTTCTTGATAACCGGTTCTGTAGGCGTAAAGTATAGGCACAATAGCACCATCTCTATTTTCAAAACGGAAGTAATCGGGTAGGTTAGGCACTTCCTCTTTTTTTATACCCAGTTCAAAAGGAAGAAATGCCCTGGTGAAAGTTGGATATTGCGATTCGCCATATATGTTAACACCGTCATAACCAGGGCCATTATTAACTCTATTAAATGACGAAGCCGTTGGGCCGTAATTTACGGCTTCCCAGTCGTAGGCACTTAAATAGGAAACATTTAGTTTGTAGGCAAACCGATCTTTTAACACATCATTATTGAATTTGCTATAGGCCTGATAGAAACCATCCTGGTATTTATCAACCGGCATTTCCTTGGAAACGTGAGCAATACGGATAGCTCCTTCAAACAGATTGCGCTGTGCCCCTTTAACCATTACATTGACTCCTTCATATTTAAAGGGGTCTTTGGTTTGCATGTCAATAACCCCATTGAAGGCATTGGGACCGTAGGTGGCCGAGTTTGCCCCAACAACTATATCCACTCGTTCAATGTCAATTTCACTCGCACCCACAAAATTACCCAACGAAAAGTTGAGTCCCGGAGCTTGATTATCAACCCCATCAATTATTTGCAAAGTTCTAACTGGCGAGGTGCTGTTGAACCCACGGGTATTAATAATTTTGAAGCCTAATGAGGCAGAGGTCATGTCAACCCCTTTTAGGGAAGAAAGTCCTTCGTAAAAACCAACAGCGGCTGTTTGTTTAATTTCCTGAATGCCCAAACGTTCAATGGTAACCGGCGATTCCTTTAGTTTCTGTGCTACACGCTCGCCAATTACTTTTACTTCCGAGATGGTTTTTTCCTCCGGTTCCATGCGCAGTGTAAATGATTCACCGTCTTTGGTTACCGTAAATTCTATGGTGCGATAACCCAAATAGGAACAAACCAAGGTTAAGGGGAGTGGGTCGTCAAATTTTAATTCCCATTTGCCGTCAAAATCGGTGATGACCCCGGCATTTTTTCCTTTGATTGAAATAGCTGCGCCAATAAGGGTTTCGTTGGTGGCTTTGTCGCGAATTACACCTGAAGCTTTCGTTTGTGCCATGCCGGCTGAAGTAAATAAAACGGCAATAAATAAGGTTAGGCCAACAAACAGCCTACGTTGCGTAATTTTTTGAATCATTGGGCGCTGATGAGATTTCGTGAACAAAATAAGGATTTCAATTGAAACTAATTGATTGACCGTATTAAAATAAAATGACTGCTAGTTATTAATATTTTTTTATTCGGAGCACATTTAGTTTAAACCAACTGTTTTCTAGCTTAGATTTCAAAGACCGCATAAGCGTTGAAAATGTACCCAGTTCTTTGGCTTTTACGAAGGCTTTATTTGCCTCATCTTTCTTGTTGAAGTGGCGATGTTTTAAAACCAACCCTTTGGAAACAAAATAGTTGAATGGCGAACTTTCGTTTTTTGGTAAACCCAAGACGATGTTAATAATGGCCGTTAATCGCTTTTCGTAGGTGTGGTTTTCTTGGACTTCTTTCCACCCATTTCTTCCAATTTCGCTAAGCTTTTCAGGAGTTTTTAGGGCTTTGTTTATTACCTCGCCGGCATTGGAAACGTGGTGAAGCAACAGGTGCTTGCCGGGTTCAAATAAGTCGGTAAGGCCATTTTTAATGTCTTGGGTTATTAATGCGGCTCCTGATGCCATGGTTTCAAAAACCCGCATGTTTAAATCCTCTCGAATGGCCAAGTTGAAAGCTGCCTTGGATTGCGCATAAACATGCGCCATTTCCAATTGGCTTTTCCCTGAAAACACTTGAATTGGTGTTTGTTGCTTTAGTTTTTCGAAAAATTTTTCTCGTCTCGGATTCAGATTTCCAACAAAAGTGCAATCGTAAATTCTGTCCAGGCCATAATCTTTATGAATTAATGGGTTACAGGCCAGCGGAAGCCAGTGAACGCCTTTCTTGGTATAGGCCACTGCGCGTTCAATATAGTCGCGCTGCGCGAAAAATGCGTGGTCGAACAAATGGACATAATCTTTGTGCCAGCGGTAGTTCATGTGGTTGTCGATGCCCCACCAGCAGCTGGGTATAGTCAATTTTTCCAACCCAATAGGAAATACCAGCGGATGAATACTGCTTTCAACAAACAGGAGTAAATCGGGTTGTAGCTGAAACTTGACTAGCGTTTCCGGAACATTGACCAGTGGCTCGCAATAGTTTATTTCTCCATGTCCTTCTTTCGGCACGTTTGGGCTAAAGAAAAACACTTGATGCCCCATTCGCAACAGGGTTTCGTATACAATGGCCGATAGCGAAACTGATGAATAGTTAGCGAAATAGGCGATAACCATGTTTACTGCGGAATAAGTTTGTGTGTCCGTTTAGTGCCTTCGTAAAGCGAGAATTTGTGGAATTTGCATTCCAAAGCTCCATTGTACAGCGCAATTTTTCGTTCTGGACGAAGTCCGATGAATTTGATGGCCTCCAAATCGGAGGAGATAATCCAGGCTTGAAAGCCGGAGAAATTTTTCTTCAACTGGTCGCCAATGCTTTTGTACAAGGCAATGATGTCATCGGTTGCTAACCGTTCGCCATAAGGAGGGTTTAAAATTAAGGTGCCGTTTTTATCTTCCTCTCTTGGTTGAAACTTGTTGAAGGGTTTGCGTTCCACAAAAACCTTGTTCAGAAAACCAGCGTTCTCAATATTTTCCTGGGCAATATTAACCGCCATGTTCGAAATATCGGCTCCGGCAATGTAGGGTATGTTTTTGTTCTCCTGCAGTTTAAGTTCGGTTTTTACCTCCTCCAGCAATTCCTTGTCAAAATCGGGCCAGTTGGTAAAACCAAACCGTTTGCGGTTTAGGTTGGGGGCAATTTTACCGGCTTTGATGGCCGCCTCAATCAGAAAAGTTCCGCTGCCACACATGCCGTCGTAAAACGGAGTTGAAGGATCCCAGCCGCTTAAATCAATCATTCCGGCTGCAAGTACTTCGTTAATCGGTGCCAAAACGGTGTTACTACGGTAACCTCGTTTGTACAAAGGTTCGCCACTGCTATCCACCGAAATGGATACTTTTTGCATGCTCACGTTGATGTGAATCTGAATGTCGGGCGTTTCGGGGTCAACATTTGGGCGAAGGCCTTTTTTCTCCCTAATCTTATCTACAATGGCATCTTTGGTTTTCAGTGCCACATACTTGGAGTGATTGAAAAACTCCGAGTTCACCACCGACTGAACCGCAAAGGTCTGTTTCAGGTCAATGAAATCCTGCCAATCGAATTTTTTAATGCCGTTGTAAAGCTCGTGTTCGGTGAATGCCTCGAACTGAAACAGTGGTTTCAGTATTTTTAAACCGGTTCTTACCGCCAAATTGGCTTTGTAGAGTCCTTTTTTATCGGTAACAAACGAACAGGCTCGGTTCAGTTGGGTGACCTGTTGGAAACCAAGATCGATAAGTTCTTGTTCCAGCACACCTTCTAAGCCGTATTGGGTTTTTATAATGTATTCTTGCGTCATGCTTTAGTTATTGTGCCGAAAGCGGCCATTTTATTCTTCTCCAATTGGAGATTATCCGCCAACTCGCTTGGTTTTGTAACCCAAGTCGTGCAATAAGCCCATTACGCGGTCACGAAAGTTGCCTTGAATAAGGATTTCACCGTCTTTCACCGAGCCACCAACGCCACATTTTGCCTTAAGCACCTTTCCTAGTTTCTCCAAGTCTTCGGTTTTTCCTACAAAATGGGTAATCAAGGTCACTTCTTTACCGGCTCGTTGTTTTTTGTCGATGTGTACATGTAACATCTGCAATTGTGGTGCAAGGGTTTCAGGTTCTTCACCATTTTCTTCGCGGTACACAAAATCAGGATTAGTGCTGTAAACCACTTCTACGCGGTTGGTTTTATTTTTTGCCATGATATCAGGTCTTAATTGGTTGATGCGGCCTTGTTCAAGTCGGCCAATTGTGGTTTATGGTGTTGCCAGTGGTCGGCAATAAAATTTAAAGTTTGCTGAAGGGTAAGCATACCGGCTCTGGGGTGTTTAAAAACCAATTTCCGGTATTTCTGTTTTGGCCATGCTTCAATGAAATTAGCCATTTTTGTTCGAATATCAGCCAATTCGGTAAGCAGTTGTTGGGCTGTTTTTTCGTTGCTGGGTTGTGGTAAAACGGCTGGAAGGCGAAATTTTTTGGCTGATTTTAAATTTTTGCGAAGCAGAAAGCCATACAGCCAAGTGCGGAAACTTGCGTTTTGCAATTCTTCCGACTGCGCTTTTTTAAGCAAGTACATCAAAGTACCTTTTTCAACGGTTAGCAGGTGATCAAAGACTTGAGCCATGCTCCATTTACCAACGATGTGTTCTTGCTGAAATTGGGCATTGGGCATGTTTAGGTAAACCTCAAGTTCTGCAGTGGTGTTTTTGCAGTAGTTTTCGTAGCCGCTAAGCAAGTTGTTGCGCATGGTTTTGTTAAGAAGGGCATAAAAGTAATTGTTTTTGGCCTGCGGCATTATTATGATTACACAGATTAGTTTGTGGTCTGAAGGAGACTTTTCAGCTATGTTCTTATCTTGGCTTCGCATATGACGAGTAGTTACAACCATATTTCGAGGAAGAAACCAATTTTTAAGGTCAGTGATTTGTTGCACGCCTATTTGAAGAAGCACGGTCGGGAGGTGAGTATTCCGGTGAGTTACGCTGATTTATTGAATTACACCGAAAGTCTGCCGCACAAAGATAAATATGGCGATTATACGCTTTGGGAAAGTGTGCTGTATCCTCAAGCTGATATTCCTACTCTTTATTCGGGTTTGTGTCGTATATACTCGCTATTGAAAACTGATGGGAACTTAAGTGTGATGGAGCACCTTACCGTAAAACGCATTGACTATTGTGCGTTTGGAAACAGTCATCCGTTTCGGATTTGTATAGTGAACAAATTCAATGACAACTACGATTATTTTTATGTAAAACAGGCCGATGCTTCGCGGATTTATGGTTTGGAATTGGAACACTTATTGTCTCCCAATCGCATCAATTACCTGGTGAAAAACCGTACGCTTATTGAGGAACACATAGCTGGAATTCCGGGTGATGCGTTTATTGCCCATAATTTGGGTTCTAAGTCGCTAAATAGGGTGAGAGTAGCAAAAGAGTTTGTGAAATTTAACGAACGTTGTTTTGTAAAGCTGTTGGGGGATATGCGCTCGTACAATTACATTATAGACATTACCCCCGATTTTGAAGACGAGCAATATCGGATTCGGGCCATCGATTTCGATCAAACTTGTTTTGAGGGAAAGAAGACCATGTATTTGCCACAGTTTTACAAGGAAAACAATCCGATTGTGAAATTCTGCACCGATACCTTAAACCCCGAAACGGTAACGCAATATCAATATGAAGAGCGCACTCTTATTGGGAAACGATTGTATGGTGAGCGTTATCGGGTAAAAGAATTGTTGGATTGTATGTGCGATGACCACATTTCTGAGATTGAAAAGATAGATCAACTAAAAAGGGAGCTTTCGGCTCATCACCAAAACGAGTCTTTTTTGCGCTGTAAAAACATGGGGCAGCTGTTAAAGTTGCACCTGAAGAGTTTGTTGTGGAAACCGAAGTATGATTATTATTAGACCTTCGGTCGATTACGCGGATTAGGATGATTACACTGATTTTTTTTTGACCTTCGGTCGATTACGCGGATTTAAATGATTACACGGATTTCTTTTTGACCTACGGTCGATTACACGGATTAGGATGATTCGACTGATTGGTTTGACTTTCAGTCGATTACACGGGTTTTTTGGCCTACGGCCGATTAAGGTGATTAGAATGATTACACTGATTGGTTTGATGATTTCGTTTCGGCAGGCTCAACGGGCGAACGCTTGTTTAAGAAAAAGTGGCAGCAGTGCAGTGACTGCTGCTCGATGCGGATTGATTAGTCGCGACTTTTCTTGTCCTTTTTTTCTTGTTTTTCCAGTCTTTTTTCTTTCAATGTTTTAACTGGAGCTTTTTTCTCTGCTTTTTTGATATCCTGACCCTTAGCCATAATGGTGTTTTTTGGTTTAACATTACTTGGGAAAGCATGTCACTTGCCCTGAATTTGTTAGCAACTTAATGAGAATCACCAATAAAAACAAATTTCATTTTGAGTGTTTTGGTAGGTAATTGTGAATCAAACTATTAATGCTAAAAATAGAAGCGCTAAAATTGGGGTGAAAAAAATAATAATGAGCCTACCAGCGGAAACCAAGAGCCGATTATATTAGCGGCCATTATTTCATAATTATACCCTGGGCTATTGGCCATGAAACGGAGCTTGCTTTTTTACGTCCTGATAATGGGCGTTTTTGGTTGTCTTATTTGGTACATTATTGACCGCGGACAGCACTTAATTCCGCAATTTGATGTTAGCATTATTGAAGCCTCGCATCCAAATGTTGTCGAGAAATCGAAACCGGTGGTCATCAATTCGAACGAAAGTGTGCTGGAGCAATTTGTTCACAATATTAAAAACCCAATTGGTTTGTTGCTGCTCCAAATCATCGTTATTCTTAGCGTTTCTCGTCTTTTTGGCTTGATTTTCGCCAAGCTAGGACAGGCTACCGTTATTGGTGAAATTGTTGCTGGTATTTTTTTAGGCCCATCCTTGTTGGGCTTATTCTTTCCGGAGGTTGTCGATTTCATTTTTCCGAAAGAGTCGTTTAAAAATCTGCAATACCTCAGTCAGATTGGTTTGGCATTTTTCATGTTTATCGTCGGTATGGAGCTCGACCTTGAAAAGTTGAAACATAAAGCCCACAATGCGGTGGTGATAAGTCACGCCAGTATCATCTTGCCTTTCTTTTTGGGCGTAGGGTTGTCGTATTTCATTTTCGAGCAATTTGCTCCAGCCGGCGTTCCGTTTTTGGCTTTCTCACTGTTTATGGGCATTGCCATGAGTATTACGGCTTTTCCGGTTTTGGCTCGCATTATTCAGGAGCGTGGTTTGAGCAAAACCCGGTTAGGCGCGATGGTTATTACCTGTGCGGCTGCCGATGATGTTACGGCTTGGTGCATTTTGGCTGCTGTTATTGCCATTGTAAAGGCTGGAAGTATTGTTAGCGCTCTGTTTACCATTGGTCTTGCCGCGATTTACGTTTTAACCATGTTGTATGTCGTAAGGCCTTGGTTACGAAAAACAAGTGCTGAAACTGAACATGGAAAAAAGATAAACCGAGGAACCGTTGCTAAATCATTTTTTGTTTTGCTGCTATCGGCATATATAGCTGAGATTATTGGTATTCATGCTCTTTTTGGGGCTTTTTTGGCGGGTGTCATCATGCCGCACCAATTTAATTTTAAAGAAAGATTAACTGACAGAATTGAGGACATTAGTTTATTGGTGTTATTGCCCATTTTCTTTGCCTTTACCGGGTTACGTACGCAAATAGGTTTGTTGAACGAAGGTCATCTTTGGATTACCTGCGGTGTGGTTATTTTAGTGGCCGTTGTGGGGAAATTTGGTGGCAGTGCGTTAGCCGCTCGTATGGTTGGGCAAAGCTGGCGGGAGTCGTTGGCCATTGGTGCGTTGATGAATACCAGAGGGTTGATGGAGCTTGTGGTGCTAAATATTGGTTACGACCTTGGGATTTTGTCGCCACAGATATTTGCAATCATGGTGTTAATGGCGTTGGCGACTACCTTGATGACTGGGCCGCTGTTGGATGCGATTCGGTTTAGGGGTGATTAAAATGATTACACAGATTTGATTTTAATGATTACACGGATTAGATAGGTTTTTGAAGATGATTAGTTTTGGCCTACGGCCGATGATTACACTGATTTTTTGTAAGGATTACACGGATTAGAAGGGTTGCACGGATTAGTGATTGACTAAAATAAAGGATTACGAGTTTGTCAGTTGGGCTAGTTTTTGAGCGACTAATGCGCCAATGGCTACGCCCATTCCGCCCATGCGGACTCCGCAAAAAACGTTGGTGGAAACTTGTTCTATGATGGGGTATTTTGTGGTCCCGAGACCCATGGTGCCTGCCCAGCGGTATTCTATTTTTACTTTTTCGCGAAGAATGACGCTGTACATCAGTTCTTCTATGGCCTGTTGAATTTCGTCGGTAATCGTTTGGTTGTCGGTTTCTTCCGCATTGAAATTCAGGTTTCGTCCGCCACCAATCAGCAGCCGGTTTCCGCAATTCCGGAAATAATAATAGCCCTTGTCGTAATGAAAGGTACCCAGCAAATCAAAGTTGGGAATGGGTTCGGTAACCAGCACTTGAGCCCGAGCCGGTTTAACCTCGGCCTTTGGAAGTAATTTGGCCGCAAAACCGTTGGTGGTAATCAGTAGTTTACCGGCTTTGAAACTTATGCCGCTGTTGGCCAGAAGAATATCGGTGCAGTGGCCCAAATCAGTAAACGATTCCACTTCGAATCCACGAATAACCTGGATTCCAGCGCTTCGCACCGATTGTTCCAAGTTAAAATACATGCGATGTGTTTCTACCTGACCTTCGAAGCGTGTTAATATGCTGTTAGTGACCTTCCGGAATGAATAGGGCATGGAAGCGGGGAGTTCGTATACATTTGAACCGATAAACCCTAAATTTTTATTCAGTTCGGGTATAAAATCGCTGCAGGCGTCAAATAAATTGGCATCATCGGCAGTAAATAACTCGTAACCACCAGTAGCTTTAAAACCCACAGCCTCCTTGCCGTGTGTTTCAATCAGTAATTGAAGTCCATCCCAGCGCATTTTAATCAGTTCCAAAGCCGTTTCAAAATTGGTAGTCCGCAGGTCGTCCATAATTTCTGAAACGCTACCAAAACAAGCAAAACCGGCGTTTTTTGAGGAGGCAGCGGCACCAATCAAGGCTTTTTCCAATACCAGAATTTTAGCGTTTGGATGTGCCTTTTTAAGAAATAGTGCGGTGTGCAAACCGACTATTCCACCACCGGCAATGCAAAAATCAATATTGGCAAACAAATGTTGGTGTTCCCAGAAACTTAGGTTAAGTGTTTTGGGCAAATTTGTGGTGGCGGTCATTGCTTGTTTAGTATCTAATTAACATTTTTTGGGGCTGGGTGAGCAGGGCTTGGTCAATTTAATACCAATTAAAACGTTTTTGTTCAGGTTGCCTCACCAAGGTTTAAGATATTTGCAACCCAAAAGTAAATTTTTAAGATGCCCAGATTTTTAGTTGCCACAGTTTTTTTCTTTTTCAGCATACAGTTATTTGCCCAAAATGATGTCGTTTACGTATACGGTTACGTGAAGGATGATAATTCACAGCTTAAAATGCAAGGGGTTACCGTGGCATTGGTTGAGGACGGTAAGGTGCTCAATACCTATGTTACACCTTTGAACGGTAAGTTCGAGCTGGATTTGGCCTTTGATCATGCTTTCGAATTGCGTTTTTCAAAAGATGGGTTTGTTACCAAGTTTATTCGGATAGACACCAGAAACGTACCCAAAGAAAATCGGGTTGGTGGATTTGGATTTGATGTAGATATTGCCCTTTTTCAAATTATAGAAGGAGTAAACTTTGACTTGTTTAAGCAACCAGTTGGTATTGCAAAGTATAGTGCGGCAAAAGGCGATATGGATTTCGATTTGGAATACACGCGTGCATTTTTAGCTAAAATTGAGGAGTTAAAGAAAAGTTATCGCAAAAAGGTTCAGGAAGAGGAAGATCGCCTGAAAAAAGAGCAGCTTGCGGCCGAGCAAGAAAAACTAAAGCAGGAAAAATTTGAGTTGTTGGTAAAGGAGGGTGATGCGCTGGCCTCGTCGGCAAATTTCACAAATGCCATTTTTAAATTTACTGAAGCCCTTGACCTAAAACCGGGAACCAAGTTTGTTCAGGACAAGTTGGCCGCTGCACAAAAGGCGCTCGATGAGCTAAACCTGCTGAAGCAGAAAGAAGTTAACTACAAAGAAGCCATTGCCGCTGCCGATAAGGCCTTCGCTGCTAAAAACTACAAACAGGCCATTGCCGATTACAACAAGGCCTTAAATCATAAACCCACCGAGGCTTATCCGAAGACCAGAATTAACGAAGCCGAAAGCATTTTGGCAGATCAGGCAAAGCAGGATGCGCTGAACAAACAATATACTCAGTCTATCAATAAGGCCGATAGCGTGTTCAAGCTGAATAAATTTGAGCAGTCGATTCCCTTGTATGAGGCTGCTTTGAAACTAAAACCTGCAGAAACCTATCCGCAACAAAAGATTGGTGAAGCCAAAACCAAGTTGGATGAACTGGCCAAGCAAAAGGCCTTGGATGACAAGTACAAAGCTGCTATTACAGCTGGTGATTTGGCCATGCGCGAATCGCGTTTTCAAGATGCAATAGCTTCTTTTCAAGAGGCTAAGGCATTGAAAGGCACTGAATTGTACTCAGCTCAAAAAATCACGGAGGCGCAAGGTAAGTTAGATGAACAAGCACGTCAAAAATCGCTTAACGATCAATATACCAACGACCTGGCTAGTGCCGATCAACTGTTTAATCAGGCGAAATATGCCGAAGCCATTGATATTTACAAAAAGGCAGGCGCACTAAAACCTACTGAGGTTTACCCTAAGACTAAAATTACGGAGGCACAGACAAAATTGGCTGCCATTGCCAAGCAAGATGCGCAGGATAAGCAGTATGCAGCCTTAATTGCAAAAGGTGATCAGCAATTTACCAACAAAGATTTTTACGGTGCACAAACCACGTTTCAGCAAGCCCAAGCACTGAAGCCTGGCGAGCAATATCCCAAAACCAAGCTGGAAGAGGTTAATGCCGAACTTGATGTGCTTGCGCAGCAAAAAGCGTTGGATACGCAATACAACGGTTTGATTGTCAAAGCCGATCAAGCTTATACTGCTAAACAATACGAAGCAGCACTTAAAACGTACCAACAAGCACAAGGATTAAAGCCAGCCGAAAGCTATCCAAAACAAAAAATTACCGAGTTGGAAGGTTTGCTGGCGGAACAAGCCAAGCAGAAGGAAACCGATAAAAAATACCAAGCTATAGTTACCAAGGCAGATAGCGCATTTAAAGCCACTCGTTATAGCGATGCCATTGGTTTATATAATCAGGCATTGGAGGTTAAAGAGGCGGAAATGTATCCCAAGACTAAAATTGTTGAGGCGAATACCAAGTTGAACGAGATAGCTAAAAAAGATGCACTTGAGCAGCAATATAAAGATCTTTTGACCAAGGCTGATGGCGAGTTTGCTGCTCAAAATTACCCACAAGCTATAAACACCTACAAGGAGGCATCGGTGCTTAAGCCGGTGGAACTTTACCCTAAAAACAGAATTACGGAGGCGCAAAAGAAACAAGCTGAGATTGATAAAAAGAGTGCTGATGATGCGACTTATAGCAAGTTAATCGGTGAAGGTGATGCTGAAATGACGGCCAAAAATTACACTGCTGCCTCAGCCAAATATCAGTCGGCTACGGTTTTGAAGCCTACAGAACAATATCCGAAAGACCAACTGGCCCTAGCAAAAGCAAAACTGGATGAATTGGCTAAGGCAAAGGCATTGTCTGATCAATATGCTGGATTAATTACCAAGGCAGACGTAGCATTTACTGCGCAAAAATGGACTGATGCAATTGGTTTGTATCAGCAAGCGTTGGCGATAAAGGCAGAAGAACAATATCCGAAAGATAAAATTGCCGAGGCTAATGCTAGGCTGGTAGAAATTTCAAAGAAGAAAGAGGAACTGGAAGATGCCTACAAAAAAGCCGTTGGGCTTGGTGACGAGGCCATGCAGGCAACCGATTATGTGTCGGCAAAAACTGCTTTCCAACAGGCCTCGCAACTGAAACCAACAGAGCTTTATCCGAAGCAAAAAATAACCGAAGCAGAGGCTAAATTGGCCGAACAAGCTAAAAAGGACGCACTCGACAAACAATATAATGGACTTGTAGAGCGGGCGGATTTGGCCTTTAAAAATGAGGATTATACCGCTGCTTTAGGTGCTTACCAACAGGCCGCGGCTGTAAAGCCAACTGAACAATACCCAAAAACCAAAGTTGCCGAAACCCAGAAGTTAATCGATGAACTAAAGCAACAAAAGACTACCGATGCGCAGTATCAAGCTTTTATTACAAAGGGAAATACCGATATGGCTGCATTGGGTTTTGAAAGTGCACTGAAAAACTTTGAGCAAGCCCTGGCCCTAAAACCAACCGAGCAATATCCGAAAGACCAAATTGAAATTTGTAAAATCAGACTGGATGAACTTAAGGCCGCTAGGTTAAAAGAGCAGAATTATAAAGATGCTTTGTTGAAGGGTGACGCGGCATTTGGTAGTAAAGATTATGTAGCTGCTATAACTGCCTACGAAGAAGCGCTGGATGTGAAGCCAACCGAAGTTTATCCGCAGGATAGAATAAAGTTGGCCAATGCCGAATTAGCCAAGATGGCACAAGCGAAGGAACTAGCGACAAAGTATCAGGCCGCCGTGGCACAAGCTGACAGTATTTTTAAGATTGAAAAATGGCAAGAGTCAATTGATGCCTACAAGGTTGCGCAAGGCATTAAAGCTGACGAAACCTATCCGGGTCAGCAAATAAAATTGGCTCAGGCAAAACTTACTGAAATTGAAAATGTGCGTTTGGCTCGTGAAGCTAAGTACAATGGATTTATACAAAAAGGCGATAGTGCATTTGGAAAAGAAAGCTACCAAGTGGCGAAGAATTATTTTGCCGAGGCCATTCGCATGAAACCAAGCGAACAATACCCAAAAGACCGCATGGATGCTGCCGATGCTAAATTGGACGAGCAGGCACAAAATGAGGCCGACAAAGTAGCCAAAGCTTCGCTGGATGCACTTAATAAACCCGTTGCTGATCAACCCGCGGATCCTACAATTGTTTCGTTTAAAGATGTTACCAGCTTTGGTGATATGAAAAAGGACACTGCAAAGGCGGTGGTAGCAGCCAAACCAATTGCGGCAAGTGGTCCAAAGGTAATGTACCGCACCGCACCGGGTAATGGCGATTTGGATGATTTTAGAAGGAAATTGGGCGAAAATTACCCCGAAGGGCGCACCGAAGAAACCTTTGTTGAAGGCAATAAACGTATTCTCAGAACAGTCTATGTGCAAAATAAGTTGGGTGACGAATACTTAAAAGTGGTGTTCTCGTCTGGTTTCGGAACGTTCTATTTTAAAAATGGTGACGGTATTGGTCCGGTTGACTTTGAAAATGAGATTAAACGTTTGAAATAAGAACTCATTTGTTCATTCTTCGGCGATTTTTGCTTTTAGTCGTTCTATCTAGTTGTTCTGTGGGTTTTAAGTTCACGGTTCATTTTCTTTAAGTAACTTCAGTTGTAATTTCCAACGGGTGTCTTATATGGCCTCGTTGTGCAACAATGAATCAGTACTATGGAAAAGAAAATTGATTTGGCCTTTGTTGTAGATGACGACCGTATTTATGTGTACGGTCTTACTAAAATGATGCATCTGCATAACATCTGTAAAAATCTACTGGTGTTTAACAATGGAGAGGAGGCCATCAAATATATTACCCCGGTAATTAATCTCAATGAGGAGTTGCCGGATGTCATTTTGCTCGATTTGAATATGCCCGTTTTGGATGGATGGGGTTTCTTGGACGAGTTTATAAAACTGAAACCAAAAATTACCAAGAACATCACCATTTATATTCTTACCTCGTCCATTGATCCGGCCGATATAGAGCGGGCGAAACATTATACCGAGGTTTCAGATTTTTTAATTAAGCCCATTAAATTGGAGGATTTGGTTGTTAAGTTAAATGCCGGAGTTCCGGAACGGGAATAAAGAAATTAGTGTCACAGCGCTGGTTGGTGGAAGAAGTTGTTGGTGCGTTTGGTGAATGGTTTTGCTCCTTAAGATTACAGCAAAACATAAGTAATGTGAAAAAGGCTGTTCCATTGGGACGGCTCTTTTTTTGTTCTTGACAATTGTGCGAGCCACCTATTTTGTGGCTGTATAGGTTTATTTATCGGTTCTAGGTGTTATTCCAAAGAATATAGCTGTGATAATGAGTTGATATTCAATATCTTTATTTTGCTCTTAGAGAAGGCTTGTAAGTCGATAAATGGAGTAAACAGAAGGCTATGAATCAGGTTATTGACTTCTTTAAACGACTGTTTGATACCAGTTGCTGGCCACCGCGTTGGCATTGCGGATACTGGACCGACTTTCACGGATGGCTGTATATTCTTTCTGATTTGGCCATTTGGGCAGCCTATTTCGCCATTCCAACCGCGCTATTTTTCATCTTAAAAAAGAAAAAAGACATTCCATTGCCAGGAATTTTCTGGCTGTTTATGGCCTTTATTATGCTTTGCGGTATAACCCACCTTATTGATGCCATAATATTTTGGTGGCCTGCTTATCGGCTTAGCGCATTTGTGCGATTTATTACGGCTGTGGTGTCATTGGTTACAGTGGTTTCCTTATTGAAAGTAATTCCTGAGGTATTGAAGTTGAAAACCTCGACCGAGTATGAACTTGAGTTGGAGGAAAGGATTAAAGTTGAAGCCGAACTAAAAATTGCGAAAGAACAGGCTGAACGATCAGAGAAAGCCAAGGAGCAGTTTTTGGCCAATATGAGTCATGAAATAAGAACCCCAATGAATGCTGTGGTTGGATTTGCCCAATTGCTTGGTGAGTCGAAGTTAACTTCGCTTCAGCGCGATTATGTGGAGGTGATTCAAAAAGCCGGTAACAATCTGTTGGTGGTAATTAACGATATTCTCGATTTGTCGAAAATTGAGTCGGGCAGCCTCGATTTTGAGCGCAAGCCGATGGACATTAATGAGCAAATGAATTCGCTGAAAGTGCTTTTCGAACCAAAAGCGGCCGAGAAAAACTTAAAATTACTGTTGACAGTTGATGAGGAAATCCCACCCTTGGTGTTGGGCGATAAAGGCAGGCTTACACAGATATTAATTAATCTGGTTTCTAACGCCATTAAGTTTACCGAAAATGGAGAGGTAAAAGTTGCTTGCAAGGTGGTAAACACGGCCAACGGTACAATTACGGTGATGTTTAGCGTGGCCGACACTGGCATTGGTATCCCGAAAGATAAACATGATGATGTGTTTAAGCGGTTTGCACAGACCCATGTGCATGATGCGTCAAAATTTGGCGGGTCTGGTTTAGGTTTAACCATTGTAAAACACTTAATAGATTTACTTCAGGGCAGCATGACTTTAGAAAGCGAGGAAGGAAAAGGAGCCACGTTTAGTTTTACCCTGCCGTTTGAAAAAGTCGATGCGAACACGCAATTGATAAGTGAAACGGAAGAACCTAAAAAAGCTCGGCAGGAAAATCTCAATAGGCTTTCGGTTTTGGTGGTAGAAGACAATGAGGTAAACCGAAGGTTGATGCAAATAGTGCTTTCCAGCTGGGGTATTAACGCCGATTTTGCGGTGAATGGTTTGGAGGCAATAACCACGCTACGGGAGAAAAAATACGACCTTATATTTATGGACATTGAAATGCCGATAATGGGTGGTTTTCAGGCAACTAAGCACATTCGCGAAGATTTAAATTTGACCACGCCCATTATTGCATTAACCGCTCATGCTATGTCGCACGAAGTGGCATCGTGTATGGCTTCTGGTATGGACGACTTTATTGCAAAACCGTTTAATAAGGACGACTTTTATAACAAGATTGTTAAGTTTGCGAAGCCCTAAAATGGCTTGAAGCTTATGCAATCGTCAGCTAAAACCCCCAATGAATATGTAGATGAACTTCCTGCCGACCGCAAAGAAGCGGTTTCAAAATTGCGGGAAGTCATATCCAGTAACCTGCCAACTGGTTTTCAGGAAACAATGGGTTATGGTATGTTGGGTTATGTAGTGCCACATAGTTTGTATCCGGCGGGTTATCATTGTGACCCGAAATTGCCTTTGCCTTTTATTGGTTTGGCTTCGCAAAAGAATTTTATTGCGGTTTACCACATGGGCATTTATGCCGATGCTGAACTAATGAGTTGGTTTGTTTCTCGTTATTCGGAATTGTGTAAAACCAAGCTGGATATGGGCAAGAGCTGTCTGCGGTTTAAGAAAGTAGCCGATATTCCGTATCAGCTCATTGGCGAGTTGGCAGCCAAAATGTCGCCACAACAATGGATAGCTACATACGAAACCAAGTTTAAACGTAAGTAATGTTGATATTTGCGCTTTGCTCACCAATACTTTGTAATTTATGATTGTTACTCCGCCCGTTCGATTAAACAAATTTATAAGCGATAGCGGCATGTGCTCCCGCCGGGAAGCCGACCGGTACATCAGTACTGGAAACGTAATGATTAATGGGCGTAAGGCAAAAATTGGTGATTTAGTTGGGCCAAAAGACCGGGTTACGGTTCACGGTACACCTGTTTATGCAAAAAATGCGGATGACATGATTTTTCTGGCATTTAACAAGCCAGTTGGTATTGTGAGCACCACCGAGGCTGGTTTCCAAGACAACATTGTGGATTACGTGAACCACAGCGAACGCATTTTTCCTATTGGTAGGTTAGATAAAGATAGTCAGGGACTCATTTTCCTGACCAACAACGGTGATATTGTAAACAAGATATTGCGTGCCAGCAACAATCACGAAAAAGAATACATAGTAACCGTCGACAAGCCAGTAACCGATGAATTTTTGAAGGGTATGGCTGCCGGCGTACCCATTTTAGGCGTAAACACCAAAAAATGTGAGGTAAGCAAGGATGGGCCAACCAGCTTTAAAATTGTGCTTATTCAAGGGCTTAACCGGCAAATCAGAAGGATGTGCGAATATTTCGGTTACGAGGTGGTTAAGCTGGTTCGGGTGCGGATTATGAATATCAACTTAAAAGGTTTGCCTATAGGCGATTGGCGCGAGTTGGATGAAGCAGAACTAGAAGGTATTTTTAAGTTGGTGGAAAAGTCGAGTTCTACGGAACCTAAAGTAAAAAAACCAACGACCAAAAAACCGGTAGGCAAAACAGCCGGTAAACCAACCAATAAAGCGACCGCCAACCCCGATTTAAGAAGATCAACCTTAGAAAAACTAGGCGTAATACCTAAAGGGGGCTCTAGTCAAGGGGTTAAAGCAAAAGACAAGGGAACAAAATCGACCAAAGCCGGTGCACGAGGTAGCGCCAAACCAGGTAGTCGGCCAGCATCTGGAAAAAATCCAACAAAGGGTGGAGCCGGGAAACGTCCAAGTGGCGGTGCGACTGGTCGTGGAAAAAGGAGATAAGTTTTTTGTTCAAGTTGATTGACGGGGTAAAAGGTTATTGGTAAACTGAATTCTTTACCTTTATTCATGTTAACCTTCAAAAACCTTCGTCATGTTTTCTTCCAATTTGTTATTTAAAACCTTGCTTGTAAAAGCCAGTTTTATCTTTTCACTGCTGCTTATCAGCTTGACTAGGGTGCTTGCGCAAAACTTTCATGAGAATGTACGGGTTGATAGCCTATTGGTTAATCAGCATTACCACGTGAATAGTGGAGCCTGTGGTCAGACAACAGATATTCATATTTTACTAGATTCTACGCTCTTTAATTATGTGGACGGATTATCGTTTAACATTATCATTGATTCTGTTAAGTATTCTGGTCCACCGTGTTGTGTTACAGCAGGTGATACCATTGTTTTGAATGCCGAAAGCCCAGATTACTCGAGGATTTCAGGTAGTGTTTCTGATTTTTGGTTTAGAGTATTGCTGCAGGGAACACCAAGTACTGCACAGCAGCGGTATCCCTGTGAATTAGAGGTTATTCAATGTACCTGCTATTGTTTGGATATGGAAATCAAGTCTTCATGGTCTTCCGATTGTTATGTAGAAGGAGCTGAATCAATAGGTAAAACCATTGACAATAATGTGTTGCAGCTATACCCAAACCCAAGTTCCACCGGTTTTCGTGTTCTGGGCTTGACGGGTGTCGGCCAAATTAGTTTGTACAATGCACTAGGTGAACAGGTGGTTTCTAGCGAGGTGGTAGCAGGAAGTATTTTCAACACGAGCAATCTGGCCGGGGGTATTTATACCGCTGTGGTAACAGGCATTAACCAAACACAAGTGATTAAGGAAGTGGTTGTTGCTAAATGATCAGGCACCGGTGAAGTGCTCCACAATAGGCGATTCCGCCTAAGGAAATCCCGAAGGGATTCAACCGGAATAACGCAACAATTTCCGCAAGCGAATAACCAAATACCCGTTCAACAACATCAATAATCCACCAACCAGAAAAGGGTACAGGTAATGAATGGCATAAAGGCTGGTGCCTACTACCGGACCAACTACCCTTGCCAAGGAAGTGAAGCTTTGGTAGAGCCCTACGGTTTTACCTTGCGAGCGGGGGCTGGCCTGTTGCGAAAGAATAGTTAGAGAACTAGGGCCAACCGGACCATTGGCTACGGCCATCAAAAGAATGAGACCAAGCTCGTAGGGCATAAATTGATGGTTGGGTACTAAGCCCAAGCCAATGAGAATGGCTGCCATGCTTAAATTGGAGTAGATGAGCAATTTTTGTTCGCCAAATTTTCTGCTCAAAATCCCGATTAGTAAAAATTGGACTGCTGTGGTGCAAATTCCCAGGAAGGCAAAGGTATACCCGCGTTGTTTTTCATTTAAACCAAAGTGTTCTTCCCAAAAGAGGGTGGCACAAACTTGAAAAAGGAAAAACGCAGCGATATAAATGAAATTCATGATAAACAAACTGCGCACAACAGGTAGTTTAAAGGCTTGCTTATAATCTTTGGCCGCAAAGAATTTAATTTTTGCCTCGTGGTTTTTTTCAACTACCGATTCTTTCAGGAAAAAGACGGCAGGAATCAGGTTTAACAAACAAAGCAGCCCCGAAACGTAACCCACCGCTGGAAATCCCCAGTGACTCATTAATATACCACCCAGGGGAGGTCCAAAAATAAAACCCAGTCCGAATGCAGCACCAATTAAACCCATTGCTTTTGCACGTTTTTCGGGTACGGTTACATCAATTATGTAGGCCTGAGCTACCGAAATGTTGCCCGATGCAAAACCACTTAATGCCCGGGCGAGGAGTAAAATAGACAGGTTGGTAGCTTGCGACAAAAGCAGGTAACCTGAGGCATTTAAAGCCAATGATGCCAGTAGTACGGGTTTTCGGCCATACCGATCGCTTAAACCGCCAAGCAGAGGCGTTGCAAAAAACTGGAGCAAGGAAAATAAGCCAACGGCAATGCCCACCCAGTGCTCGGTTCCGGTTAGCGTTTTGATGTAGTTGGGTAAAATGGGGATCACCACGCCAAAGCCAAGCAAGTCGATAAAAATGGTAAAAAACAACAGGCTTAAACGCGACTTTTTCATGGGTAAAAACTGGCAAATTCCTTACCCAAGTTTAAGGTTTTATTGTGGGTAAACCATGATTAGGTCGAAGGAAGTTATGGGGTTAATAAAGCTGTTAACAACTAAGGATAAACTTTTCGGAGACCGGTGGCCATTGTCGCTAATTTTACGAGTTCGTTATGTAAACCAGTTTCATGGAAGAGTTAGACAGACCTGCGGTAAATTATAGTGAAGACGATATTAAATCGCTCGACTGGAAAGAGCACATCAGGCTTAGGCCGGGGATGTATATCGGTAAGTTGGGCGATGGGAAAGATTTTGATGACGGTATTTACATTCTGGTAAAAGAGGTTCTCGACAACTGTATCGATGAGTTTGTAATGGGCTTCGGAAAGAAAATTGAAGTAAACATCAGCGAGCACTTGGTTACCGTTCGTGATTATGGTCGCGGAATTCCTCTGGGGAAAGTGGTCGATGTGGTTTCTAAGATTAATACCGGGGGTAAATACGATAGCAAGGCATTTAAAAAATCGGTAGGTCTTAACGGGGTGGGAACCAAGGCGGTAAATGCCCTTTCTTCAAGTTTTAGAGTAGAGTCGTTTCGCGATGGTCAGCGCAAATTGGCCGATTTTGAGCGAGGTGAACTGAAAAAGGATGCCGCACTAGAGCCGACCGAAGAGAAAAACGGAACCTTTGTAAGTTTTGTGCCCGATGAGGTGATTTTTAAAGCCTATCATTTTCGGGAACAGTATGTAGAACGCTTACTTTGGAACTACTGTTACCTAAATACCGGTCTTACCATTTGGTTTAATGGCAAAGCCTACAAATCGGAAAACGGTTTGCTGGATTTGTTGAATGAAAACCTAAGCGGAGAACCGTTATACCCCATAATTCACCTACGTGGAGATGATATTGAAGTGGCTATTACGCACGGACAGCAATATGGTGAGGAGTATTATTCATTTGTAAATGGGCAGCACACCACACAAGGTGGAACGCACCAGGCTGCTTTTCGCGAAGCATTTGCCAAAACACTTAAAGAATTTTTCAAGAAAGATTACGATGCCGCCGATATTCGGACCTCGATAGTTGCGGCTGTAGCGGTTAAAGTTACCGAGCCGGTTTTCGAAAGTCAGACTAAAACCAGATTAGGAAGTAACGAGGTAGAGCCCGGTGGAAAAAGCATGCGTGCTTTTGTGGGCGATTTTATTAAGGAACAACTGGATAACTTTTTGCACCGCCACCCCGAGGTTGCGCAAGCGCTGGAAGCAAAAATAAAGCAATCGGAAAAGGAGCGGAACGAGCTTTCTGGTATTCGTAAACTGGCGAAGGAAAGAGCCAAGAAATCGAATTTGCACAACAAAAAGCTACGCGATTGCAGGCTGCATTTGAACGATTGCAAGGACGAGATAATGGCCAATGCCACCACGCTTTTTATAACCGAGGGAGATTCGGCAAGTGGTAGCATTACCAAAAGCCGAAATGTGAATTTGCAAGCGGTATTTAGCTTAAAAGGAAAGCCACTAAACTGCTATAGTCTAACGAAGAAAATTGTTTACGAAAACGAAGAGTTTAACCTTATTCAAGCTGCGTTAAACATTGAAGACGGATTGGATAACCTGCGTTATAACAAGATTGTGATTGCTACCGATGCCGATGTGGATGGCATGCACATTCGCTTATTGATGATGACGTTTTTCTTGCAGTTCTTTCCCGATTTGGTGAAGAACGGGCATTTGTATATTCTGCAAACCCCATTGTTTAGGGTTCGAAATAAGAAAGACACGATTTATTGTTACTCGGACGAAGAACGCCAACGTGCCATTGCCAAGCTGGGTAAAAACCCAGAAATAACCCGATTTAAGGGACTTGGAGAGATAAGTCCTGATGAGTTTAAGAATTTTATTGGGGAAGACATTCGTTTGGAGCCGGTAACCTTGAACAAGGAACACAACCTGTTGCAAATGCTCGACTATTATATGGGGAAAAATACGCCAGAGCGACAAGATTTTATTATCCGTAACCTGCGTATTGAGAAGGATTTGGCGGAGGAGTTGTTGGCGGTTTCGGAGGAGTTGAAATAGAAATTAGGAAATTAAATGTCAGTAGATAATTATACCCCAGACGACTCTCCAGAAAAGAGTTCCAGTGACGAACACCAACTCGGTCAGGTAATTCCTGTTTCGGGGATGTACAAGGATTGGTTTTTGGATTATGCCAGTTACGTAATTCTGGAACGTGCAGTTCCGGGAATAAATGATGGTTTTAAGCCGGTTCAACGCCGTATTCTTCATTCCATGAAAGATTTGGATGACGGGCGTTACAACAAGGTGGCCAACATTATTGGGCATACCATGAAATATCACCCACACGGTGACGCATCAATTGGTGATGCTTTGGTGCAGTTGGGACAAAAAGAATTGTTAATAGATTGCCAAGGGAACTGGGGAAACATTTTCACCGGCGATGGTGCAGCTGCTCCGCGTTACATAGAAGCCCGGCTGAGCAAATTTGCGCTCGATGTGGTTTACAATGCCAAAACCACTAATTGGCAACTAAGTTACGACGGTAGAAATCAGGAGCCCATTAACCTGCCGGTTAAATTTCCGTTGCTGTTGGCACAAGGAGCCGAGGGTATTGCGGTGGGGATGGCCTGTAAAATATTGCCACACAACTTTATCGAGTTAATTGATGCCTCTATTTCCCACTTAAAAGGCGAGGAGTTTCAGTTATTCCCCGATTTTATTACCGGTGGAATGGGCGATTTTAGTCAGTACAACGACGGGTTACGAGGCGGAAGAATTCGGGTGAGAGCAAGGTTGCGACAGCTCGACAAGAAAACGCTGGTGGTAGATGAGTTGCCTTTTGGTTGCAACACTTCCTCGCTTATTGAAAGCATTTTAAAAAGCAACGATAAGGGGAAAATCAAGATTAAGAAGATTGATGACAATACCTCTGACAAGGTAGAGATTGTCATTCACTTGCAACCGGGTGTAGACCCCGATCAGACCATTGATGCGCTTTATGCCACAACGGATTGTGAGATTTCTATTTCACCCAACACCGCAGTTATTGATGGAGATAGACCTCGATTTGTTACTGTTTCAGAAATTTTAAAGGTAAATACGCAGAATACGCTCGACCTGCTAAGAAGCGAATTAGAAATTAAACTACGCGAATTAGAAGACGGTTGGCATTTCTCCTCTTTAGAAAAAATATTTATTGAAAACCGTATTTACCGCGACATTGAAGAGTGCGAAACTTGGGAAGCGGTATTAGCAGCTATTGACAAGGGTTTAACACCGTTTAAGAAGTTGCTGAAACGAGAAGTTAGTCAGGAAGATATTGCTAAACTTACCGAAATACGGATTAAACGAATATCGAAATTTGATGCGTTTAAGGCCGATGAAGAGATAAAAGGTCTTGAGGAGCAAATAGGTTTGGTAACCAACGATTTGAATCATTTGGTTAAATACGCCATTGCTTATTATCAACGCATTAAAGACAAGTATGGCAAAGGAAAAGAGCGTAAAACCGAAATTCGTTTCTTCGAAAAAATTGAGGCTTCGGTGGTAGTTGCGGCCAACAAAAAGTTGTACGTAGACCGCGAAGAAGGATTTGCCGGCTGGGGATTGAAGAAAGATGAATTTGTAGTCGATTGTTCTGATATTGACGACATCATTGTTTTCCGAAGAAATGGGATAATGATGGTGAGCCGCGTGCAGGAGAAGGCCTTTTTTGGGAAAGACATAATCCACGTGGCTGTTTGGAAAAAAGGAGATGACCGTACCATTTACAACATGGTTTACCAAGACGGAACCAACGGACCAACCATGATGAAGCGTTTTGCAGTAGATGCCATCACCCGCGACAAGGAATATGACCTGACCGCCGGAACGAAGAACTCGAAAGTGCTTTATTTTACACCAAATCCGAATGGAGAAGCCGAGGTATTGAATGTGTTGCTGCGTCCGCGTCCGCACCTTAAAAAGCTGCGACTAGAGGTTAATTTTGCCGAATTAGATATCAAAGGCCGTGGGGCAAAAGGAAATATTTTAACCAAGCACCTAATTAGCAAAATTACCCAGCGCGAAGCCCTGGGGTCGACCTTAGGTGCCCGCAAATTGTGGTACAACGAAGTGGTTAATCGCCTAAACGACGAAGAACGTGGCGAACTTTTAGGCAGCTTTAAAGGCGATGATAAAGTGCTGGTCATATACAAATCGGGTATTTATAAACTTTACGAACCGCAGGTTAGCATTCACTTTGAAGATGATGTGCTGCTAGTAAAGAAATACAATCCGCAGGACGTGGCTTCGGTTATTTATTTTGATGGCGACAAAAAGCAATATCAGGTAAAACGGTTTGAAATAGAGGTAAACGATAAACGAAACGTATTTATAACCGAGCATCCCGATTCGAAAATGGAGTTTTTCAGTTTTGGGTACAAGCCTGTCGTGTCGGTGGTTATCAATAAAAAAGGTAAAAAACTGGATCCGGAGGTTATTGACCTAACTGAATTTATTACAGTAAAAGGCATAAAGGCAATTGGCAACCGCCTGTCGAGTGATGTGGTGGAGAAAATCACCTTAGTTAGCGATGGTGAAGAAGAACTGAAAGCCGCACTCGAGGCTGAAAAAGAAGCCGAGCGGGAAACCATATTGGCAGCCATTCCAACTGATCCGCCGGGACCGGTTGAAGACGATGGGCAGGTTGCTTTATTCTAACCACGGGTTTTGGATAAAAAGGGTAAAATTTCAATGGCCGGTACAGTGCTCCTTTGCACTGTGCTGGCCTTTTTTATTCGCTCTTCGGATGGCGATTATGGCTGGGCCAATGTGGTGAATAGTGACGGTAGAGGTTATTTTGCTTATTTGGCCACATTTGTAAAGGATGGCAACTTAAGTTTCGATTATGTTAAAAAGCACGAGCAGGCCAAGTATTCGCCCGAATATGCTGCCAACTATATCATTCCGCTGAGAAATGGGGGTAAGGTAAACAAATACTTTCCCGGAGTAGCAGGAATGATTTCCCCGTTCTTTTTTACCGCAATGGGGCTGGAATATGTGTTTCATGGAGAAATAAATCCATACGGCATTTTTGGACAAGTCTCGGTATTTGTCGCTGCACTGTTTTACTTAACGCTGGGCCTGTGGTTTTTTTATAAGCTATTGGTGCTTATTATTCCTCATACCAAATCTAGTTGGTTGTTTTTGCCAGTTGTATTGTTCGGTACCAGCCTTTTTCAATATACGGTTGGTCAACCGGCCATGTCGCACGTGTATTCATTTTGTGCGGTTAACGGGTTTCTCTACTTTTTGGCAATTTATGGTCAAAGTCGAAAGACTGTTCACCTCATTTTGTGTAGCATTTGCTTAACAGTTATTTTGCTAATTAGGCCTACCAATGTACTTGTGTTGCTGTTGGTTCCGTTGGTTTTTCCGGTAAAGAATTGGTCCGATTTTCGGGTAGAATTCATCTCGATTGGTAGAAAGTGGATTATTCCATTTGCGGTATTATCAGCAGGAATTGTACTTCAGTTGTTGGTTATTCGGGTTCAAACCGGCGATTGGTTTACCTGGCTCTATCGTGGTGAGGGTTTCTATTTCGGCAATCCACAAATGCTTAACGTGTTGTTTAGTTTTAAGCGTGGTTTGTTGGTTTATACACCTGTTCTACTTTTCCTTATTCCGGGAATGGTGTTTTTGTATAAAGCACAAAAATGGCGGTTTTGGTATTTATTAATCTTTTTTGTGGCCAATATTTATTTGATTTCAAGCTGGTGGAGTTGGTATTACGGTGATGGTTTTGGGCACCGAGCATTTATCGATTTTTATGCCGTCTATTTTATTCCGGTAGTATTCTTTTTCGAAGCCATTCGTCAGAAGATTGGGGTGGTGCTAAAATGGTTTGGTGTCATAGCATTTACGTTGCTTACAGCTGTTCAAAACTATCAATATCACGTTGGTATTTTACATTCGTGGGATATGGATGCAGAAAAATATGGCGCCATTTTTCTAAAAACAAATAAGATTTACAGCGGGACAATTAGGGGGAGCAAAGAAGTGCCATTGTATGGTGAGTTGGCGGAAAATGCTTTTTTTGCTTTCGACACCAATTATGTTGCCAGCGGTAAAGAAGGACTTTTGGTTGCGCAAGGAAATGAGTTTCCTTGTGGCATTGAAATTCGACCGACTGATTCGCTTCGAAGTGGGAAGGTGTATTTTCAAATACAGGTTGATTATGCCGAGCCGAAACCCAATGCCGCCAACGAATTATCATTGGTGGTTGATATTCAAAATGCCAAGGGAGAATCCGTCCGTTACGAGTCGATGTATGTTAAATCGATAACCACCAAGTTTTATTCAAAAGGAGCCTCCACCATACTGGAATTCAGTTATTACACCATTCCCTCCGAATCTGATTTGATGAAGGTGTATTTATGGAACCGGGAAAAACAGTCGTTAGTCATTAATCGGTTTAAGGTCGATGTTCGGTCGATTAGGGAGATTGACTAAAGGAGGAATTACCTAACGTAAGTAATCTTGGTTTCTTTGTCGTAATAATACAAACCATCACTTGTTTGCTGAACCATTACCGCAAACATGGTATCCTGTTTAAAGGTGACTGTATATTTTTCAGCATTTGGGTCGGAGGTGGTTTGGTAATAGGTAATTAAAGTGGTTCCGTCAAACGTATACGACTTGTTAGTTGGGTTTTTACCATCACCATAGGATGCAATTCCCCGCTCAAAATTTACACGCGATTCTCCTTTTATAGTGCTCACCGTATCTGCTCGTTTTACCACCGAATCATTGTACGTTAATTCGGTGCGGTATATTTCGAACCAGGTTCCAGCAATCAGGTAGTCGTAATCGGTTGCGACAGGTTCTGGCGGTTTGCTTTCTTTGGAACACGATATAAATACAATTGCTGCGGCAAGAAAAAGAACCAGTTTTTGGATGCGAAAGATGTTTGAAAATAAATTTTTCATGAAAAAAGGAGCTGTAAATCGGTGGGACAATGTAGGCTAAGTTAAAAAATTATGAACGGATTAACGGTTTACAACTCAAAGCATTATTTTCAGGCAGACCAAGGATGCCATCTTCACATAAACAAACAGTGCATTGAGCCAAAAAAACATAAAAAGTAGGTTTGTTTTACGCAGTTGCCCATTGAGTTGCGGGACTTTTACGAAGCCCCGTCATCGGTGCGCCAAAGTGAAGAACTCATCCTGAAAGCTAATGGTTAGGTAATAGCGGCCTTTAAATTTTTGCTTGGAAGTAAACCCACCACTATTTTCCTTACCAAGTGGCAAAAATTTGCAGCCGCCCTTAGGTTCTTCACGTTATACGAAGGGTACTGTTGTTTAAATTCCTTGCGCTTACCGAGGACAAATTTTTACTCCACTTTTTTGA
>CAYMJL010000007.1:0-124148 GCA_964390915.1 uncultured Flavobacteriales bacterium
AGCCTTGACTTTTTTGTTACTTTTTTTGTCAAGAAAAAAAGTAAGGCGACAAAAATTTTAGAAATGCCTATTTTTTGTTTCCACTTTTTTGAAAAAGTGGAGCAAAAACTTGTCCTCGGTAAGCGCAAGCAATTTAAACAACATTATCCTGCGTATACCGTGAAGAACCTATGGGCGGCTGCAAATTTTTGCGACTTGGTAAGGAAAAACAATGTTGTATTTACTTCCAAGCAAAAATTTAAAGGCCGCTATTGCCTAACCATTAGCTTAGAGGATGAGTTCTTCACTTTGGCGCACCGAGGACGGGGCTTCGTATAAGTCCGGCAACATATTGGCCAACTGGGTAACGGACTTATCTTTTTGTGGTCTTTTGGTTCAATGCCGTTTGTTTATGTGTCGATCGCCAACCTTGGTTTGCTTGAAAATAATACTTGGAGTTGTAAGTTGTTAATCCATTAAAAAAATTTACCCTCCTTCAGGGTTGAATATTACCACTTCTTATACTTTCTGTAACTTTTTGACCAACAAAATGCTATCTTTATAGTTCGTCCTCCAATGTTTGGCGAGCCATGAAAGTATTCAAGAAAATAGCGCTTGTTATGTGGTTGTCGCTGGTTTTTGCCTGCATAGCCTACCTATTCTGGAAAAATGAGTACGTCTATAGTCTGCCTACGCCAGTGCCTATTGCTTACGTGCCGGTGAAAACTGGTGAGCCAATTCGATTAACCGATAATTTGGTTTTCGAGCAAAGTAAGCCTGTCTTTCTTCATTTCTTTAATCCGTCTTGCCCCTGTTCCCGGTTTAATATTTCACACGTTAAATCGTTGTTTAGAAAATATCAGGATCGGGTTTCATTTGTGGTGGTGGTTATGAACAGCACCGCCAATTATACTGAAGAAGAAATACAAGATAAGTTCGATTTCAATGTTCCTGTATTATTTGAACCTTCTGTTGCCAAAGCCTGTGGAGTATATTCTACTCCGCAAGCGGCAATTTTAACCGCACAGCACAAACTGTATTACCGCGGTAATTATAATAAAAGCCGTTACTGTACTAATAAAGACAGCTATTATGCCCAAAATGCCTTAGATTCATTGCTGCAAAATGTGCCATCGCCACAGTTTAGTGCATTGGCAACCACGGCGTATGGATGCACGCTGCCATTTTGCGAAAAGCCTAAAACCAAAAATTAGAACAGATGCCACATCAATCTGCACAAACTCTGGTACACATTGAGGATTATCTTCAGGTTATAAAGTTAAAATCTGACTTAATCATCAACATTTTTCTTGGGGTTTACTTCATTATTGGCCTTGGGCTTGCTTTTTATTACGATACCTGGGAAATAGCCATTGGAGTAGGAGGATTATCGCTATTGGCCTACTATTCGGTAAAGTTTATGTTGCCAAAATCCAATTTGTACCAATATGTGTTAAGTACCGTATTGGGCATTTTTATGGCGCAATTCATTTATCAAATGCATGGCCTTTTCGAAATGCACTTTACTGCTTTCATAGGTAGTGCAATATTAATTACCTACCAAAACTGGCGCTTGCAAATTCCGTTGGCCTTGGTTGTTGTTATTCACCATGCTTTGTTTGCTTACCTGCAATTTATAGGCTACGATAAAATTTACTTCACTCAGCTGGAATATATGTCGTTAGAGACTTTTATTATTCACGGCATTTTGGCCACGGTTATCTTTTTTATCTGCGGTTTGTGGGCATTCCAGTTTAAAAAACTAAGTGAAAGCCACATCGACGAAACGTTTATAAAAGGTAAGCTGGAACAAAAGGAGGTGGAGAATTTGGAACTTAAAAAAACCAACCTGGAGCTCGATAATTTCGTGTACAGTGTTTCGCATGATTTGCGAGCCCCATTGAAATCGATGCAGGGTGTGCTGGGTATTGCCAAAGAAGACACCACCGATAAGGTAATGCTTGGAAATTTTGAAATGCTGGAAGCAAGCGTTAGAAAGTTGGACGGCTTTATTATGGATATTCTCGATTATTCGCGCAATTCAAGAATTGAGGTGAAAAAGGAGAAAATTGATTTTAACGAAACGCTAGAGGAAATAGCTCAAAATTTAAAGTATATGGGTGGCGCCAATAGAAAAGTTGCCATTAACATCAATGTGCAAAGCAATTTTGAAGTTTTTTGTGATAAGGATAGACTTAGTATTGTATTGAATAACTTGATTTCTAATGCTATACGGTATCAAAACGTGCAAATACCGGATCCTTTTGTTAATGTTACCATAAACAGCACCCCAGTTGAAACGACCATTGCTATTAGTGACAATGGCATTGGCATTCCCCCAAAATTCCACAAAAAAATATTCGACATGTTTTATCGGGTTTCCACCGAGTCTATAGGTTCAGGTTTAGGTCTTTACATTGTGAAGGAAGCCGTACATAAGTTAAACGGTAGTATTGAAGTGCAATCGGAAGTGGGTGTAGGGACTACTTTTTTGATTAAAATTCCGAATAATTAATTTGATTCGAGTGATGGAAGCTGAACCTGAAAAACCATATTTCAAACGAGTGCTGGTTATTGACGATAGTGAGATAGATCGCTACATTGCGCAGCGTAGATTGCAAAATCAACTTTTTTGTGAAGAGGTCGTGCTGAAAGAATCGGCACCGTTGGCACTGGAGTATTTACGTTCTTTAGAAGCGACTCCAGAATTGTTGCCGCAATTCATTTTCCTGGACATTAGAATGCCTGAGATGGACGGTTTTGGTTTTCTGGAGGAATACGAAAAACTTCCAACAGGAGTAAAAACCAATTGTATTATGCTGATGTTATCATCATCTTTAGACGCTTTCGATCATGAGCGGGCGGCAAAAAATCCGTATATCAACCGATTTTTAAACAAGCCGCTGAACACAGATGATATTGACGAGTTGCTAAAGGTTTTTGAATACATGAAGGGCAAGTAGTAGGAGTATCAAAGAGTTTCCAGGAAACTTGGTAATTCGGACTTACAATGGTTGCTTAATTCGATTTGGCCGGTAGTTTATAAATCGATTTCCAATACGTTAAAGCTGAAAATGAGTATTGAAAAGCCATCCAACAAGCCGCCTTTTAAAAAGGCACTAATCATAGACGACAATGAAATTGATCGGTTTGTGGCTAAGCGCATGCTGGAGAAAAGATTCTTTTGCGAAGAAGTGGTACTTATTGAATCGGCTCCAAAGGCTTTAAGTTATTTGAAATCGATGGAACATACGCCAGAGGAGTTGCCACAATTTATCTTTCTCGACATTAGAATGCCAGAAATGGATGGTTTCGGTTTTTTAGATGAATACGAAAAGCTTCCTGCAAGCCTAAGAAGCCATTGCATCATGTTGATGCTTTCATCGTCTTTAGACGCAAGTGATCATGAGCGTGCGTTGAAAAGCCCGTATGTGAAAAGATTCATTAATAAACCGTTAGATAGCCAAAACATTGAATCGCTTCAGCAGGAGTATTTGGGTTAAAGAAGTAAACAATTTATTTTAACCGTTCCATTCGGTACAAATGAAAACCAGCAGCCCAATAATCTTCAACAATTTCATTCAGTTTAAAACCGTGTTTTTCGTAAAATTTGTAGGCTAACTGAGAAGTTCTTACTATAATTTTTTGCAGACTTTCAAATTCTCTTAACCGTTCAATTCTATAGTTCAACAGCTTGCTGCCAAGTGATTGACCTTGAAAATCGGGGTGAAAAATGTCCCAGCTTATTTTGCCTGTAGTTGGGTCGCCCGAAAAATTGAAACCACCACCACCAACAATCTGTCCGTCTATTTCTACCACAAAATAATATTCTAGCTCATTTTCGAGATAATAAACCAAATCGGATTCTTCTTCCGGAGCAAAATATTTTGGGGTGTTGAGTCGAAATAAAGCCAAAACCGAAGCTTGGTCAGTGTTATGGTATTTGCGAATAACAGGCATGGCGGGAACTAAAAATTCTTTTTCGTAACGCTGTCGTGAAACGGTAAATACAATGGTAACGCAGCCGAACCGTACCATTCGAATAATTCAGTGTTCAGTATTTTGGCCTTAATGGCCGGGTCGGTTTCTAATAAGGCTGTGGCCTCTTCAAGGGTGCCCACATTAAGAATAAAAATACCCTCATACTGTTTGGTATTCTTTTTTATAGGGCCAGAAACCACCAATTTTCCAATGTTGGCGAGATGTACAATGTTTTGCATGTGGCCAGCAAACAAGCTGTCAACTATCTTCTTGTCTTCAATTTTCGTTTCCCCGGTTTTAAGGATAACCAAAACATACTTCTTCATGCCGTATTCGCTGGCTCCCAACGAGTCGGCCAGTTGCTTGTTGTATTTTGGATTATCGGTTTGCGCTTTTAGCTTGGTAAAGGCCAATAACATCAAGCCAGTAAAAGTTATTTTAACTAAGAAATTTAACGATTGATTCATGGTCAAAAAAAGTTGGTCAGCGTATTGATTGCTGAATTGTGTGGTCAAATATATCGTTTCAAGGGCAATAGGGGCAACCGTGGCATATGATCTTCTAACCATTCATCCCAAACCTGAATTGCTTGCACGGGGTTTTTACTTATTTTTCATGCTCAACTTTAACAATCATGAATAAAATATTGGTTCTATTGCTGGCCGGATTGTTTGTTTCCAGCCCAACATTTGCGGCTCGCAAAAAGAAAAAAGGCAAAAAAGATGGTGCTGCAACTGCGGCTCCTGCTGCCGATAAGAAAAAAGACATTGCGTCTTTTACCAAGAGCGCAACCCATTATCCGGGCTTGTTTGCCATTTATCAAGACACGACCAACGGTGATTTGATGATGAAAATAAACCCCGAGCAGCTAGGCAAAGAATTTATTTACTTTAGTCAGGTGGCCGATGGAGCAGGGGCTTCCGGTTATTTCCGAGGGGCATACCGCGGGTCTAAAGTTTTCAAAGTGGTTAAGTATTTTGACCGAATTGAATTTCAAATTGAAAATACGTCCTATTACTTCGATCAGAATAATGCCATCAGCAAATCGGCTGAAGCCAACCTGAACAAACCGAGTGTGGTGGTCGAAAAAATTCTGGCGCAAGATTCTACCGGCATGTTGATAAAAGCCAATGATTTGTTTTTGGGTGAAAGTTTCAATCAAATTAAGCCATCAGCTTTTCCTGGGGCGCAAAACCAGTTTAACCTCGGCACGATAAATAAGGAACGTAGCAAGGTAATGGCGGTGAAGAATTACCCGGCCAATTCTGATATGATGGTTTCGGTTTCGTTTACAAACCCTTATCCAACCAATTATGGTGATGCGAGTACTACTGATGCGCGTTTTGTTAATGTGCAGTTGTACCACAGCTTAATTGCCATGCCTGAAAATAATTTCGTGCCACGGCGTGACGACCCGCGGATAGGCTATTTTATGACGCAGCGCGAGGATATGACTGATTTATCATCAAAACCTTATCGCGACATGATTCATCGCTGGAATTTGGTGAAAAAAGAGCCGGGAGCAGCCTTGTCCGAGCCAGTTACGCCAATAACCTGGTGGGTGGAAAATACCACGCCGGTTCAGTTTCGAGAAATAATCCGCGAAGGGGTATTGCGTTGGAACAAGGTGTTTGAAAAAGCAGGCTTTAAAAATGCCGTGGTGGTAAATATTCAACCCGACACGGCTACTTGGGATGCAGGTGATATCCGTTACAATGTGTTGCGCTGGACAGCCTCGCCAAATCCACGCTTTGGTGGTTACGGTCCCAGTTTTGTTAATCCCAGAACGGGTGAAATTTTAGGCGCAGATGTCATGCTTGAATACGTTTACTTTAAAAACATAGTAAACCGCCTGGAACGTTTTGAACGCGCTGGTTTGGATTATCTGGAATTGGAAGACGAGCATCAATTAGATCCCGAAAAATGCTTTGCCGGAGCCATGATGCAAAATCAAGTGATTTTGGGTATGACTTCATTGAAACTACGCAATTTTAGTCCTAAGGACAGTGCCGATTTGGTTCGCCAGTCGTTAACGCGTTTGGTACTGCACGAAGTAGGTCACACGCTGGGCTTAAACCATAACATGAAAGCCAGTTCGGTGTTCTCACCCGCTCAGTTGAAAGACAAAGCCCGCTTGACCGATGGTTGGTTGGGCAACTCCATTATGGAATATCCGGCTATTAACAACGCGTTGAATTTGCAAGAACAGACTTTGTATTACGATGAGTTTTGTGGACCTTATGACGAGTGGGCAATAGAATATGGCTACTCGGAAGCGATTGCCGAACCAAGCAATGAAGAAGCCAGACTGAATAAAATTCTATCTCGTTCTGCCGACCCGATGCTGGCTTTTGGAAACGATGCCGACGATATGCGCAGCAACGGAAACGGAATAGACCCACGGGTAAATATTTACGATTTAAGTAGTGACCCCGTGGCTTATGCAAACGAGCGGATACAGTTGGTTAATTCGCTGTTGCCACAGTTAAAAGACAAATTTGAAGTTTCGGGCAACAACTACCACGAATTGCGTTCGGCCTATTTGGCTTTAACTGGTGAATTGGCTTCGCAACTGCGCATTATTACTCGCCAAATTGGTGGCGTTTATGTAAACCGTGCTTTTGTGGGCACCGATAACAGCGGCATGAAGCCTTACGAGCCGGTGCCTTATGTGAAGCAGAAAGACGCGATGAATCAGCTTAAAAAACACGCTTTTGGCTTGACTGCTTTTGCAGAGCCAGCCTCTATTTACAACTTCCTACAGCAGCAACGACGTGGGTTTAATTTTGGTGGAAACAACGAAGATCCACACATTCACTCCCGTATTCTTACCGTGCAGCGCGATTTGCTCGACCAGTTGTTAAACAACAAAGTATTGGAGCGCATTACCGATGCTTCTCTTTATGGTAATACCTACAAGCTGGATGAGTTTATGAACGACCTCACGGCAGCCATTATCAATGACGATTTAGCCGGAAAAGTATCTACGGTTCGTCAGAACTTGCAGGTAGAGTACGTAAAGTCGTTGGTTGAGGTTATAGAGGGCAAACAGTACGACCACGTATCGCGCGGAAATGCATTGACCCAATTGCAGCAAATAAAACGTAAATTGGCTACTGCTGCTTCGCCTGACGGCTTAACAAAAGCACACCGCAATCACATGAGTTTCATTATTGAACAGGCGCTGGATAAGAAGAATTAAGTTGAAAGTTTAAAGTTCGAAAGTTTAAAGTTGGGCTCTTCGCAGAAATGCGGGGAGCTTTTTTTGTGTGTACATGCTGAATAATATCACCCTTTCAGGGTTGTCTGAGTCCGAGTGTCGTGAATGTTAGTTTAATTTCATCCCTTCTGGATTGCCTAATAACAATGGAAGATTCGCTAGATAAGCCAGAATGGCTGGCATTCTTTTAGCCCAATTTATCGAAACACCAGAAACCCCAACGGGGTGAAATGATTTTAATGAAATAAATACCTTTTGCGGAGCGCTGCGTTAGGGGTTGAAGTGGAAATCCTTTTCGAGGCACGAGAAAAGATTGTAACGGAAAACCCGACCCTGAGTTGGGTTGGAGTTGGCCTTCGGTCAGGCTTTGGCTGACGAAGGGTAACGCCCGAGTATATTAAAAAAAGCCCCACCATTGCTGGCGGGGCTTTGTATTTTATAAAAACGCGGTAAGAATTACTTCTTGCCTTTGTTTTCCATATCAGCTTTCAACTGAGAAAGTACATCAAGGTCACCCAAGGTAGTTTTCTCTAGTTTTTCGTTGTTGGCTTTTACGCCTTCGTTTCCGCCTTTTCCGCCAGCAGCTGGTTTACCAGTAGCTTTTTTCTTAGGCTCGTCAACACCTTCTTCGTAAGTACGGGTGTGAGAAACAACGATTTTCTTAGCGTCTTTGTTGAATTCTACTACTTTGAAATCCATAGCATCTTCAAGAGCGGCTTTGCTTCCGTCTTCTTTTTTCAGTTGCTTGGTCGAGCAGTATCCTTCTACACCGTAAGGAAGAGCAATGGTTGCACTGTTGCCATCAAGCGTGATGATGGTTCCTTGGTGAACAGTTCCTACTTCGAAAATGGTTTCAAATACATCCCATGGGTTTTCTTCCAATTGCTTGTGACCCAAAGAAAGTCTGCGGTTGTCTTTATCTACCTCAAGAACCACAACTTCCATTTTGTCGCCTACAGCGCAGAACTCAGATGGGTGCTTAATTTTCTTAGACCAACTTAGGTCAGAGATGTGGATTAGACCGTCGATACCTTCTTCCAATTCGCAGAATACACCGAAGTTGGTGAAGTTACGAACGGTTGCAGTGTGCTTAGATTGAACTGGGTATTTCGATTCGATTTCAGTCCATGGATCTGGCATCAATTGCTTAATACCTAGCGACATTTTGCGGTCTTCGCGATCTAAGGTTAAGATAACAGCTTCAACCTCGTCACCAACTTTCAAGAAATCTTGAGCAGAACGTAAGTGCTGGCTCCAGCTCATTTCAGAAACGTGAATAAGACCTTCTACACCTGCAGCGATTTCAACGAAAGCACCGTAATCGGCAAGAACAACAACTTTACCTTTTACTTTATCACCAACGGCAAGGTTAGCATCTAAAGCATCCCATGGATGTGGTTGCAATTGTTTTAAGCCAAGAGCGATACGTTTTTTGTCGTCATCGAAGTCAAGGATAACCACTTGGATTTTAGAGTCCAATTGAACGATTTCCTCTGGGTGGTTAATACGACCCCAAGATAGATCGGTAATGTGAATAAGACCGTCAACACCACCAAGATCGATGAATACACCGTAAGAAGTAATGTTTTTAACAGTTCCTTCAAGAACCTGACCTTTTTCAAGACCGCCAATAATTTGACGTTTTTGCTCTTCCAATTCAGCTTCGATAAGCGCTTTGTGAGATACAACAACGTTTTTGAATTCGTGGTTGATTTTAACCACTTTGAATTCCATGGTTTTACCCACGTAGATATCGTAATCGCGAATAGGCTTAACGTCGATTTGAGAACCTGGAAGGAACGCTTCAAGGCCAAATACATCAACGATAAGACCACCTTTGGTACGGCATTTAACGTAACCTTTAACAATCTCGTTGTTCTCAAGAGCTGTGTTAACATTCTCCCAAGCCGAGTAAGTACGGGCAGTTTTGTGAGAAATGATAAGCTGACCGTTTTTGTCTTCCTGCGACTCAACGTAAACAGGAACTACATCACCAATCTTAAGATCTGGGTTGTAACGGAATTCAGAAAGAGATACGATACCTTCAGACTTGTAACCAACGTTGATTACAACTTCTTTTTTAGTAATGGCAACAACAGTTCCATTAACTACTTCGTGCTCGTTGATAGAAGTAAGGGTGTCCTCATACTTGCTATCCATTTCTTTGATTTGAGCAGCGGTAACGGCTTCGGTACCTTGTTCAAATTTATCCCAATCGAAATCTGCGTTTGGGGTAATGTTTTTGTAAATCGCCATGTGGCTTAAAATACTTGTATCCAGTCTTGTAGCCAACTGGAGTGATTAGTTAAACTGCCGCTACCAACAGGTCTCATTTTTGAGGGGGCAAATGTAAGGATAAATAGTTTAAACTTAGTATGTTGAACTTGAAAGTTTTGGTGTTTCCTGATTTTAGTTTTTGGGTAAACCTTAAACCAATTACTTTTAAACCCTGAAACACCAAACTCGCAACCCGCAACCCGAAACATTCCACATGCACTTAGTTATCTTCGATATTGACGGAACACTTACGCAAACGTATCATTCAAAAGATCATTCGTTTACCAAGGCCTTAAGTCGTTTTATTGCTATTGAACCGGGTTATTCGTATTGGGGTGAAATAGCACATCCAACTGACGAGGCGGTTTTTCATTTTCTGTTTGAAAAAATTGTAGGAAAACCGGCTAACCTAGACGATAAATCAAAAATGCAAGACCAATTTTTGGTAGAGTTGATGCACAAATACCGGCATTCGCCTAATTTTTTTGACGAAGTCCCAGGAGCGGCTCGGTTTGTAAAAGAATTAAAAGCTGAACCAAATACCATTTTGGCCATTGCTAGCGGTAACTGGGAGCGCATTGGACGCACCAAGGTTGAATTGGCGGGTTTAAATCCCAACGATTTTGAATGGATTGGTTCGGATGAATTTGCCGAAAAGCCTGTTTTTACTGCTGCCCTTATTAATCGCGTAAAACAACTTCATCAACTTTCTAAAATAACCTACATTGGCGATAGCCTTTACGATTATGAAACCAGTCGGGAATTGGGTATTAATTTTATTGGCATCGATTTTTTGGAAAAGGGCCATTTAAATCACCTTACTTTTTGTCCGGTTTACACCGATTTTAGAGAGATTAGAATGGTTTGATCTTGGGTCATTTATTCGAATTGCTTTGGGAAGAGGTAAGTCGAAAATAGTTTAATTTTACCGCTCAAAATTTATTTAAATGTACGTCCCTTCACTCCTCAAATTATTGGTTAAACGCAGTTTAGCTTTGTTTCTTATCGCCTTTTTCGCTTCGAAACTTTATTCTCAGTCTCAGCTAATTGCTAAACAATTAGATTACATCAAAGGTGGAAATGTTTCAGACCTGGTTCAGTTTAATAACAGCACATATGCTGCTACAGATGGGGGGATTTTTGTCCTTGATGCCGGGAGCACCAGCTGGAGAATCTTTAATAATGGTTTTGCTTCCGATTCAGGAAAAGTAAATGTGAATTTTAGAAAACTGTTGGTCTGGGATAATTCTCTATTGGCCTTGAACCAAGCAGGTAGGCTGTTTATGCATAGACCCAATACAGGTTGGGAGCTTATACTGCCAGAATACAAAATAAAAGACATGGCCGAGTTTCAAGGAAAATTGTTTTTTTTCGGTTGTGAAAAGGGTTGGGAACAGTTTTTACCGAATTACCAATTAATGAGCGTTGCTTCGGTGGCTGAAATACCTAAGACCTATGGCTATTATACCGACTCAGATTTCTGGTATAATTCAGAAAATCTCTCGATTGTTGGTGATAAATTGATTCTAAACACCTCCAATAGAACTGTGATTTATGATGGGAATCAGTTTAAACAATTGTCAAGGCTTGCTGATGCAACTCAAATTATAGGAACTGACTCCAATAATATTTTTGGTATCGTTTTCTCATTTTTTGGTCCAAACACTTATTTCCAGACAAATAACCTATTTAAGCTTATTGATAATAACTGGGTACCATTTAATATCGATTCTGTTCAGAAAACCTATGCTACTGCAGGTTTTATTTGCGATAACAATCTAATGTTCCATACCTACCAGCAGACCGCTGCAACAATTACCTCAAAACTATACACACAAATAAGACTCCCACTTGCCGGGGAACAATGGATGGAAAGCGTTACCACTGGTGAAATTAATGCACCGTACGTGAGAGGATTAGTTAAAACTGATAACACCAATTATGTTGCATTTAATAATCAGGGTTTTTTAACTACAAGCTCTCCATTTATTATTCCATCCGGTTCCTTTAATGAAGGATTACACGCCACATCGCACAGCAAATCAGTCTTTAATAATGAAATGCTTTTAAGTATGACCAATGGTTATGGTCTCATGGCTTGGGATGGAAATGGTAATGATTCTACCAGCGCGTTGCCTCCAAAATTGAGGCCTATGGATTTGGTTGAATGCAATGGTGTTGCTACCATTATTCAGGGTTCTTACGACCAAAGCCAAGTGCTTTTCTGCAAAGAAAATTTGGGTACCTGGGATACCTTACCAATTCCGGCAGAATTTGATGCCGATAGATTCCTGAAAAGTGGCACGTCGGGGTGTTTGGTTGAATCATATGTTGATTGGGAGCAGGAGAAAATTGATTACCTCATTGCTGACGTTAAAGCAGAATCTTATCGACCGATAAATTTGCCTCCCTCAATGCAGCTCATTATAGACGCAGAATTGGTTGGTGATAAAATTGGTTTAGTGGGATACAACCTCAATTTTGAAAGCGGGGATGGATGGGCAACCTATTATTTAGATACAACCATTATGGCGATATCCTATAACGGGGGTAATTCCTTTAAAGAGATTGATTTTGCCTATCGTAAGGACTATACCTATACCGAATTTTCAAAAAATGCCCGTTATATATCACGGGTAAACGATTCACTGTTTTTTTCCTACTTTCAACATAAATGGAACCTATCGACTAGTTCGTACGATACAAAATACACCTATGAATATTTTGATAATCAATCGGAGAAATTAATTAGCCTTGGTGCACCCAATAAATATGTTGCTGATTTCGAAGTGCATAACAATGTTAAAATCGGTTTTGAGGCCTATTACTACAACCCGCAGCTGTGTAGGTCTGAAGGCGGTATACAAGATTGGCAGCCAGTTAAGATTGTTGGATTGCCCGAAGGTTCAGTAATTTCCCAAATATTTTACGACAAACAGGATAACATGTTTGTCGGCACCCAAGGGAACGGTATTTTTAGCATAGATATGTCCACAGGTTTGGACGAAAACAACCTGAAAGCGGAATTAATCAAAGTCTACCCAAATCCTGCAAAAAACAACTTATACATTCCGCTGCTTGAGAAAAAACAGCAAAAAGTATATATTTTTGATATAACAGGAAAAGAGGTTTATTCTTCCCAAATAGATCCGGTGGATGACCGGATTAATATTGATATACAGCATTTTCAAGCAGGCATTTTCGCTGGTAAAGTAATTGGCGAAAGTGGAACAAAGACATTCCTATTTATTAAGAACTAACGATTATGGGGGACACTTGGCAAAGTGAGTTAGAGCGAATAACATTAGAGTTTGAACAATACTTCGGCTCATTAACCGATGAAGAGCTCAATTTTAAACCCAACGCCACCACTTGGAGCATTGCTCAAAACCTTGAGCACCTTATTTTGGTGAACGAGTCGTATTACCCAATTATAAAAGCAGTTCGCGATAAAAAATATGTGTTGCCGTGGTTGGGTAAGTTTAAAAAAGTGACCAAATTTTTTGGGAAACTTATCCTTAACTCGGTAGAAGCTACACGAAAAAAGCGGATTAAAACTTTTGTTATTTGGGATCCGGCCAAAAGCGATATTGCGGCTGGAATTTTCAGTAGGTTTATAACACACCAGCAGGAATTTGCAGAGTTTATAACCCAATGTGCGGATTTGGTGGAAAATGAAACAGTGATTAGTTCGCCCGCCAATAAAAACATAGTTTATAGGCTGGAAACTGCTTTCGATATTATTGTGGAACACGAACGCAGACACCTGAACCAGGCTTTGGAAGTCCTGAGTGTGCTAAAAAGCGAGGTAGTAGAAAACTAATTGCACAAGGCTTGGTTATCTTTGCCGCCCAACTAGGTATTTCATGTACTCATTTATTTCCAACAACAGCATTAAGTTAGGTATTTTAGGAGGCGGACAATTGGGCAAAATGCTCATCCTGTCTACTGCCGATTTTGATATCTACACCAAGGTGCTCGACCCAGATTCTGCTTGCTCGTCGGCTACATTTTGCAACGAATTTGTTTGCGGAAGTTTCACCGATTACGAAACGGTGGTAAACTTTGGTAAAGATTGCACCGCGATTACAGTGGAAATTGAGCATGTAAATACGGATGCATTACGAACCTTGAAAAAGCAAGGTGTTCAGGTTCATCCAGACCCGGATGTGTTGGACACCATAAAAGACAAAGGTTTACAGAAACAGTTTTATGCCGACCACGGTTTGCCCACTTCCGATTTTATTTTGGTAGCTGGTGAAGAAGAGATAAAAACCAAAGTGCAAAGCGGTGAAATAAGTTTTCCGTTTGTTCAAAAAACACGCACTGCCGGTTACGACGGTAAGGGTGTTAAAGTCGTTAAATCGGGAGCTGATTTAGAAAACTTGCTTCCTGGCCCATCGGTTATTGAAAAAGCCGTTGCCATTAAAAAGGAATTGGCGGTTATTGTTGCTCAATCCGATTTTAATCAGGAACCCGTTGCTTTTGATGTGGTTGACATGGATTTTGACCCCGAAGCCAATTTGGTGGAATTTCTGTTTTCCCCAGCACAGGTTAATGAAGAAATAAAGACACTGGCCATTGCGTTGGCTAAAAAAACACTGAAAGCCTATAACCTTCGTGGTTTGTTGGCTGTAGAGTTGTTTTTGGATGAAAATGAGCAATTGCTCATCAACGAAGTGGCCCCAAGACCACACAACAGCGGTCACCATACCATCGACAGTTGCGTAACCTCACAGTTTGAGCAGCATTGGCGTTCGGTTTTAAATTTACCTTTGGGCGATACCACCACTAAAATGGCAGCTGTAATGGTAAATATTTTGGGCGAACCAGGTTATACCGGCTCGGTGAAATATACGGGCATGGAACAAGCCTTAGCTACCCCTGGCGTGAAATTTCACATCTACGGAAAAAAAATTACCAAACCATTTCGGAAAATGGGACATTTTACCGTGTTAGCGACTAAATTAGAGGACGCGGTGGAAACGGCAAAAACAATAAAGAATACGTTAAAGGTTATCGCATAAGTTATGGCAAAAGTTAGCATTATTATGGGCTCCGACTCGGATTTGCCCATTATGAAAGAAGCAGCATTGATACTCGAAGAATTGGGTGTTGATGCCGAAGTTACCGTGGTATCGGCTCATCGTACGCCCGAAATCATGTTCAACTTTGCTAAAAATGCACACAAACATGGCGTTCAGGTAATTATTGCCGGTGCTGGTGGAGCAGCGCATTTGCCGGGTATGGTGGCTTCGTTAAGTCCGTTGCCGGTAATTGGTGTTCCCATTAAGTCGAGCAATTCAATTGACGGTTGGGATTCGGTGCTGTCCATTTTGCAAATGCCGTCGGGTGTTCCGGTAGCTACTGTGGCATTAAACGGAGCGAAAAACGCGGGTATTCTAGCTGCCCAAATCATTGGCACCCACGACCGGCAGGTTCAGCAAGAAATAGAACACTACAAGCAACGCCTGTTGCAAGAAGTAGAACACAAAATAGAATCTATTGCTTCTAAAGGCTATAAGCAGCATTTGGAGGATATGAAGAAGTAATTAATTTAGAAAGTTCATCATTTTTTTCAATTGAAATTTATGTCAAAGTCAAAGAAAATTATCCTGATAGTATTGGTGGCACTGGGTTTAATGCAGTTTGTGCAAATTGACAAAACCAATCCGGTTGCTCCAGCACAAAATGATTTTGTCGTGGTAACAGCACCCAACCCCGAGGTGGAAAGCTTGCTAAAATCGGCTTGTTACGATTGCCACTCCAATAATTCTGTTTATCCTTGGTACACCTATGTTTCGCCGGTTTCGTGGTGGATTAAAAACCATATTAACGAGGCGAGGGAAGAGCTCAATTTTTCGGAATGGGCTAGTTATTCGGCCAAAAAAGCCGACCACAAATTGGAAGAGTGCATAGAATTGGTAAAAGAGGAAGAAATGCCTTTACCATCCTACACCTGGATGCATCCAGAGGCAAAAATTAGCCAAGAACAACGGGCCTTACTTTCTGAGTTTTTTGCCTCATTGAGTAAGTAAATGGATATAACGTCGGGCGTACCTAGTACGTCGTACGTTGAATTTTTTGCCTAAACGCCCATAGAACTTTCTAACTTTCAACTTTCCAACTTTCAAACTCCTAACTTGGAACTTTCCAACTTTTAACTGAAAGAAGCTACCTTTGCTCGGCATGAAATCGTTCGAAATACCAGCGTTTTACCGCTCACCGTTGATAGGCAAAGTAAAACAAGCCAGAAAAAATTCCGACCCTAGAAAAAGAGATTTTTCACCTACGCGCCTCGATTTTGGTTCGGTGCAACTGTTTCTGGCGCGTCATTTTGGTTTTTGTTATGGGGTGGAAAACGCTATAGAACGGGCGTACAAGGCTATTGCCGAGAATCCCGGTAAACGTATTTTCTTGCTCAGCCAAATGATACACAATCCGGCAGTAAACCAAGATTTGGAGGAAAACGGTATTCGTTTTATCATGGACACCGAAGGCAAAATGTTAATGAGCTGGGACGATATTACACCTGCAGATGTGGTGTTAATTCCTGCCTTTGGAACAACGCTTGAGATTGAAAAAATACTTACCGACAAAGGTTTAGATATACAAACCTATAACACCACTTGCCCGTTTGTAGAAAAGGTGTGGAACAGGTCGGAGAAGCTGTCGGAAGACAAGTTTACCATCATTATTCACGGAAAACCCAAACACGAAGAAACCCGGGCTACTTTTTCACATGCTGCAGCCAATGGGCATTCTATTGTGGTAAAAGACATTGAAGAAAGCCGTCGTTTGGCCGAATACCTGTTGGGGAATTTGCCTGAAACCGAGTTTTATAAAGAATTTGAAGGCCGGTTTTCGACCGGATTTAAGCTACAAAGCGACCTGACAAAAGTGGGGGTGGTAAACCAAACCACCATGCTGGCTGCCGAAACACAAGAAATTGCCGACTTTTTTAAGCAGGTAATGACAAAAAAATACGGAGAAGCCAACATCAAGAATCATTTTGCCGATACCCGCGACACCCTGTGTTATGCCACCAACGATAACCAGGACGCTACTTACGAATTGTTGAAGACGGATGCGCATTTGGCAATCGTGGTGGGCGGCTACAACAGTAGCAATACCTCACACATTGTCGATTTGTGTGCCACCAAATTCCCAACTTACTTCATTAAATCGGAAGAAGAAATCTTGTCGAAGGAACTCATTCAGCACTTCGACTATCACCAAAAAGCACTAAAAACTACGAGCGGTTTTTTACCACCACACCAACCATTAAAAATTGTACTGACCAGCGGTGCTAGCTGCCCCGATACCATTTTAGAAGGCGTAATGCGCAAGCTTCTTAGTTATTTTACCGTTGATTTTGCCCCAGAAGAAGTCATTATCGAGGCGGTGAGTAATTAACCAAAGCTGATTATAATTAGCGTCACAAGTTAGGCGTAGCGTCCCGCTACGTCTGGTTTTTCAAGGCCTCCGGCCTTTTCGATTGAACAATTATTTTTCACCTTCCGGCAATCCATTTTCAATGCGTGACAAAAGGCCGGAGGCCTGTTAAATCGAACGTAGCAAGATGCTACGCTCAACGGCACTGAATTTAACATATGCGGCTAATGGGGCTGGTTACCCATGTTTGACGTAGCGTCCCGCTACGTCTGGTTTGGCAAGGCCTCCGGCCTGTTTTAAATAGTCTTCCACCTGAGTATAATTTTCTCCACCTTTAATAATCCATTTCCATCGGCATAATCACTCGCGCTAGAATATTTGTATTCTTCAGGTTTGGTAACAATGCCAGCCCTTACCGGATTGTTGTGAATGTAATCCAGTTTCTGTTCCATAAACTTATTCGAAAAAATGTGTTCTGCATGGTTTTCGTGTGTCCAAAACTGAAAATCAGAATTTCGTTTGTGCTTGAATGCCGCTTGTTTAAAAAGGTTCAACATCCATTCTCGTCGGCTCTCTGTGCCCGTTTCAATTGTCTCTAGTATTTTCTTACTGGTATAGCTTTTAAAATCGCGTAAGGTGTTACTTAATTCACCTAAATTACTTCGTGCCAGTAAATGCAAATGATTGCTCATTATTACCCAGCCATAAATTTCTAATCCTTTATGCTGTTGACAATAGGCGAGGTTATCAATTATAATCTTGCGGTAAGATTCCCTACTAAAAACATCAACCCAGTCCACCACTTGAAGGGTAATGAAATGCAGCTTGTCTTGTTCCTTAATTTGATAACCGGTTGTCATGAGGTTTACCAAAAATAACAGATTTAAGCAGATAGACAAGTCGATGTGATACTGGTTTGATAGGTTGGCGGGGTTCTAAAAGGCCGGAGGCCTGTTAAACCGAACGTAGCAAGATGCTACGCTCAACCGTATTGAATTTAACGTATTCGGCTAATAGGCTAGTACCCAAGTTAGGCGTAGCGTCCCGCTACGTCTAGTTTTTCAAGGCCTCCGGCCTGTTTATCTAGTTTTCGATTGAACAATTAAATAATCCATTTCATTTGATTTGTAAAAAGGCCGGAGGCCTGTTAAACTGAGCGTAGCAAGATGCTACGCTCAACAGCATTGAATTTTCATCTTACAGATAATGGAGCCCGTTAAGCCGAGCGTAGCAAGATACTACGCTCACCGTCCAAGTATAAAACCTTACTTCCCATACCGGTGTTTAATTAGCTTCAAGGGTTTGTATTTGTGTACTTTGCGGTCAATGCCTTTTCTGTTGCGGTATTTACCGTTTCCATTTATGTTGGGCTCGCGGCTGTAAAGCTTGCTATCGCGGTTGCTAACGTAGGCAACTGGTGTTTTTCCGGTTCCTATGCCAATACCCAATTTAAAACTGGCATAAACGCCATTGGTCATGTTGTCGAAGGTTGGGCGCACACCAAGCTCTATGCCGCTGTACCATGCCCAAGTAGATCGGAAACCAAAATGGTAGTTGGTAAACCCAATGCGAGCACCATAGGGTATACCTTTGGCCTCTTCGGTTTGCAATTCGCCTTTGGTATTGTAAATGGCAACTGGCGTAAGGGTGAAATTTTGCCCCGTTGCGTAAAAACCATCTAGATAAAATTGGTGGTATACGTTTTTTCCGCGAGTGCCATATTCATCAAATTTCTTGTACATTCTGCCCAGCGATGTTCGGCTAATTCCGGCAAATGCAACAATTTGATCTAAGCCGGTGTAGGCCAGCATTCGTTTTTCGCTTAATAGGTAGGTGGTACTGTTTTGGTAGGCTGCACCCAAACGAACACCCAGTAAATAGTTCTTTTTTCCGGGCAAATCTTCATGTTCACCCAAGGAAATACTTGGTTTTGGGAATAGGGTGGCAGTAGGTTTCGTTTTAAGAATAACCCGGTAGTTTTTGGTAACTTCTTTTTTGTTAAAGTAGTAGGTATACGAGCCCTCTAGCTCGGTGTAGGGGTTAAAATTATTGTCGGTGCAATTGCATTTGTAGGTAGGGCCAAAAGGTTTTTTGGGCACGGTTACTAGAAAATCGGGGGTAAAAGTTCCGTTAAACTGTAGTTCGCCCCAACGATCACCTCTAATTTTTAGGTGAGTAGCAGCCCGTAATCCAAGGCCTTGGCCATAGTCAATTAATGGACTAACGCCAAGAAAAATCCGCGGAATTTTGTTGGGGTTGTTGTCTACATTGGCATATCCGCCCAACGAATTGGCCGGAGCCTGGGCTATTAGACTTGTATTAAATAAAACCGTGAGGAGGGTAATTAGAAACTTGATTTTGGCCATAGCTTGCTTTTCTTAGCAGAGTAAAAATAGCGACTATACCGTTTCCTCGGTACGGTTTAAAACCAAATCGAGACAATAACTAAGTTGTTGCTCTTTGGTAAGTTCAGAGTTGTCAAGCAACAAAGCATCGGTGGCTTGTAACAACGGGTCTAAGGCTCGGTGCGTATCTTCAAAATCGCGGTGGTTCAGATTTTCCAGTACATCCTCATAGGTCGCCGTTTGTCCCTTGCTTTTCAACTCCAACATTCGGCGTTTAGCCCGTATGTCGGGTTTTGCTGTTAAAAACAACTTTAGCTCGGCATTGGGGAAAACCACTGTTCCAATATCGCGGCCATCCATTACCACACCTTTTTCTAAGCCCAGTTGTTGTTGAATTTTAACCAATTGGTGCCTTACCTCCGGAATTTTACTTACTGTGCTCACCAACTTAGAAACCTCCATGGTTCTGATTTGGTTTTCCACGTTTTTCCCATTAAGAAAAGTTTCACCCAGGTGAGTTTCAGGATGATAAACAAACGAGATTTCTAAGGCCGGTAAATCGGCAATAAGGGCTTCGGTGTCGAGTAAATGCTCTTCAAAATAACCTTTGCTAAGCGCGTAGTAGGCTACCGCGCGGTACATGGCACCGCTGTCTATGTACACGTATTTCAGGCGTTCGGCCAGGTCTTTGGCTAGCGTGCTTTTCCCACAGCTGGAATAACCGTCTATAGCAATAGTTATCTTTCTCAACATCGGCTAATTTTTGCCGAAGGTAGAAAGGTTTGTGCTAACTGTAAAGTGATTTGATGGAGAAGCTAAATGATATTTGGTACGAGCATAGCTAAAATGGAACTTGGATACCCTGAAAGCAAAGCCCCAACTGATACCTGCTGTACCCGGTTTTTCGGCAATTTTAAGCTCTTGTCGGCGTCTGTAATTGTACCCGGCACGTATGTGAAAGCTTTTGCTCAACACAATTTCGGTTCCGCCATAAATGTGTCGAAACAGTTTGTTGCCAAACGAAGGCGCCTCAACTACTTTGGGTTGGTTAGTTAATGGGTCAATTTCCTGCTTGGCGTTCGGGTCGGTATAAGTCAAATCCCAAGTGGTCAGGTTGTCGGCAACTACACTAAAACGCAATGGCGATTTGGCCAATTTTTTTGACAGTCCAAGGGCAATATCGAAGGGTAAGGCTCCTTTGGTTTCGGTAAAATTTTTGGTCATAAAGCCCAAATCGTTGGCAATTAAAGTGGCGGCAAAAAGGTGTTTGGGGTTAATGTAAGTCACCGACAAATCGGTAGCCAAAGCCGATGCCTTGTAGCTGGTGTAGTTGGCTAGAATAAACTTTAGGTTGGTGCCCACAGTCCAGTTGCTGTCCAGTTGCCAGGCTCCGCCAAATTGTAGGGCATATTCGCCGGCATGAAAAGTTCCGTTGGTGTTAAAAAACTCATCGGTGGCGTCAAATTTTCCGTAGTCGAAAAAACGAATACCGCCACTAAGCGTAATTGGTAATGCCTTCAGTTTATGCGCATAGGCCGCATAACCAAAATTAATATCTGCAAAATAGTTAACGTAGTTAAAGGCAAGTGTGCTACTCATTGAACTATCCAACAACGAAGGAGTAAAAAACGCCAGGTTAAAATCCTTGTCGGTACTGGCCAAACATTTACCGCCTAATGCTGCCTCGCGGGCAGAACGGCCAATTTGCAAACTGCGAAAGTTTACGTTGCTTTTCGGTTGGCACCAAGCCGACATACTTTCGGCTAAAATCAGAAGTAAACAAAACAGGGATTTACGCATAAAGAGCTTAACCGTTATCTAACAACAAAGAAATTAAAATAGCTGCTATAACGAGAATGGATGGGGAATATTTTCTGGGCTGTGGCTATTCTTTATAAAATAGTTGGGCATTCGGTACATGGTTTTACAATTTATAAGCTGCAACCGGTACCGTGTGGTTGCTGCGGCAATTGGTTTTTTATGTACGTTGTAACTAAAGCTGTCTGCGGAGCATAAAATCCCGCCTATTGAGCCGCTGTTATAGGCTGTGTATTTATTACACAATTTCTGGTTCATGTTTTTCAATTGTTTCCATTACTTCAATTTCTAACAGTTGTCCTATTTCGCCAAAAAACCATTTCCAACGGTCGGTTAATGAATCAATGTTCCATTGTTGATTGTATTTTTTAGCATCATAGTCTTTTACAATTTGTTGTGTTATTGTAAAAGCTGTAATCTTCTCGTCTTTGTTATCGTATTTCCCTTTTCCTTTATACACGTCCATTTTCACGTTGAAAGGATTGTTGCTTGCCTCTATGTTTTTTGCACCACTCAACAAAGTTATGTTACCTGCACTATTTAACCATTTTGCAGAAACGTCTTTGGTGATATGTTTCCATTCAATAAACTTCTCATACTTTATAGGAAGTATGTGTTCTAAATGCAAATCGTGGTCTAGGTCAATGAAAGCACTTTTACTCTCGTCTGTGGCATTATATTCCATCATAAGCAATAATGGTTTGCACCACATTTCAGATGTAATTTGCTCTGATTGCAAACTGTAAAGAGCCATTGAAACAATGTTGTCTTTGTCTAATTTATCTTGAAGCTCTTTATTGATTTCAGACATAGGCTTTTTGTCTTTAATCCATTTTATTAGATTGAATGATGTCTGTTTGATTTGTGAAAGTGTCTTTCCTGCAATCCAATACAGATAATAAAATCTGCGAAGTCCTTTTGTCAAAGCATCAAACTCTGCATAGTCTGTATGCAGTGCAGTAAGCAAAATACTTTTCCAATACATATTCCAACGGATATACCAAAAAGAATAAATAACTGAATTACGACTCTCATAGATTGACTTGTAATAGGTGTTGGCGAATTTTTTAATGTCTGCAATTACTTCGTTCGGGTCAAGTGGAGAAAAAGCGTCTTGCAACTCATCATACAAAGATTTTTTAGGATTTTGTCCTAAGATGTAATATTCGTAAATAATGAAAAGGTCGTTTAGATTGATGTCGCAAGTTTTAATAGTTTGCTCCATTTCACGCCAGTCTGCTATAAAACGTTCTTCTTTGATTTTTGAAGTGTCTTGGTCGTCTTTGTATTTTGAGTATAATTTTTCAAGCAAGAAGCTTTTAATTAAGTCTGCTGCGGTTAAGTCCATTCCTCTGTCATTGAGAACTTGAAACAACTTAATAGCAAACTCACGGTTTTTGCAATCAATTCTAATGATTTTGACTTGATTGAAAAGATAGTTGATGAGTTCTTCTGTTTGTTCTTGTCCTAATGCAGACAACTTAGTGCGGAAGATTACAGCCGTGTTGATGAATTTGAATTTTGGTTCTTCATCTGTTCGTATTTGATATTTGTATGGTTTTTTTAAGTCAGAAGTGTTTCCGCTGATAATGTTGTCGTGAAAATCGCTTTGGTGTTGGCTGTGCGTGTAAAGTTTTAAGCGGTCAGCTTTTCCTAAATGACTAATTGATGCGGAAATCGTGTCTAAATCAACAGCAAAATGATTGTCCGTGCTTTTGTCTTTGTTTATTTCGGGATAAAGGTCACGGATAACGCAAAACAAAATCATAAGAGTTGTAAGGCGTTGTTGTCCGTCAACCACATCTACATAAGCAGATTTTTCATTGTCTCTTGGCTTGGCAGTTATGACAGAACCTAAAAAATAATTGTCTTCGTTGTTTTCAAAGGCATCGTAAATGTCGTCCCACAGTTTATCAATTTGTTCGTCTTCCCATTTGTATGGTCGCTGATACTGTGGAATCTTATATAGTGCGTCTTTGTTGCCAAATAATTCGCCTATAGATAAGCTGAGTGGTTTAAACGGTTCTTCCATATTTTTTAATGTCAATCTATGTTGTTTGATTTGCTGTCACTGCATAGCCTATAACGTTTTCGGGCTTTGCGTTCGGGCTGGGTATTTGCTAAACTTTATTCGGAGAATTGAACTTCCGCCATGCACAAATGTGTCTGCGAAGCACTGAACCCCTTCTATTGCAAACCCCTTGTTAGCGGCTGGCTTGCTGTCTGTCCGAAGATGGTTAACTTGAAGTTTGCACAGTTTGCCCTGTTAGTCACCTTCCTTTTGAAGTATGAAAGTGATGTTTACACAATATAGATTTGTAGATTGTGATACCGTGGAAAATTTGTCAACGACTTGATAACCTTCATCAAGATACCTGTTTATCAAATTAAGCTCAACTTCCTTGTGTCCGTTGGCTTCAATGTCTGCGGTATTGATGTTTACAGAGATGATTTTTTGTTTTACCATAATTGTTATTTTTCTTTTTGTTGTTCTTCTTCAATTGATTTAAGTGTCTGTTCTATTTCTTTAAGGAACATTTCTTTTCTCCCTTTTGCAAAACGGTGCTTGCTAATATCTAATCTCATAAAGTTTTCCTCTTCTCGTCCGTAACTTTCAACTAATGAATTTAAAGCATTTAGTTTCGCTGCTGTCTGCATGGACTTTATTTGCATTGATAATGCTTGTTCAGATTTTTCTTGGGCATCAGCAGAGCGTCTCAACTCTTTTCTTGTCTCAACAAGCTCCATCCGTTGTAATGTTAATTCCTTTCGTTGCAAGAGAATGGTATAAACGATACCGGCAAATGCAAGTCCTGAAAATAATGAATTGATTGCCCCAAAAGCATCACCAAAAGTTCCCCTGTCTCCCCAGGTGTCAAAGGAATAAAAGATAAGAACGAAAGACAAAATCCAAACTACCATGATTACACTAAAGGCAATAATCAATGGTTTTAATTTATCGTCTGTTTCTAAAATTTCTTTTTCGGTTTTCATTTCTGTTGTATGTCAGTCAATGTTACAAATTTTCTTGCTCATTCATGTTTTGCAGAATGTTTCACATTAGCACGGGTCGTCAAAGCTTGCCGCTAACTAATATATATGTCTATTTTTTTATCCTTAGCTAACCAAATAGGGTTGCTATGGCTGTTTATTGTCCTACTTTTCAAATGCATCATTATAGACCTTACCCAGCTAAAGCATCAAACAGACATTTGTTTTTTTGTGTCTGCTTCTGCAATTAAAGAAGCGTTAAACCCATGTCTGTCCCGAGGCATTCGGGGTCACCCTGAGGAACGAAGGGTCTAGTTCTTGCAAAAGTGAGATGCTTCCTTCGTCAGCATGACAGACCAGCGTTGTCATTCTGAGGCACGAAGAATCTAGCGTGTACAATGTTGAGATTCTGAACGTAGTGAAGAATGACAAAAGCTTATTAAACCTGTAAGCCAAAAGCCCTTCGGGATCTCCTTAAAAATTAACATGCGTATTAAAGCTATTTGCTAATTTGGCAGCGCCAATTGGCCTTGTTCGGCCTATTAAAATGTGGCTACATTCGTGTCTAATTTCAACTTCAAAATGCAAACAACTTCAAAATCGGTGTTCACACTGATTTCCCTTGGATTATTGTTAACCTTTTCCAACCATTCTTTTTCTCAACAACTAGGCGAGCCCTTCGAAGGCATTGATGCCAGCTGGCAAAACGGTAACGACCGCAGGGATTCTTCTGTCTTTAAAAATGTCCCGTTTTTTACACCAAGCTTTATGCTTGACATCAATTACACGCAATCCTTTTCCAACCCCAACGATAATACTGTGGTGGGTTCTACTGCTTTGGCCAGGAATAAAGAGGTGCAACTTTCGGCCTTGCATTTTGGTGGCGATTTAAATTACAAAAATGCGCGCGCAAGGTTTATGACCCAATTTGGTACGCGCGCTATTGTGGTGCCCAGAAACGATTATAGTCCTTACCGCGGGCAATATTCAATGGCCAATGCCTATCGCTATTTGAGTGAGGCTTATGCCGGTTATCATATCAATAAGTGGTATGGTATTAATATCGATGCCGGTATGTTTATGTCTTACATCGGTCTTAATTCCTATTACCAAACTGAAAACTGGGAGTATCAAGCTTCGTTTACTTCCGACAATACACCTTGGTATTTTAACGGTTTGCGTATTCAAATTCACCCAACAAAAAACCTGAAAATAGAACCTTGGATTATTAACGGTTGGCAGAGTTATGGCAAGTTTAACAGTATGCCGGGTTTTGGCGGAAACATAACCTGGATGCCCACCAGCTACTTTAAAATTCTAACGAACAATTATTACGGAACGGATGCTGCAGGTTTGCCAAAACGCAAACGTTTTCACTCGGACAATAGTGTTTTGCTGCGCTACTACAACCAACCAGAATCAACTGGCCTAAGTAAAATGGCATTTTCATTAACCGGCGATATTGGTTGGGAAAAAGGCGATGGAGTTAATGGATTTAATGACCGAATCCGTAAAAAAGGCCCGGCACAATATTTCGCCAGCTTAATGTTTTACAACCGGATGTGGTTTGCCAAAAATAAATTGGCTTGGACCATTGGTGGGGGAATGATGACCAACCCAGGGCGTTATTTGGTGCTGTACCCAACCGGACAGGCAAGTCCGCTTCCAAGCCCAACCGATCCCACAAAAACGGAGGGCGCTTTTCCATTTAGTGCCAATCCCGGCGATAAGTTTCAGGGTTGGGATGCATCGACCAACATTGATTTTATGCCGAACCAAAGTTTAACTTTTAGAATAGAGTACGTTCACCGCCAGGCAAGTGTGCCCTACTTTGCCGGTAGGGGTGGGGTAACTTCACAAACCGGTTATGCAACAACACCGCTGGATCCTAATTGGAAACCTGATTTAGTGAAGGTGGAAAATAGAATAATTTTGGCCGTGTTGTTTAGGCTGTAAGGGATTCCGCATTAGCAATACTTTTGGCTTTATGAGGCAAAAGAAATGGGGAGCAGATTTAAGCTGCTCCCCATTTTTTATTTCGCTTAGCCTTGAAGTGCTTATTTCTCGCCGTAAATGACAAGTGCGCTAGAATCAATGTTGATGTGTCCGTCAGGATATTTTTGGTCAAGCGCCAGATAAACCTCCCGTTTAATTTTTTCTCGGGTTGCTTCGTCAGTCTGACTTAAAGCGGCAACTATTGGTGCACCAATTTCGGTCATCATATTCCAATATACATCGGTGGTTTGTGCATTTAATTTGCCCGTTACCTCTGTTTGACTCACATTTTTTAAACCTGCCTTTTCGAATATGTTGCGCATTAAACCATCTGTGGCGCAGCGAAACATACCGGGTGAGCCCGGTGGTGGGGCAGGTAAGTCAATATTTCGGTTTATGGTTCCCATAGTTACGGTTACCCAGAAGTTTTTCTCGGGTACATTCCAAACCGATGTTGCAATTCTACCACCTGGTTTTAATACACGCATCATTTCTTTGACCGCCAATTCCATGTCAGGGAAAAACATAAAACCAAAACGGCAGCTTATCGCGTCAAATGTGTTGTCGGCAAACGGCAGTTCGCACACATCACAAGCCTTGGTTTCTATATTCTTAATTCCACGCCGACTAGCGTTTTCTCTAGCGATTTCTAGCATGTCTTCGGCTAGGTCGGTAATAACAACTTTTCCGTTATTAATCATCGAGGCAATGGTAAGTCCAGGTTCTCCTGTTCCAGCCGCCACGTCAAGGATTAATTCTCCATTTTTTGGTTTTAGTTGGCGAATTATTTCATCGCCCATGGGTTTTAAAAACTCCATTGTAAGGTTGTCCCATTTTTTCCAACCGGAGGAAAATTTATTCCAGGATGCCCTTTGTTGTTCTCGAATTTGTTCAAGCAGTTCTTCCATGGTTTTAAATTTTGAGTTAACTACCAAAGTTAGATTTTATTTAACTGAGTTCTAAGGCAGATTGTGATTTTTGAAGGTCGGCAGGCGGAATATTAAATATTGGTTAAAGCCAGTAATTTCTAGCGATTATGTATCGGCTTTGACTAATTTCGTGAAAATAAAAACCTTCGAATTATGCGTGTTGTTATTACCCTTGTGTTTGTTTTGTGCTTGGTTGTTGTAACCTCGGTTTCAGCACAAACCATTGTGAAAATACAGCCGTTTATGTCTGTAATTAGCCTGAATCCATATTTGTCCACTGAGGTTGTACTCAAGGGTAAATTGACCGCGGAATTTGAAGGTATGTGGCGAAATCGCTCGTTTGAATATACTGGTGGTGATATGATTTTGGTCGTTTTTACCCATCTTCAGGTTTCATGTTTGGAATGAAACCTCGGTATTATTTTAGCCAACAACCGGTATCAAAGGGTTATTATGTGAGTGCAGTTTTCCGCTACAACGTGGTCAATGTAAAAGATCTGGATATTGTCGCTGGAATTCATAGTGGCGATAAGAAAATTGATTTACAAACCGAAGGTGCAGAACTTGGCGTTGTTTTGGGGAAACAGTGGTGGATAGGACGATTTACCACTGAACTAAACATTGGCCTTGGCAATTATTTTCAAAACTGCAAAGAGTTAGTTTTAAAGGATTATCGGTATATGTTTGGACAGGAAGGTACAAATCGGGAAGGTTCGGTTATAAAATACCAAGAATCCAGATTAAAGATATATATCAATTGGACGGTAGGTTTTAATGTTGGGAAACGGCTGGTGAATGAAAAAGTGGGAGAGCCTTGAATCTAAAGGCAAAAAAGTATATCCTGTAAAAATATAACATGATTTCCCTGAATTTCACCAGTTGGTTTTAAACGCAGTTATTGACGCCAGTAATCCGGATGGCTGTACTCAACCGGATGGGGTGCCTCTTTTCACAATCGAGTGGAGCGAACCGGAATGCGGGCACCTGAGCGGAAGCTGCGAGGGACGAGCAGATCACCGCCCAGGTCGCAATTCCGGAAGTGTAGCGAAGTGAGTGAAAAGCAGCACCGAGTTTCTTTTGCCAAGCTTTTCTTTGCGGAAAAGAAAAGCGGAAGCTATTAAGGGGGAACAGTATATCTATGTTCCCTGCTGTCCTTTCTTTTGAAAAGAAAGAACGAAAGAAATTGTCGCTGTTTTTACTTCACTGCATTCCACTCACAAAATTGCGACCATAATGGCGATCTGCTCGTCCCTCGCAGCTTCCATTATGGTGCCCGCATTTTGTATCGCTCCATTTGTTCAGTAAAAAAGGCGACCGAAGCTCCGAATAAGCCATCAGGTAAACTATGGCTGGTAAAATTCGGGAGAATCATTAAATACAATAGTGCATACTGGTAAAATACACTATTGAGGTTGCGGAAATGTAAGAAGGAAAAAAAAGTAGCGTATTAAGCCGAAAACAAAAACTTATTTGGGCTTACCAATTGGGTTTTAACCGCGTACATAACAATAGCTGCCGTATTGTTTACACCGAGTTTGGCCATAATGTTTTTTCGGTGCGTGGCTATAGTGTGTTTACTTAGAAACAGCTTTTCAGAAATCTGGTCGTTGGTATAGCCTTCGGCAATGAGTTGGATAATTTCCAGTTCTCGATTAGAAATGGTTAACGGGGCACAGTTAAAGTCAACATTTTCGATATCGTCCACCCGAATGGCTTCCCTGCGAATGGTTTCAAGAATTTTGCCACAGAAGAATTTACCACCCGCTGCCGTTTCCTTCACGCTATCAATAATTTCATCGATGTCGCAGTCCTTTTTGATGTAGCTGGTTATGCCACTTTTAATGGCGTTGACAAGCGTTATTCCACTTTGTTCTGGTGTAATGGCAATAAACCGAACGCTTGGGTTCGCATTTACCGCTTGAGGAATGATATCGATGCTAAAATCAGGAGAAGTGTAGTCTATTAAAACCACATCGGGTTTCAGGAACTTGATTTTTTTTAGGAGCTCACTGGCAGAAATTGCCTCGCCAACTACTTGAAAATCTTTCCTTTCGGCAAATACACTCTTTAAACCCAAACGGATTAATTGATTGCTATCGGCCAGTACTATTTTGATTGCTCCCATTTTGTTTAAAACCGGTCTAAATTACGAAATACAAATAGCTGTGTCGTACCATTTAAAGGGTATTTTGGAACTGTTTATCAACCTCTTTTAAACCATTATTACCAACCCGTCCTCGGCTGCAATGGTGTTACCGAAAATCGGTTTTGCTTCTTCCAAAAAAGGTTCTGGGTCTTTATACCGCGCACTAAAATGACCTAAAACTAATTGCTTTACCTGTGCTTTGTTAGCAATTTTAGCCGCATCGCTGGCTGTGGAGTGTAAGGTTTCGTTGGCTCGGCTTCTTAGCACCTCTAAAAACGATGATTCGTGGTACAGAACATCAATACCTGCTATGATGGGGATAATAGGTTCAAAATAGGCCGTATCGGAACAATAGGCATAGCTTTTGGAAGGCGGAGGATCTAGGGTGAACTCGATGTTTGGAATTATTTCATCCTGTTCTGTAATAAAATCCTGACCCTCTTTCAAGCGCTGCATCCAATAGACCGGTACTTTATATTGCTTTAATGAGCTGGGAATAAGGTTTCTGAGTTTTGGTTTTTCTTTAAAGAGAAACCCGCTGGTCGGTATTTTGTGTTTTAAGGGAATGGACCATACCTCACAAATTTTATCCTCAAATATTTTGGTACTTTGCTTAGGGTCGACGGTTACAAATTCCAGGGCAAATCGAGGCGTAGAATTCGTTATGGTGAAGTGGTCGGTAACTAACTTTTGTAGCGGTTCCGGCCCAAAAATGGTCATGGTTCTTGTTCTACCCAATAAATGTAGCGTTTGCAAATAGCCGGGAAGTCCTAGGTAATGGTCTCCGTGGAGGTGAGAAATGAAAATTTGATTGATGGACTGAAGACCAATTTCAAACCTCCGCATTTGCATTTGTGTGCCTTCCGCACAGTCAATTAGAAAGAAATGTTCATTGATATTCACCACCTGGGCGGTTGGGTTTCTCCGAATGGTTGGAACCGCCGAACCACTGCCCAATATGGTTACCTCAAATTTCACTCTTCAATGCCAAGGTCTTTTTCCAGTTGAAGCATGAACAAGAAATCCATGGCTTCGTTGTAGGTGGGTGTTACCGGAAATTCTTCGGCTAAAAAGCCCTGTTTTTCCAACACACCTTCATCACCCACTAATATTACAATGTTTTCATCCAGAAGTGGACTTATGCAAACTATAAACTCTTCAACCAAAGAGGCAGGTGGGTTACCAATTTTGCTCAAATCAATTATTACGTCTTGTGCAAGCGAAGCAGCTTGGTTGCCCAGATTCTGAATGGTTGAGCTATTGAAATTTTCTTTGTTTAGCTCAATAAATTGGTGTTTTTCGCCAGAAGAAATGCTCATAGGGGCTTATGTTATTCTCGGTTAATTTTTTCTGCCAATAAATAAATCACGGCCATGCGAACAGCAACCCCATTTTCTACCTGATCTAAAATAATGGATTGCTTACTGTCGGCAACATCGCTGGTAATCTCAACACCACGGTTAATTGGGCCGGGGTGCATCACTACAATTTCTTTGTTCAGGCTATTTAGTAACTCCTTGTCAAGCCCAAATAACATGGAATATTCGCGAAGTGAGGGGAAGTATTTTTCATCCTGGCGTTCCAATTGAACCCGCAGCATGTTGGCCACATCGCACCAATTTAATGCTTTACGAAGGTCGTATTCAACCTTTACCCCAAGTTCGTGAATGTATTTGGGTATAAGGGTGGTTGGGCCGCAAACCATTACTTCGGCTCCCAATAGTTGAAGGCAAAGTATGTTACTTAAAGCGACCCGCGAGTGCAATATGTCACCAACAATAACTACTTTTTTTCCTTCCACACTTCCCAAACGTTCGCGAATGGAAAATGCATCTAATAAGGCCTGAGTAGGATGTTCGTGGGTTCCATCGCCAGCGTTTACTATTTTGGCGCTAATGTGTCTGGCCAAAAATTGACAGGCTCCGGGCGAGGCATGCCGCATAACGACCATATCGACTTTCATGGCCAATATGTTGTTAACGGTATCAACCAGCGTTTCTCCCTTTTTTACCGAGCTACTTGAGGCTGAAAAGTTGATGGTATCAGCAGAAAGACGTTTTTGGGCTAATTCAAACGATAGACGGGTTCTGGTTGAGTTTTCGAAAAAAAGGTTGGCTATGGTAATGTCTCTTAACGACGGAACTTTTTTAATGGGGCGGTTAATCACCTCTTTGAAGTTGTCGGCGGTTGAAAAAATCAACTCGATGTCATCGCGGGTAAGCCCCTTAATTCCTAGTAAATGATTAACCGAGAGCGACTTCATGACTTGATTTTGTGGTGAATAAAATTACTTCGTCAACTCCGTCGGTTTCTTTCCATTTTACCGTCACTTTTTCCGATTGTAGGCTGTCCACCTGACGACCAACATAATCGGGCTGTACCGGTAAATGGCGGCTAAATCTCCGATCAATTAAAACGCAGAGCTCTACTTTCGTAGGACGACCAAAACTTAGCATGGCGTCCAATGCGGCTCTTATGCTGCGTCCGGTATAGAGTACGTCATCAATAAGAATAACCTTTTTGTTTTCCAGCAGAAAGTTAATTTCCGTTGGATTGGCTTTTAGCGGCTCTTCGCCCCGGCGAAAATCGTCACGATGAAAGGTGATGTCGATTTTGCCAAATTGAATGGTTTTGCCAATAATGCTTTCCACCTCGGTTACTAACCGATTGGCCAGTGAAATTCCTCGGGGTTGAAGCCCAAGAATTACAGTTTCAGAAAAATCATCATGGTTCTCTACCAACTGACGTGCTAAACGCTTCAGCGCAAGATTAACCTGAGTGCTATTTAGTAGAGTTACGGAGTTCATAGCTACGGAGGCAAATATAGTATAAGTATCGACACTGCACAGTGCTTGCGCAGTGTCGACGGATACTTATCTTAAATTTCCGGTTTTAACAATTTGAAAGTCGGTTCGCCTGTTTTGCTGATGTTCTTCTTCGGTACATTCCACATTATTTGTGCAGCGATTAACCAATCTGGTTTCACCAAAGCCACGCGAACGTAATCTCTCAGCGGCAATGCCTCGAGAAATTAGGTAATCAACTGCACTTTGCGCCCGTTTTCTAGATAGTTCGAGGTTGTAAGCATCGTTCCCTCTCGAATCGCAATAAGAACCAATTTGAATCATCATTTCCGGGTTGGCAAGCAATAGTTTCATCAAACTGTCTAAACTTCGGTGTGATTCGGGTCGTAGTGATGCCTTGTTATAATCGTAGTAAATGTTTTCAATGCTGTAAGGATAATCCATTCGAACCTTGGTTAAATTGGCTGAAATGGGGAAAAGTCGGGCAAATTTTGTGGTTACCGCCCCTACGCTTAATGTTTCACTAGGCTTTAGCTGCTTTATATTAACCGAGTCTATGATGGTCGAAAGGTAACCGTCCTGTTCTATTTTTAGCGAGTAGTTTTTAGTCCCGGTAACCGGATAAAGTTTTTTGCCAGCCAATTGCACAGGTACCACTTCTTCATTTTCTGGTTCCGAGTTTAAGCTTATTAATGGTTCACCTAGATTAGCGTTGTCATTGTAGGTTACCCAAACTTCTATAAAATCTTCGCTCGGCACAGTTTCTTCGTATTCGAAACTGTAAATGTCATCATAACCCAATCCACCGGTGCGATTGGAAGATATAAAGCCTTTGTTGTTTTTCGGGTCGAAACTAATTCCAAAATCGTCCTGAGGTGAGTTGAATGGAGGTTTTACGTTGGTGACATTGCTCCAACCTGCATCATTACGCGTGGCATAAAAAATATCGAGGCCGCCTAAACCAATGTGACCCATTGACGAAAAAAACAACTTATCGTTGTGGGTGGTTGGTAGAAACTCATCACTGGCGGTATTAACTATACCTCCAAGGTTTACTGGAGTACTCCAAATGCCCCCTTCTAGCTTTGAGCAATAGATATCTGATCCACCAAATCCGCCAGGAACATCAGAAACAAAATATAATTCAGTACCAGCAGGTGTAATGTGTGGGTGTGAAACCGAATACGCATCATTGTTGAATGGAAACGATTTTGGGGTGGTCCAGGTGTTGTTAACTTTTACGGAATAGTATATAGATAGTCGATTTAACTTTTCTTTATTTCGTTTGGCAAAAGTGCTTACAGTGAAGAATACAGTGTCCTGATTTCGTGAAAACGAAGGGTTGGCAATGTGCTGACGAAATTCTGGAAACCAGTTGTTTGTAGTCACGCTTTGTATCTTTCCTTCGGTCGAAATACTGGAGTTTACCAAACGGTAAAAGGGTAGTTCCTGGTCTTTGGCCATGGCACCTAGCCGCGATTGGGCGGTAGGTCTGTTCGATGTGAAAAAGTAGGTTGAATCACCAAATTTAACGACCTGATAATCGGAATACACGCTATTGAATTCTGATTGGTTAACAACTTTCAGATAGGTGGGTTCCTGAATCCAGGCGATAGCCGAATCGCATGAGTTTTTTAGTTGATTGGCGTAAGTAATATCTACACCGGGTATAGCGGAATATTTAGTAAAAATCTCTTTGGCTAGTAAATATTTTTCATTCATTTTGAGCATAAGCCCATATTGAAGCCAGTTGGAGCTTGGTGAACCGGGAAAAGCAATAGCCTTTGAAAACCAAAATTCTGCGCGATTATAATCTTTGATGAAACGGTAACTATCTGCCAGTTTTTGTGTGGCTTCTAGGGTTGGTTTTCGCTTAATCGCCTCGCCATAAAAACGAATTGCAGAAGGATACCGGTGTTGGCGAAAGTAGTTATTGGCAATGTGCAACTGGATTTGACTTTGCGCAGTTACGCACATCAACAGGAATAGGCTTGTAAATAGCCAACTGAAAGACATTCTCATAATTTAGTTGTTGTAAAAGTATCTTGGATTTTCAATCAGCTGCTTGTTCTGAATAATTCGATAGGCTAGCATTATTTCGTGCGAACCGCTTTGGTAATTGGAAAGTGTGGTGGTGGTAAAATCGAAGGCATATCCAAAGCGCAATACATTTTTATGTATGTATTCCAAAAACAACCCAGCCGATTCGTTATTACGGTAGGAAAGTCCTAGCGCAACGATACCTTTATAGGAAAGTTTGGCATTTAAATCGGCCTGATTTTTCCTACTTACATTACCAGCAACTTTGTATAATACCGAAGGAATAACAGCAAAATTGGGGTTTATTGGAAAAACCCGACCGGCAAAAAGATACAGGTGGCGGCTTAATACACCCTCATTTATTCGGCTGTATCCGGTGTAATTCAGTTTTGGTTTAAAGACATTAAAAACAGAAACTCCGCCAAAGTTGCGATTGTCTTTGTAGTACATCCCTAATTTAAAATCAACCAGATTGATGCTTGAAGAAGAATTTGGAATTGCAATTTCATTGGGGTCTGGATAGGTAAGTTGACTACCGTTTAGCGTATTCCGGAACCAGCCGGTACTAAATCCAAGCGATAACCATTTGTCTTCATCCAGCTGAATTCTTGACGCTACATTTCCTATGATGCCAGTTTGATCCAAGGCACCTGTTTTGTCATTGACAACTTGCAGGCCAAGACCAATTCGCTTATCGAATGTACTTCCGTCAATCGAAAGAAAACTTGTTTGTGGTGAACCATTGAAACCCACCCATTGTTTTTTATAACTACCTAATATTTCAATGTAGTCATTACTTCCAGCAGCAGCCGGATTAATAATCATTTTATTAAAGAGGTAGTTACTAAACCTAACAGTTTGCTGGGCAAACAAAGTACTTCCGCTGGAACAAACGACTAATGTAAGTATGTAAAGCTTTCTCATGATTCTAATTTTAGCGGATTACCATTACGTATCCAGTTTTTTCAAAGTTTATCTCTGGGATGCGAATAACGTAGTAATATGCTCCGTCATCTAAACCTTCCGCGGTGAACACTTTAGTAGTGTTATTGTATCCGTTAATTTTGTAAACCTCTTTACCCCAACGGTTAAAAACGGTTACTTCATTTTTACGGTAAAACTCAATTCCGTCACCTATTACCCAGCGGTCATTCACCCCGTCACCATTTGGTGAAAACGAATTGAAAGGTGTAAAGTCAGGGGTGATTTCGTTAGTGTAGTTGCAGAAACTAGCTAAGCTATTTAAGCCATTGCCTTGCGCACAGTTGTTGCTATTGTTTACTGCTCTAACAATTAAACTTACTCCGGCCTCATTACTTTCAGTTCTGGTTACATCATGGAACAAACCGGTAGCCCCACTACTTGGAGTTTGCCAACTTGTACCATTATCCAAACTAACTTCATATTCGTCGGCATTGTTAATTGCGGTCCACTGGAAGCGAATGACATCCATGGTAAGTCGGCTGCAGCTCAACTCTGGACCATCGAGAGGAAGAATAGGGTTGACGTTAATTGTTACTGGATAACGAACCGACTCGCAACCCGTTGCGGATTGTGTTGAAGATACGTAGTAAGTTATGGTGTCAAATAAAATTCCGGTGTTGTATATTGATCCGTTAAAAATTACTGAATCGGAAGTTGGGGATAAGTACCAATTGATATCTAAACTGGCAAGAGCTGATATGGCTGTAATGCTGGTAGAATCACCTTGGCACAAATTCGAATTTACCGGAACAAGGGCTATAACATCTGGATTGGTGTTTATAACCACAATAGCACTGGAACGAATCGACGTACATCCAAGTGAATCGTAAGCTTCAACAAAATAATTTTTATTGAAGTTCATTTGAGAAGTGGCAGTGATTTTTCCGGTATTAAAAGTATCGCCAACGAATAGAAGGTTACCAGCAAACAGACTATCGTACCACCTGAAATTGGTAAGCAACTGGCTCGAGGTGGCAACAAACATTGTACTGTCATTATTGCAAATTACTTGAACCGGTGGGTCTACAGTTGGGGCATTCACTGATGGGGAAATAATGACAAGAACAGGAACCCGATTACTTTTGCAACCAAGAGAATCATTGGTTTCAACAAAATAGTTTTTGTTTAGGTTAGTTGTTCCACTGTTGGTTAAGGCTGGTGTAGTAAAAGTATCACCTTCAAAGATTAAGGTTCCTCCCTGAATTGAATCGTACCAAGTAAAGGTAACATCGGTACTGGTCAATGAACTTGCAATAAAAGTGGTAGATGTACCACTACAAATTGAGGCAAAAGGTGGGTCAACCACTGGAATATTGCCGGATGGCACAATTACCGCAACAACTGAAATTCTTGCACTCGTACAGTTCATGTTATTTCTGGTCTCAACGAAAAACGTCCGGTAAATATCGTTTGGCCCGGTACTCACCAAAGGATCAGTTACAAAAGTATCTCCTACAAAAACTGGGGTGGTAGCATTTAGGCTGTCATACCAGTAATAATTAGCGGTCGAATCTAGAAGTGAGGTAGCAACAAATGTGGCTGATGTTCCATTGCACACAGGTAAACTTGGCTCAACAATTGGCGTGTTTAACCCTGGTGTAATAATAGCTGTTGCCGGTGTTCTAATGCTGGAACAGCCGTTTGAGTCGGTTAACTCCAAATAATAAACTTTTTGCAAGTTGGTTCCTGAAGAATTTGTCAACGTATCTGTAGTAAAGGTATCACCAACAAAAAGGGCTTGTCCACCTACGATTGTGTCGTACCAACTAAAGGTTACATTACTGTCTAACAAAGTGCTTCCGATAAACTGGGTTGTAGTTCCAGAACAAACATTGGCAACGGGTGGGTTGGCAATCGGTATCTCTGTTGCCGGTCTAATTATCGCGGCCGCCAAAGTTCTTATGCTTTTGCAACCATTTGAGTCAACCGATTCGACATAGAATGCATAAATTAAATCGGTTCCGGTATTGTTTGAAAGTACTGGTGTGTTAAAGGTGTCCCCAACAAAAATTGGTGTGTCAGCCAATAGCGAGTCGTACCAGTTAAACGTTACTCCGTTTAACGATTCCGCCACAAATTGGGTGGAGCTGTTGTTGCAAATTAAATTGGTAGGTGGTGTTACTATTGGTGCATCGGGGCTAGGTGTAATGACGGCAGTAGCAATGTTTCTAGGACTAACGCATCCATTAGAGTCCCTAGCTTCGACATAATAATTTTTAGTAACGTTTACTAAATTATTATTGGTAAGTGTGCCCGTTGTAAAGGTGTCACCCACATAAAGCAGTGAGCCACCCGAGGATGCATTATACCAATAAAAAGTTAGGTTACTATCTAATGGGTGTGAAGCGGTAAAAGTAGCTTGACCACCGTTGCAAACTGTTGTTACAGCTGGATTAACTATCGGAATTGAAAGCGATGGGATGATGACCACTGAGGCTGGCACCCGTAAGCTTCTACAACCAGCTGAATCTACAACTTCCACGTAGTAGGTTCTAGTTAGGTCATCGGCGTCCGTTTGAACTATGGTATCCGTAGTAAATGTATCACCAATAAATAAGAGGTTTCCAGCAGTAATTGAGTCGTACCAGTAATAATTACTAGCTGTACCAAGAACTGAAGAGGCAACGAACTGCGCTGTACTTCCGTTGCAAACCGTAGCAACGGCAGGTGTAACCACGGGAACATCGGTGGTGAAATTAATAATTACGGTTGCCGGTACACGGTAACTTCTGCAGCCTGCAGAGTCAACAGCTTCAACATAATAGGTACGGTTAACATCAAACGGACCAGTACTGTTTATTGCACCTGTATTAAAAGTATCGCCAATAAATAATAGATTGCCTCCGCTAATTGAATCGTACCAGTAATAAGAAAGGGAAGAATCTAAAAGAGCAGTTACCGTAAATTCAGCCGAGTCGCCGTTGCAAATTATAGCAACAGGATTGGTTAATACCGGAGCACCCAAGGCAGGCGTAAATGCTACCGAAGCAGTAGAACGTAAACTACGGCATCCTGTAGAATCTTCTATTTCGGCGTAATAGGTTCTTGTCAAATCTGTTGGTCCGGTTGAAACGAGTGGACCGGTATTGAAGGTGTCACCAACAAAAATGATGTTGTTGCCAAGTAAAGAGTCGTACCAATTAACTGTTTGACCTGCAGTAATTAAGGTGTCTACAACAAATTGGGCGCTTTGTCCGCTACAAATATTTGCCACTGGTGGTGAAATAATCGGAGCTTGGATAGAAGGTGTTACAATTACTGCCCCTACGTTACGTACGCTACGACAGCCAGTGCTATCAACATTTTCAACATAGTAGTTATAATTGACACTACTGACATCGTTATTGAATAAGGTATCGGTGGTGAATGTAGCACCAGAATCTAACAGATTTCCTCCAGAAATGCTGTCATACCAATAGAATTGAACTGAAGTTCCAATTAAGGTTGAGGCTGTAAAAGTTGCTGTAGTTCCAGAACAAATTGAAAGAACTGGGGGAGTAACAACAGGTATACTGGCACTGGGTTGAATAAGTACAGTAACAGGAATGCGGACTGACTGGCAACCATTACTGTCTTGAACGGAAACGTAGTAGGTTCGTTCAACATCGGTAGGTCCAGAAGCAGAGATTGTCCCCGTATTGAACGTGTCCCCTATAAAAATCTGGTTCCCGCCAATTAGTGAGTCATACCAAACAAAAGAAGTTGCACCTAAAAGTGAGGTGGCGATAAATGTGGCCGAATCACCATTGCAGATGGTGGCAACAGGTGGGTCAACCGATGGGATATCAACTGCTGGAGAAATAATTGCGGTTCCTGCTGTGCGAACTGATTTGCAACCTAAAGTGTCTTCCACTTCAGCGTAGACCGAGTAGATGAGGTTGGTTCCGCCGTTGTTTACAATTGCAGAACTCGTAAATGGGTTACCGGAATATAGAAGGGTACCTCCTTGCAAGCTGTCGTACCAATTAAAAATTGTTCCACCAACAAGCGATGAGGCCGTAAATGTTGCAGAATCACCACTGCAAATTACTTGACTCAATGGAGCAATGGTTGCGGCATCCAATGCTGGGGTTATCAACGCGGTGCCAGGGGTTCTAACACTGGTACAGCCGTTACTATCTTCAACGGCCACATATACATTATAAGTTAGTGTTGTTACCCCGCTATTGGTAATTGGGCCGCTGTTAAAAGTGGTTCCCGTATACAATAAAGTCCCACCTGAAATAGAGTCGTACCAGTTAAAATTAGCGGCACCCAAAAGGGAAGTAGCTGTAAAGCTTACTGAATCACCACTACAAATGTTGGTTGCAATTGGATCAACGGTTGGAATATCAACAGCCGGCAAGGTTACAAGGGTAGCCGGTGTGCGCACAGACTTACAACCGTTAGAATCGACTGCTTCAACATAATAGGTTGTTGACAAATTGGTTGTACCCGAATTCTCTACAGCATTGGGGGTAAAAGTGGTTCCACTGGCTAAAGGGCTTCCGCCTGAAATGGTGTCATACCAATTGAAAGTGGTAGAGCCAAATAAACCAGAAGCGGTAAAAGTGGTCGAGTCACCAGAACAGACAGTAGCTACTGGTGGGGATACTAAAGGAACATCGGCCGCTGGGGTAACTACCGGTGGTATGGCTAAAACTCTCGGACTTGGGCATCCATTTCCATTTAAGCTACTAACATAAATGTTTGGTGTTATAGTTAAAGCGCCTGTTTGATAAGGATTACCAGCATAAAGAGTATTTCCACCTGCCAAAGCATCGTACCATTCAAAAACCGTGTTACCCAGTAGCGAAGTAGCCGTGAAAAGGGTAGAGTCGCCAGAACAAATGGTTAAATCAGCCGAAGTTGCAGTAACCACATCAATATTGGCAGGAACAACAGTTATCGAAAAGTATGTGGGTGCTGAAGTCTGCCCTGTAATTGTGTCGTAAGCTTCAACATAGTAATCCGCACCAATCACCAATGGGCCAGTGGTGTAAGGATTTCCATCAAACTCATGGAGATAAATAATGCCAAGTAAAAGGTTACTGTACCACCTGAATATTACCGCAGGATTTTCTGGATTGATAGAGGCTGTAATGGTGGTTGAGTTTCCGGTACAAACGGTAAGATTTCCGCTAATGCTTGGTGCTGGTGGTGGAACAGCCGTGGCCTTAGAAAATGCACTAATGCTTAGTACGGTAAGCAGTAGAAAAGGTAATGCAACAAGTCGAGTAAATCTCTTTGCCATAAAAGCAGTTTATGATGTGTTGAATATTTGAACCCTAGTTAACCAAAGTCAAAATGGTGAAATAATTAAAAGTGGACTCTAAAATTAAATTATTACCACTTACAATCGCGCTAGTGGCAAAGAAAAAAAGTTATTAGCACAAAACCCTTAATTTTCGACAAGTTAACGATTTTCACTGTTAAAGTGTGAATTGTTAAAGTGGCTTTACCTCGCTTGTTCATTTAGCAATGAGAAGGAAAGCGTCCATAACGAGCAATATTACTGATAATCGGTTGAAATTCGCCATTTGAACCAATATACTTTTCATCGTTTCATGGCTTAGTTTATATTTGCGCAAACTATTTTTTCAATTGAAAAAAAAACGAGGTCAAATAATTAAACCAGAAGATTTAAGGCTTGTAATAAAACAAATTCTTAAAAACTGGTTTTTCATTTTAACAATTCCACCAGCAGCGGCTTTATTTGGTTATTATAAAACCTATAAGCTCGCCAACGTTTATCAGGCAAAAACTGAAATGTTGCTTAAATCGCAGGAGCATTCTTTTCGAACTGAAATATTTTCTAGTTACGGAAGTTATGCTGATGCTTTTACTAAGCAAACCAATCAGGAACGCGTATTAAAATCATATGATTTAATTTCTGAGGTGACCGCTCGATTAAACCTTGACGTCTCCTATTTTAACGTAGGTCGAATTCGCACCACTGATATTTATAAAAGCAGCCCTTTTAGAATAGACCCGTTGCGATTTCCAGATGAACTGTATGAACGACCCATTGACGTGTATTTTGAAAATGATGGTTTTTTGTTGGCCTTTAATCTAGAGGGGAAAGAACGGAACATTAAGTTTAAGTACACCAACAAGCACATCATTGCCGAAATGGCTTTTAACATGTACCCCACTTCGTCCCCAAAACTTTCGGATTTATCGTTTTTGACGGAATCGCATTACCAGTTTATCGTTCATCACCATGCAAACATTGTCAACCAATATAGGGAAGGGCTGGTTGTACAGTCTATCGACAATTCTAGTGCCATGATGATGTCGATAGAGAACGTTTCAGAACAGCGAGCTTTAGACTTTTTGGATACTTTGAATGGTTGCTATCAGGGTTTTTCGGTTAAAGAGCGGTTGCGATTGAATGCTATCACCATTGATTACATCGACCTACAGCTGAAACAATCGCTCGATGTTATGAACAATGTAGAGTCCGAGTTGGAAGGGTACAAGGCTCGTGAATCTATCTTCAATTTGAATAAAGAAGAGGGCATTTACTACGAACAATTGGTGAAGTATGACGAAGAGTTGAAAAAATTGGAGATCCAATTAACAACCATTGATCAGTTGTTGAATTACATAGCTAAAACGAAGGAAGGCTACTTGCTGCCACCGTCGTTTTTTGTACCAGCTGATGATCAATATTTGAGTCGAACGCTGGAGGCCCTTTATGAGATGCAGAACAAAAAGAATTCAGCACTCTACGATTTAAAGGACAATAACCCAATGGTGCAACGAACCGAAAGGTCGTTTGAACTGACCAAAAAGGACATGTTGAATTATTTGGCCAATACCAAAACGGCCATCGCTTCTAAGGTTGATGAGTATAAAAAAACCATTCATAAATATGAGAAATCGCTTCGAGAAGTCCCTAAAGCACAACGTGACATTATAAATATAGAACGGAGAATTGCGGTTAACGAAAAACTATACAATTACCTGTTGGAACAACGTGCCAATGTTATTATTGAGCGTTCTACCATTGCTCCAGAAAGCGAAATAATTGATCAACCACGATCACTAGGTGTAATTCGTCCAAACCGATCGAGTATTCGGAATTTTTACATTATTGCCGGTTTTGGTATTGTAATTGCCATTTTCGCCCTTCGTTTTTTCTTCCTCGACAAATACGAAACGCCATCCGATATTAAAGCCGTTTCTGAAATTCCGGTTATTGGTGGTATACCATACGTCAAAAAAATTCCTGATTTTAACTCCAAAGAGTATCCGGCTTCAGACCTGGCTGATGGCGTCCGGCGAATTCGAACGAATCTACAGTTTATGGGCGCCTCGATGGACAAGAAAATCATTCTAGTGACCTCCATGTTCCCATCAGAGGGTAAAACCTTTACCTCGGTGAACTTGGCTTACATGAATGCTTTTGCCAACAAAAAGGTCTTACTTATTGACTTTGACATGCACAAACCCAACGTGCACAAAACCATAAAAATTGGCAATACAGAAGGGCTTTCCATGCTATTAACCGATAAGGATAGCAATTACAAGGATTACATAAATGCCGTTCATCCAAACCTAGATGTTATTACCGCGGGACCTGTGCCACCAAATGCCTCGGAGTTGGTGATGCTAAAGCACGTTGATGGGCTTATTGAAGGATTTAGGGAAATTTATGACATTATCATTCTAGATACTCCGCCACTTCACCTAATTACCGATGCCCGAATTCTGATGTCCATTTCAGAAATCAACCTGGTAATTATGAACGTGAAAAATGCCACGCGAAATAACTTGGCCGATATTGAAGAGCTTTATGAAGAGGGTATTGGTAAAAACTTAGGACTGGTGCTTAACGGTGTAACGATGTCTAGATTGGCTTATTTGTATAGTAAATATGACTATAAGTATGCCTATAAATATGGTTATGCCTATGGTTATGGCTACGGTTACAAATACGGAAAAGATATCTGATGCGGGTTCTTCAAGAAATTCCTCACCACACCTTTAAAATTACTGTGTTTGGCATGAATGCCAAGTATATAATTAAAATAGAGTGGGGGCAGTTTGAGCAAACTTTCAAAATTGCCGAACTCGACTTAATGGGCGGTTTAGCCGACGTAGAGAAAATGCTGACGGATGATTTTTTGAAAAACTGCATGCTCCGCTTCCGTGAAATGGCCACTGATTTTAATAATGCTTTTAAACAACTATAAATTAATGAATAAGGTTTTGCTCGCAGTAAATGCAGCCTTGGTATTGGCTGTTGGTTTTTTGTTTTATAAAACGCTTGGAACGAATGAGGCCGGAGTAGCCAATGCGACCCCGGAAATTAAAAAAGACGCAAAATTGATGCCGGCTACCGGGAAAATTGCCTTTTTTCGTGCTGATTCGTTAAACGAGAACTACCTATTTCTGAAAGAGAAGTCGAAGGGATTGCTGGATGAGGAAAAGCGTTTTCAGGGTACCTTGGAAGGCAAAATGAAAGCCTTGCAAGCCCGTTTTGGTGAGTTGCAACAAAAAGCACCTACCATGACTCAGCAAGAAATGGAAGCTGCGCAACTGGAATTGCAACAAGCCGAACAGCAAATAGAGGAGCTGAAGTATAAAATGGCTGCCGATCTAGACGTGAAGCGCGTAAACCTGCAAAAAGAGTTTTTTGCCAAGGTGAATTCGTTTCTGAAAAAATACAACTCCACCCAGAATTTTGATTACATATTGAGTTACGCCGATGGCGGACAAGTAATGTTGGCAAAAGATACTTTGGACATTACCTCAGATGTAGTCAACGGACTTAACGCAGAGTACAAAAACACCAAAAAAGCCAAGTAATGTTATTTGCAGAGAAAGAAATTAGCAAAAACATTGCCGAGTATGTGTTGTACTTGTGGCAAATGGAGGATTTACTGCGTGCCCTAAATTTTGATATGGCTAAGGTCGAACAACTGGTTCGGACCTCGGCCGATATTGATGAGGTTTCGCTGCGCAGAGAGTTGAACCGCTACCAATTGCTGATTGGTGAAATGCGCGAAGAAGGTTTGATGGAAACCGGACATTTAACCAAAAGCCTGAAAGCCATGGCTGAATTGCATTACCTACATCAAAACCTGTTGCAAGTTAAAAAGGACAAAACCTATTTTGATTTGTACGCGGTTGCGCAGCCTCACATTCTTGAGTTTATGGGTAAAACAGGCAAAAACCGTTTAACGGAAATTGAGGTTTGTTTTAATGCACTTTACGGTTTGCTCTTGCTCCGACTAAAAAAGGAACCCGTTAGCCCTGCAACGCAGGAGGCCATGGATTCCTTTTCTAAACTGTTGGCGTATTTGGCAGCTAAGTATAAGGCGGCTACCGACAAGTAAGTTTTACTTCAAATACCTAAAATCTTGCCCGGCTTTAATGCTGAGTAGCGATGCGTAAATCATTTTAATTACGTTTTCTACATCTTCGCGGTGAACCATTTCAACCGTGGTGTGCATGTAGCGCAGCGGTAATGAAATTAAAGCGGATGGAACTCCTCCAGTTGCGTATGCAAAAGCATCGGTATCGGTGCCTGTAGCGCGCGATGCAGCCGCCCATTGGTAAGGGATTTTGGCCTTATCGGCTGCGGTGGTTACCAGTTTCAACACATTGTTGTGTACCGCAGGGCCAACAGTCACTACAGGGCCTTTGCCCATCGCTTGGTCGCCTTCGGTAATTTTATTAATCATTGGGGTATTGGTGTCGTGGCACACGTCGGTAATAATTGCCGCATGCGGACGAATGGATTCGACTACCATTTGCGCGCCACGAAGGCCAACTTCTTCTTGTACTGCATTGGTTATGTACAATCCAAAAGGTAGTTTCTGTTTATTTTCCTTTAACAAACGAGCCACTTCGGCAATCATAAATCCACCCATGCGGTTGTCTAAAGCACGACCAACAAAAAACTTGTTGTTCAGTACCATGAACTCATCCTCGTAGGTTATTACACAACCTACATGAATGCCGAGAGCTTCAACTTCTTCTTTGGTGCTGCAACCGCAGTCCAGAAATATGTTTTTTAAGGTAGGAGCTTCCTCTTTTTCACCTGAGCGGGTGTGAATGGCCGGCCAGCCAAAAACGGCTTTAACAATGCCTTTTGGGGTATGAATGTTTACGCGTTTTGACGGGGCAATTTGATGGTCAGATCCTCCGTTGCGGATTACATAAATAAACCCATCTTTAGTGATGTAATTGACAAACCAAGAGATTTCATCGGCATGTGCCTCGATAACTACCCGGTAATCGGCTTTGGGGTTTATAACCGCCACTGCCGAGCCGTAATTATCTACCCGATATTCATCCACATAAGGCTTTAAATAATCTAACCATATTTTTTGGCCGCTACTTTCAAATCCGGTTGGAGAAGCGTTATTGAGATAGGTTTCAAGGAATTTCAGCGATTTATCGGTCAAAATCGACTTGCTTTGTTCTTTCTTTGCCATGAATGTTGTTTTTAGCGTTTATGTGCCATTGGCCTCGATTTTTTTAACCACATAGAATCATAGCCACAGCGCAGCGCGTTGCTATGTTTGCTTCCTTTGTAAGTAGTTTACATAGCTGTGCAAGCACAAAACATAGTGTTAGTAAGTTGAAAATTAATACTATGTGTCTATGTGGTTAAATTTTTGAATATAAAAGCACTCAATTAAATTGTTGTTGCTAAAATAGCTGCAAGGCGTTTATTAACCGTATTTTCGGGTAAATAGTTATGAACCTACAAATTGTTGAAACCAACGATGGTTTACATTCCTTGTACAACGAGGCGTTAAACGAACATTACCACAGTACCCATGGAGCTTTGCAAGAAGCCAATCATGTTTTTATAGCTGCTGGTTTCGATTTCGTTAGCCGCGATTTAAGCGAAATTTCTATTCTTGAAATCGGGCTAGGTACAGGGTTAAATGCGTTTTTAACCTTGCTGCGTGCTGAGGAGAATAAACATAAAGTAAACTATACAGGATTGGAGCTGTACCCGGTTCCAGCCGAGCTAATCGAGAAACTTAATTACTGCGAAATTATTGGTGTTCCCAGAAGGAAAGGTGATTTCAATTTATTGCACAATTCACCTTGGAATGAGTCGGTTGAAATTACTTCAAATTTTAACTTAACTAAATTGAAAACCTCGGTTTTCGATTTTAATGCCAACCAGCAATTCGACCTTATTTACTTCGATGCTTTTGGTTTTAGGGCACAAGAGGAAATGTGGGGGCAGCAAGTGTTTGATAAAATGTTTGCGGCACTAAAACCGAATGGGGTTTTGGTAACCTATTCGAGCAAGGGTGAGGTGCGTAGACGCATGCAAGCAAGCCGTTTTACGGTAGAAAAATTGGCTGGCCCATCCGGAAAAAGAGAAATGGTTAGGGCGACTAAATTAGAAGATAGACATTAGACAAATGACTATTTGACGATTTGATGTTTTGACAAAAGGCAGTAGGGAAACTTATTGGCATGAATGCCTTTGTCTACTGCCTTTTGTCTAAAATCTAGCGGTTATCAATAACCTTTAATCTCAGGGATTTTGGTTGCAAAACTAAATTTGATTCTGCATCACTTCTTAACTAAATTTTTATAATGTACTCCCTCATTAGTAAAAATCTTTATCACATAATGCCCTGAGGCTAATGAACTCAGATTTAAAGTGGCTGGGAATATTACTTTGCCTGAATTAAACATTACCCTACCAGTGTTGTCCAAAACTTCAACGGTGCTTGAAATACCACCATTCGTAGATGAAATAGTGACATTATCGGAGCTTGGATTTGGAAACAAGTTAAAGTCTGCTTGGTTAGCTTCTATTTGCTTTAACGATAGTTGGGTATCTAAATCTTTAATCAAGCCTTTAACTACAAACGCACGGTGGTCGTCTTTATCGGTGGTATTCCAGGAATTATTTTTATACACTGTTCCGAGTATTGCAAAACCGTTATCAATGGAGGGGATTATTTGAACTGGCTTGTAATCAGGGGCTCCGTAATCATTAAAGAGCATGGTTTGCAGTTGTGTATCTAGTTGATATACTCGAATAGGTTTATCGAATAGCGGAAATGTGTACCCAGGTGTTTTGTCCGTTACGACTAATAAGTTTTGCCCAGCTATACATAAATCAAATGCGCGCTCGGTAGAATCGAACCTGACTTGTTCAATTGGTTCACCAACTAGTTGAGGTACAGCAAGTATTTCCGAGTACCTGAATTGTAAACTAATGCTGTCATGAACATTAACTAAGATAAAAACATTGGTTTTACCGAGTGCAATACTGGTAATTTGCTCCCAAGGTTTAATGGATAATAGTTTTTTTACTTCTCCCGATAAATTTATTTTCAACAGCATTTCGCCATCTTGGTGACCATTTTCAAATCCCCGAATAACAAAGGTACTATCGGTGTTATCAAATATAAAAGTACTCAATTGGCCTGTTAAATAATAGCCAGGTAAAGGAATGGCATTAGTTAAATTATGATTAACCCGTGTTATTACTTTAGTGGTGTCAGATCTCGATTCAAGCTCTATAGAAACAAAAGTGCTGTCATTTAGACTGGCATGCGCAGAACAATGAATAATTGTGCATGGAGTTATTAAATCGTAAACTGTATCCAATATCAACTCTACGGTCTCATTATTAAGAATGAATACCCCCGGTTTAGATGTCAGAGAAAGTTCGTTAACATTCTCGCAACTTTGCAAACCGATGAAATTCTCATAAGGACATATGGACTTTGTGCCTGTGTTATGAAAATAATCAATCGATTTTAAGGTAACAGTATCATTGCTCCAGACTGAGACATTTTTGGTTACTGTACCAACTGAATTAAGTTGAATAAACGATGCACCATTATAACCAGAAGAGTTAGGGTTCAAAGCATTTAGAAGCAAAAAATTACCGTCCAAGGTCTGTGTTAAATGGGTAGCAAACGCCGAGGTGTCTTTACCATAATCGATTTCGATTTGGAAAGTGTTTTGGGTAAATGCCAATGTTGATGAGGCAAGTAAACTGATAGCGAATATAAGGGACTTCATTTTAAGAGAGGGATTTTGTTACATAACTTCTAACTCTGGTGCGTGACTAGTTTATCGAAAAGTAAGTTAATTAATCGGATTTTTCGTGAAAAAAATTCGGGTTTTTAATAAGTTGCCAATGGCCATTATATTTGACCGAAACGGCCTATTGATATACAAAAGACAAACGACAAAACCATGTCTATTATCTAATGTCTATCTTCTAAAAATCTAGCGGTTATCAATAACCTCAACACCCGGAAATTTTACCTTGTCGAAAGTAAATTCGGTGTCGGCCAATGCTAAATTGGGTGCGAATTTGGTTACGGTGTAAGTGTAGTTGTCACCGGTTTTTCCTTGTACCTCAACACCAATAATTTATATTTCATCTTGAAAAGAAATTCGAATAAGTTTATTTCTTAAAGCAATTAGCCAAGTACAGACAATATCAGTTGTACCTTCGGTCGGGTTGGAACAAATAAAAATGAATTTATCTTTCATAATTAGCTGGCAACTTTCGATTGAATTGGTTGCAATATTGGTCTATGGAAATTAACCACTTTTCGTCCCGAAGTTTGTTAATATTGATGGGGTCTATTAAATCCAGTAATTGCCCATTTTCGCTTAATGTTCCATATTTACTTGCTTTCAAATCACAAACATTACCGAGATAAAAGTCGTAGGCACTTGCATACTCCCAGGGCGTTATATTTCCAATTACTACTTGTTGCCAAAGCAATTCAAAGAATAACTCACCCTCTTTACCTTTGTTTAAACCAGATACAGCGTGTAACAACATAACCATTATGCTACGTGCATTAAAGTGTTTCGAAAATCGTCTTTCCGGAAATCTATTACACTGCATTAAATTTATTAATAACTCAGTATTTGGTCGGATTAATTTTCGCTGCATATAGGGTGTCATTAAACGGCTAATTCTTTTGGGGGAAGCGAAAAAACTAGACCTTATGTCTTGGTAATTTTTTTCATGAAAGAGTAATACTTCAAACAGGTCCTCTTCAGGAAGATTTATAAGAAATCGGTTACGGAGTGCCCTATAATTATTTTGAAAATACGCATCAGAAAACTTACCGAAAGGTGTAATTGTATCTAAAAATAGATTTACGGCACTATAATCGATGGTAACCAAATTAGGTTTACAAAGAGTTGAGTCCGGTAAATATTGGTAGCCCAAATCGACCGCCTTAGTTAACCAGTTTTTCGACTCACTTGTATCACCAACATTAAACAAAAGTCGGGCAAAATTTACGGCATCTTCTGCAAAAGGTGTTGCCGAAGCAAATGCTTTCAGATAATGAAATTTGACAGAATCACTAGAATCGGTGGTACTAGCTTTGTTCTTGTGAAAATGATATTTTTGATAATCACTTTGTCCCCATGAATTAATATTACTGTGAAGGAAAAATGTAATAAGTAAGCCAATTCGAATCATTATTTGCATTAGTGAATTAGTGAAATTAATGCCGCCGGGGTGAACCTTATTGTTCACGTGTTAATAGTTGGAGATTATTTTTAGGTTTTTTTTGAATCCCCACTAATTGGTCAATTTACCAATGAATCTGTTAGGTGTTGGAACCACAACACAGATGTGGGTGTCAATTATACTGAAGCCCACACTATACGGTCATATAATGGTAAATGGAACGTCTTTGGTTGTGCAACCGCAAGTGTCGGTATCAAGGACAGTGTTAGATTTCATAAAAATTTCGGATTTTTAATAAGTTGCCAATGGCCATTATATTTGACCGAAACGGCCTATTGATATACAAAAGACAAACGACAAAACCATGTCTATTATCTAATGTCTATCTTCTAAAAATCTAGCGGTTATCAATAACCTCAACACCCGGAAATTTTACCTTGTCGAAAGTAAATTCGGTGTCGGCCAATGCTAAATTGGGTGCGAATTTGGTTACGGTGTAAGTGTAGTTGTCACCGGTTTTTCCTTGTACCTCAACACCAATAATTTCGAGCTTTTGCTTGTTTATGGTCAATACAATGGTGTGGTAGTTTTTGCCTTTGGTGTCTTTTGGAAACAACTTAATGACATCGCATTTTGCTCCATTTAGCGTTATTTCCTTGTCGTACTTGTACTTAAAGCCATTTTCCCAGATGGTAAAGATTTCCGAAGGCTTTATGGAATTGCCTTTTTTCATTTCGGCGGCATCGTCCACTTGCACTTCGTTGGCATCTTTGGTATAGGTCCAAGCGGTTTTACCATCGTTAATCACCAGGTAATCATCCAAGTCAATTTTATACTTGTTGCCTTTAAGTTTAAGGCTTCCTTTTTGGTTAACCTTTAGGTTTGCTTTTTTGTTGTCGAGAATCGAATTAAAGCTGGCCGAAATACTGGTAAAAGCTTTCGTTTTTGCGCTTAGTTTATCGAGAATGGCTTTTGCTTTTGGGTCGGTATCGGGCGTTTGTGCAAACACACTAGCTGATACAAAAAGCAGTAGAACAAAGAGGTTTAGTACGTTTTTCATCGGTAAAGGTTAATTTTTTGAGCCACTACTCAAAAACTGTTCCAAAGATAGCAAGTCTGTGTATAAAACCTCGCGCGCCTTGCTTCCTTTAAAGGGCCCCACAATTCCAGCGGCTTCCAACTGGTCTATTAGTCGGCCTGCACGGTTGTAGCCCAATTGCAGTTTTCGTTGTAGTAGCGATGCCGAACCTTGTTGGTGCTGAATAACAATGCGGGCAGCATCGTCAAACAGCGAATCGCGGTCGCCAACTTCAAGTTCGCCGTTGGCAGTTCCGTTTTCATCAGGAACCTCGGGCAGTAATAAGGCGCTTAAATAACCACGTTGGTTGCCAATAAACTCGGTAATGCGCTCCACTTCTGGCGTATCGACAAAACCACATTGAATACGGATGAGGTCGTTTCCGTTGGAATAGAGCATGTCGCCTCGGCCAATTAACTGATCGGCACCGCCGGTATCAAGAATGGTTCGGCTATCAATTTTAGAAGAAACCCTAAACGCAATACGTGCCGGGAAGTTGGCTTTAATAACTCCGGTAATAATGTTTACCGACGGTCGCTGTGTGGCAATTATTAAGTGGATACCAACGGCACGAGCCAGCTGGGCAATACGCGCAATAGGCATTTCAACCTCTTTGCCGGCGGTCATTATTAAATCGGCAAATTCATCAACCACTACAACGATGTAGGGTAAAAACTGGTGACCTTTATCCGGATTTAACCGTCTTTCTACAAACTTTTTGTTGTATTCCTTAATGTTACGAACCTGCGCATTTTTAAGCAACTCGTAGCGGTTGTCCATTTCAATGCACAAGGAATTCAAGGTGCGAACAACCTTAGACGTGTCAGTAATAATGGCTTCTTCTTCGTCGGGAAGTTTGGCTAAGAAATGGCGCTCAATTTTGTTGAACAAGGTAAGTTCTACCTTTTTCGGATCGACTAAGACAAATTTTATCTGCGAGGGGTGCTTTTTGTAAAGCAATGAAACCAGAATGGCATTTAACCCAACCGATTTACCTTGACCGGTGGCACCTGCCATCAGTAAGTGCGGCATTTTGGCTAAGTCGGCAACAAAGGTTTCGTTGCTAATGGTTTTCCCCAAAGCCACCGGTAAATCCATATCGGCTTTGGCAAAACGGTCGCTACGCAGCAAGCTTTTCATGGGTACCGTTTCGGGCTTGGTGTTGGGCACCTCAATACCAATGGTTCCTTTGCCGGGAATGGGCGCAATAATCCGAATACCTAAGGCAGCAAGACTTAATGCAATATCATTTTCCAGGTTCTGAATTTTGCTGATTCGAATGCCCGGAGCAGGAATAATTTCGTAAAGCGTAACCGTAGGCCCAATACTGGCCTTAATTTTTTCGATGTCAATTTTGTAGTTGGCCAGCGTGTCTACAATTTTCTTTTGGTTGGCCAGTAGTTCTTCTTTGTTTATACGGTCTTCAATCGATTGGCCACCGTGGTCGTCTAATAAATCGAGGGTAGGGAACTGGTAAGACGACAAATCCAAAGTCGGGTCGTATTCGCCATTTTCGGCTAAAAGATTTTTTAGTTCTTTTTCGCTTAGTTCTTCTTCTTCGGCACCCATGCTCACCTCTAACGATTGTCCATCAGCACTGATTAGCTCTTCCAGAACCGGTGCAGGGTGTATGGGTAAAAACTCTTCTTCTTCCGGAAAGGGATATTCTTCAGGGTTTACTTCGTCAATGAACAAGTTTTCATCCAAATCATCCAGCGAATCAATAGGCTGGGGAGTTGGTTTTAGAAACGGTTCGGGCGCATCCACATCATCTTCATCCTCATCCACCAACTCGGCGTTGCGAAGTTTTTCCATAAACGACAGGTCGCGCTTGTTTTCTTTAACGGCAGGCTCTGGCTCCAATTCTGGCTGTTCTGGTATTTCTTTTGGTGCAAACCAGACTTTAACCCCATCGAACGAAGGATTGAATTTCACTACAAAATAGAGGAAACCGGCCAACACAATTAAAAAACCATTGCCCAAAATGCCAAACAAACCAGTTAGACTCTGGTTAAGCTCGTAACCCATACCACCACCCAAAAAGAGGTAGTTTTTTCCTAATAGGAAACTGGTTAAAGTGGAAAGGTAAAGCAGTAAAAAAATCGAATTTTTCACCATGGCTCCAACCGGAATCAGACTTACCTCAAAAACCAATTTAAACCCTAGTACAAAGAGATTGAGTACCAGTAGAAAACTAGCAATGCCAAATAGGTTGTTTACAAAAATATGAGCGAGTAAAGCCCCCAATTTACCCAGCCAGTTGGCTGCGTGCATATTGCGGTCGAAGAAGAAAGAAAAGGTATCGGTGGTAAATAACGACTGATCTTCTTTCCAGGTAAACAAAAATGAGGCAAACGAAAAGAACAGCAGTAACGACAGGAACAACAGAACAGCACCAACAATCTTTTGGTTCTTAGGATCGCGAAACCAATCGACCATTCGCATGGGGTTGGCTTTTACCCTCTTTTTAGGTTTTATTTCTTCCTCTTTCTCGTCTGCAACTACCTCGTCTTTTGGTTTTGCATGACCTTTTGTTTCTATCATATTTCTTATGATTACAACCCCCAATGCCTTAAAATTGAACCACATAGACACATAGGCTAAGTTTGCATAATTAGTGCTATGTCTTGTGCCTGCACAACTATGTTTGCCATTCGATACTTTAGCAAACATAGCAACGCTCTGCGTTGTGGCTATGTTCCTATGTGGTTAAAAAATCTGTCACAATTGTGGGTAAATATTTATTTAAAACGGCAACAAGCTTATTTACCCTGCTGCTTGATGTTAATTTTCTTGGCTCACCAAATGAGTTTTTCCTTGTTCAAAAATGCAGCAATGCCTTTCTGGCAATCTTCGGTAGTACGCGCCTTGGCATTCATTTTGGCAGCAAGGCCCAAAGCAGTCGCTAAAGGAGCATCTTGCACTTTTGCTATAAGTTCTTTCGTCAATGCCAGTGATGAACCAGAGGTGCGGTTAACTAATTTTTTTGCGTACTCATGCACCGTATGTTCAATGGCTTCTGGTTCGGCAATGTAGTTTACCATTCCGTTGTTTAATGCCTCTTCTGCCGAAATAATACGGCCGCTTAACAGCAACTCGCGCGCTTTTGCTTCACCAATTTTACGAACCAAGAAAATGCTTACAATAGCTGGGATGAAACCAATGTTTACCTCGGTATAGCCAAATTGAGCAGTTGGCGTGCTAAACACAACATCGCAAATAGTTGCTAAGCCGCAACCACCAGCAATGGCGGCTCCCTCTACTTGCGCAATAACCACTTTGTTTAAGTGGTAAATAAGCTCAAAAAGCTCCATTAAATGGGTACTGTCGGCCAAATTTTCTTCGTAGGTGTTGGTTTGTAGCTGCTTTAAGTAAGCTAAATCAGCACCTGCACAAAAAGCGTCTCCCTTGGCTTTAAGCACAATGACTTTTACCTCGTCATTCATGCTTAATTTTTTAAGGGTCGATTTTAATTCGCCAACTAATTCGAAATTTAGTGCGTTTCGTTTATCCGGTCGGTTCAGGAATACCGTGGCTATTCGGTTTTCAACAGATGTTATAATTAGGTTTTGACCCATTTTTGGCAACTAACAAATTTGTAGGTAAAAATAGTTTTTCAAGTGGCTTTAATTAGGTTATTTTCAAGAATATTTCAGCCCCTTTATGTTAGTAATTCAAGGATTTTTTATCTTCACCAAGGAAAAATGTAAAGTTTTCTCTCAACAACTCGCCTTAGAATTGTAAACCTACCTATGTATCAGACTGTTGCCTCTACTGTTTTAATGATTAAACCCAAGCATTTTGGTTATAACCCCGAAACGGCCGAGGACAATCAGTTTATGGCCAAGGCCGATCAGTTTGCAACCATTATACACCAAACCGCATCTAAAGAACACGAAGGTTTAATAAAACTCTTACGTGCCAATGGCATTAACGTAATAGTTGAGGAAGAAAACGGAACCGAGAAAAAGCCCGATGCCATTTTCCCTAATTGGGTTTCGTTTCACAATAGTGGAAAGGTGGTACTCTATCCTTTTAAAGCGCCTTCACGTAGGCTGGAACGCAGAATGGATATCATAGAGCGGATTAAAGAGGTACATGGCTTTAATTACAAGCAACTTATCGATTATACCAATTTTGAACTAGACGGGAAATACCTGGAAGGAATGGGTTCCATGGTTATCGATAGAATTAATAAGGTGGCCTATTCTTGTTTGTCGCAGCGTACCAGCAAGGAATTGGTAGAGTTGTTTTGTGCAGACTTTGGTTTTACCCCAGTTACTTTTAGGGCCGAACACCAGGTAAATGGAACCGCGCACACGTTTTTCTACACCAATATTATCATGTCCATTGGCGATAAATTCGCCCTGATTTCTTCTGAGTTAATTCCCAATGAGAAAGAGCGCGAAGAGGTGATATCCAATCTTAAGAAGGCCAATAAAGATATTATCGAGGTAAGTCCTGAACAAACACGAAACTACCTGGCCAATGCTATTAATTTGCAAAATGCCGAGGGGAAGAATTTTTTGGTGATGTCTAAAAAAGCGCATTCATCAATAACGCCTGAACAGGAAGCTAAAATTTCTAATTATGCCGAAATATTGGTTGCCGATGTGCATACCGTCGAAAATTATGGCGGAGGAAGTGTAGGAAACCTTATGGCTCCTGTGTTTTTGCCAAAAATCTGATTTATTTCTCCGTTGTTTCGGAATACCTATTTTTGCGGCCATTGCCGCATTTTTTTTGCTAATTAAATTTCTATTATGACCGAGTCTACCTTGCTGCCACTTGTTAAATCTGCTATTCACAATGCTTTTGGTGCCGATGTACCTAGCGAGCAGATTCAATTTCAAGAAACCCGCAAGGAGTTTGTTGGCGACTTAACCTTGGTAACGTTTGCTTTAACCAAGTTGTTGGGAAAGGGACCCGAGCAAATAGGTGAGGCCATTGGTGCATACTTAAAAGCACATTCACCACTTATAAAATCGTATAACCTGGTTAAAGGTTTTCTGAATATTGAGTTGCACGAAAGTGTTTACTTGAACTTGTTTAACCAGTATTTGGGCAATGCTGCTTTTGGCCGAGCCGACAAGCCGACCGGAAGAACCATTATGGTTGAGTATTCGTCACCCAACACCAATAAACCGTTACACCTGGGACATTTGCGCAACAATTTTTTGGGCTATTCGGTAGCCGAAATTTTAAAGGCCAATGGCAATACGGTAAAAAAGGTTCAAATCATTAATGATCGGGGTATCCACATTTGCAAAAGCATGGTTGCCTGGCAGCTTTTTGGAAACGGTGAAACACCGGAGACTTCGGGTCTGAAAGGTGATAAACTGGTTGGGAAATATTATGTAGAGTTTGACAAAAACTATAAGGCACAAATAGCCGAATTGGTATCAACCGGCCTTTCACAAGATGAAGCCGAGAAAAAAGCCCCCATCTTTTTGCAAGCCCAGCAATTGCTTTTGCAATGGGAAGACGACCATTTAAAAGGAAGTGGAGAAACCCTTGATTTGTGGCGAACCATGAACGGCTGGGTGTACAAGGGTTTTGAAACCACTTACACCGAAATGGGGGTAGATTTTGATAAATTGTATTACGAAAGTGACACCTATCTTTTAGGAAAAGAGGAAGTGCAGAAAGGCGTTGAAAAAGGGGTGTTCTTTAAAAAAGACGATGGTTCTATTTGGGTCGATTTAACCGCCGAAGGCCTTGATGAAAAACTACTGCTTCGTGGCGATGGTACCTCGGTTTACATGACGCAGGACATTGGTACGGCGATATTGCGTTACCGCGATCAACCCGATTTAAGTCAGCTTATTTACACCGTTGGCAACGAGCAAGAATACCATTTTAAAGTATTGTTCTTAATTCTTCAAAAACTAGGTTTTGCTTGGGCTAAAGAGTGTTACCACTTAAGTTACGGCATGGTCGATCTGCCAACTGGTAAAATGAAATCGCGCGAAGGAACCGTGGTTGATGCCGATGACTTGATGGCGGAAATGCGCGATACAGCTCGTGAAATATCGGAGGAACTGGGTAAACTGGATGATGCAACGCCTGAGGAAAAAACAAAGTTATTTGATACATTGGGTATTGGTGCTTTAAAATACTACTTGCTGAAAGTAGACCCCAGAAAACGTATGATGTTTAATCCGCAAGAAAGCATTGATTTTGCTGGACACACGGGTCCTTTTATTCAATACACCCATGCGCGGATTTGCTCGGTGTTAAGAAAAGCCGGAACAGTGGCGGGAAGCATCAATGCATCGGTGCATATTGTTCCTGCCGAAAAAGACTTACTGAAACGCTTAACCCAATACCCGGGTATAGTTGCCGATGCAGGAAAAACTTATAGTCCCGCACTTGTTGCCAATTATATATATGAGCTTACGAAAGATTTTAACCATTTCTACCAAACCGTTCCAATTCTGAAAGAAGAAAATAAGGAATTACTGGAGTTTAGAGTAGCGGCAAGCGCATTAACTGCCCGAGTTATAAAATCGGGAATGGCATTGTTGGGAATTAGGGTGCCTGAGCGGATGTAGGAATACCGATTAGATTTTTAACTTCACGATAAAATCTACTCTCATGCGTGTGTCTGGTTTGTGGTTTCTGTCCATTTTACTATTGTTCAGTAGTTGGTCTTTACAGGGTCAAACGCGGTTACCTATTCGCTCCATTTCGGGTAAAATAGTGCGCTCAACCGATTCTTTGGCTATCGAAAATGCTTTGGTGCGCCTTGGCTCGCATTATACGTTTAGTAACGATAGTGGGTATTTCGAGTTAAATGCGGTGGCCGATGACAAACAAATTGAAATATTTCATCCGGGATACCTTCGGCTTACTAAAAAGGTGAAAGCCAATGGAGTCAATTTGGGTTTTGTTTTCTTAAAACCGGATAAAGACACCCTTCAAGAAGTACTTGTTCAATCGAAAACTGACCAATTTTTTGGTGGCGTAAAAGATTTTCAATGGCTGGGTAACCGTTTGTTAGTTAGCCATTACAAAGGCCGGAAACATTGGTTCGATGTGCGAGAGAATACGGGAGAGATGGATAAGGTGGCTATTTTTCGCGATAAACTCGAAATGGAAGATTTGTTGAAAGATTGTTACGGCCGAATTTATGGTCTTCACAAAGAAACTGTTACCCGAATTTTATTGAATAACGATACAGTTGTGCTAGGGAACAGCATGCCTTTAAAGGATTTTTTGCCGTTTTACAGCCGATGTGCATTAAGTGATAACCATTTGCAGGTGTACAAATACTTTATTGGCCATAAAAAAGGATTGGTATACACATTGGCTAATACTGAAACGGAAGAAGAGAAACGTTTGTATTGCCAGTTAGATACGGTTAAGTTTATTAAAACCGATAATATTTATAAACGCTGGGCCGAAAAAGCCGGCTATCAGGCACTGGCCATGGGGGACATTGGTTTATCACAATTGGCAAAATCAAGGTTGGCTTTCGACTTGATGAGTTTTTATAAAGCTATGTTAAAACCGGAGGTGTATATCCCAGTGTTTAAAGTGCAGAATCAATGGTGGATTTTTGATCACGTTTTGGGGAAAGTTTTAGCCTTTAATCCTGGTGATACGGTTGCCAACTCCGTTTCTGATATTTCGTTTCACCTTAGTGAAAACTGGGGAAAAGAAATTATTCAAGCGCTCAATGGGCAGTTCTATATTAAGTTCCAAACCATTGGCGGAAAGACATTTTTACAACATTTTAATGCAGAAACAAAAATGGTTGATGGAGCCATGGTCGAGCTAAAAAACAGTTTCCCTAAGAAAATATTGGTGGCCGATAATCGCGTAATATATACTTTCAAGAATACCGAGGGCTTTTACCAATTGAGCATCGAGCCATTGGTGGTAAATTTGGCTGCGCAATAGCGATCATACAATTGCCTGCTTCCTGTGGTTTGTTATCTTTGCACCTTCATTTTTCCGAGCCAATATGTTTGAAAATATATCCGAGAAGTTCGACCGTGCGTTTAAAGTACTTAAAGGCCACGGTCAGATTACCGAAATAAACGTTGCCGAAACCCTGAAAGAAGTTAGACGTGCGCTACTCGATGCCGACGTTAACTTTAAAATTGCCAAGCAATTTACCGACACGGTAAAGGAAAAGGCCATGGGGCAAAATGTGCTCACTAGCATTTCTCCCGGGCAATTATTGGTTAAAATAACCAAAGACGAGCTGGCCGATTTGATGGGCGGATCGATGGTTGATATTAATGTGCAGGGAAACCCGGCGGTTATATTAATGTCGGGCTTGCAAGGAAGTGGTAAAACTACTTTTTCGGGTAAACTGGCCAACTTCGTTAAAAAGAAAAAAGGTAAAAACCCACTTTTAGTTGCTTGCGATGTGTATCGTCCGGCTGCTATCGACCAGTTGCACATACTTGGTGAGCAGTTGGGTATTGAAGTTTATAGCGACCGCGAAGAAAGAAATCCGGTTAAAATTGCGCAGGATGCTATCATTCATGCGCGCAGCAAAGGATTCAATCTGGTTATAATAGATACCGCTGGTCGTTTGGCGGTAGACGAGGAAATGATGAACGAGATTGAAGCCGTTAAAAAGGCCATCAATCCGCAGGAAATCCTTTTCGTTGTCGATTCAATGACCGGTCAGGATGCTGTAAATACGGCAAAGGCTTTTAACGATCGTTTAGATTTTACTGGGGTTGTTCTTACCAAATTGGATGGTGATACGCGCGGTGGAGCGGCTTTAACCATTAAGTCGACCGTAAACAAGCCGATTAAGTTTGTTGGTACTGGCGAGAAAATGGAAGCTTTGGATGTGTTCTACCCGGAACGTATGGCCGACCGTATTCTTGGTATGGGTGACGTGGTTTCGTTAGTAGAACGTGCACAAGAACAATTTGACGAAGAGAAAGCCAAGAAACTTCAAAAGAAAATAGCCAAAAACCAATTCAACTTCAACGATTTTATGGAGCAACTCCAGCAAATCAAAAAGATGGGTTCGGTTAAAGACCTGATGGGTATGATTCCCGGTATGGGCAAGGCCATTAAAGATATTGACATTGACGACAACGCATTTAAAGGTGTTGAGGCCATCATTCATTCCATGACCCCACACGAGCGCGAAAACCCGGATGTATTGGACACCAATCGCCGTAAGCGAATTGCGCGTGGTAGCGGAACCGATATTGCCGAAGTAAATAAGCTCATCAAGCAATTTGACGACACCCGCAAAATGATGAAAATGATGCAGAACAAGTCGCAAATGATGAACATGATGAAGCAAATGAAGGGCGCGAGGAAACCTTTTTGAAATAATTAAAGATTAAAAATTAAGGATTAATAATGCAATTGGATGCATTCAATTCTTAATTCTTAATTCTAAATTCTTAATTAAAAAATGGTAATACTAGACGGAAAAAAAGTAGCCGAAATTATTAAGCAAGAAATAACTACCGAGGTTGAACAATTGGTGGCCAAGGGTAAAAAGCGCCCGCACCTTGCAGCTGTTTTGGTTGGCGATAACGGTGCTAGTGTAACTTATGTAAATGCAAAGGTTAAAGACTGCGAAGAGGTAGGTTTTAAGTCGAGCCACATAAAGTTGAGCGACACAACTACCGAAAAGGAATTGCTGGAGGTAATTGAAGGTTTAAATAACGACCCGGATGTCGATGGTTTCATCGTTCAGTTGCCCTTGCCAAAACACATTGACGAAAAAAAGGTAACACAGGCTGTTTTGCCGAGTAAGGACGTAGACGGATTTCATCCCGAAAATATTGGGAAAATGGCGCTAAATCTGCCATCTTTTCTACCCGCAACGCCTTATGGAATAATTGAATTGATAGAACGTTACGGCATTGAAACTGCCGGTAAATACTGTGTAGTGTTGGGTCGCAGTAACATTGTGGGTTCTCCGGTAAGTATTTTGTTGAGCCGAAATTCATACCCCGGTAACTGTACCGTGACCCTGGCGCATTCGCGTACCACCAACCTGAAAGAAATAACCCTGAAAGCCGATATTATTGTTGCCGCTACCGGTATGCCCGAGTTTTTAACCGGCGATATGGTAAAAGACGGTGTAGTAGTAATAGACGTGGGCATAACCCGCATTACTGACAAAACCAAAAAGAACGGTTTCCGCCTTATTGGCGATGTGAAATTTGATGAAGTATCCGAAAAAGCATCCTTTATTACCCCTGTTCCGGGTGGAGTAGGCCCAATGACTCGCGTGGCTTTGTTAAAGAATACCTTGTTGGCTTGTAAGCTGCGGGGGTAGATAATCGAAGTATAGAAAAGCAAAAGGGCTGATTCTCGTTTGAGTCAGCCCTTTTGCTTTTTAGTAATCTTTGTAAACGTGTGTTTATTTCTTTACCACCAATTGATGAAACAGTTCATTTTGGCCGGTGTAACGCAGTAAATAAATACCCGAAGCGAAGTTGTTCATATCAATCGCCACCTGATTTCCTTTTGGAACCATAGTAAAGACTATTTCTCCAAGGGAATTAATGAGTGCCAATTCGCCATTGAAATTTCTATCCGATTGTACATTTAATACATTACTTACCGGGTTAGGATAAACACTTAAACTGGTTGGGGTTAATTCTTGCAGCCCGGTTCCCGAATAAACATAACCGGCCGACATTTGCGAGGCACAACCTTCTTCGGTATAAACAATGACACGGTAAACGCCACCATCGGTTGGTGTAATGGATTGCCCGGTTGCACCAATTATTGGCCCGTTTGGTCCAATCCACTGATAGGTATAGCCTGAAACCGAGGCGACCAAATTTGCACCTACTTTAGTAATTACGGGTGTTGCAGGGATTGCCGCAAACTGAATATAAACATCGTCTGATGTAGAAACGCAATTTCCAACCTGATAGGTCACTTTGAAGGTCTCGGTTGCGGTTACACTTATGGTGTCTTCCTGACTTCCGTTACTCCATGTAATGTTGGTGGTGTAACTCGATACTAAATAAATAGTCTCACCTTCACATGGGGTAGCCGACCCAATTCGCTCAATTTGTGGTTTAGCTGGTTCGGCGTTGAAAAATAATTCAACAGGATCGGATGTGGTTGAACAACCTGCCGCTGTTGCAGTTACGGTGTAGGAATCAGGCTCATACACTACCAAGGTATCATTTTGGGTAGCATTGGCATCACTCCAAACCAGTGCATCGTTGTTTGGGTTGTTCACATAAAGAACAACTGGATCACCCACACAAACATTGTTGTTGCCTAAAATTTGAATTTGCGGTTTGTTAGGTGACTGATTGGTGGTAACTGTGGTTGTTGCACTTTTTGATACACAGCCCTTAGGGTTAGTGTAGGTTACAAAATAGTCGCCGGCCAGTTTCACCGTGGCAGTATTGTTGGTTACCGATGAAGTTGAATTCCAAGTTAAACCTGCTACGTAATTGGTAACGGTAAAAGTTACAGAATCACCAAAACAAAACGTGGTTGGTCCCGATGCAACATATAGTGGCGGGGCTGGATTTGGGTTTACTTTTATTTCTATAACTCCAGAGGTGTCGGAACATGACCCTGCATTAGCAATTGCCCGATAATATCTAGTAGCGTTTAAAACACCCGTAGCGTAATTGTTTGCTTGCGGTTGACTCAGGTTAACCGTTGTCCAGGCCTGTGAGGTCACAGAATCTTGAATAATTACATTGCCTACAAACCCAGCATGGGCAAGCGTGGTCGATCCACCGGCACAAAATTCGTTTTGGAGTGCAGTCAATTGACCGGCTTCTACTGCTGGTATAATGGAAATAACCACCGTGTCATAAGCCATGCAACCTTTACTATCGCTGAGGCTGTAGCTGTAGCGGAAATTTCCTGAAGAAGCACCTGCAAAAGTAGGATTGGCAATGGCAGTATCCGATAATAAGCTATTGTTAGTGCCATTCCAACTGTGCGAGTATGGTTGTGTTCCAAACTTAGGATTTCCGTCGATAACGATTGGGGTAGAAGTACACTGGAAAATAGTATCTGAATTTGGTAAAATGGTAGTGGACGGATTCAGGTCAGGTGAAATGGTAAAACGCATGGTGTCGCAATTGACCGCGTCACCATTTGCATTAAAAGGAACAACTGTCCAGGCATAAGTGCTGTTGGTATCTAAGACTGTTGGAATGACATAGCTGGTATCGGTACGCTGTATGTCCGCAAGAACAACTACCGGATTTTCTTTCCAGATTTTCAGCTTATATCCGGTGGCGCTGGCCACTTTGTTCCAATGCAATGACTGTGTTTGACAAAGATTGGTGGCACCATCAGCAGGAATGGTGATTGAAACACAGGTTGGAGGAGCGACAATAGGGGTGCCAACAAATACTTTGTAATCTTCTACTTCGCCTAGTGTCTGCACGCCACAAGGTTCCGCAGTTCCGGTATTTGAAGACGTTGTTCTAAGCCTTAATCGAGTAATCCCGATGGTAGCTGTATCAGGAGCATTGACCAAAAAAATGGTGGTGCTATCGGCTGGATTTGCCACTCCAATTGTTACTTCGCCTAAGTCATCAAAATCAAAGTCTTGATTCCAATCAACATATGCGGCTGCCTGAGCAAAGACGTAATCAAATACTTTTCGCTTAATCACCACTTGGTACTGACTTCCACCGGTCCACCCGAACCAGAGGTTTTGGTTGGCGGTGAAATCACCATAACCATTATCGCAACCAGAGTTGTTAACAACGTCAGTGGCATCATTTTGTATGGTGGCAGTAACAATATGATCGTAATTTTCACTTGCCGAGTCAAAGGCCGTATCGCAATCGCCTCCTTTGGCTGCGCAGTAGCCGATTGTAGGGGCAGAAACTAATATATGGTAATCTTCAACCTCACCAATATTGTCAGCACCACATGCCGTTAGATTTCCGGTGGCAAACATGTAGCGTATTCTCATTCTGACCAATCCTGGTTGTGTTCCATCTGGAGCTTGTAACACGGTGGTATATATGCCTTCACCGGTTGCCTCACCAATCGAAGTTCCGGGCAAGGGGTACATTTCATTTGTTTCATTAAAAATGCTATCCCTATTCCAATCTACCCAAGCACGGGCTAAATAGGCAGCGTTGCCAAAATTCTTAACATTTACAGTAAGCTGATAAACGGTTCCTGTATCCATTTTGGCAGCAGCAACATTCGTAAAATCGGTATATCCAGAATCGCTGCAGGTTGAAATATTTGAAATATTTGAAAGATGAACACCACTTATCCATCTTAATGCAGGTAGAGCACAAGCTTCGCCATTGGCAGCACAATACCCCGCAGATGAACCCCCACCGCCTCCGGTTGGGGGATTAGTAGATGGCGTAAACCGATAAGCCAGTTCAGCATCACCTGGATTATTTCCAGCACCACAATTGGCATAAACCGCGTAATCGCCGGCAGCATTTTCTACGGCAATCGTAGCGCCCTGCTCCAATAAAAAGTTCTTTTTAACGTGTATTTCAATAACATTGGAGGTTTCAAATAGCCTTAATTCTACATTCAACATGGAGTTAAAGGCTGCATTTCCCTGTGCGCAAGGCGCCAAATCGCCAGATTGTATCATGTAATCCCAAACCACAATAAACTCGCGGTTGGGTGTCGTGCCTATTGTTCTGTATGCAATTTTTGGTGTGCCACCGTCGGCAGGAGTACAGGCCGGATCTATGAATAAATCGTCCCAAAAAACCGCGATAAAATTATCAGGGTTTAAGGAGTTTTGCTCACCAGCCGGGTTATACAACTGGGTAACTGGTTGGCATAATTTCTCTCTATTGAAATCGCCTTCGGCATAATTTCTACCAAAACTTACGTAACCATTTAGTCCAACAAACATGGTGGAGTAGGTGCTGTCGAAGTATTGGAAATTAAAGGGCAATGGAACGGTATAAACCTCGTCTTCACCAGCCAAAGCAAGTACTTCAGTTGGAACCAGTGGATTGAAATTCTCCCACTTATAGGCAATGGTAGAATCTAAAATATACGATTTATAAGCCTGTGCTTTAGACACCAAAGAGAATGCCAGCACGCACAATGCACTAAGAATAATTTTTGGAAAAAACCGATTCATACACTTTCGAAATTTGTTTAGTGGGTAAATTTAAGTCGTTTAATCACTGTAAACCCCGTATTTCAACATTAAATTGCAATAATTCTCTAAGTACGGTATATGTTAAATACGAAAGTTCGGCTAAATGGTTGTCTGCAAGTCATTTTTTAACACATCGTCCAAACTCACATTGGCCATCCGGCTCATGCTACTTACCTCAAGGCAAATAAAACCAAACTCTTCCTTAACCGTTCCGTGAATTTGGTAACACCCCGGGCCTGAAAAAGGAAATTCAGTGGCCGATTGCGGAAAGTGAACCGTGTCAATCCATTCGCCCACCAAATCGAGCCAGGTGCCAAAACACATTTCCTGCCCGTTTGAAGTTGGTGTTCGTTTTCGGTGTACCAAATACCCCACAATACATACCTGCTCATTAACTTTAAACGGTAAATGCCCAGCCAACAAAGGTGTAATAGTTTGCTCTTTCAGTAACGAAAATGGCGACTGTAACGAAAAGCCCAGCAATTCCTTTTGTGCATAAGCTTCTTCTAGCGGATGGTCCCAAAGCGTAGGCAGTCGATATTTTTTCACCTCGGGTTGAAACATGGATAGGGTTTCGATACGCTTTTTTTGTTTATTTAATCGTAGGTGCGCATCCCACAGTAATTGCTTAACTCCCGTTCCGGTAAAATGAAATGCTCCAACCCGTATTAAAAGAATGAGTTGATCCAGTGACAGCGGAACACGATTGATGAAATTGTCGAGGCTGGTGAAATTGCCTGTTTTTCTGCGCTCGTCAAGAATAAGTGTTACCGATGTGGTTTCCAGTTCGGCAATGCTCGCCAAGCCCAAATAAACCACATCGCCTTGTAGTGTGCTGGTAGCCTCACTTTGGTTTATGCAAGGAGCTTCTACCGTTGCGCCATTCATTTTAGCTTCATGCACATAAAGCTCGGTGTTGTAAAATCCACCTCCGTTATTCAACGTGGCTACCATGTATTCGATGGGGTAATAGGCCTTTAAATACAAGGCCTGAAAACTCTCAACCGCGTAACTGGCCGAATGCCCCTTGGCAAAAGCAAAATTGGCAAAGCTTTCAATTTGGTTCCAGATGTCTTGCACCACTGCGTCTGCATGTCCTTTCTGCTTGCAGTTGTCGAGAAACTTTTGCCGCACCGACCTAAACTCCTCGCGTTGCATGTACTTCCAGTTCATTCCCCTTCGCAACACATCGGCTTCGGCAAGGGTAAGTCCGCCAAAAAGGTGCGCCACTTTTAGCACATCTTCCTGATAAACCATTACGCCATACGTTTCTTCGAGAATGGCATACAATTCGGGCAAGGCTTTGCGAGCCGCCTCGCGCCTGTCCTCGTGTTGAAAACGAAGTATGTATTCGCGCATCATTCCGCTTTTAGCCACACCCGGCCTAATAATGGAGCTTGCGGCCACCAAACCAATATAATCATCGGCCTTTAGTTTGGTTAACAACATGCGCATTGCCGGCGACTCCACGTAAAAGCAACCAATGGTTTTACCCACTTTAAGCATGCTTTTTACCCTTACATCGTTTTTAAACTTTGGGATATCGTGAATATCAACCTCAACGCCTCTGTTTTCCCTGATAAGTTGAACGGTGTCTTTTATTTTGCCCAAACCCCGCTGCGCCAGTATGTCGTATTTGTGTAACCCCACATCTTCGGCTTCGAGCATGCTGAAATGAGTGGTGGGAAAACCTTTGGGTGGTAACGAGGTTGCACAATAGCTACTAACGGGCAATTCGGAAATAAGCAAACCGCTGGAATGAATGCTCAGGTGACTGGGGAAATCATTGATGAGTTGGGCATATTTAAAAACAGCCTGTCCTATCTTATCAGCATTGTTTAGTTTTCTCCCTGCTTGTAACACATCTATTTCGTGAGCCGGTAAACCAAACACCTTACCCAATTCGCGAATGACTGATTTGGTTTGAAAAGTGTTGTAAGCCCCCACCAAAGCCGTATGAGTGGTTCCATAAGTATTAAAAATGTAACGGGTAACATCTTCGCGGTCGGTCCACGAAAAATCGATATCGAAATCGGGGGGTGAGGTGCGATACGGGTTAATAAAGCGCTCGAAATACAAGTTCAGTTCTACCGGATCTACATCGGTAATGCGCATCAAATAAGCTATCAAACTATTTGCCCCACTTCCGCGGCCAATGTAGAAATAACCTTTGCTGCGGGCGTAATTAACCATGTCCCAGTTTATAAGAAAATAAGCCGAAAAATGCATTTGTTGAATGATTGACAATTCGTAATTCATGCGCTCAATCACATTCGACGGGGGATTGTCGCCATAGCGGTATTTCAGTCCTTTTATCGACTCCTCGCGCAACAACGCAATATCATTGGCAACGCTTCCCCTATAAAAAAGCTTGTTTTTGGAGGTATTAAAGTCCATTGTTATGCTGCAATCGGTCAGTAAACGCTGCGTATTTATTAGAATTGAAGGGTATTGCTCGAAAATGCGCATCAACTCGGTTGGACTGCGGAAAATATCTGACTCATGGGCCTCTTCATCTTTACTGAGTTTGCTGAGCAAAGTATTGTTGTCTATAGCCCGCAATAAGCGGTGGGTGTTAAAACCTTTTTTATTGATAAAAGTAGCCGGCTGCAAAAACACCCATTTGTGTTGTTCTTCGGTTTTATTGGCAAACAATAGCTTGTTTACTGTTCTGGTAGAAACACCTATAAACTCATTGTCACGCAAGTCTTTCACGGCTACAGCACCCCGCTGATAAATAACATAGGCATGCTGAAAAGCCGGAGCCTTATCGGCAAAAGGAATATTGTGGTGCAAATGATAGGTAAGGTGTTCGTTAAGCTCGCGAAAACCTTCGTTGTTACGGGCAATGCCCACGTATTTTTGTTTTGCTCCGTTTCTAAAATCGATGCCCACCACTGGTTTAATGCCGTATTTCGGAGCCATTCGAATGAAATTAAGACAAGCCGAAGTACTGTTAATGTCGGTAAGGGCTATGCAATCGTGCCCCAGAAAATCGGCCACCTTCAGCAGCCATTCGGTAGAAAAAGTACCGTATTTATAACTGTAGTAGGTATGACAATTTAACAGCACAACTAAGCCCTCCTGTGTGCCGGAATAACCGGCGGTAAACCGTTGAACGGGTTAGTTCTACCAATGCCTTTCGAGCCCATGGCCACTGCACGTTTTATAGCATCTTGCCCAAAACGCAACCTAATATCGTCCATGGAATGATACAGGTTAATTTCCTCTTCGGTATCGTCAAACAAATTGATTTGATGCCCACCACTTACCAAATTGCTAAAACGAACACCTACCAGGCGCACCAACACCCTTCTGGAATAAAGAATTTCGAAAATGTTGAGCACGGTTTTAATCAGAACCGCATCGGACGAGGTATAAGCAATTTGCTGCTGCCTACTTTCCGTTTGAAAATCGGAATAGCGAATACGCACCGTAACACAAGCTGTTAGTTTAGTACCGTTGCGAAGCTGAAAGGCAAGGTTTTCGGCCATGGCAATAATAATACTGCGCAGTTTTACCACATCGATGGTGTCTTTTTCAAACGTTCGTTCAATCGAAATCGACTTTCGGTCGTGGTAAGGTATAACTGGTGAATTGTCGATACCCCGTGCTTTTTCCCACAGCGATAAGCCGTTTTTTCCCAACAGACTTACCATTAATTCAGGGGGCATTTCCTGCACCGTTTTTACCCATTGAATGCCCATGCTGCGTAACAAATGGTAGGTTTTTTCGCCAACCATGGGTATTTTTTTTACCGAAAGCGGAGCCAGAAACGAGATTTCCTCTCCCTCGTCAATTTTTTTAAACCCATTGGGTTTCGATAAACCTGTTCCAATTTTAGCGACTGTTTTGCTGGTGGCCAGGCCAAAAGATATGGGGAGTTTTGTTTCTCGGATAATGGTTTCCCGCAGTTCTTGCGCCCATTTGTAACAACCGTAAAAACGATCCATTCCGCTTACATCAATGTAAAACTCATCGATTGAAGCTTTTTCGTACATCGGCGAACGCTGCTTGATAATGTCGTTTACCATGTCGGAATACTTGCTGTACAGCGAACTATTGCCCCGAATTACAATAGCATGCGGACAAAGCTGCCTAGCCAATCTCATAGGCATTGCCGAATGGATACCGTATTCCCGCGCCTCGTAACTACAACCGGCAACCACACCCCGGTCGGTAACACCGCCCACCAAAACCGGCTTACCGATTAGCCACGGGTCTTCCAATCGTTCGCAAGAAACAAAAAAGGTATCGAGGTCGAGATGAAGAATGGAGTGACTCATTGTTTAAATTACAAATATTTTACTGTTTACAATTTAAGCATAAAGAATGATTCTATAAAAAACGAATGAATAAGTTGTTAAATTATACTGATTACAGGATTGATGAATCTCCAAATAGGTTGATTGTGGCTTTATAATAACTTCACTACCAGGTATATCATACAAGCTAGGAAGAGTCCGATGGAGATTCTATTTATCCAGTGCATGGCTTGAAGATTGAGGTTTTTATCTTGGGCGACCTTTGGGTTGAAGATTCTTCCGATATAACTGAATATTGCATTCATCGCGCAGAGGTTTGAAGTCAATTAAAAGTAACTAATTTTAACGGGTAATCTTGTTAAATATGAAAACAGCCCGTATAGGCACTTATGCTGAATTCTATCGGTTTTATCTCAGTGAACATCAGCACCCAACCTCACGAAAACTTCATTTTGTGGGTACGCTACTGTTGTTTGTTATATTATTTTATTCGCTGATTACCGGCCGATACAGCTGCTTGTGGGTTATTCCAGTAGTGGGTTATGGTTTTGCCTGGGTTGGGCATTTCTTTTTCGAAAAAAATAAACCGGCCACTTTTCGGTATCCTTTATGGAGTTTAGCTTCCGATTTTAAGCTGTTTTTTGAAATATTAACGGGAAAAGAAAAACTCGCCCCATCCCAAAGCAAGGTTTAGTCGTAATTGAGTTAAACAATAGCTATGAAGCTTAGTAGTCAAATTATTGGCATAGTGGTTTTGGGGCTGGTAACAGGAGTTGGTTTACAGTGTTATTCCTGTTCGCCCACGAAAACACCCGATGCGCCTGAACCTGGCAAGGAAAAACAAAATGTATTGATAAAAGCAGATAAAATGAATGCAATGGATACAGCTACATTTGGAGCCGGTTGTTTTTGGTGTGTAGAAACCATTTTCCTTCAATTAAAAGGGGTAGAAAAGGTGGTTTCTGGTTATAGCGGTGGGAACATTAAAAACCCGAGCTACAAAGAGGTTTGCACCGGAAGAACTGGGCATGCCGAGGTTTGTCAGGTTATTTACGACCCTAAGCTGATATCTTTTAAAGAATTACTTGAGGCTTTTTGGCAAACCCACGACCCAACTACTTTAAACCGACAAGGTGCCGATGTTGGAACTCAATACCGATCTGTAGTATTTTATCATACCGAGGTGCAAAAGGAGGAGGCAGCGTTTTTTAAAAAACAACTGAATGAATCAGGAGCCTTTTCACATCCTATTGTTACTGAAATAAGTCCATTCACCGTTTTTTACCCTGCAGAAGATTACCACCAAAATTACTTCAATCAGAATGGCGATCAGCCTTATTGCCAATATGTTATTCGACCCAAGCTGGAAAAATTTAAGAAAGCGTTTGGAGAGAAATTGAAGTAATTCAGAAAGCCGACCGGAAAATCAAGTAAAAATCCTACTGTAACAAAAATGACCAGCAGTCATTTTTGTTTCTTCTTACTCGAACCTATTTCGACCGTTGTCTACGAAACTAGTCTCATGGTCTATTTCTTGAAAAACTACTAGATTTTTTGGCAAACTACTTAAAAATTGTCTCGTTTAGAAGTTAGAAAGGAATTGATAACTAGGCAATAGTTTTACCGATGAAAAGAGTAGTGTGGCGCCTTATATTCCTGTTTTTTGCGTGTGGTGGGTTTAGTTTTTCTTTTGCACAAAACACCTGTGTTCTTCCAGTAGACATAGCTGTACTTCCTTATGCCAGCCCCAATCATACCACCGGCACCATTTTAACGCCCAATCAGGGTTATAGTACCTGTGGTACCGGAAACGACTTTAATCCGTTTGCTGTTTGTGGTGTAGCTGGCGCAAACCGTGAAGATGCTGTTTTTACCTATACGCCAACCGCAGCCAACAGTTGCATTACGCTTACCTTGAGTGGAAGTAATTTGGCGCCTGCACCATTGTTAAACCCAAGTGCGGCTCTTTTTGTTTTTGACAATTGTCCCAGTGCCGTTGGTGTAAGCTGTGTGGCATCGGTAGTAAACAATGGAGCTGCAGCCGTTACTTTAACCAATGTAATTCTAAACCCCGGAGTAACTTATTATATTGTTATTGATGGTGGGAATGCTTGTTTCCCTTATAAGCTAACTGTTGTGAATGGGAGTTGTGCCGTTCCTCCGCCAACCGGCGAGCCAGGTTCAAATTGCTCCAATAGCATTAATATCGGCTTTCCTTATGTTCGAACTGATGTTTCCGCCGGAGGGATGGGAATTGATTATGTTGGTGGTTGTGTGCTTCCAAACAATGGTGGTGAAGATGTTTTTTATCATTTTACGGTTGCAAATACCAAGTGTATCCGCTATCAGGTTCAGGGCTTGAATCTTGGTGCCGCTGTATATTTAAGTTTGGGTTGCCCGGGCGCATCAGGTTCTGTATGCCTGAAATCGTCTATTTGCCGGATACCATACTGCGATGGACTTGTAGAAGAACTCACACTACAGCCGGGTGATTATTATTTTGTGGTAAAAGGCGATTCACCTTATCAGTCGCTTAATTATGACATAAGTTTAGAATCATTGACCGCAGACGATAACGTGACTTGCCAAACCTGTAACGATAGCGATAACTGTGCCCCATGTAAAAACTCCGGCTTTGAAAAAATGAACTTGCAAGCCTGGGTAGGAGGGTATGGGATGTATAATACGCCAGGCCAAGCACCAGGCTTTGCTGCTGGAGTCATGAACGATGGAATGACGCGTCACACCTTGGTTAGTCGCGGACATTACGATACACTAATAAATGTATTGCCAGTGGTGCCGCCAAACGGTGGCGATTTTGCGGTACGGTTGGGTAATTGCAATAACGGTTATCAGGCCGAACAACTTTCGTATTCAATAGTGGTAGATAGTAACAACACCAACTTTATCTATCAGTATGCAGTAGTATTGGAATACCCAACCCCCGAACATTCAACAACTAACCGGCCCTATTTTAGCATAAAGATGAATGTCGATGGGCAAAATATATCCTGTGCCGAGTACATTGTTTATGCCGACACCAATATACAGGGTTTTTTATACGGTGGAATGAGCCCAGGAAATCCAGGAACGGCACCAGGATCGGTAGCACAAACCACCCAAAGTCCCATGTATTACAAAAATTGGACTACGGTAAATATTCCCTTATTGGACTTTATTGGCCAAACCGCCACGATAACATTTACAACCAAAGATTGTAATCAGGGCGGGCATTTTGGTTATGCTTATTTGGATGCGAAATGTGAGCGGTTAGAAATATTAAAAGACAACAATTTATACTGTAAGGAAGACACCATTGTGCTCACCGCTCCAGCCGGATTTGCAAGTTATCAGTGGAGTAATGGAGCCACTACTCAAGTCACCAAGGTATGGAAGAAGGGGACGTATGTCGTTACATGCACCACCGTTACGGGTTGTGTAATAGTATTGACCAACGAGATTAAAATGGAATTACCACCAATTCCAAACTTTAGCAGTGCCTTCGATTGTAAAGATTCGGTCGTAACTTTTACTGATGCCTCTACCCTTCAGAATGGTGCACCGATAAGTAGGTGGGAATGGAGTTTCGGAGATGGTGATTCGGCATTTGTGCAAAACCCAAGTCATAAATACACAAGCTCGGGCAACTTTAATGTAACCCTACGCCTCTACACGGCCAGCGGTTGCACTGCCGATACCTTAATTGTTTTGCCAATTGATGTGTATATGCCGCAAGGTTTTCCAAATGCTTTGGATACTATTAAACTGTGTGAAAAAGCGTTGCTTCAACTTAAAGCCGACAGCATTGGTTTAACAACTTATGAATGGACTGGAGCCAATGGATTTTCAAGCAATCTTATTAACCCGAAAAAGAGTAGTGTTGCCTTGGCCGATAGCGGATGGTATCGACTCAAAGTGGTTATTAAGGATTGTATTACCAAATTCGATTCAACCTACGTCGTTATCGAACCGCTTAAAAAACCATTTATTGCTGCCGATACCATTATTTGCTCTGGTGATACCGCTCATTTGTATGGAGGGGGAGGTGCCTCGTTATTGTGGTCGCCACCACAGGGGCTTAGCGGTATTACTATACCTAATCCGTTGGCTTATCCTGATACCAGTACGATTTATACGCTAACCTTGTTCAACGATTTGTGTCCCGACACGGCGTTAACTGTTCAAGTGCGGGTTCTCTCGGGTACAGTATCTATGCAAATGCCTGATACTTTTAGGGTGTGTCCGAATGATGTAGTTAAGCTGGTGGCAAGTTTAAATGGATTTGACACATTCAAGTGGACCGGACCCAATGGGTTTAAAAGCACCATTGCAAATCCTGTTGTTACTAACTTAGACAGTTTTAAAGTAGGGTACTATTATTTAGCTTGTTCAATAAGCACAAACAACTGTTTAGTTGGTAAAGATAGTACCTGGGTCGATTTGTGGCCAAACCCAATCGTGGTAACCAGTCCCGATACCACTGTGTTGTGTGTTGGTGATTCGGCTTTGTTGCATGCCAGCGGTGCAGCCACTTATCTATGGTCGCCTGCACAGTTTTTGTCTTCGATTATGGCTCAAAACCCAATGGTTAAGCCTTTGTCTAATAAAACATATTTGGTAACCGGAACAAGTGTCAATGGTTGTAAGGGTATTGATTCTCTTACTGTGCAGGTAAATCCGTTACCTAAGCCAACATTAGGCAAGGACTTGTTGTTTTGCCTTGGCGATACCAGTTATTTTGTTTTTACCAATAGTTACGATTCCTTGCGCTGGACTACAGGTGTTACCACCGATTCAATTTTGGTGACCGCCACCGATACTGTTGGGGTAAAGGTTTGGGAAAAAGGGTGTGCTGGGTTAGATACGGTTTCGTTTTTGTTTCAAGATCCCGGAAGTTTTAGTTTAGGTTCCGATACGTTACTGTGCATGGGTTTGAAATATGGCACTAACATCAGCCTTACTGCAGATTCTGTCTTGTGGATGGATAAAGTACGTACCCTGAACCGATTAATTGACACGGCTGGAACTTATTCGGTGCGAATTTGGAGTGGAAAATGTGAATATACGGACACAATCGCTGTGTTTTTTGATTCGCCACCAGTAGCTAAACTTGCACCCGATTCAATTATCTGCATAGGTGATTCAGTTATTCTTCATGCGCATCATCCCAATGCATTAAGCTATTTGTGGAATACCGGTTCAACCGATTCTGTAATAACTGTTTATCAACAGGGGGTGTACAAGGTGGAGCTGCGCTCTGCTCGATGTATTTCTGCCGATTCGGTTTTTGTTACAGTGGTGCAGCCACCTAAACTAGATTTAGGGCCCGACAAGGTCATTTGCGATAAAGACTCCGTTCAATTTGTTGCCAATATAAATGGTGCTGACAAATATGTATGGAATACCCAAGAAACAACACCAGCCATTTGGGTGAAAACGGCCGGGCATTATGATTTAACAGTAAGCTACGGGCCGTGTACTCTGTATGACACGGCGGAGCTAGTTGTTCAATTTCCAGTCCCTTTCAATCTTCCTGCTGACACTACTTTGTGCGAAGATCAGTGGTTGGAGGTGAAAGGGCCAGCCGGTTTCGATTCGTATCTGTGGAGTAGTGGTGAACAGAGCAAAAACATTTGGCCAATTGTAAGTGGTAGTTTTTCATTGGCGGCTACCAGCGGGTTGTGTACCAGTTACGACACCATTGTCGTAAAATTCGACACCATACCTCATTTTGAACTTCCTCCGGGTCCGGTGTTGTGCCAGGGTTCAAGTGTTTTGATTTATGCACCGCTAAATGCAAGTAATTATAGTTGGACAACTGGTGAAACTACGCCTTCCATCAGAATTGCAGACGAGGGCTATTACGGATTGACCATTACAAATGGGCAATGCAGCTTTTACGATTCACTTTTTTTGAAAATTGTTATTCCCCCACCGGTTGAAATAGGCCCCGACCAAACGGTTTGTATAGGAACAGGGGTTACTTATGGCGACTCGGTGCCTATGGCTACTTATTTGTGGAGTTCTGGGGAAACAAGTGCCTTTATTACCAAATATGCAGCCAACAAGTATTCGGTAAAAGTTTTTTATGATGTATGTGTTATTAAAGACACGGCTCGGTTAGAAGTTAGCTTGAAGCCAGATCCTAACCTTGGCGCAGATCAATTGGTCTGTGAGGATGCCACTATTCCGCTATTTGCAAACACCTTCGGTGACTCGTTTTTATGGAATACCAATTCTACCTTAGATAATGCGGTGGTAAACCAGGCCGGAACTTATTGGGTAAGGGTTACTAATGGACCTTGTGTTAGTTCTGATACGATAACCATTACGTTTCAACCCAAGCATCGGGTCATTTTGCCCGAGGATGTAAGTTTTTGTAGCGGAGCCTATTTTGATATTACTTCGCTTACAGATGCCCAATACCCTAAATACCGCTGGAATACTGGGGTAACGACTGAAAAAATTCGAGTAAAAACCACGGGGGAATATGCGCTTACCGTAACTAATGGCGCATGTGTTGCTTCCGATACCATTGCAATCATTGTTCATCCGCTGCCAATAGTAGCGCCAATACAATTAAACATTTGTCCCGAAGATTCCATGACTGTGCATTTGCCAAGCCAGTATAACTATTTTCATTTTAGAGGTATGGCGCCTTTTTTGGATTCAGTAATTTATCCTGGACAGGATTTCCCCATAGTGGTCTATGATGCTAATGGGTGCCGATGGGATACAAGAATTGTGTCGAGTACCGATCCAAATTGCGAACGTGATATTTATGTGCCAAATACATTTACCCCAAATGGTGACGGAGAGAATGAGGTGTTTAGGGTGGTAGCATATAATTTGGAACTGCTCGAACTAAGCATTTTCGATCGCTGGGGTGAGCTTATTTTCCAAACCAACGACCCGGCAAAAGGATGGAATGGTTTCTATAAAGGTGAGCTGTGCAAAACCGACGTGTACGAATGGAAGCTAACCTACAAGAACAACTACGGAACAAAAAAACTGAAGTTTGGTCACGTAAACTTATTGAAGTAGGGTAGCCTAAAAAGCAAAAAGCGCTGAAGGAGACTTTAGCGCTTTTGCGGACTGGACGAGATTCCACCGCTTAAATACCGACAACTTGAATCTACTGAATATCGTTTGCTTCCAGTATTTTGATTTCTCCATTTTCGATTACCACGAAGTGTTGTCCAAGTTTTTTCTTCTTTTCAAGAAGCCGTTGTGGTAACGTTTTCATGCCCTCAACAATCTTATCCCGGATAATTTTTAATTCCGACTGATTCATAAAATGCAAGATTTTATAAGTTCATATTTAGGTTGATTATGTATCACAGCCAGATTACCTGTTGAGTTTTCATAAATCAATTCCGGCAACCGGGTAGAGTTGTCATAAATCACAACCATATCGCAAAGTTCGTTATAAATCTTAAACAGGTTAGCCAGTCCTGCAAAATATCTTCTTTTAACCACTTCTTCCGGGATATTATGACCGCCTTCAGAAACACGTGTCTTTACTCGGGCAATAGCCAAGTCTGGCGACTCGAGCCAGAAGTACAGCAAGGTTACTGTATAATCAAGATTTTTGGCCTGTTTTATAAGGTTTTTGAAGCTTTTAGTAGCTAAAGTGGTCTCGAAAGCAAAGTCATTGCCTTGTACCAGTAAGTCCTGAATTCGTTGTAGCATGATTCTCCCTGCTTCAAACGAAACCGTTTCAGGTTGAAAAGGAGATATTCCTCGGGCAATTTCATCTGCGTTAACAAACTCCTTACAATCTAAAACCTCAGGAAGAAGATCAAAAGAAGCAGTGGTTTTACCTGCTCCGTTACATCCACTAATTATATAGAGTTGTTTGCCCATTTAAAGCGAAGATACCATCTTCTTCATCTTTTCCCATGCGGAGCACTGGGTTGATACAAAAAACCTCCGAAAGGCTATAAAAGCAAAAAGCTCCGAAGTTTCCTTCGGAGCTTTTGCGGACGGGACGAGGCTGGAACTTTTGGTCTAAAAGGCCTAATGTTATAGATATTATGCAACTAGTTTTTACAAGGGGGGTGTTTTTGTTCTTCAAATTCCTCTCAAAAACTATCTAACTTTAAAATTGAATTGTATAGATATCAGGTTCTGAAAATACCTATGCATTCCATTTTCGGACATTGGAAATAAGTTCTTCTAATTTTGCTTTTAAATCCATAATATCAATTGATTCAACATTAATGTAGTTTACAATTTCAGAGGAATATTCTTGTTTTTTGGTGTTATATAACAGGGTGATTTTTTTATTGCTTTTTGATATGTTGATTTCTAGTTTTTCATTTTTGTCGTTTGTGAATTTAGGATGAATCGAACATTTTTCCTCTAGCCATTTAGATACAACCGAATCAGACAAGTAATTCTCAATTTCGCGACCTTTTGTAATCCAAAATTTATTTTCTCCAATTTCCTTCGTTATTCTTCGTTTGGTAGCATTAATTTTCGCATTCTCGGTCTTACCATCCCGGTCTAAAACCACATAACCGTTTCGATTTATTGTCAAAAGTGGGATAATATGGGTATTAAACCAGTCAAAATCAAAGGTTAAATTTGAAAGCAATTTGCCGCCGTAGAACATAATCGAATAATGGATGCCTTCTTTATATTCCGGAGCAAGTAAACTAATCCATTTGTTGATGTAATTTCTATCACTTGGACCTTCCACCCAAATTATACCATTGGTTTGTAAAATGTCACTAGCTTTTAAACCAAGGTCTGAGATTAGATTAAATAATTGTTGATTAGTTTCTAAGGTAGTAGATATTGCTTTGTTACCATCATTGGTAACGTGAATAATTTGAGCATTTTCATAGCCACTAAAAGTGTCAATAACAATATTGGAGTGGGTTGTTAGAAAAAATAAACAGCCATGTCTTTCCGAGAATTTCTTAATATAATTGAATAGCCTCCGTTGTAATGATGGGTGTAGGTTGTTTTCTAATTCTTCAAAACAGAAAACAAATCGGTTTGGTTCATTATGACCAATGGTTGCAAGTACCCTTAAATTTAGTAAAACAAGTAAAATGGTTTTAATACCACTACCCATGTTGGAAAGAGTAATTCTTTTACTTGTAGAATCTTCAAAATAGATTTCCCAGAGCCCACTTGAATTTATTTGCACCAATATTCTTGATAAGAAGATATCAGGATTCACAATGTCATTCAGATCTTTTAATAATTCAACCTCTATTAATCTGTATTGTTGACCCACCAGATTCAAGATTAATTGAACGGCATTTGTAGAACCTATACCATTTTTTTGTATTTCCATACTTGATGTGGCTATCTCAGGAACAATGTCCCTTTCCGCAGTAATATGCCTAAATACTTTCTGGTTAAAAGGTGATTCAATGATTTGAGCAATCTGCCGCATTTGTTCATGAGCTGCTGGAATACAGTCAAATTCAGTACCAATGAACCCCCGCGTGTTATTTTCTCCTAGGGTGTAATAATATTTTTGACCAATAAATTGTTTTGCAAATCCATAGTGATCACCATTTGGAATGCCTCCGCCAGTCGTACCGGGTTTGAAATATGCTGCAATTTCGCTTTCAGTTAATTTATGCCTGATATGCAAATTGGCTTGCCCACTGTTTCTTTGGTCTTGCGAAAATTCTGGAAATGGTTTAATAGTATACTTAATTAAATCTATTAGGCTGCTTTTACCTGAATTATTCTTCCCAATAATTATGTTTATAGGGAGTATCCTTTTAAAACCTTGGGGTTCATTGCCGAAACATTTGTAGTTCTGGACAAGAATTTCATCATCAATCATAAAAGCGCGAAAGTTTGAGTGCAGAATGTCGATTGGAATAGTCTATTTTTTTGTTTTTTGAACTTTTGAAATTAAGTGTCTTTAGTTTACACAGCGATGTGTATAGCCCGTAAACATAGCATTTGGTAATGTTACTTAATTTTTCAATACGTTTATAACGACAAAGTGGGGGCTTGATCCCCTAGAGCCCTAAAAAAAACTTCCGAAAAGGCACTAAAAGCAAAAAGCTCCGAAGTTTCCTTCGGAGCTTTTGCGGACTGGACGAGACTCGAACTCGCGACCTCCGCCGTGACAGGGCGGCATTCTAACCAACTGAACTACCAATCCTTCCTACTGTTTCGGTCTAAACCGTTTCAGTGGTGCAAATGTAATAGCTTTTCTCGTGTCTCCAAATGTTTCGTGAAAAAATATTAGCTAATAAATCACATCATGCGTTGCCGCTTGAGTAAATAACTCATTAATATTTTGTTAAATCCTTCATTTACATCGGCTTGTACGTAATCAATTTTGTATTGTCCACATCTTAATTTCAGGTGGTCAACGTAGCTGTTTATCTTTTGGCTATAGGCTTTTTTGAGGTGGTTGGGGTTGGCTTTTAGTTCTTGCCCACTTTCCAAATCAATAAAAGTTACTGGTTGATTGCCAAACTCCAATTCCAGCTCGGTCCGTTTGTCTACCGTGTGAAACAAAATAACCTCGTGGCGGTTGTGTTTTAAATGGTGCAATGCATCAAACAAAAGCTCTTCTCGAATTGATTGTTCGAACATGTCGCTAAAAACAAACACCAGCGAACGTTTGTGTGCTTGTTCAGCCAATTCGTGCAAGGCTTCTGGAATGTTGGTAGCTTGCTTTGAGCCGGCTGCCAACAAGGCTTCCAGTTGTCGAAACAAGAAATTTTGATGTGGGGATGTGCTTTTAATTTCCGAATGATAAGTGATGCCATCACTAAAGTAGCTGATGCCAAAAGCATCGCGCTGGCGTTTTAGCATTTCGGTAAAGGCTGCAACGGCATAGGCCGAGAACTCTATTTTATTAAAGTTTTTGTTGTTGGCCTCCGGATAAAACATGGAACCCGAGGTGTCAATAAGAAACCGACAACGAAGGTTGGTTTCTTCCTCGTACTGCTTGATGAACAATTTTTCACTTCGCCCAAACAAACGCCAGTCAATGTGGCGGGTATCCTCACCAGGATTGTATAAGCGGTGTTCGGCAAATTCTACCGAAAAGCCATGAAAAGGACTTTTGTGCAGGCCGGTAATAAATCCCTGAACAATTTGGCGGGCAATTAAATCAATTCGACCAAAAGCCTCAATGTCTTCCCGGTTGATTGGTCCGTTCATTTCAATTATAAAGTAAAAAAAAGCCTCCTGAAATTAGGAGGCCGTTTAAATGGATTGCTTGTAAATTAACCTACTTGGGCGGCAAGTTTGTCTTGCAACGCAGCTTTTGGAACCGCTCCAACCGATTTGTCTACCACTTGACCATCCTTAATGAAAAGGATAGTTGGGATACTTCTAATGCCGTAACGAGCTGCTATTTCTGGGTTTTCGTCAACGTTTACTTTCCCAATAATGGCTTTACCTTCATATTCGGTGTAAAGTTCGTCCACAACTGGACCTACCATGCGGCATGGGCCACACCATTCTGCCCAAAAATCTACCATTACCGGCTTATCCGATTTTAATACTAGTTGTTCAAAGTTGGCGTCTGTTATTTCTAATGCCATAATTTTATTGTTTGTTAGATATATGCGTCATTACCATTTTCTTGCCAAATATTCAAGAAGGTCATTTTGGCATGAAAAGGTTGGTAAAAGTACGACTAATCTTCTCATTTCCCACCTCATTAACTATGCCCAGACGTTAAAAATTGTTTAGAAGCAGGGTGAGAATCCAGTAATTCTTTGCAAAAGAGATAGGGCAGGTCTTGGAATAATTGTTACTTTTCGACTCCATTTTAGATGAAATTTTTTCAAATATGTTTTTGTTAACTAGACTGAAATTTGTTGGCTTTTTTGTTTTATTAATTGGTGGTTTGGTAGCCTGTGAAAAACCAGCCGAGGAAACCGTTACACCAACGCCCGAGCCCTTGGGGGTTAGTGCCAGAATAGGCAATGTCGACTGGAAGGCGGGAATGGCCTATGCTGTGGAAGACACCGGTTATATGGTACTGACCGCATATGACGACAACGGTAAAAAATTAACCATGACCATTGCTGGGGTGGATAAAGGGAAGTTTATCGTTAATGCTTCTACAGCATCACGTGTGGCGTATGTAGATAGTTCTTACAAAGGAATAAAGACCTACCACTCTGAGGTAAGTGATACCTTGCTAGGCTTTATAGAAATTACTGCGGTAGATCGTGTAAAGAAAACTTTTTCGGGTAAATTCTCTTTGTTTTTGGAAGATGCTGACCTGAAAAATATTCTTATTCTGGAAAATGGATTAATTAACCAGGTTCCTTTTGTGAATTTGGCCATGGACGATTCTACTATTGTCTATCATAGCTCTTTTCAGGGTGAAGCCATGTACTCGTCACTCGATTCAAGTACAACCGAAACGGTTAACGATACGGTTGCTGCAACGAAAAAAGCATACCCCTATTACGAGGTACAGTATAAAATATCCTCAACTAAAACCCTAAAGATGCTGGTTAAGCAAACGCTCCCCGCAGGTAGCGACCTTACTCCATCGCCAGAAGACGAAAGTGAAGTGGCTTTTGAATTAATAGAGGACGGTAAAAATTACACCTTGACAAACGACGGTAACAATAGCTTCATTATAACCTCGCGCGATGCGACTAAAAAAAGAATATTTGGTTCGCTGGTACTGAAATTTGACGGCGAGGAAGCACTAGGTGAAACCTTGAGGCTTAATGGTAATTTCATGATTGAATACCCCTGATTGCTAAAAAAAAAATAGCTTTTTGTGGAGGAACAGCGAATTGATAAGTGGTTGTGGTTTGTGCGTTTGTTTAAAACACGTAGTCTGGCTACCGATGCCTGCAAAGGAGGGTTGGTAAAACTTAACAACGAAGATGTAAAGCCAGCGAAAGACCTTAAAAAGGGAGATAGAATTGCCGTTCGAAAAGGTGCACTCACCATTCAGGTTGAAGTAACTGGTTTTCCCAAAAGCCGGCTAAGCGCTAAGCTGGTAACCGATTTTTTAATTGACCATACTTCACCAGAGGAAATAGAACGCGTTCGGTTGATTAACGAGACTGCCTTTGTGGTGCGCGACCGCGGAGCTGGCAGACCAACTAAAAAGGAACGACGAGACCTAGATAGCTGGGGTCTTTGGGAATAATTCTTTCTGTGTGTTTGCAATAATCGATATTGAAACCTGTGGCTCCAATTTCCAAATGCGGAAAGGGCGCATTATTGAAATTTGCATTTTAATTCACGATGGACTTTCGGTGGTAGAGAAGTACAGCACCTTGATAGATCCTGAATGTTACATTACACCCAATTTTATTAGAATTTCGGGCATTACCAACGAAATGGTAGAAGGGGCGCCCAAGTTTCATGAGGTGGCCAAAGACATTCTGCGGCTTACCGAAAACTGCATTTTCGTTGCGCACAACGTGGGTTTCGATTATGGTTTTGTGCGGGAAGAGTTCGCTTCGTTGGGCTACAAATACCGAAAAGATACCTTGTGCACCGTTCGCTTAAGCCGCAAGTTAATTCCAGGGAAAATGTCTTACAGTCTGGGTAATCTGTGCGCTTCATTGGGCATTGAAATAGAAAACCGGCACCGGGCAGAAGGTGATGCGGTGGCCACTGCCAAGCTTTTCGATTTATTACTTCAAATTAAAAGTGAACACCCGCAATATAGGAAACAAGGTATTGAGGAGTTGATGGTAAGGCGGGTTGATAAAATTAAGGAGTACATTCTTAAGAAAATACCTGAAGACTGTGGGGTTTACTACTTCTTAGATGCTGATGGGCAAATCATTTACATTGGAAAAAGTGTAAACGCTTATAAAAGGGCACAAAGTCACTTTTTGACAACTACAAAAAAAGCAGGGCAAATGCTCCATGAGTTGACTGATGTAGATTTTGTGCCAACCGGAAGTGAGCTGGTGGCTTTACTGATGGAAGCTGCGGAAATAAAAAAACACCAACCAAAATATAACCGCAGGAGCAAGGCGGTTGATTATTTGTATGCGATTGAATTTGCCAATGATGAAGCCGGTTGTCTGCAACTTAAAATTGTAACACAACAGGAAAGCGAAAACCCGCTGCTGCGTTTTACAACCTATAGCAGTGCACGAGAAATTTTAGATAGTTGGATTGCTAAATCGGATTTGTGCTTGAGTAAGTGCGGTTTAAGTACCGGTGATGAAGCTTGCTTTAACTACCATATTCATAAGTGCAATGGGGTTTGTGTGGGTGCGGAAGAAGTTGCTATTTACAACAAAAGGGTGCGAAAGTTGGTGCTTGAACATTCATATCCCAATTCTAATTTTTTCATCGTTGAAAAGGGTAGGGAGCCCGATGAGCAAGTAATTATCTTAGTTTATAATAATCGTTTTTACGGCTATGGTTATTTTGACTTTAGCCAGTCTTTTCAATCGGTTGAGGAATTGGTGGATGCAATAAAACCGATGCCATATTACCCCGATGCCGATAGCTTGCTGCTTAATTGGATTAAGTCAAAGCAGGTTAAATTACAGCGGTTAAAGTAAAACGAATTCAACCTCGGAAAGAACCGAGGAGCTGTACGCCTCATCCTAACTTGAAACGCTATTTATCGGGAATAAACTACCATTCCACGAAAAACGGTGTAGCAGAGTGATTTTGTGCATGTATTAGCCTCATATTTGCCGCAAATTAGAAAAATCACAAATTATTTATGCGTCATTTATTAGCAGTTGCGGTCTTTTTAACTTGGTTTTCAGGTTTGAAGGCGCAAACTTTTGCCGACAAACTTATTGCCTACGGAAATTGCGAACCAATTTTGGCTGTCTCCTGCCCATCTGGGGTGGAAAACGCCGATTATATGGTCGATAATAACCCTGATAATTATGCGCTCCTCAAAGTTAATCTTGGTTTATCCATTATTGAAAGTACCGCCTTTGTTGAAGTGGGTTTTTCGAAACTGGGTACAGCTGGAAGCGAGGTTGGGGTAATTATTGAACTACCTGATGAGGGGATTAGCCCACAAATTTTAAACAGTATGACCGTTATTGTTTACGATAGCGCAGGCAATGAAGTTATACGCCGGTCCGATATTTCGCTAACCGACGTTAAGGCGCTTGGAGACGGTTCAAACCGAAAGGTGGTGGGCATTGGAACCCCTTTGGGTAACTATAAAATTGGAAAATTCAGAATGGAACTTGCCGGCATGGTTAATGCCAGCATGGTTTTGGCGGCTTACGGGGTTTTTTATAATAATACTTGCCCTGCGGTATTGGCCACTACGGTATTGGCTTCTAGAAATTGTACTACCCCTGAAGGTGTGGTTGACAATGATACTGCAACCACCGGTTTACTTTCGTTGCCAATAGGTTTGTTAGATTCTGCCTATGTTACTGTTCAATTTGATAATGCAGCCTTTGCTGGCGATTATATTGGTTTTGAGGTGTCTAAAAGTAACTCAGCTCTGCAACTGGGTACATTAGATAGTATCCAGGTTGTTCTTTACAACGAACAAGGAGAAGAAATTGGTCGCAAGGTCGACTTTACTGCTGATGATTTGGTGGTTGCTGAGGACCTGACGAATGTCCTTGGTGGAATCGTTGGGGTGGATGGTCCATCGAACAATAATTTTATCATCGGATTTAATAGTTCATCGAGCATAACATCCCCTATTAAGTCAGTTAAGTTATTGTTTTACTCAAGTGTTGGTCTACTACTCGATTTAAAGGTACACCGGGGTTTGTATTATTCAAAACTGCGTGGACTGAAAATCAAAGCAAATAAATCTGGAATTATTGCTGGACAAGGTGTTCAGCTTACGGCTGAAGATGGTTTTAGCGATTACCGCTGGTCGACTGGTGAAACAGGAAGGGTAATTCAGGTTGACTCGGCTGGTATATATACTGTTACTGCTACCCGGTTTGATGGTTGTACCATGAGCGGTTCCTATAATTTGAATTTAATTGGTTGTCAGACCAGTGGTCGGGTATATGCCGATTCTTTAGCGGGATTTGGTAATTGTCAGCCGCCAGTATTGATTTCTTGCCCTTCAGGGGTAGAGAATCCAGAAAATGCGGTGGATAGTGATTTAAGCAATTATGCTTTAATGACTAGTTCGCTTGGTGTAAGTTTAATAGAGAGCACCTCGTTTATTGATTTAGGATTTTCAAATCCAGGGAAACCGGGAGATAAAATAGGTTTGGTAATTCAAACGACCAATCAAGACCTTAGTGCCAATGTGGTTGATAACCTAACCGTATATTTAATTGGCGAAAACGGTGATACCATAAGAGCCTATGATGGTACTAATCTGCAAAATGCAGGTGTTCTATCAGGAACGGGTAATCTTTCGGTGATTGAATTGTCCACTCCGGTTGGTACTTATAAAATTAAACGCATTCAATTGTCGCTTGAGGGTGTGGCAGCAGCATTTCAGGAAGTTGCAGTTTATGGGGTTTACTACGATTGCGCATGCCCAGCTCTTTTGGCAGATACATTGTTGGCTCATCAAAACGTAATTGCTCCGGTATTTGCGGTAGACGATGATCAGTCTAACTATGCGGCCTTACATACCTTAATTGGTTCGGGGTCAATATCCTCATTGAAAGTTGGTTTTACGGAAACAGTTTCAGCAGGCGATTATGTTGGGTTTCAAGTGATGTTTGGAAACACGGCAGCATACGCAGGACTGGTAGATTCTATAAAGATTGTTGTTTATGATGTTAACAATAATGTGGTATACGCTTATTCCGATTTTAAACTAACCGATTTGGTTTTGGCAGATCAGGTGGGAGGAACTTTAGGAAGTATATTGGGAACCGGTCAGGGCGGAACAGCTCCATTTGTGCTTGGGGCAATAACTCCAGCAGGTAACTACCAAATCGGAGGTATTGAAATCGCGATTGCATCTTCCTTAACCGTTGAACAAGACCTACTGGTTTTTAATGGTTTTGCCATTACTCAATTGCAGGGTGTCGCCATTGCCTCCACCGATTCAATTTCTTGCGAAGGCAATCCGGTTACATTATCGGCTCCTGCTGGCTATGCTGCATATTTTTGGACTACAGGGGCAACTTCGCAATCTATCATAGTTACAAAACCTGGTTTATATGGTGTTACAGTGTCGCGTGAGGATGGTTGTAATCTTAGTGGCTCATACTTAGTGCAGTCCCGTAATTATGGTTTTAGTTTCACTACGGTTTCGTCAAACTGCCAGAGTAGTAATGGTTCGGCTACCGTTCAGGTAAGTGGTGGCAGTGGTAACTATACTTATGAGTGGTCTAATGGAGATACCAGCGCCACCGCCAATAACTTAAGCAGCGGGTTCTATTCAGTTATTGTAACCGACACCACATTGGGTTGTTTGGATACTGGTTATGTTAGTGTTTCTGACAGTACTACTGAGTTTGTCGGCTATGTGCGCCATGCAACTTGCGGAGAAAACAACGGAGCAATTTTCTTAACTGTCCCTAGCAGTTCTACTATTTTGTGGACCGATGGATCAACTGAAAAGGTACGAACTAACCTAGCTCCTGGAGACTATACGGTTACTGTTACGGATTCTGCGGGTTGTAAACGAATTAAAACATTTACGGTGCTTAGCCGTTCCGACTTCGATTTGTCGGCTATGGTTACGCCGGCAAGTTGTTTTAGCAACAACGGTGCTATCAACCTTAGCGTTTCAGTACCTGGAAACTACAGCTTCCTTTGGTCGAATGGAGCAACTACAGAAGATATTTCCAATTTGGCTCCTGACATGTATTCAGTAACCGTTACAAATTTAACTACTGGTTGCCAGGATATTTTGTTTGCCGAGGTTTCGGATGCCGGTGGACCTACGGTGAACTTAGTAACTTCAAAAGAAGAAACCTGTGCCCGCGATGAAGATGGATTATTGGAAATTCAGGTAATCAGTCCTTTTGCCTATACTATTCAATGGAATAACGATGTTACTACCGAGCGTAATGAGCATTTGGGACCTGGCATATACAAGGTGACTGTAACTTCGGGTATCTGCAGCACGGTTAAGGTTTACGAACTGATTGCCCGCGATGCCATGACGGTTTCGCTTACCGGCAGTACTTCAGTTTGTGAACCGCCATTTACTGGTACTTTGGTGGCTCAAGCCGTTGGTGGTCGCCCGTCTTACAATTTCCTTTACAATACTGGAGATACAACTGCAACGGTTAGCGGTGTAGCCCCCGGCGATTACGCAGTTCAGGTAACTGATGTAAACGGTTGTGCAAAACAAACCAATGCCAATGTGGCTAAAGATGCTTCTTGTGATGAAGGCACTGGTGGGGGTGGCAAAGCCAAAAGCTTTTCTACCGAGTTGATAACGCCAAACGGTGACAACTTCAATGACCGATTTACCACCAATTTAATAGATGACTACCCGAATAATACTTTAGAGGTTTATACCCGCGATGGTGTATTGGTATTCGAAGGCAATAATTACAAAAACAATTGGGCAGGAACTTACAAGAATTCAGGGACATTCCTTCCAGATGGAACTTATTTCTGGGTGTTTACGCCTAAAGGGATAAACAGAGAGTTCCGCGGTTTTGTGGTTGTTAAGCACTAATTAAATGCAAATCTCATTTGTTAAGCAAAGATTTTTAAAATGAAAAAGATAAAATTATTGTTGGTTTTTGCCGGTTTAGCGACCAGCACATTTGGCCAACAGCAGCAATTATTCTCGCTGTATCAGTTTTTTAAGCAGGGTTTTAACCCAGCATACATTGGGTCAGCAGGTTTATTAGCCGGAAATATTGATTACCGTACCCAGTGGATTAACACCAAAGGGTCTCCAGCTTCTTTCAATGCAGGTGTTCACGGCTTACTGTCGGCTGGTGGCTCGTCATTGCCTCACCATGCGGCTGGTATTACTTTTTCTAACGACGAGATAGGAGTTACACGCAATAACAGCATTGCTTTGCAATATGCCTATCGTTTGTCTTTAACACAGAAAACGGTGCTATCATTCGGTGTACAAGGTTCTTATGGTCAAACCGTCAATAACTTTGCAGCGCTTGACGCAGCCGATGAACCAGATCCAATCGCAAACGGTCGTGTTACCAGTTCTTCAGCCAATGTTGGTGCAGGTGTTTACCTGTATTCCAGTCGATTTTTTGCTGGTATTTCTACCCCAACGTTGTTGAAAAGCGCAAGAGACTTAAGCGGTAATTATGTTGGTTTACGTAACACGCAACATTATTATTTAATGGCCGGTTACTTGCTACCACTTACTCGCGATGTAAAACTTAGGGCTAGTGGGCTTTACAAAACTAGCGTTTTAGGACAAGGGCAGTTGCCCGATGTGGCCGATTTCAACATTGCGGCTATTTTGAAAGACCGTTTGTTGGTAGGCTTATCCTATCGAACCGATAATACCATTATAGCACTTACGCAAATACAATTAACCCGCATACTGAATTTGGGTTATGGTATCGATTTTAATACGGCAAACATTGGAACTCGGGCAGGTCTTTCGCACGAAATAATGCTTGGATTTAACCTTACCGGAAGCAAAGCCGCTTTTACTACACCTAGATTCGTGACCTATTTTTAATTGATGTCTAAAGAAATGATGAAGAAGATATTGTTCACCCTTATTGTTCTGCTAGCCACTTCAGCAAGTTTTGCGCAAGACTTTGGGAAAATTATAAGGGCTGATGAAAAATATGCCGCATTAGCTTTTAATGAAGCATTAGAGCTATACCTTGATGTATATGACAAGAAACTGGGTAATGTGGATTACGTGGCGGCTAAAATTGCCAACTGTTATCGCTTAACTGGTCAACCTACCGAATCGTTAAAGTGGTTTAACCGCGTATCGGCTACGACCAACATGGAACCCATTAACTACTTGTATTATGCCCAAGCATTAGCTGCAAGCGAGAAATATGAAGTCGCAGTTGTCAACTACAAGAAGTTTCTCGATAATTATCCCAACGACTCACGCGGTATTTTGGGTATTGAGGCTTGTGATAGAGCAAATGACATGGCCAAAATGGCATCCATTGCTACGGTTAGTCGCACCAACGTAAACTCGGAATATTCTGATTTTGCGCCCGCTTTTTCATCCGACGGTTTGGTGTTTGCCTCTAATCGGAAAAACCCTTTGACCTTCGATTATACCGACAAATGGACAGGTGCCAATTACCTAGATCTGTACGTTTCGCGCAACGATGGACAAGGTGGGCTTACTTCGCCAAGTTTAATGGCTGCCAACGTTAACACGGTGTATCACGAATCGAATGCGGCTTATTCTCCCGACGGGAAAACCATGGTTTTTACCCGTAGTCAGTTTAACACGGGAGCTTTTGGCGGTCACATTGTAAAGAGTACCATCGACAACGTAGTAAAACTTAAGTTGGTTGTTTTCAGTCGCAATAGTGATGGGAAATGGAGTCAGGGAGTTGAGTTTCCTTATAATGACCCAACCGTAAGTTACGCTCACCCAACTTTTTCTAATGATGGAAAAACCTTGTTTTTTACCTCCGACAGAAGTGGTGGTTTTGGTGGTACCGATATCTGGAAATGCTTTATAAATGCTGATGGAACATTTGGTACACCCGAAAATTTGGGTGAAACCATCAATACAGCAGGTCAGGAAATGTTTCCTTTCGTTGACAAAAACAACACCTTATATTATTCCTCGAATGGTTTAAATACCCTTGGTGGACTGGATGTGTTTGTTTGCTATCAAAACCTCGAAACAAATACCTACGGTAGTCCTAGCAATATTGGGAAACCTGTAAACGGTCCCGCCGATGATTTTGCCGTTGCCTACAATGCCGAAAGTAACCGTGGTTATTTTTCATCCAACCGCGAGGGCGGAATGGGCAGTGATGATATTTATGGGTTTTCGTTGAACGGAATTTTTCTGGAGTTTGAAATTCTTGACGATGCCACACACATGCCAATTAACAAGGCATCGGTTTGGTTAGATAAAACGCTTTACGGAAAATCGAACGTGAAAGGAATGGCTACAATTGGGGTGGAGGTAAATAAAAACTACCATTTCAGTTTTAGTGCTGCGGGCTACTTGTCAAAAGAAACTGACATTTCAACTATTGGTCAAGCCATTGGCAGTGTTTACCGCCAAACCATTTACTTAAAATGTGCAACAGGCTCGTTTATAAAAGGGGTGGTATATGAAGACAAATCGAAATTGCCGGTTAAAAATGCTACCGTTACTATTCTAAACAAGGTAACCAACAAGGAAACCATTTTGGTAACCGATGTAACCGGTACGTATAAGTTCGATTTGTGTCCGGGTATAAAATACATGGTTAAGGCCGAGAAAAAAGGCTACGATGCCGATTCGGTTGAATTCTCGACCATGGACATGGAGCCAAATACTGCCATTGTTCAGGATTTAACACTTAAGAATGGGGAAGAGGTAACGGCCTTAGAGTTCTATGAGATTTACTTCGATTTCGATAAATGGTTCCTGCGCAAAAATGCATCTGCTGATTTGGAGAAAATGTATACCATTCTTACCAATAGCAAAGACTTGAAGGTAGAAGTAGGTGCACACACCGATAGCCGCGGAAGGGATGAGTATAACATTCGTCTATCTAATAAGCGGGCTGACGCAGTAGTTAAATATTTGATTGGAAGAGGTATTAATCCTTCTCGCATCATACCTAACGGTTATGGCGAATCGCAATTGAAAAACGACTGCAAAGATGGCGTTCCTTGTACCGATGAGCAACATCAGGCCAACCGCCGGGTTGAGTTCAAATTGCTTGACCGAAGCAACACTGTTGTGGGAAAAAGCAAAGAGCGGGAATAATATTCAATTTCCTTTTTAAATGAATGAGGCCAGTCGATTCGATTGGCCTTTTTTCTTTTGCTCCTATTCCAAGCAACCAGTCATGTTATCCTTTTCTTTTATCTTGGCGGGCATTAACTAGCTTATGGAAAAATTAAACACCCGCCTGATTTTAGTCGCTTACTCGCTTTTAGCTATTTTTTCTGCGTTTTATTTCGAAGGAGTTGGCGATACCGGTGACAGCGTAATGCACTATTTGTATGCCAAGTACGCACCGGTGCACCCAGAATTGTATTTTAACCACTGGGCCAAACCACTATTTGTGATGCTTGCTTCGCCAATGGCCCAATTTGGTTTTGTTGGGGTAAAACTATTTAATGTGTTATGCCTTATTTTAACCATTCATTTTAGCCAATTGGTGGGTAAGGAGCTAGGGCTTAAGCGCCCTTGGTTAATTGGGGTGTTTATTTTCTTTGCACCGCTCAATTTCATATTAACATTTTCTGGTTTAACGGAACCCTTATTTGCCTGTTGGTTGGCTATATTCCTGTATTTTCAGGTGGTTAAACAGAGAAATTATACAGCGGCCATTTGGTTGTCGTTCTTGCCCTTTGTCCGCTCCGAAGGTTTGGTAATTATTGGCGTTGTAGGGCTTTATTACTTGTTTACAAAACGATACAAAAGTTTGCCCTGGTTGGCTACAGGTCATATAGTATTTGGCTTGGCTGGTTCGTGGTTTCATGGTTCGGTATTCTGGGTGCTGAATAAAATTCCTTATGCCAACTTAAATGGTGCTTATGGAAGCGGAACCTGGTGGCATTTTATCGATCAGCTATTTTATGTGGTGGGTTTGCCAATTTATGTATTGTTATTGCTAGGTTGTGTGAGCGTTCTAGTGAATAAAACTTATCGCAAAAAATCGGAAATGCTGTTCCTTATTTTGGGTGTGTTTGTAGCGTTTTTAGTTGCGCATTCTGCTTTTTGGTATCTCGGTATTTTTAACTCCATGGGGCTTAAACGCGTAATGATTTCGGTTATGCCCGTCATGGCTATATTGACGCTTATTGGCCTTAATACAATTGTCGACAATCGTTTCTTGAAAACCAAAATCGCAAATGGGGTGGCGTACGGATTTGCGGTATTAATCATTTGCTTTCCATTTCTGGGCACACCCTCATCCATTCATTGGCGCAGGGATATGATGAAATGTGACGTGCAAAAAGTGGCTGAACAAACTGCGGCCTATGCCAACCAAGCAGGTTTAGCTCCAAAAATGGTTTGTTTTGCCTCACCATACCTGGCCGAAACGTTGAAATTAGATTACTTCGATACAAGCAAACACTGCGAGCCTTCACCAGAAAATTTAGCAAAACTAAGTAGTCAGGACATCGTAATCTGGGACAGTTGGTTTAGTCCTGTCGAGTTTGCCATTAGCCCAGAAAGGTTAAGGGACGAGTTTGGTATGGAGCTTTTAAAAGAGTTTACCGCAGGCGAAGAGAACGAAGTAAAGTATATGATTTGGGTGAAGAAGGATTAAGTTGGTTTTACTCCAAATAATCATCCTTAACCCGGTCTAGCAACGAATTAGGTATTTGCTTGGTAGTATTGGCGCCAAGCTGTTTAATCCGTTCCATGCGCCCCACAATAGTGTCACCCTTTTTCGAGCTTTCGGTCAATTTGTTCATGGAGCTACTGTATTTTTCTTTGGCCGTTTCCAACGAGCGACCCACGGTAACCATGTCCTCAATAAAACCAACAAACTTGTCGTAAAGCAGGCCGCTTTCACGGGCAATTTCGCTTACGTTTCTGCGCTGATTTTCCTGCCGCCACATGTACGAAATGGTACGCATGGTGGCCAATAGGGTAGAGCCCGAAACCAGCACAATGTTTTTATCGAGCGCCTTTTCAAAAATCCGCGAATCTTCTTTTAGCACTAGCGTTAACGCACTTTCTATCGGTACAAAAAGAATCACATAATCGGGTTGATTGGTGCCCGGCAGGTTTTGGTAGTTTTTGTTACCCAGCTGACTAATGTGATTGGTGAGGCTGGTAATGTGTTCTGCAAGCGCCTTTTTACGTTCAATTTCGTCTTCCGAATTAAAAAATCGCTCGTAGGCAGTAAGCGACACTTTGCTGTCCAAAATCAGGTGTTTCTCTTCGGGTAGCTTTATCAGGTAGTCGGGGCGCATATTGCTGCCATCCTCGTCTTTAAAGTTTTGCTGTTTAAAGAAATGAATGTCTTTTTGTAAACCCGTTTTTTCCAGAATAAGTTCCAGCTGCACTTCGCCCCAGTCGCCCTGTAGCTTGCTATCGCCTTTTAGTGCCATGGCCAGTCGGGTAGCGTCTTCGCCAACTTGCTTGGTTTGCTCCACCAGCAAGCGCAATTGCTCTTTAAGTGCAGATCGGTCTTTGTTTTCTTCGTTGTAGCTCGATTCCACCTTTTTCTCGAAGGTGTCTATTTTTTCGCGCAACGGTTTTAAAATGTCCCCCAGTTTTTCATGGTTCAATTCCACAAACTTCTTGCTTTTCTCGTCCAACAAGTCGTTGGCGAGATTGCGAAATTCTACCCTAAAATTATCTTGTAGCGATTCAACGTCCTTTTTTTGCTCCTCTAGTTTCTGGGCAAAATGGTGGTTTTGCTGTTCGGTGCGCGCCAGCATCATTTTAGCAGCGGTCAACTCCTGCTGGTTTTGTTCCAGTTTTTGCTGCACATCGGCAAAGAGTGTTTTCGGAATGTATTGGGCATTAATGTCATCCTGAGAAATGCCTTTGTTGGCAGCCTGCATGGCCTGCATTTTATACTTAAACAACATCCAGGTGGCACCAACCCCAACAAGTGCGCCCACCAAAAGAAAAACAATATCCATAAACGTTTAATTACCCAGCAAAGCAACATGACCACACCGTAATCTACTTACGGTGGGGCAATTTATTTTGCGTTGCGCAAGGTAGAGAAAAGCCTAATGAACCGAACTAACACTGTGTAGTTTTCAATTGTCCGTGCTAACCTATTTTGCAATATTTATTAGGCTGTAAGTGGGTTAAGCTGGCTTCCCTTCCGGTTATGGATTTCGTATTAAATCGGCTAATGGGTAAATAGGTTAAAATGCTAAAGGATTGAATTTTAAGGGAATTGTGCTAGAATCTTGTAAATTTAAAAAGCAAAGAGCTTTTATTTTTTAAAACAAACACCAATGCCCCATGAAATGTCAAGGTGATACGGCTTATACCACTGCGGGGCAATGTCCTGTTTGTGGTATGGACATGGTAGCGATTACCAAACAAGCTGACCAAAACCAATAGTTCAACTGATAGAAATCAGTGTTTTAACGGAAAATCCTGACGAGATTGGTGGCTGAGAAGCCACATTGCTTCGGTTGATTTAAAAACAAATTTAATCATGACCAGGGTAAGCAAAAGCATTTTTAGTTTCGGGTTGTACTCACTGGCAATGGGTACAGTGCTATTGTTTTTGTCAAACTTGGTTTTACCACTATTTAATCTACCAGTAACTGGCCAACCTTGGTTGAATTTACTAGGATTTGTGCTAATCTGTTCTTCCTATTACTATATCCGTTCGGCTCTATCAGGCAATATGCAATTTGCTTTATTCACAACTCATACTCGATTCGCTGCTCCATTGGTTGTGGCTTATCTGATAGCAACAGGTAAAGCAGATTGGCATTTTGTATCGTTTGGAATTGTTGATGGTTTAGGTGCAATATGGACCTGGTATGAAATACGAAAAGCCAATAAAAGCATATAAGCATGATAGAAAAAATCATTTCATGGTCATTGCACCATCGCTTTTTTGTTTGGATTGGTATTGTGCTTATCATAGTGGGTGGGGTTTGGTCGGTCGTGAATACTCCGGTTGATGCAATCCCCGACCTTTCAGAAAATCAGGTAATTGTTTATACCGAATGGATGGGGCGAAATCCTCAAATCATGGAAGACCAAATAACGTATCCATTAGTTTCCAATTTACAAGGCATTCCCAAAGTAAAATCAATTCGGGCGGCTTCCATGTTTGGCATGAGTTTCGTCTTCGTTATTTTTAATGATGATGCGGAAATTTATTGGGCTAGAACCCGTGTATTAGAACGCCTCAATTTTGCACAAAAAGCATTGCCGCAAGGCGTAACCCCAACACTTGGCCCCGATGGTACAGGTGTGGGTCATGTTTTTTGGTACACACTGCAAGGCGATGGGTATGATTTGGGTGAGTTAAGGGCGGTACAGGATTGGTATATGAAATTTGCACTACAGAATGTAGAGGGCGTAAGTGAAGTTGCATCATTCGGGGGTTTTCAAAAACAATATCAGGTAAGCATTAATCCACACAAATTGGTGTACTACAATATTTCAGCAATGGACGTGGCAAACGCCCTAAAAGCCAATAACCGGGATGTTGGCGGAAGCATTTATGAAATGAATAGGATGGGATATATGATAAGAGGTCTCGGCTATATCAAAGACATTAGCGACATTGAGGAAATAGCGGTTGGAGCATATAAATCGATTCCCATAAAAATGAAAGATGTTGCAGATGTGCAAATGAGCAGCGACATCCGCTTAGGAATTGTAGATGAAAATGGCGAGGGCGAAGTTGTGGGCGGTGTTGTAGTAGCCCGTTATGGAGAAAATGCCAAAGCTGTAATTGATAGGGTGAAAGAAAGATTGACCGTTGCATCAAAAGGATTGCCGCCTGGTGTAGAAATAAAAATTGCTTACGACCGAAGCAATTTAATTGAAGCCGCCATTGCCACACTAAAAGAAGCATTGTGGGAAGAAATAGCGGTGGTAGCTTTAATAGTGTTATTGTTTCTTTTTCATGTTCGAAGCGCCATCGTGGCCATTGTAACCATTCCACTTTCGGTGTTGATTGGCTTTATGTTTATTAAACTATTTGATATTTCATTAAACATCATGTCGCTTGGTGGCATCGCTTTGGCGATAGGCGATTTGGTAGATGCCGGAATTGTAATGACCGAGAATGCCTACAAAGGCTTAGTTAAGGCGGTGTTAAAAATAGAGGAATAATGGAAAAGCAGAGAATTGGCAGCACCACAGAGATAAGCGAAGAAGAACGTATTAAAATTATTGAGCGTTCATCGCGAATCGTTGGCCGAGCTGTTTTCTTTTCTATTTTGGTTACACTCATTTCATTTGCACCCATTCTTTTCTTAGAAGGTCAGGAGAAAAAACTATTCTCTCCACTGGTATGGACCAAAACCTTTACCATGATTGGCTCGGCTGTTGTGGCCTTGTTTATATTGCCAATGCTGTTACGGTCGCTGTTAAAAGGGAAGTTAATTCCAGAATCTAGAAACCCTGTTGCCGGCTTTTTTATTAAAATTTATAGTCCGGTTTTGCGCCTTTGTCAGCAATGGAAAAAAACGGTAATCACGGTTGCAGTGCTTATACTTTTGGGTAGTATTCCATTTGTTTTGCGCTTGGGTTCAGAGTTTATGCCTCCTTTAGATGAAGGCTCACTATTGTTTATGCCCGTTACCCTTCCCGATGTTTCCAACAGCGAAGCCAAGCGCATTTTACAGGTTCAGGATAAAATCATTAAAAGTTTTCCCGAAGTAGAAAATGTATTGGGTAAAGCTGGGCGAGCCTACACCGCAACCGATAATGCGCCAATAAGCATGATTGAAAGTATTATTCTGCTAAAACCCAAAACAGAATGGCGGAAAGGTTTAACAACCGAAAAGCTGATTGCCGAACTAAATGCAAAAGTACAAATACCAGGTGTAACTAATGGTTGGACACAACCTATCATCAATCGCATTAATATGCTGTCTACCGGTGTTCGAACCGATATTGGTATAAAAATTTACGGACAACGCCTCGATACCATTTACGCCATTTCCCGCCAAATTGAAAAATCATTACAAGGAATCGAAGGACTTACAGATTTATATGTAGAGCAGTTAATTGGTGGCAAATACTTGGACATAAAAATTAAGCGCGAAGAAATAGCCCGCTATAACCTTTCGGTAGAAGAAGTAAACATGATTATAGAAATGGCATTAGGTGGTATGCCAATTACCAATACGGTGGAAGGCCGTCAACGATTTAGCGTTTCTATGCGTTTGGCGCAGGATTTTAGAAGCGATATTAGTGAGATAAAACGAACCCCGATTCAAACCGCCGGTTATGGGGTTATACCACTATCGGCGATATCAACTATTGAAATTTCGGAAGGCCCACCAATGATTAGTTCCGAAAATGCCATGCTTCGCGGAACTGTTTTGTTCAACGTGCGAGGCCGAGACATGGGCAGCGTGGTAAAAGATGCCAAGGAAAAAATTGAGCGTGAATTTAAAAACCTTCCAAAAGGGTACTTTATCAATTGGAGCGGACAATACGAAAGTAAGGTTCGTGCCGAGCAACGATTGAAAATAATAATCCCCATTACCTTACTCATCATCGGATTTGTGCTCTATTTCACTTTTCGCTCAGCCAAAGAAATGCTTATTGTACTGTCTAGTATTCCCATAGCCCTAATTGGCGGGGTTTACTCCATGTATTTTTTTAATGTGAATTTCTCAGTGGCCGTGGCTGTAGGATTTATAGCATTGTTTGGCATAGCGGTAGAAACGGGCGTATTGATGATTGTGTATATGAATGAAGCCATACACGATGCGGTTGTAAGAAAGAAGAGCGCGGCACTCTCGGAAGAAGAAATTCAAACCGCAGTTTTTTCAGGAGCGGTAATGCGGGTTCGACCGAAGTTAATGACCGTTATGGCCGACATGATTGGTCTTTTACCTATTCTATTGGCAACCGGCGTTGGTAGCGATGTAATGAAACCAATTACGATCCCGTTTGTTTTTGGGCTAATAACTTCAACACTGTTTGTTTTAATTGTTCTTCCAGTTGTTTATCAGCTGGTTAAAGAGTGGGAATTGAAAAAACTAGGCCATGTGGAATATTTGGAAATAAAGGATTAGAGAAATGAAAAATAAAGTACTATTCTTCCTGCTCATTTGCTCCATTGGTTTTGTTCAGGCACAGAACACCACTCACATTTCATTGGAAAAATTACTGCAACAGGTTGAAACCTATTATCCAACCATTGTCCAATATCAATATAACATTGAGGCACTGCAAGCCAAAACCGAAGGCGCAAAATCATGGATGCCGCCAACAGTTTCGGTAGGTCTGATGCGTTTCCCATACAACCTGCCTATGATAAAGGAAAAAGACGACCCCATGAACCAATCGGGAATTGCTTTTTCTATTGAACAGATGATACCCAACCAAGGTAAACTAAACGCCAAGAAAAGTTATCTCAATTCGCTTGCTGACATAGAGAAAAGCAAAAGCGATTGGACTAAAAATGAATTAAGAAGGGAAGCAAAAATTTTATACTACAATCGTTTTATTAATGAACGGAAGCAGAGCGCCATTGCCGAAAGCGAGATAATATTAAAGCTATTGTTAAGCACTGCCGAGGCTAAGTTTAGCAACAACCAATCGCAACTGCAAACTATTTACAAGGCAAAAGCCCGATTGGCGGAATTAAAAAACATGCAGTATATGTTCATGGGTTTAATTGCTGAAAGTAACATTGGCCTGAATATACTTTTGCTTAGAGAAGACAATACCGCCTTTGCCATAGACAGCCTGATTGAACCACTGCCTTACGTCAATTGGTTAAATAGACCCATTTCCAAATCTAACCGAAGTGATATTACTGCAGCATCAAAATACATTGAGTCGATGCGGTTAGAACAACAGGTTATGAAAGCAGGAAACAGGCCCGATTTCGGAATACGTGCCGAGCACATGAAAATGTTTGGTATGCCCAATCAATGGTCTATAATGGGAATGGTGATCCTGCCCATAGCACCGTGGTCAGCAAAAATGTACCGTTCGGAAACGAAGGTTGTTGGATTCCAAATTCAAGCCATGGAACTTGAAAAACAGGCCATGGAATTAATGGCAAAAAGAATGCAGGCAGAAAAGCTTAGTATGCTGAAATACGAAATCATGCAATATGAAAACTACAGAAAAGAAATACTACCAGCTTTTGAAAGCAATTTGCAGGCCAACCTACTGGCCTACAATCAAAACACCGGCGATTTTTTTGTGTTATTGGATGCTTGGGAAATGTTATTGATGAAGAAAATGGAAATGTATGATAAGTTATTCAGCACCTTAAAATTGGAGGCAGCGTATGAATACGAAAGTGAAATCAGGTAGCATTTGGTTGGTAATAGGGTTGTTGGCTATATTACTATTCGCGAGTTGCAATAATAATTCGACCAAACACCAAGTGAATAACGCTCACTGGGGCTTGCCCAAAAGCAATAACCCCGAGCAGTTAATAACATTGCCCAGCGGGCAGGTGTTGTCGCGTCAGTCAACCATTAAGCCGTTGGTTGCAGGTAAAACAGATACCCTGAAAGTTTCTGGTTATATTGACATGGACAGGAGCCGCAACCTGCTGATTTCTGCTCGTTTTGGTGGTAGAGTAGAGAAATTATACATCAAGTATGATTTACAGCATGTAAAAAAAGGCGACAAAATTTTAGAACTGTATAGCCCAGAATTAAATACATTTCAAAATGAGTACCTGTTCTTGTTGAGGTCGGGCAAAGAAAAAAATCTTTTAGCACAGGCAAGGGAAAAACTGAGATTATTGGGTATTACCGATTTGCAACTGGCCCAATTGGAGCAAAACCAAAGGTTGCTGCAAACTATTACCATATATAGCCCAGTCGACGGTTATGTTTTTTTCAACTCACCAGTAAAAAGTGGGGGAGTTGATGAGGTTGCCAAAAAATCCACTATGGAGAGCATGAGCATGAATGAGGGAATTGTGACCGAAAACGCCTACTCATCAACCTCAGCTCAAGTTCGTGAAGGCATGTATATCAATAGAGGGGAAGCAATTTGTTTCGTAAACGATTTGGAACAGGTGTGGGCTCTTGTTTCCGTTCCAGCTGAATTTCAAACTCGGCTTACTGAAAATAGTCTTGTAAAAGTTTCATCTGAACTGAGTCCCAGTAATCAGTTGGACGGAAAAATAACGTTGGTGGAAAAAGCCTTTGAAGAAACCGCACAACGTTTTGTTAGGGTGCGTATAACCTTGGCAAATCCTAAAATTCAACTAAAAACAAACTCGCTGATTACAGCCGTAATACCGCTTGCTGGCACAGCCAATTTTCAGTTACCGGTTTCGGCCGTTTTTCGTTCAGGCTTAAGTGCATTTGTTTGGATAAAAATTGGTAAAACCAAACAAGGCGTTGGTGTTTTTCGTTTGCAAAAAGTGACTACCGGGACAACTACCAACGGCTTTATTGCCATAACCGGCGGACTAACAGTAAATGACCCAATAGCTGAACACGCTGGGTATTTGATTGACAGCGAATCATTTGTAAACGATAACGGACATGAAAAAGAAAATTAGGCTCCTTTTGTGCGCTGTTGTTTTACTAGTTTTGGGATGCAAAAACGAGCCTAAACACCCACTGGGGCACGAAGGCGATTGGTATTATACCTGCTCTATGCACCCAAGCGTTGTTAGCAATTCGCCGGGGTCGTGTCCTATATGCAACATGTCATTAATAAAAGTGCAGAAGAAACTACAATCCCATACACAACAAGTTGGCAATGTGGTTAGGTTGAGCACCCGCCAGCAAATGTTGGCCGGAATCAAAACCGATGCCGCACAACTTCGAACGATAATGCCTTTTGGTAAAATACTTGGTACAGTGGTCATAGATGAAGAACAGCTGCTAACCATTAGTAGTCGGGTGAAGGGCAGAATTGATAAGTTATTTGTTAAAACTTCGGGCGAATATGTTCATAAAGGCAGCCCGTTATATGCTATTTATAGCGAACAATTGTTGGCCGACCAAAAAGAGTTTGTAGCACTAAGTGAAAAACAAAAACAGAATACGGTTGGTAATCAATTTTTGGCCGATATGCTTATGGCTTCCAGAAACCGGTTAAGCTTGTGGGGTCTTACAGAAAAACAGCTTTCAGCATTAGAAGAACTAAAAAATCCATCCTCGTTATTAACCTTTTATTCGCCCAGCGAAGGTTATGTATTGGAGGTGAATGTTAAGGAAGGGGTGTATGTTGATGAAGGAGCTCTTCTGATAAAAATGGCTCAATTAAAACAGGTATGGGTAGCTGCACAGGTTTATACCAGCGAAAAACCGAGTAAAGCCAAGTTTTTTCAGGTTTTTTCCATCGCCAAACCCAACGAGGTTTACAACGCACGTTTGGTCTTTGATAATCCTACTGTTGAAGCAGGGCGCAAAGTTCATTTACTTCGGTTACGGGTTGATAATGTTAATGGTAAACTCATTCCAGGCACGATGGTTTATGTAAGTCAGCAGGAAAATAGGAAGCCCGTATTGTCAGTTCAGAAATCGGCGGTTCTATTAGAAAAAATGAAAACCATTTGGGTGATGACCGACCAAAACACGTTTGAACAACGCATGGTAACAACTGGCATTGAAAACCAACAGTTTATTGAAATTCTTTCTGGGTTACAACACGGGGAACAGGTGGTTACTGACGGTTCGTATCTAATTAGCAGCGAGTTTATTTTGAAAAGCGGTACTGAGAATAGGCACTCACATTGATTAAAGTGATAGGGGGGATACTCCGTACATATCCCGTACATACTCCGTAGATACCCCGTACATAGTTCGGGAACATACCTGAAGAAAGTTCACCCCATGCCTTTAATTTAAGACTTGGTGAAGTACGCTTAAATCACTTTACACTCCCTAGCCTTCAACCAACCCACCGCCCGACCGGGCAGGGCTACTTCCAACCAGCCTTCGTTTTTGGTGTGATGAGTACCTTGATTTTCCCTTTCGCGTAACATCCAGCTGCGCTACGTTTGGCAACACCTCCGTCACTTTCTATCACACCAAAAGAAAAACAATATCCATAAACGTTTAATTACCCAGCAAAGCAACAAGACCACACCGTAATCTACTTACGGTGGCAAAGAATTTTTTGCGTGACGAAAGTAAAGAAAGTATTTATGACAAGCCGACGGGTAATTCTTGCAATGAAAATAACACGACCGTAATTTGCCTGTAACATTATTGGTCTTTTTTCGTCTGAAAATATTAATCAAATGAGAAACAGACTTTTACTCTTCTTAAGCTTTGTTTGCCTTGGTGTAACGAGCATTTTTGCCCAAAGCTTAACCGGTAACTTTGTCGGTAGGTTTTCTACCGATTTATTTGATGCTGGTGCCACCGAAATTGCCACTTATGACCCAGCTTCGAAAAAAATATTTTCGGTGAATGGCGCTACAGGAAAGGTAGATGTTATTGATTTCAGTAACCCTGCAGCCCCAACTTTACTCACTTCGATTACTCTGAGTACCTACGGAAAGTCAGCAAATAGCGTTAGCTCTTTTAACGGAGTTATTGCTTGTGCCGTAGAAGATTCGGTGAAACAAAACAATGGAAAAGTGGTGTTCTTTGATGCAGTCGGAAACCATTTAAAAACAGTTACCGTTGGCGCTTTGCCCGATATGTTAACATTTACCCCAGATGGGACGAAGGTGTTGGTTGCCAACGAAGGAGAGCCAAATGCCGATTATTCGATAGACCCCGAAGGTTCGGTGAGTGTTATTGATGTAAGCAATGGTATTGCAAATGCAACCGTTGGCACGATAAATTTTAACGCCCATAACGGTCAGGAAGCTGGCTTAAAGGCACAGGGTATTAGAATATTTGGGCCAAATGCTAATACTTCAAAGGATATGGAACCGGAATATATTACGGTTTCAAAAGACTCAAAAACTGCCTGGGTGGTTTGTCAGGAAAATAACGCGGTGGTGATTGTTAATCTTGAAAACAACAGCATTAGTGATGTTAAACCACTTGGCTTTAAAAACTACAATACCACTGGAAATGGAATAGATGCCTCTGACAAAAACAGTGGCACCATAAATATAGCCAATTGGCCAGTTTATGGCATGTTTATGCCCGATGGATTGGCCAACATGCGTTTCAACAACCAAACGTATATTCTTTCGGCCAATGAAGGCGATGTTAGGGAATATGGCACTTTTGCCGAGGCCAAAAGAGTAAAAGATTTGTCGTTGGATGCTAACACCTTTCCAGATGCGACAAGCTTAAAAACCGATAATAATTTGGGTCGACTTAATGTAAGTAGTGTTGATGGCGATTTGGACAGCGATGGCGATTTTGATGTGTTGTATTCTTATGGAGCCCGATCATTTTCAATTTGGGATTCGAGTATGAGCTTAATTTACGACAGTGGTGATGATATGGAGCAATACATGGCGATGAATTACCCCAATCAGTTTAATTATAGTAACACCAACAATACCTTAAAAAACAGGAGTGATGACAAAGGGCCTGAGCCTGAATCGGTTATTACGGTTACTCTTGGCGATAGTACCTACGCATTTGTTGGCTTAGAACGTATTGGGGGAGTTATGGTTTATAATGTTACCAACCCAAACAACGTTTCGTTGGTTACTTACTTTACCTCGCGTGATTTTGGTGTTGTGCCAGGAGCAAACACTGCTGGTGGTGACTTGGGTCCCGAAGGATTGCTTTATATTTCGGCAAATGACAGCCCTGACGGTAAGCACTATATTTTAACCTCGAATGAGATCAGTGGGTCCATCGCGGTTTATCAATTGGATGGCTCGGCCGTTACTTCGGTTGATGAAACTAGGAAGGGAACCGAATCAGCAGTTTTAAAAGTATTTCCAAATCCCGCTACCCAAGGCGTGGCCAAACTAAATAAAGTGGTAAGTGGTGTGTTGTACAACTGCACCGGAAAAGCCGTGAAAAAATTTAGAAATGCCACCGAAATCACTACTAGTGATTTAAATTCTGGTATATATTTCTTACAAACCCTGCAAGGAGAAACAACCAAGTTGGTTATCAGGTAAGCGAGTTTAAGCCCACATTCAATGGCCGCTTCCAGCAAAGGAGGCGGCCATTTTATTATTCAATGGTTGTCAACACAGTTTTTCAGCGGCACAAAAAAATCTATCCTTTAATAAATGGGTTTATTGAATATGCTCTCAATGTATGACATTGCATTTATGGCGATGGCGCTTTTTCAACCAACGTCATACAATCAATAAAATGTTCAATTCCAGTTATCACTATCAAGAACAGGTAATTGGAATGCCGCCAATAGCGGTTTTTATATTAATCTTGGGTTGCCGTTTCTATAATGGGATTGTAAATACAGGGGAACAGCATAGGCCTATTAAAAGTGAAATGGAAGCTGACAGATGCTGCAGCATTTACTTTTGGAAACCGTCCTTAAAATAGCGATTTATGAAAACTATATCCTTACTGGCTTGTCTAATTCTTCTTGGTTGTGACCATACCGATGATAAGTTAATAGTGAAGAATGAATTAGATTATAGTATACATTTTGTTTTTTCTAGTGATACAATTTTAGATTCGAGCGAATTGGAAGCAGGTTTTGATAAGTACTACAAAATACAAGGACAAACGAATAAACACTTTATGGCATTTGGTGGACGGAATCCGTGGGAAGGGAGTATTAATATGAATCCGGATAAAAAACTACACAGTTTCGTATTCAAAGGAAATCAAAGCGGTTTTCTAATTGCCGATAGCTCCTATTTTCTAGGAAGAATTGACATGTCGCTAGATGATTTAAGATCTACCAACTGGGTAATACAAATCAACGATTCAACTTTTAGGAAGTACTAGTACAAAGAATACATTAATTTATGGGCAACATGAAAAAAATTATGGCTTTTTTAGGCTTGGGGTTTATGATAAGTTGTTATTCAACACGGTTTAATGAGATAGATAATAACCCTTCATTAGCCTTTTACACCAATGATAAAGGTAGCGTCTTTTTATCGTCTAATTCAGGGAATTCGGCAGAGATTACGTTACTTAAAAAGTATAAATACGAAGGGGATACGTTAGTTATTACTAAATATAAAAGATGTGTTTTTTGTTCAAACAAAAATGTTCAACCGCTACCACTAAAAGATGATACGAAATATTTAAAGTGCGCTAATAAGCTCTATAAGGTTGAAAAAGAGGAAAAAGGATTTAGAGTTTTAGAAATTCATTAACGCTTTTAACGAGCTGCTTCCACACTAATTCTATAAAGAACACTTTTTACAACGAAATGTTAGGTGATTAGGGATGCGCCTATTTTATCTCCCCTGCCATTTATCGGGATTTAGTGAGGTATGAAACACCGCCGATACTACGAGTAAATTTTTATCGGGTACTATGGAGAAGTGAATTATAAATGGAAATATGTCTAATATGGCACAACGAGTATCGTCGTAACGGACTGCAATGCTTAGCGGGTTTTGGCAGATGTGTTTTACTTTTTTTCGCACTTCGGTAGTAAAGCGTTTGCCCAGACCCTTTTGTTTGGTGTTGTACCATTGAGCGGCCTCTTTAATGTCTTGCAAGGCAAGGGGCAGCAGAAGGGGTTTGTACATTAGAGGTCTTTTTCAATATCATCCATTGCAGCATCAAAATCCAGTGCCTGTGCCGGGTTTTGATGAAAATTCCCCATCCGTTTCTGTACTTCGTTCATTTGCCATACAGGAACGTTCAGTTCATTCTGTTCAATACCTTTATATTTGGTTTTAAGCTCGTTCCATTCTTTAATGGGGATAAATACCCCCGTTGTTTTACCCGAGCTGTCTGAAATAAATTGTAAGTTCATATTAGTCGTTTTTAGTGCACCAGTTGCCGAATATGCAAAAGCTCCATGGTTGCTTATTAAAACAAATACAGATCAAAAATAAGTATATTATTCCGGTTTTAGTTTCGATGCAGGACAATACATCCCCCGTACATAGTTAAGCATACCTGAAAAAAGTTCAATCCTTGCTGTTAATTTGCCACTTGGTGAAGGGCAATTAAATCACTTTACACTCTTTATCCTGTCGGACGTAACCTCTCGCTACGTCCGGTTTGGCAATGCCTCCGGCCTTTTTTGTTTTGCCAAGTTATTTGGTACTATCGGTTTACCATTATTTTCTGTACTATACTTACATTGACATCTTTAATTCTAAGCAGGTAAATACCATTGTATAGCGGTAGGTTAATAGCGCATTCGTTTTTCTCTGGTTTGCCTATGAAAACGGTTTTGCCTGTTATATCGTAAATTTCAATTTCAGTAATGATTCTATCATGGGAAACCGAAAAAATTCCGCTGTTTGGGTTGGGGAATATTTTTGTTAATATAGGGTTGAAGCTGCTAATTAAATTAGCATAGCCGGGGGTTACAAAACTAATTTCCCCATTGGCATTGCTGCTGTCAACAGAACTACAATAGCTTATCACATCCAATCGATATTCCATTTCAGGCTCAAGCCCACTAAGTAACGCGTAGGTATTGGTGGTATATTGAAAACTGTAATCGGGATTCGTTTCAATCCGGTGACGAAGGCCATAACCCACGGCGTTGGTTACCCCATTCCAACTAACAGTTGCATAAGTTGGAGCAATCGTATCGATTTGTTTTCCTTCTGGCGCGTGGCAGGAATCAAGGTCATTAGTTTTGAAAAAGTCAATTGTTTGGCTCAAAGCGGTATCGGTATAACAAATACTTTTTACCGACCATTCATAGTTGGTTCCTGGTTGTAAGGAGGTTACCTGGTAGAATGGTGAGGTGACACTGACCTGAAACCAAATGCTCTCTCCCTCAACCCGGTAACTAATCAAATAGCTGGTGGTACTGTCGGTTTCATTCCAATACAGGTCGACTGTATTGGAGGTGATTGCCGAGGCTGCCAGACTATCTGGTGATAAACATTCAAAACTACCAACCGATTTTTTGGTGACAAAAAAAGCAGAATCGCTCCAGCTACTGCTGTCCTTATCACAGTTGGACGAAACCCGCCACAGGTACTCGCTTGAGTCTTGTAAATTATTTAGAGCGTGATTATTCAATGAGGTAGTGGTAGTTGTCCAACTGCTGTCATTTGTCAGCCGGTATTGCACGGTATAGGTCAACGCGCTGTCCGATGTCTGCCAATATAACATAGCCGAGGTATCAGTGACATCGTCTGTCCAAGTGCTGTCGGGGTGTGGGCATTCAAATGGCTCAGAAATCCCATGATTGCAAGAGACTAAAATTGACGAAATCGAAATAGTACATGGTTTGGAACAAGAGCCACCATCCTCCAATTGAAATGATAATTTTATCCAACCGATTTGATTTGCTTTGCGGTATGCGATGTACATGTTGTTTATGGAGTCGGGTGCCCACCAGCAGCCCCAACCACAAACGCTGCCTAATACATAGATTGAATCACTCGCCCATTTAAAATTTTCAGGACACTTTAGCGTATCACCAATATTATAGTAACGCGGTACTGAAAAACCATTTGTGTCATTCACTATCTCAATTGAATCGTTGAGTACATGCAATACAACAGAATTTGCACCATCTATTGCGGTGTACCCCTTATACAATTTTACCGCAAAATCTGGAAATACATCGCAGTTAATATCAAACGATGCAGAATCATCCATACCGCAAGATGCAATTGTTAAATCAATATCCGGATTATATGCATACATGCCAGGGGGAACAGAATCTGCGGTAATGTATTGTTGTGCGCTAACTCGCTGAAACACTATGGTTAGAATAACAACTACGGTTAAGATGAGAGAAAGTTTTTTCATTTAACGTGGATTTGCACTTGTAGACGGGAAACGGCTATTTGTGGTTGCCATCATTCTATCTGTCGAATAAGCATAAGAAAATTAATACACCCGAAAGTATTGATGCCCTAAACTCGTTTGAAATTAATTTGTTTGTATTCTTAACAGCTGGGAGTACATTAATCAGTCAAAACAGAATCATTAATTCAACGTTATCCAATTTCTTTAGTCTGCCATTCTCCCCACCCGTTAGCCGCAGTGTTCCGCTAAGTTATTTTAGGACGAGACATACTCCGTACATACCCCGTACATAATTCAGGAACAAGGCTGAAAAAAATCACTCCTTATTTTTAATTTACGACTTGAGGATGGGCAATTAAATCACTTTACACTCGCTAGCCTTCAACCAACCCACCGCCCCACCGGGTAGAGCCACTTCCAGCCAGCCTTCGTTTTTAGCGTTGATGTGTACTTTGGTACCTTCGTGAACCACAAAGGCCGCATTGGCAGTGGCGCGCGGTTCGGTATAGGCATCGGCTTTTTCGGCGGTAATAATGCCCCAGCGGTTGTGGTCGATGGCGTGTTGGGCACTCAGCGTTAAGTAGAGCCCAGCCAAGGCCAAGGTTCCGGTAAGCAAGCCGGTAAAAAAGCCCAGTTTTTTAACTAGGGTTCGACGGTTTAACAGAAACAGGCTGAACGACAAACCAGCCAAAAGCCAGCAAATCAAAGTGCTTAAACCAAAAAACACCGGACCTGTTTCCTGCAACAATTTGGTCCAGTACGAAGAAAGGTTGGTTCTAGCTGAAGAATCGACCTTGTCGACAATTCGGCCATTGGCAATGGCTAGGTTTTCTAGTGCACGGTCGTAACCTGGGTTTAGCAGGAGTGTTTTTTCGTAATGCAAAATGGCAAGACCCAGTTGGTTACTGCGGTAATAGGCGTTGGCCAGATTGTAATGCACTTCGGCCACCGGATTGGCTGCCAAAACTTGTTTGTACAGGGTAGCTGCTTCAGTATACTTGCCGTTTTCGTAAAGCTTGTTGGCCTTGGTAAACAAAGTGCCTGCGGGAGTGGCGGCCTGCAAATTGGCAAACACCAAAAATAAACAGGTTATAGTGATAAGAATCCGTGTCATTTTCCTTGGTTTTTTTCAAGGTTAGCAATAAGTTCAACCGCGGTTTGATAAACCTCGGCAGCGGTAATTTGTGCCGATGGCGCAAAACGAGCCATTTCACAACCGTCCAGGGTATCGGTCCATCGAGTCACTTCGACTGGCGATAACCCAACCAGGCCTAAGGTGGCAGCAATGCTGCGGCTCGATAGTTCGGCTGCCGCAATATTGAATTTATCGCTCAAGTAGCCGTAAAGTGCCTTGCTGGTAGCTTCGTAAAAAGCACTGTCGTTTTTGCTATGTAGTGCTTTTTTGGCCTCGGTCAATCGTTTGGTGGCAATTTTGTTGGCCACACTGGCTTTAAGTTTTACTTGGTCCTTGCGCAAGGCCTTTTGTTTACGGCTGGTTAATGCAATACCTGCAAGCGCCAATGGTATGCTGCTAAAAGCAATCCAAAAGAAGGCACTTTTTGGCGAGAATGGACTTAAGGTATTTTCGGGCAGCTGGTCGGTATAAATGTAGCGGATGTCGCGGTTAAGAAGCTTTACTTGATTTTGGCCACCACCAGAAAAGGTGCCCGCTGCTTGGCCACTGCCTTTGCTTACTTTCAGTGTAAAAGGTGTTGAACTTAAGGTTTTGTAGCTTTTGGTAGCCAAGTCGAAGTAACTGAATGTATAGGCCGGTAGGGTGTACTCGCCGGGGAAACGAGGTATAACCAGGTATTCCCATTCGCGACTACCGGTTAATCCGCTGGTGGTAACCCGGATACGGTCGTTTACCTTGGGGTCATAGACCTCAAAATCGGCAGGAAAATTGAGTTGCGGATCAGCAATTACCTTAAGGTTGCCATCGCCCGAAATTTTAAGTTTCAAGGTTATCGGTTCGTTCGCTTTTACCGTTGGGCTGCTGATAGACGATTCAAGCTTAAATTGCCCGCTAATACCTTGAAAACTTGCTGGTGCACCACCCGGAAAGGCACTTACTTCAATGACGGGTGAGTTACTTTTCACTTTTAGGGTTGAACCTACACTGAAAAATGAGCGGTTGACGACACACTCTACTTCAAAGGGTTTAACGGTAAACTTTCCACTTTTTTGCGGATAAATGACCTGACGTTTTAAGGCCGCTACCTTGTACCGCATACCGTTTATGGTAGCCAGCTGATTGTCCCAGGTAACCGATTCTTGTTTAATGTCTTCACACCAAAAACCACCAATGGGCGGAAATTCATATTTGCCCAATTCCAGCGACTGGTAACGCGAGTAGAGGTAGTAAGTTACGGCAATAGGTTCGCCAATGGCAGCCTTGGTTTTGCTGGGAACAACCGACAGAATAATGTCGCCGGTTTGAGTGGTGCTCGGTGCCGCTTGCGCTGTGGTTGTGTTGTTGCTGGCGGTCGCGTTTCCGGTATACGAACTTTTTTCGATGGTTACGGTTATGGGGTCACTTTCTAAAACCCCTTTGTCGGTATAGGCCTTGGCACGACCAATTTGAACTTTTCCTTCCTTTTCGGCTATCAATACATACGACACGCTGCTCGATGACGAGGAACGGCCGTTGATGTAGTTGTAACTCTGGCTGGTAGATGGCCCAAAAACCACCGTAAGTCCTTTCAGGTCGGGTGGGGCAACTTTTCCCTGAATATTGCTTAATGTAAAAGTTAAGGTAAAACGATCGCCAGCAGGAATCGGATTACGGTTTACCGAAGCCTGAAAAGTAATTTCCTGGGCCAGTGCGGCCGAAACCAGCACTAAAGACAAGGTAAGGCCTGCCAGCAAGGACTTTAATTTTAGCAGGCGCTTGAACGAAAGTAAAAAGTATGTTAGTAGCTCATTCATTGTTAAATCCAATTATCATCACCAATCCTTCTCTACGGGTTTTTTCTCCCCGTTCGACTTGTTTCCTTTTACTTTTTTCTGAATGTTTTTTTCATTCTGATTGAGCGCATCAAGCATGTTTTGTGCATTCTGCTTATTCAAATCTTGTTGCTGTTGTTGTTGCTGCTGTTGCTGGTCTTTCGGTTGATCCTTTTTGTCTTTCTGATCATCCTTTTTTTCTTGCTGCTGTTGTTGTTGCTGTTGGTTTTTATTCTGCTGTTGCTGCTGTTTTTTCAGCATTTGCATGGTATAAGCCAGGTTGTAGCGCGTTTGCTCGTCGGTAGGGTTGTTTATCAAGGCATGTTGATAGGCTTTTAAGGCATTTTCATAATCCTTTTCCTGCAGCAAGGCGTTGCCCATATTGTGCAGCGACTTGGCACGCAATTCCTTGTCTTTCGTCTCTTTGGCTGCGTTCAGGAAATGCTGTGCGGCCTCCTTGTATTTTTGCAACTTATATGATGCATCGCCCCGGTTATAGGTAGAAACATTGCCATGTTTCTTGTTTTTTGCGCCTTCGGCAAATTTCTTTTCAGCTGCCGAGTAGTTCTTTTGATTATATAGTTCAACCCCGTCCTTAATTACCTTTTTTGACGGCTCTTGCTGAGCGTTGAGCTGAACAGTAAGAAAAATAAACAGTAGAAAAGGCAGATGCTTTACTACGTTCAGCATGACAGCGTGCTTGTCACCCTGAGGTACGAAGGGTCTCTGAGATACATGGGCCAGATGCTTCACTGCGTTCAGCATGACAAAGGGCTTGTCACCCTGATTTGTTTTGTCACCCTGAGGTACGAAGGGTCTCTGCAATACATGGGCTAGATGCTTCACTCCGTTCAGCATGATAAAGGGAATATGCTTATCAGTTCTCATTACTCAATCGGCATTAAACCAGTTTATTTTTTCTACCCAGCGGCTTTTTTTGTTGGTCAGCATCATTTCTATAACCAATAAAATAAGGGCAATGGCTGCAAACCACTGAAAGCGGTCTTCGTAGTCAACATAAACCACGCTATCTACTTCGCTTTTGGTCAGTTTGTTCAATTCTTTAACCAATAAATCGACACCGGCATCCTGGTTGGTTGCCCTAATGAAAATACCTTTTCCTGCATTGGCCACCGCTGCCAGCGCTTGCTCATCAATTTTAGTTAATACAATATTTCCAGCTTTGTCTTTTTTAAAATCGGTACCGCGATTGGTTTTAACCGGAATGGGTGCGCCTTCGGTGGTACCCATGCCAATACAGTAAACCGGAACTTTGTTGGTGCCTGCATGTTCAGCAGCTACCAACGCATCACCATCGTGGCTTTCTCCATCGGTAATAACCACAATGGCCTTACCGCTCGATTTTTTCTCAAAGTCAAAACTATCCATCGACATATCAATGGCGCTACCAATGTTAGTCCCCTGTGTTGGGATAAGGCTGGGTGATACGGTGGAAAGAAACAGTTTTGCAGCACCGTAATCGGTAGTTAAAGGCAATTGCATGTACGATTCGCCAGCAAAAACTACCAAACCAATTCGGTCGCCATGAAGGCGGTCAATAACTTGCTCAATGGCTCTTTGCCCTCTTGTAAGCCGGTTAGGCTGAATATCTTCGGCCAGCATCGAGTTCGAAACATCCAGACAAAACATGATGTCTATTCCCTTCGATTTTCCTTCGGCTACCTGCGAACCCATTTTTGGGTTTACCGCCACCAAAACCAAGGCAGTAAATGCAATGCGCCACAATAGGTATTTAAGGGTGGCATTGCCGGTAGAAATGGGCTGTGCAAAATAGGGAAGCAGTTTGGTGTCACCAAAACGAGCAAAGGCACGGTTTTTCCATTTTACAAAAACGAAATAAAGCAGGCTAAACACGGGGCCTAAGCCAAGCAATGCCAACAGCAATTCATTATCGAGTTTTAGGCCGCTAATTTGTTCACTAAAAACAAAAAAGAAAAGAGCAGAAAGGCCACACAGTACCAATTCTGCAATAAATAAGAGCAGTGCCAGCAGCTTGGTGTTGTATGAGTACGATACTGACATGGTTAAGGTATAGTTTTGAATAGGGTAATCTTGGTAATAAACTCGAGCGCCACAAAAAAGATTGCCGCCACGGCAAACCAGAAATACTCTTCTTTTTTGCGGCTGAATTCGGTAACGTTCAACTTCGTTTTCTCTAGCTTATTTATTTCATTATAAACGCTTCGCAGCGCATCTTGATTGGTAGCTCTAAAGTATTTTCCACCCGTCATGTTGGCAATTTGGCGCATGCTTACTTCGTCAATTTCAACATCTACGTAGTCGTATTCGTACTGGCCATTCGCGCCCAAAGCGACTGGCGACAAAGCTTTTCCGCGGGTTCCTACACCAATGGTGTACACCCGAATGCCGTATGTTTTGGCAATCTCGGCAGCAGTAACTGGCGGAATGCTACCGGCGTTGTTCACTCCATCGGTAAGTAAAATAACGACCTTGCTTTTTGCATCCGATTCGCGCAAACGATTGACCGAAGTGGCTAAACCTAACCCAACAGCTGTTCCGCCTTCCACCCATCCCGTACGTATTTCGGACAAAAGTTGCCTTAAAACCCTGTGGTCAGTAGTAAGCGGACATTGGGTAAATGCCTCTCCTTCATAAATCACCAGTCCAATTCGGTCGTCTTTTCGCTGTTCAATAAAGGTTTGTGCTACATTTTTGGCACTTTGAAGCCTGTTTGGTCTGAAATCTTTGGCCAGCATTGAGGCCGATACGTCAAAGGCAATGATAATGTCAATACCTTCAGCATCAATATTTTGCCAACTCGATTTAGACTGCGGTCGGGCCAAAACCAAAATTAAACAGGTCAAGGCCAGCACTCGAAACAAAAACCAACTCGACTTAAAGAACACCCGCCAATTGCGCTTTATTCCGGCAAAATTACCCAGCGTAGAAAGCCTTATTTCGGCATGAATGTTTCCACTTTTTAATACAAACCACGCTGATAGCACCGGGATGCAAAGCAGTAGGTAAAAGAAAAGCGGGTATTGAAACTCGAACCAATACAGGGCAACGCGCCAACCAATAAAAACAAGCAGGTTAATGAGCAGCACAAAAACCAGGTTCTCCATGTATTTGTTAAAACTCTTACGCATCTTGATCCGGTGTTTCAACAGGTTCTTCTTTGGTGTTCTGTACAAATTTTATCGCCATGTCAATCGATTGTAGCGATTGCTGTTCATCGGGTTGTTGCTTGGCAAACTTCACCATGTCGGCAGTCGAAAGCAGCATTCTTAACCGCTCCTTTTCTTCAGCCGCACACGACGAATGTTGCAAGGTTTGCAACAATTCATGGGTAGTTAGTTCTAGGGCAAATACACTAAAACGTTTTTCTACATATTCACGAACAATAATGCTCAAGTCAGTGTAGTATGCCTTTGCTGATGCCCGTTGCCAGTATTGTCCGCGCCTGATGGTTTCTAGTTTTTCCAAGGCAATTTCATGAGCCGGCCGAATTACTTCGGGTATGCTCGTGTCACTAATATTTTGTTTCCGTCTTTTCTTCAAGAAGGAAAGAATAAGGTAGCCAACTATCAGTAATGCTGCACCAAAAAGCAACCAGCCTTTGTGGTCTACAATCCAGTCAAATAGAGTATAAGGAACCTCTTCAATTCCTTTGATGTCTTTTATGGCCTTGGTGGTATCTACCTCGAAAACCATTACGCCAATATCAAGTGTATTACTGAAAAAGGTATCGCCATTGAGTAAAACCCCAAAAGGCCCAACTGTGTAACTACCGCTATCGAAAGCCGTGATTAAAAAACTTTTGTGCTGTGCAAAAGCACTGCCTTCGGGACCATTCATCGGGGTGGTATCCACTGCCGATTGTTCAACGACAAATACTTTTCCGGCTGAAATAGAATCGGGGATAGCTGGCCAATTAATTTTTCCCGGATTTTGCTGGGTGTCGTAGAAAAGGGAAAGCTTTAGTTTTATTTGCTCGCCCATTCTTATTTGAAGGGTATCGGCTTGCAACAATACTTGCGGTTGTTGCCCAAATGACAGCAACGAAAGCAATAAAAAGCAAACGATAATAAATAGATGTCTCATTTATTTACCTCGTTTTTTAAATAAGTTCATAAGCGGTTTCACGTAGTTTTCGTGGGTTCCAATCGTAGCAAAGTCAACACCAAGTTTCTTAAGCGTTGTAGCAATTTTTTCTTGCTGTTGAACCGCATTTTTACGATAGGTTTCCCTAATCCTTTTGTTACCGGTATTTATCCATTGGTAATCGCCTTTTTCGGCATCGAGAAACTTCACCAAACCGATATCGGGCATTTCTTGTTCACGCTGATCGTAGACATGAAAGGCAACCAAATCGTGTTTTTTGTTGGCTATACGCAATGGGTCACGGTAATTGCCGTGGTCAATAAAGTCGGTAATTAGAAAAGCAATGCAGCGTTTTTTTATGGCCCTGTTCAAAAAAGTAAGTGCTTCGCCAATGTTGGTGCCTTTTCCAGTAGCCTGAAAATTAATCAGCTCACGAATTACCCTAAGAATATGGCTTTTTCCTTTTTTGGGCGGAATAAACAGCTCGATTTTATCCGAGAAAAAAATCACCCCAACCTTGTCGTTGTTTTGCAAGGCCGAGAAAGCCAATACAGCACTTAATTCGGTAATCAGGTTTCTTTTAAGCTTTTCTGAAGTTCCGAAATTATCAGAGGCAGAAACATCAATAAGCAGCAAGGCAGTAAGTTCCCGCTCTTCCTGAAAAACCTTAACGTAGGGCGAATTAAATCGAGCGGTAACGTTCCAGTCAATGGTTCTAATTTCATCCCCAGCAGCATATTCGCGCACTTCACTAAAAGCCATACCACGCCCTTTAAACGCCGAATGGTATTCACCCGAGAATATCTGGTTCGATAATCCTTTGGTCTTTAATTCTATTCGCCTAACCTTTTTTAAGAGGTCGGTGGTGCTATTGCTGGTAGTCGCTGTCACTTGCTGTTAAAAGGAATTGGTACAAAGTAGAACGTATATCGTAGATCGTATTTCGTACATCGTAGGTGGTCTATTGTCTAAAGTCTATTGTCTATCATCTGAAATCAAGGAACTTCAACCTTGTTTATTATCTCGCGGATGATTTCTTCCACCGATACGTTTTCGGCTTCAGCCTCGTAGGTTAAACCAATCCGGTGGCGCATAATCCGGTGACAAATGGCGCGCACATCTTCTGGGATTACATAACCGCGATGTTGCAAGAAAGCATGGGCTTTTGCCGCCATAGCAAGACTTATGGAAGCCCGTGGCGAAGCACCAAAGCTTATCAGCTCCTTCAGTTGCGGAAGACCAAATGTTTCGGGGTAACGTGTGGCATTTACAATATCAACAATGTAGTTTTCAATTTTTTCGTCCAGATAAACTTCGCGAACCAATAAGCGGGCACGCAAAATATCTTCGGCTTTAACTACTTTGTTGGGTTGTGGATAAGCCTCTTTGCTAATGTTTTGACGAATAATAAGTTTTTCTTCCTCTTTAAGCGGGTAAGAAATAACCACCTTTAACATAAAGCGGTCAACCTGTGCTTCTGGAAGCGGATAGGTTCCTTCTTGTTCAACTGGGTTTTGGGTGGCCAATACCAGAAAGGGTTCAGGCAATTTGAAGGTTTCGTTACCAATAGTTACCTGTTTTTCCTGCATAGCTTCCAGCAGTGCCGACTGAACTTTGGCAGGAGCCCGGTTTATCTCATCGGCCAATACGAAATTGGCGAAAATGGGTCCTTGTTTTACGCTAAATTCTTCGCGCTTTTGGTTGTATATCATGGTGCCAATCAAATCGGCAGGCAACAAGTCGGGGGTAAACTGAATGCGGCTAAACTTTACGTCTATGCATTTTGAAAGTGCATTAATGGCAAGGGTTTTGGCTAGTCCAGGCACACCTTCTAAAAGCACGTGACCGTTGCAAAGCAAACCAATCATTAAACTTTCTACCATTTGTTTTTGCCCAACGATTACCTTTTCCATTTCAAGGTATATCAGGTCCACAAAAGCGCTTTCTTCTCTTATTCGTTCGTTAAGTGCTCTAACGTCAAGCGTGCTGCTGGTAACAGGAGTTCCGGTGAAACTATCCATTGCTTTTTACTGTTTAAGTTTTATTTTGCGGGGTAAAAGTGTTAAAATTCTATTACCCTGTCAATTCATTTTTGAAAATTTAACTGCTGGTAAAAGTGATAAGATTCAACTAGCATAAGGGTTGCAGGGCTGTTAATAACTGTTAAACCTTCGGGTTAAAAAAACTAAATTTATGTCAGAAGTATCATTTAAGACCATTATTGAGCAAGTAGCTCAGTTTCACGATGCCTTTTCTATTCCAAATGCGCAGGAGCCTACCGAGCAATTAACGGCAAAGGAAATTCAATTGCGCTTCGATTTACTGAAGGAAGAAAACGAGGAGTATATGGAAGCCTGTAAAAATGGAGATTTGGTTGAAATTGCAGATGCCCTAGGGGATATGTTATATATATTGTGTGGTACCATTTTGCGCCACGGTTTGCAACACCAAATTGTGGATGTGTTCATGGAAATCCAAAGGAGTAATATGAGCAAGTTAGGAGCCGACGGATTGCCTATATACCGTGAGGATGGAAAGGTGTTGAAAGGCGAAAACTATTTTAAACCTAACATTTCCAATATTTTACGTCGAAATTAACACTTGTTTATATCTTTTTTTCTTAAGTTTATCCAACAGTTTTGTCCTGGTTTTGTGAATTGAATATTAACGAATTAATATTATTAAAACTTAAACCGATTATGGAACAGCATGTTGAAGAACTAGTAATGGTGGACTACAGTCACCACGTTTGCCTTTACGGTTTTGATGAAACTTTGGATGAGGTATTGCCTCCCATTCGCTACTCTTCTGATTACTTGAAGAAAAAGGCAAAACAAGTTCACGAAATTAAAATCAGGTTGCACGTTTCCCTTTCTGGGGCGTTAAGTCTTAGTGGTGTGACCCCCGATGAGTGGGAGCAGATGCGAGGATTTTTTGAAGATACTTTCTGACCATAAGTCAGAATTCATTAGTTTTAGTGGATGAAATTTCTCCACAAATACCTTCAGGCTGCCAAAAATGGTGGTTGGGCGTTGCTTAAATTAAATTGGATTCTGGCTTGGGGCATTCCGTTTAATCGACCTCACGGTATCCGAATTCTAAAAATTTCGGAGGAGGAAGTAATTACCAGCATTCCGTTCAAACGAAGAAATTTGAACCACATAAAAGGTATTCATGCCTGTGGTTTGGCAACCGTTGCAGAGTATTGCAGCGGTTTACTGCTTTTAAATAAGCTCAACCCAGCCTATTACCGGCTTATCATGCAGTCACTCGAAATGCAGTATCACTATCAGGCCAAGTCTGATGTACATGCAGTTTTTACCTTGTCGGCTAGCGATTTCGAAACGCAAATTCAACAACCCCTGCAGTCTCAGGATATTATTTACACCAAATGCACCATCAATCTTTTTGATGAAAGTCAAAACCACGTAGCAACGGGTATCACCAATTGGCAAATCAAGTCGTGGGAAAAGGTGAAAACCAAGGTCTAAAGCAAAAAAATCACCATCCGAAATAAAAAAATAAGCGTAACAATAAAATAATACAAGGTTTTATTTCATTGTTAATCAATAATTTAGGGTGTTTTGTATGCAATCAGCATAGCAAGGGTGAAAAAAATATTCAGCATTTCAAGCAACCTTTTGTATTTTTGTCGTTATAAAGTTGAATTGAAACGTTAAACAACAACTGTTAAACGATTAATAACTTAAACCTCATTCGTTATGCGCGTTAGAACTCCTTCTGCAATTGGATTATTATGTCCAAAAAAAATCAGCCTTTTCGTTCTTGCTTTTTTCTGCCTTCTACAAGGTAAATCACAAAGTTATTGTGCAGCTTCAGGACCAGACTGTGGCGTTGCTGATAATACGTGGATAGAGTCTATACAGCTTTTTAGTGGCTTTTATAAACCCGCCACCGGTTGTGGTACTACTTCTCCAGGTTATTCCAATTTTGTGACCGACACCATCAAGATTATTAATGGAGATGCATTAATGATGGCCGAGGGTGGAGCTCCTTTTCCTGATGATTTGGCCGAAGCTTATATTGATTGGAACGCTGATGGAGATTTTGACGATTTGGATGAAACAGTTGTCTTAGCTACTAGCGGCTTAGGTCTTTTTGCCGGCACAATTACGATACCGGCTGGTATTAGTGATGGCTTTGTAACTCGATTAAGAATTAGAGATTATTGGTCTGAGGATGTTGGCGTTGGTCCTTGCGGAACAACTAATCACGGTGAGGTGGAAGATTATATGGTACAAGTGGGTGAAAGTAGCAGTCCTTCTTCTGCTTACTGCAATTCAATAGGTCTTTGTACTGCCGGTGCTATCATTGAAAATGTGTCGGTTATTGGGGATTTTGGTAGTTACATTAATAACTCAACTGGTTGCAACAAATACTCGGATTTTACGAAACAACGATTTACCGTTTCTGCGGGTAATACTTATTCCCTGTCGGTTACAATACCTGATGTAACCGTCAATACAAGTGTGAACGTTTTTGTCGATTGGAATGAGGACTATATTTTCGATTATGCAACGGAATTATACCCGGCAGAAATCGATTTTGTGTCTGGAAATGTTATAGCAACTATTTCTCCGGTAGGTGATTTTGCCGGTGGATTTAAGCGACTTCGAGTTGTAACAGGGGACGTGGGTTTTAGTGGTGGTACTGGTGGTGTAGAAACCTCTCCATATCCATGTGATACCGTTGGCGGGGAAACCGAAGATTATACCGTATTGTATGTAGAACCACTCGATACTGTTCCAAATTGCGTTGACTTAACTCAAGTAACTCCAGCCAACGGCAAACTCGATGTATGTCAAGGAACTACAATTAGATGGAATACGGTGGTAAATGCGGCCAGCTACAAGTTTTCATTGTGGCAGGGCAACACGGCTATAGAAACTAATAAAATATTGACCAATAATTTTTACAGATCAGCAGGTTTGCTGGTTAATTCGGCCAATTACCGATGGTTGGTTATTCCTGTCACTGCCGGTGGAAAAGAGGGGATGGCTTGCGATACATTAAGTTTTACAGTTTCTGGAACCCAAGACCCAAAAGCAAGTATCCTTCCTGCTTTTGAAAACTCGGTTTGTGTAGGTACTACGTTACAATTAAATGGCTCTCCATCTTTAGGAACCACGCCTTATAAACATTCTTGGAACGGTACACGCAATAGTTTGTTAAGCGATACAGCTATTGTAAATCCGGTTTTCACAGCTACCATGCCACTTGGACGTAATTATTATGAGTATAGCGTTTGGGATACCAGAGGTTGCATGGCATTAGATTCGGTTTACATTACCATTAATGATGCGCCTGTTGCAGGAACAACTGTTGCCTTGACCAATGATTTTTGTCCTGGAAAACAAACGGAATTAAAAATTACTGGAAGTACCGGTACAATTTCTTGGGAAAGCGCAAGCCTTGCCGCTGGACCGTTTACCACTGTTGCCTTAACGGTATCGCCAACTGATCCTACCGTTTTCACGACACCAGAACTTGATGTTACTACCAACTTTAGAGCTGTTTTAACCATTGGTAGCTGTGTTGTTTATGGAAATGTGGTAGAAGTTAGGGTTCAGCCATCGCTTGAAAGACCAAAAATTGCCGCAGCTCCTGCCGGTATTTGCCAAGGTCAATCTATGGTTCTGAGTGTAAGCAATTATACCAGTGATATTTCGTGGAACGATGAAGACGCAAGCCAAACAAGAGAACTTACGGTAACAAGAGCAGGTGGTTATGTGGCCACAGTCAACATCAATGGATGTAAAGCTTCATCGCTGGTTAAGTCGGTCGCCTTATATTCCAACCCGGCTAAACCGGAAATTATATTAAATGGAACTAACCCTACTTGTGTTGGCGGGGTAGTTAATTTGGTTTCTAGTATTTCTGGAAACAACACCTGGAGTACTGGCGCAAGCGGGCTAGATAAAATTACCATTGCCTGGAGTGGCGACTATACGGTAACTCAAACCAATGCTAATGGATGTACAACTACTTCGGATGTTTATACCATGGTTTTTAATCCCAAACCAAGTGTGCCCGTAATTAGTGCTTTAACCAATGCTCCATACTGTGATGGTCAAACGGTTCAGTTGAAAAGTAGCAGTCCTGAGGGGAATGTTTGGAACAACGGAAGTGTAACCGATAAGATAGCAGTAACCGAATCAGGAACTCATTCAGTGGTGGTTACCAACACCTATGGCTGCAGTGCAAAATCATCATCCTTTCAAATTACCTTTAGTACTACTCCACCGGTGCCATCAATTACTACTTCTGCTGTAGCACCTTATTGCGATGGCGAAACATTGATTTTATACAGTAGTAGTTCGGATAATAATCGTTGGAGCAATGGAAGTACCCAGAATAATATTCCGGTTACCTCTACTGCTAGCTTTGTGGTTTCTGTTGTATTACCTTCGGGTTGCAGCTCCACATCAAGTCCACTTTTAGTTGAGTTTAGACCAACCCCATTAAAACCAAGCTTGAGTCAAGAACCTGCTGGGCCAATGTGTGCGGGTATACCGGTAACACTAACCAGCGATTTAAATGGCGGAAATAAATGGAGCACCGGAAGTAATGAAAATAGTATCACCATAACTAATAGCGGTACTTATACGGTTTCCAATGTCAATGGTTTTGGTTGCGAATCGGAATTGGTAAGTTTAGAAGCAAATTTTGAAGCGATTCCAGCCCAGCCGGAACTAATTCAGGAAGTAGATACCCTAAAAGTAATTGATGTGACAGCAGCCAGCTATCAGTGGTTTAATATCGATGGATTAATTGATGGTGCAACGGATAACAAGATTTCTCCAACCAAGTCAGGTTACTATTTTGTGGTGGCTTATTCTGCAGGTGGTTGCGCAAGCAAACCTTCTAATGCAAAATGGTTTTCTGGAACTGGAATTGCGGATAATAGTCAGGATTCCAAGAAAATTCAGCTGTATCCCAATCCGAACAACGGTAGTTTTAAGGTGGATGTTCCAGTTGGTTTTAGCGGAGATTATACCGTTGAAGACATTACCGGAAAGAAAGTGGGATTTGGTAAAATTTCAGACGGCTCCAATGCCATCAATTTGTCATTGGCAAAAGGAACTTACCTGCTTCGGGTTGTAGACAACAGCCAACAATTTTGGAATAGATTAATTGTAGAATAATTATTTATTGTACCAAGGTAAAAAGCCAGGCAAGTTTGTCTGGCTTTTTTTGTGGCTCAAATTCAGGAATGGCATATTAGGAGTCCGAATGATTTTAGCATTCAAATAGTTGTGTTCGTTTCGTTTAATTTCAAATTAGACACGACAAATAGAGGTGATTATTCTATTAAATTTGGGAATCCTAAATGTTAACGTGTTTATTTATGAAAGGTGAATTTGGTTTTAACGCTGAAAAACGGTCGTTATTTAAATTTCTGGCCATTTTAGGTCTTTGTTTGTTTTTTGCCGGATTAGGAATTTTGGCAGTTGCACAAACCAATCCAACCCCTCATTTGCTGAAGAATGGGGATTATGCATTTACCAATTTTGCTTCAGATCCAACCATTACTACCTATCCACCTTCAATGCAAGGCTGGTCGGGTTCTGTTCCATTTGCACAACCAACAGCTTCAACAACAGCACAAGCAACCGGAGACGAGCCTTTGTGCAGCGGTTGTGGAACCGATGCGTCAACAATCAATAATAGTGATATTAATGGGATTTCTTTGCAGAATCAGGTTTCCGGGACACAAACCGGTTCGGCATTTGCATTAGCCTTGGCTTTGAATACCACAGATTGCTATGATGTAGAGGTAGCTTGGTTGGGTGTATTGGCATCGGAGGAAAATGACTTAAATCAAGGAGGAATTCAACTTCAATATCGAATTGGTACCTCTGGTAACTGGACTGATTTAAATGGACAATCTTTAGTTTGGACCGCTGGAACCTTTCTGGAGCATGACTACCAAAATTTTTTAACCACCTTACCCCCTGCTTGTGATAACCAACCGTTGGTGCAACTTCGTTGGGTTCTCTATCACATTAATAATTTTACATTCGGTAATCGGTTTTATCTCTCGAAGATTCAAATTATGCCCGATAGTGTTGCAGGAGAAAATCCAAACAAATATTGCCGTGTAGGTGGCAATGTGGACGGGACTGGGGCGCAACCAGTTTTTAATGGATATGATGGCCTTTATATCACAGAGGTGGTTTCCCTTTCTGGCGCTGTCACCAATTTTGATAATACCAGTGGTGTAGGATTAGATAGCGGGTATTCTGATTTCTCAAATATTGTTGTTCCAATAACTACAGGTGACGCGTTCGACTTAGATATAATTTCTACTACAGCGTATTTTACAGATGTGTATACTGGCGGTGTTTATGTCGATTGGAATCAGGATTATGATTTTGATGACCCTGACGAATTTTTTGCTGGACAAAGTACAGTTGCTACAACCGAATTATTTGCCAGCGTCACTGTACCAGCAACAGCCAAATCGGGTTTAACTAGAATGCGGGTTCGCATTGTTAGGGGAGACATTGTTTTAGCACCATGTGGTCCATCGCCCGATGGAGAAGCTGAAGATTATACCTTACTGGTGTCAAATCCGCTTAGTCCACTTCCTGATTGTACAGATAAAACCAAAGCTATTCCTGCCAATAATAAAACTAATGTTTGTATTGGTTTAGATTCTTTACGTTGGTTAGGGGTTACGGCCGTTTCTGGTTATAAAGTTTCTATTATTAATGACGGTACTGGCTCTATTTTGGTGAATAAATCAACCACAACAGATACAGCCTTTTCAGTTAAAGGGATGTTAAGTGCCGGAACAACCTATAAATGGATAGTTGAACCATTTGACGCCAATGGAACTGCCGCTGGCTGCGATACCTTAATATTTACAACCTCTCCCAATGCGGACCCTCAACCGGATGTGCTACCTGCTTTTCAAACTTCTGTTTGTCAAGGTGAACCCTTAGCTTTAGACGGTAACCCTTTACTGGGTACCGCACCTTATTCCACGCATAAATGGACAGGTGCTAATGCTGGTCTATTGTCAAGCACTAGCATTCAGAGCCCATCTTTTAATAGCGATGAGGCACCAGGAGTTTATCGTTATTATTATACGGTTACCGATGCAAATGGCTGTAAAGGAACCGATTCTATTTATGTAACGATAAAAGCCAGGTCGGAAGCAGGAACAACGGTTGGTAATCCAACAACCGTTTGTTCAGGAGGTTCATCTGTATTGGAAGTAAGCGGAAGCAGTGGAACTTTAAGCTGGGAATCTGGTTTATCGTCGGTAGGACCTTGGTCGGCAGTAACCTTACAGCAAATTACTAGCACCACTTATGGTACTGGTGCGTTAACAGCCAATGCTTATTACCGTGCAGTGGCTACCAGTGCAGATGGTTGTATGAGCAATGGTAACGTAGTAACGGTAGAGGTAATTCCTATTCCTGATAAACCGGTTGTAAGTGCCGATAAAACCGTTTTTTGCAACGGAGGTCAAGCTACATTGCAAGTCACCAACTACCTGAATAATATTACCTGGAGTGAAGGAACAGCCAATAGTACCTTGGTGGTTCAAACCGGTGGTAGCTATACGGCAACGGTAAATATATCGGGTTGTACCGCCGTTTCAGATCCTATTGTCATTACGGTTATGTCAACTCCAGACAAACCCGTTGTGAGCGCTGATAAAACGGCTTTCTGCAATGGAGGCCAAGCTACATTGCAAGTTACCAATTACCCGAATAATATTACTTGGAGCGAAGGAACGGCCAATAGTACCTTGGTGGTTCAAACCGGTGGTAGTTATACGGCAACGGTAAATATATCGGGTTGTATAGCCGACTCAGACCCCATTGTTATTACGGTAAATCCAGTGCCGGCCAAACCAATAATAACCTTGGTTGGTAAGAACCCAGCTTGCGATGGAGAAGCTGTT
>CAYMJL010000008.1:0-123643 GCA_964390915.1 uncultured Flavobacteriales bacterium
AGCTATGATTAAACTAATGCTAAATAGAGCCGCTTAAAATTTAGACAGTTACTTAGTTAATCTCACCATTGATTTTAAAGATCAAATTGTAATCAGCAAAGAAAAGTCTACATCTTTTTTGGAATGGTTAGCTTTTAATTAAGTTCATCCTCTTTTTTGTCCGCTTCACATCATATAGCGCACAAAAGCGTCCTTAAAAACTTCATTTTTACCCTTGTAATCCTAACAGGTAAAAATGAGGTATTTTCAAAATGAACTGTATTTACATGGTGTAATTATCCTATTCCTTCTTATTCCTGCTAAAATGTCCTTCGGCCAACGTAGCTATGAGTTTAACAGAGAGGGGAACCCATGTTTTTTTAAATATATATGTTATGCTCCCAATGATAACTATCAGGATTATAAACGTCCATATTTGTTGCTTCTTGGTAAACCCGGCCAGGATGCCCAATCTGCTTTTAATCAAGATACACTAAAAAACCTCCCGCAATTTTATAATTATCTCTTTGTGTATGTTCCTAACAGAGGTAATACTGCTGGAGAAAAACTTCACTGTTTTGGTGCTTTATCGAGCCTCCTAACTTTTGGCTATATATATGGAAATAAAAATTTATTCCTTCAGATAAATGATTCAACAATTACTACATCTGAAGTAAATGCCTCCAATCTTACCCGTTTTGTAAGCATTCGGTTAAGCAATAAAAAAATGGACATTTCTGATAGTACAAGCGAAAACAATAGTATTACATCTGATTTTAAAGAAGATGTCTCAGGTTATGATAAAAATGATGACATTGATGACGAGAGTGCCGGCGGCACGTTTTATTACGAGGAAGACAAGGATAATAATACTTCAGAAATAGAGGTCAAATCTCAGAAAACTTATTTTGGCCCTCCTCAAACATTTAATTATACACTTTCAGGCCTAATAAAGGACAAGGCAACTGGAGAAGCTTTGCCCGGTGCAACAATCCAAATAAAAGGTACAACTATTGGGGCAGTATCCAATATGGATGGGTATTTCACGTTACCAAAGGTTTCGACAGACACAAGCACCTTACAGGTTCAATATATAGGCTACAATAAAATATTTGTGTATTTAACTCCCTATAGACCTAAAAAATCGTTTATAATCGAGCTTTCTCCATCTTCTCAAAATTTAAAAACCGTCACAGTAACCGGATATAAGGAAGATGTTGTACTTGTTAATAAAACGGATGTAAGCACAATTAAAATGACACCCAAAAAGCTGGAACAGTTACCGAATGTTGGAGAAAGGGATGTTATGCGATCTTTTCAACTAATGCCTGGTGTAAGTGCTTCAAATGAATCCTCATCAGGTTTATACGTTCGTGGTGGGACACCGGATCAGAACCTTGTTCTTTACGATGGATTTACGGTATATCAGGTTGACCATTTATATGGTTTTTTCAGTGCATTTAATTCAAATGCGCTGAAAGATGTTCAGCTTTATAAAGGAGGCTTTGAATCACGATTTGGTGGCAGGCTATCTAGTGTAACCGAAATAACAGGCAAGGATGGTAACCAAAAGAAATTCAATATGGGGGCTGATTTAAGTTTATTAAGCATGAACGCTTATGTGGAGATACCTGTAGGGTCAAAATTTTCTTCTGTTATTACATTCCGTAGATCATATAAAGGCCCTATTTACAATAAGATATTTGAGAAATTTAATAAAAGCAGCAGTACCACATCCTCGACCGCACCTAGAGGCGGAGGCCCTGGAGGTGGAAGGTTTTCACAGGAAACAAAAGCCACATCTTTTTTCTACGACCTGAATGGGAAATTTACCTATCGTCCAAATGATAAGGATATTGTTTCACTTAGCATATTTAACGGTACTGACAAATTGGACAATAGTTCTTCTTCTTCGCTTCCTTCCTTCGGAGGTGCATCTTCTTCAAATTTCAGTATGAGTTCGACAGACTTAACCAAATATGGAAATATTGGAAGCAGTTTGAAGTGGTCAAGAAAATGGCATCCGAAATTTTATGGCAATACCGTTTTAAGTTATTCAAATTATTATAGCGACCGTGATCGTTCACAAGAGAGATCGTTAACCAACTCTAGCGGAGAAACCTCAACAACAAAAAACGGGATTTTTGAAAACAATGACCTCAAAGATTTTAGCCTGAAGTCAGATTACCAATGGGATGCTTTTAATTTTTCCCAATTGCAGTTTGGCGGTTTCAGAACATATTATGACATCAAATATACATACGCTCAAAATGATACAGCAACAATCCTGGATCGCGGCAATAAGGCTTTATTGGCTGGTGCTTATGTGCAAAGCAAAACCAAATTCTTTAAAGATAAAGTACAGTTTTTACCAGGAATTCGAGCAAGCTATTTTGAAACCACAGGAAAGAAGTATTTTGAACCCCGTGCATCCTTATCTATTAATGTTACAAAAAAGTTGACGTTAAAAGGAGCTACCGGTAAATATTATCAGTTTGCTAATCGAGTTACCCGTGAAGATATTTTATCAGGAAGCAAAGATTTTTGGTTACTATCTGATGGAAATAAAGTTCCCATAAGTTCGTCCATTCATTACATAGCCGGATTATCTTATGAAACAAACAGCTACCTGTTTAGTGCCGAAGGATATTATAAAAAGATAGATAATTTAACAGAGTATTCTCTTCGCATTAATGCAAGTCCATTCAAAGTAGATTACAACGAGAATTTTTTTAGCGGATATGGATATTCAAAAGGAATAGAATTTTTAGCGCAGAAAAAATCAGGCAACTTTAACGGATGGGTAAGTTACACTTTGGGGGAAGCACGCAATCATTTCAATGTATATTCTGATATTTATTATCCAGCCAACCAAGATGTAACCCACGAATTTAAAACAGTAGCACTTTATAAATGGAAACGTTGGGATTTTTCGGCAACCTGGATTTATGCAACCGGAAGGCCTTACACAGCACCTTCTGGGGCGTATAGCGTGACACTTCTAGATGGTTCGTCTTCAGATTATTTCACTGTTACCTCGAAAAATGGCCTACGCCTGCCGGATTATCATAGATGTGATATTTCTGCAAACTATAAATTACTCCGAGGGGAAAAAGGAGATAAAAAAAGAAGAGAAATCGGATATCTCGGTTTTTCAATATTTAACATATATGATAGAAAAAATGTTTGGTACAAGCAATATACCATTGAAAGCGGATCTATCATAGAAACGAATGTGAATTATCTTGGAATAACACCTAATATCACACTATCACTAAAACTCAGGTAATGTGAAATAAACATTATTTCCCAAAGAATCTCACAAGACCAAGACCACTCACAAGAGATAAACTCATTGCTTTTATACCGGTTAAGGACAGATCTTTTAATCAAAGGTTCTGTGAAAATACAAACAATGAAGGCATTGAAATTGCTCTTGACCTAGACAAAAAAGAACAAGAAAAAAACTACAAATACAATCGTAAAAATCGAGCCATAATATTTTCAAGGTCGTATGGAAACAAAAATCTTATCACGCATTCTCGGGTTGTCAATTATTTCAATCTTAATTCTTGCCATTGCAGGATGTAAAAAAGAAGAAAACAAAGAGTTTACGGATTCACCAATTATTGAATCGTACCTTTCACCAGGCGATTACCTAAATATAAAGGTGACCAGACAAATACCATTTTCCTCTGTGGTTTCTTATTCCTCCGATGACATAAACCATCTTACTATAATTGTTACTCGTAACAACGTGAATTATACATTAAAAGCTTTGGGTGATGGAAAATACATTGATAGCTCGTTGATTGTTGCCGAAAATGATTTTTATGACCTTTCATTTAGTTTTAATGGTAAGAATGTTTCTGCATATACCAAAGTTCCAGAAATGCCACAGAACTTTACAGAATCAGTTACTGAAATTGAGCTTGAAAAAATTGACACATCGGCAGGCCCTCCAAATATGGGCTCGCAACCCAATCCTGTGAATCTTACTTGGAACAATTCAGACGGCTCTTATTATCTCGTTCTTATCGAAAACATAGAAACCACTTTAGAGCCAATACGCGATTTTGGAGGAAATGCACCCCCCGGAAACAGATTTAGAAAATCACCCACAAACGCTTCTTCAACGGAAATTAGATCAATGGAATTTCAGTACTTTGGAACGCATCGAATAGTTTTATATCATGTATTGCCTGATTACGCATCATTGTACGATGAGAATAGCACCAGCTCGCAAAATTTAACAAATCCATCTACAAGTATTGTCAATGGTTATGGGATTTTTACAGGGTTAAATTCGGATACATTGTATCTCGAGGTTAAAAAGAAATTGGAATAATTTCTTTTTTGGAGAAAGGATTTTTGCGGGGCGTTTTGGTTTTCCATCACCCGTGCGGTTCAAAAGGAAGATGATGACAGGGAAAAGATACCTTTGCCACCATGGAACCACAAACCTTTTCGGTAATACAAGCTTTAAACAACCTTGGCATTAAGCAGTTAAACCCCATGCAGGAAACTGCACTTAAAGCCGCCACAAATCACGATAATATAATTCTACTGTCGGCTACCGGAAGTGGAAAAACCCTAGGTTTCTTGCTTCCATTGCTGGAAAATATTAATCCAAAACCTAACGAAATTCAAGCCTTGATCGTGGTTCCATCGAGAGAGCTGGCTTTGCAAATTGAAGAGGTTTTCAGAAACCTAAAATCCGGTTTTAAGGTGAGTACTTTTTACGGCGGGCACTCTACTAAAATTGAGCGAAACAGTTTACTCCATCCGGCTTCTGTGGTTATTGGCACACCGGGCCGCATTGCCGACCATATTTCGCGCGAAAACATTGACACTTCAACCATCGAACATTTAATTCTTGATGAGTTTGACAAAAGTCTGGAGCTGGGTTTTCACGAGGAAATGGCCTACATCATTGCGCATTTGCCTCGGCTAAAAAAACGGACTTTAACCTCGGCCACCGATTTAAAAGAGCTCCCGAAATTTCTGGGCATGGAAAATCCGCACAAGCTCAACTTCCTTTCCGACCAACCGGTTAAGGGGCTTGAATTAAAAATTGTCCATTCGCGCCAAGCCGATAAACTGTACAGTTTTCATCAGTTGTTGTGCAACCTGAGCGCTGCCCCAACCATTGTTTTTTGCAACCACCGCGAGGCTGTGGAGCGAATAAGTGGTTTTTTGGCCGAGCAACAAGTGGCCAGCGAGTTTTTTCATGGTGGCCTAGAACAAGTTGATCGCGAACGCATTCTGTGCAAATTTAGAAACGGAAGTACCCAGATTTTACTCACCACCGACCTTGCCGCCCGCGGACTCGATATTCCTGAAATTAAACACGTTATTCATTACCAGCTTCCGCCAAAAGAAGATGCCTTTATTCACCGAAATGGCCGAACAGCAAGGGTTGAAGCAGAGGGAACAGCCTACCTCATTTTAGCTCCAGACGAAGCCAGACCTGAATATGTTCCCGAAAACACCCCTGTAATGGAGTTGGTGGCCGGAAAACCAAACCCACCACAACCACAATGGCTTACGTTGTTTATTGGCGGTGGAAAAAAAGACAAACTGAACAAAATTGATGTGGTTGGTTTCTTGTCAAAAATTGGACAGCTGGAAAAAGACGACCTCGGCCTAATTGAAGTAAAAGACTTCTTTATTTATGCCGCCGTAAAAAGAACCAAGGCCAAGAAAATGCTTGAGCTAATTAAAGACCAAAAGATAAAAGGCAAGAAATACAAGATTTCGATGGCGAGGTGAGTGAGGGTTTACTAACTTTAACATTCACGATATGTTCCACATGTTAAAAACTCTTGGCCTCATAGTATTTTTACTTTTTGGACTCTCCACCTTTTGTCAGAATATCGACACTACTTTTTATGGGGGAAATAATTCCGAAGCCCGCAGCTTAATTCGACTTGAAGATGGGAATTTTTTAATCTCCGGTACGGATGGCCTCGACGGGGCGCGCATTTATTTTGGCAATCCATACCTCATGGTATTGAATGATTATGGGTTAATACTTAAGAAGCGAGAATTTGATTTTGAATACTATTCCTATGGACAAGGCGTTGACGGTTACCCCACTAATAACGGGTATTTCCTCCGCGTTTATACCTCCCGTCAGGGTAATGCAGCCGAACACATTGTTGTAACCAACAAAGATCTGGAGGAAACCAGTCAACATTTTCTTCGAGAGGGTATAGACATATGCTACTTCCAAAACTTTAAATACTATCCGTTAACTGAAAATCGGTTAATGTTGGCCGGAACGGTTGATAAAAGAGTTCAATTGCCTGAGAGTGAGGGTATTCAGGTCTGGGATGGCTTCCACCGGATTTATGATGCTAACGACAGTTGCGTTTTCGACACCGTATTCACTCCCGATTGCTACACCAATGTTTTAAGCCATTGCTTCTTGCCCGACGGAGCCTTTCTGCAAACAGGTACTCGTTCAGATTCGGGACTGGTAAAAAAATCAAATGCCGAGACCGGAGAAATATATTTCACAAAGGACTACTCAAAAAATGGCATTACAGCAGTAAATCAATCCATTTCAATACCTAACTATATTCTTACACTTTGTACCTACCACCAAGAAAATGACCTCGCCACTTTTGCTAGCGTGGTATTGGATGGTGCTAGAAATATTGAGCATTATGAAAAACTTCATCTTCCGATAGCTTATCCGGAATGGCTCGAGAAAGTGAATGACAATACGTTTGCCGCAGGTTTCGATCAATACCCAACTGGGTACTATGTGTTATTGCTTAATGCAGCTGGAGACTCGATTGGCTTCCAGTCATTTCCAAACCCACATGGCCGGTCGGCACAACTGATTAAAAACACTATTCGATTCATTTACCAGACCACGACAGGCGATACCACATTTCTTCAAATAAAAGCATATGACTTTCAGGGAAATCTTATTCAGGAATTGGTTATACCTAAACTAGGTGAGCTAAAAATCGCCAATTCTGGTTGGCTTACCGACTCGCTTTTCTATGTGGTCGGCACCCTCAATAATAAAAGCTGGGTTTTGGTGAAACCCTTTGAGTCAGCGGCCACCGGCTTCATCAAAACGGAAATATTACCTACATCAGCGGTAATATTTCCTAACCCCGCATCGACTGGTTTTAAAGTACTATTCAACCGTGTCGTTAATGATGAAATTAGTGTGTATGACGAACTTGGGCACCCCATTCTCACAAGGGCAATCAACGCTAAGGAAGTTTACCTCAATGTAGAAAAAAACGGCCTTTATTTTATCCGTTTGCGCAATTCAGGATGGAGCCAAAAAATTCTGCTTAATTGAAGAAATTAACATTACAACCAGTTTGAGCACCGAGCTTTATGTATCTTGGTTGCCCTATGAAAAATGTCGTTACTTGTCTACTTTCTTTTTGCATTTTATGCTGCTCAACCTTTGCCCAACCCCGTTTTCCGCAACGCCAACTAAAAACCAGTGCCGACATAGCCTTGGCGCTAGAAAAGCTAAATACCGTTGGCTCGGTACTATACCTGGCTGCGCACCCCGATGATGAAAATACTAGGCTAATTGGCTGGTTGGCAAACGAACGAAAAGTACGCACCGGCTACTTATCGCTTACCCGGGGCGATGGCGGACAAAACCTGATTGGCACCGAGCAAGGCGAAGAATTGGGTTTATTGCGTACGCAAGAATTGCTGGAAGCCAGAAAAGTAGATGGTGGTGAGCAGTTTTTTACCCGTGCTAAAGATTTTGGCTACAGCAAAAACCCGGAAGAATCGTTCGAAATATGGGGCAAAGAAGTTCTATTGGCCGATGTGGTTTGGGTGATACGCAAATTCAGACCCGATGTTGTAATCTGCCGCTTCCCCACTACCGGCGAGGGTGGCCACGGGCACCATACCGCTTCGGCTATTTTGGCCAACGAAGCCTATAAACTGGCCGCCGACCCAACGGCATTTCCCGAGCAACTGAACTACGTTAAAACCTGGCAGGTTAAACGGGTTTTGTGGAACAGCTTTAGCTGGAATCGCAAGCCCGGAGAGCAATATCCCGGAGAAATTAAAGTGGATGCCGGAGCCTACAACCCTTTACTGGGCATAAGTTATGGTGAAATGGCCGCCATAGCACGTTCTAAACACCGTTGCCAAGGTTTTGGTTCGCGATTGGCGCGAGGCGAAGTACCCGAGTTTGTAAAAAACATATTAGGCGATAGCATAACCACAGACATTCTCGAAAACCTTGACCTGAGCTGGAACCGAATTGAGGGTGGCAGCGGCATTGGCACAAAAATTACCGCCATTCGCAAGCAATTTGACCCTACGCAACCCGAAAAAATTGTCTCGGAATTGCTAGCAATACGCCAGCAAATATTTCAACTAAAAGATGAGCATTGGCGCAAACTTAAATTGGCCGAAATTGACGAAATAATCCTTGCCTGTTGTGGCGTTTTTCTGGATGCACACACCGCTGCGTCTACAATAAATCCGGGAGCAAAACTAGAGGTTAATATAGAGGCCATCAACCGTTCGAATACCTCCTTTTTATTAGACAAAGTAGCATTAAACGGCGTGGTTGACACTGTTTTTAATAAACCATTGGTTAATAACCAGTTTTTTAGTGCAAAACGCGCTACTACCGTGCCTACCAACCTTCCCCTTTCTCAACCCTATTGGCTGGCCATGCCCGAGCAAAAAGGAACCTACGAACCAAAGGATTCGCAAAAAGTAGATTGGCCCGAAAACGAACCCGCTACTACTGCTACTTTTTACTTGAACATTGCCGGAACAATGCTAGAAGTAAATAAACCCATTTGGCACAAAGAGATTGACCCCTCCGTTGGCGAGGTATATCAACCTTTGGTGGTAAGTCCGCCGGTGGTTTTCGAATTGCCAAAAAATGCATTAATGTGGGTAAATGCTCCCGAAAAAGAATTCAGCTTCTCGGTTCAGGGAATGACTGACAGCGCGATTGTTACGGTGAAATTAAATTTACCAAAAGGTGTGTCTGCCAGCTGGACTGAAAAGGAAATTCGCATTAACAAGGCTGGCGAAAAAGTAAAGCTAACAGTAAGTCTTCGCTCGGTTAAAAACAACGATTTGCCCAGTGGTGTTCTCAGTCTTGAAGCCATGGTAAACGGCGTTAGTTACAGCTACACCAAAAGCGAGGTAAAATATCCTCACATCTATAACCAAGCTTGGTTTCCAGCGGCAGTTGTAACGATTTGTCCGCTAAAAATTGCCGGCAACACTGGTTTGATTGGCTACATTCCCGGTGCGGGTGATGAAGTTGTCGAATGCCTAACTAATATTGGATTTTCGGTAAAAAACCTAACGGAACAAGACTTGCTAACCAGCGATTTATCGGTTTACAAAGCCATTATTTGCGGCATTCGTGCTTACAATACCAATGAGAAAATGGCCTTGTACCAACCCATTTTGAATAAATATGTTGAAAATGGCGGAACCTACATTGTGCAATACCAAACCAACAACTTTTTAGGCACCGTAAAATCGAGCATTGCTCCGCTAAAACTCACCTTGGGACGAGAACGGGTTACCAAGGAAGAAGCCGAGGTTAAAATCCTAAACCCTGCGTTTACAGGATTAAATCAACCGAATAAAATTACGGCTACCGATTTCAACAATTGGGTGCAAGAGCGTGGAATTTACTTCGCGGCAGAATGGGACAGCACTTTTGTTCCGCTATTCGAAATGAACGACCCCGGCGAAAAAACACAACAAGGGAGCACCTTATATGCCAAATTTGGCAAAGGGCAATACTTCTATACTGGTTTGGCTTTTTTCAGACAATTGCCCGCCGGAAATGCCGGAGCATATCGCTTACTGACGAATTTTATTAATATCGGATATAGCAAGTAATTCGTCTATCCGATATTAATAACAATTAACCAATTGCTCTTTAAAAAAATTATATTTGAACTAGTTTAATCCTAAAAATCCTCACAAATGAGAACAATCCTTTTCACCTTAATTGCTGCAATTATTTTATTTACCGGCTGCAAAAAAGACAAACCGGCAGGAAAAACGAACATGAATTTTGGTTATCCGATTGCCTACAAATTCGAATCTGCAAGTGGTACCGCGCCAATTCGCGTTTTCAGCAAAATCCAAGAAATTAATGCGCCAAATCACCCATCCGCAACCGACGATGAGTTGGTTAATTTTGCCCCCTACCTTCAGAACCAATTCAATTTATACGATGGGATGACAATTACCCTAATAAACGGTAGTCAATTCATTGTGAAATACGAAACGCTGGCAGACACTGGGATTTATTTTAAGTCTGGTGATTTTCTAACTTTAAATGGACTGGTCTACTTCCGGCAAACCGCCACCGCATTAATACTTAACCGATGTTATTCTGTTACAAAAAATGAATTTGGTCGTGATGATGCGGATATAAATATTGGTGAAAGAACACTGCCAGAAGCGGTTCAACACCTTATGGGTGAATCCGATACAACCGCGGCTCGGGCTTACGACTTGATTTACAAAAAACAGTAATTACACAATTCCAATTTTTTAAAAGTCCTACCTCGGCGGGACTTTTTGCTTTTAGCCCGTTTCTTAACCCATAAACCCTATTTTTGAGCAACAGCAACTGCTTATGAGCGAGAACAAACCACCAATACTTAAATCCTGGAACAAGCTATACCTCTTGGTTATTGGTTTTCTTGCTTTTTTAATTGTTCTATTCTCGTTTTTAACCGCTAGTTTAAAATGAATTGGTTAGACTGGCTGGTATTGCTCGGCACCCTTGCGTTTATTGCGGTTTACGGCATTATTAAAACCCGCGGGCAAAAAGACCTTGGCGGCTATTTTAAAGGCACCAAAACCATGCCCTGGTGGACGATTGGCCTCTCGGTAATGGCTACCCAAGCCAGTGCCATTACCTTTATGTCTACTCCCGGACAAGCGTTTGAAGACGGGATGCGCTTTGTGCAGTTTTATTTTGGCCTACCACTGGCCATGGTTATTTTGTGCGTAACCTTTTTACCCAAGTACATTGGCCTTAATGTTTATACGGCTTACGAGTTTTTAGAAAACCGTTTCGATAGAAAAACCAGAACCTTGGCCGCACTTCTTTTTCTGGTTCAGCGGGGCTTAGCGGCCGGAATTACCATTTACGCCCCAGCCATTATTTTGTCTACCATTCTTGGTTGGGACCTAAACCTTACCATTGTTTTTAACGGACTGCTGGTTATTGCCTATACCGTTGGCGGGGGGAGCGAGGCGGTAAACCAAACCCAAAAACAACAAATGATTGTTATTTTGGTAGGCATGGCCATTGCCTTTACCGTAATTCTTAACCTGCTGCCCGCAAATGTGGGTTTTGTCGACAGCATGAAAATTGCAGGTAAAATGGGCCGAATGAACGTGGTCGATTTTAGTTTTAACCTGAACGACCGCTACAATTTCTGGTCGGGAATTACCGGCGGACTTTTCCTTGCCCTGGCTTATTTCGGCACCGATCAAAGTCAGGTGGCTCGTTACATCAGCGGTTCATCACTTACCGAAAGCCGACTGGGTTTATTGTTTAATGGATTGGTTAAAATACCTATGCAGTTTGGCATTTTGCTTTGCGGCATCATGGTGTATGTTTTTTACCTGTTTAACCCGGCTCCTATTTTCTTTAACGAGTCGGCGTACCACCAAGCAGAAAACACAATTTATATTGACAGTCTTACTGTTCACCAACGATCCTACCAAGATATTCAGGCAGAAAAATCGGTAGCCTTAGCCGGTTTGGTAAGCGGTATTAAAAATGACAACCCCTCGCAAACTTCGGTTTCGCAAGCCGAAATGAAGTCTATTTCCAAAAAAGAAGATTTGTTACGCGATGAAGTAAAACAAACCATAAAAAAAGCAACTCCAACCGCCGAGACCAAAGACACCGACTACGTTTTCTTAACGTTTGTCCTTAACCATATGCCCCATGGCATAATTGGTTTGTTGCTGGCTGTAATTTTTTGCGCGGCTATGTCGTCTACTTCGTCAGAAATTAACGCCTTGGCATCGACAACCGTTGTCGATATTTTCAGGTGGAAAGAAAACGACAAAAAAACCGAGGCTCAACTGGTTCTCGGCTCGAAATGGTTCACGGTACTCTGGGGGTTATTGGCCATATTTTTCGCCATTATCTCTTCCCTTTTCGACAACCTTATTGAGGCCGTAAACATTCTTGGTTCTTTGTTTTACGGAACCGTTTTGGGTATATTTTTAGTTGCCTTTTATTTTAAAAAGATTGGCGGACATGGTGTGTTTTACGCAGCCATTATTGCCGAATTGGTGGTTTTACTGTGCTTTTTTTCATCCAATATTTTAAGCAATTACCGCCAAGATTTGCACACAGTAATTGTTTCAGTTCTGGAAGGAATTAGTCAAATTAGTTTCCTGTGGTACAATGTATTAGGTTGTGGGATGGTTATTTTGCTTTCAATGTTTTTTCGAAAAAATGATTACACAGATTAAGATGATTAAAATGATTTGATTGAACTGGTTATAAATGAGACCGATCCAATAATTTTAAAAAATGTCCCGCAGATTTCGCAGATTAACGCAGAAATGGGTGGATTAATGCTCTGCGGAAATTTGCGAAATCTGCGGGAAAAAATTATCAAAACCATGGTATTAATCAACTATCATAGCAATCAATTTGAAATCCTAAACTCTTGGGTACCCAATGCCGATGCATTGTTGCTATTTGCCGGAACCGATTTTAATTTTCCATTGACCAAAGAACAACTCGACCAGCACATTAGCCATTTCCCCGACAGGGAATATTATTTTGGAACTGAAAACGACGAACCTGTTGCCTTTGGCGAAATTATACCGCAAGAAACCGGAATACCTCGGCTTGGAAGACTGATAGTTAAGCCAGAAAAACGTGGACTTGGTTTTGGGAAAAAGTTTATTACCGCCTTAACCAACCGTTGTGTTGCCCGATTTAACTGCCCTGCAGTAGAATTATACGTAATAGACACCAACCAGCAAGCCATTAACTGTTATCTTAAACTGGGTTTTCAGTTTTTAGAAGGGCAAGACCTAACGCCAATTTTTAATGGGAAGAAGGTGCTTGCCAAAAAGATGCGATTACTTTTGTAGACCATGGCAACTTTAGCTCAACTAAAAAAGGAATTAACTCATCTGTCCAATCCGGATTTGATGAACCTGTGTCTGCGCCTAGCCAAGTATAAAAAAGAAAACAAAGAGCTACTCGCCTATTTGCTGTTTGATTGTCAAAATGAAAGACAATACATAGAAAAAGTAAATACCGAGGTTGATGCCATTTTTGGTGAAATGAATACTTACCACCCCTATTTGGCGAAAAAAACAATTCGAAAAGCGCTTAGAATAGCCACCAAATACATCAAGTACTCCGGGTTACCCAGCACAGAAGTTGAAGTATTAATGCACTTTTGCCGAAACCTGAACAGCTGCGGAATTTCTATAAAGCGCTATCCTGTATTGGAAAATCTATACGACCGCCAAATCAAAAAAATTGAGACTGTAATCGGTAAAATGCACGAAGATTTACAGTTCGATTACAAACAGGAATTGGAAGAAAGTGGCTTACTCCGATAAACACGAAACTCGCAACCCGCAACCCGGAAACCCGTAACTTATATGGTATAGATCATAATAAAGCCCATCATTACCACAATAAAGTAAGGCACTAGGCCACCTGCACCGGCGTAATCTTTGGCTATTCGCTGACCGAACATTAATGCCAGCAAGGAAATAGAGCTAAAAGTAAGGCCCAAAACGCCAAACGAAAGGTCATCTAAAAAGAACAACTGGAAAAAACCCAAGGCGCAGAACAAACCAGCCAATGCTTCGAAAACAGTTATTACAACTAGCATGGCGGGCACCATCGACCCTAGCGGACTACCTGAAAAATGATCTTTTAACCAAGAGGAGTTTCCGGTAAAATCGAAAATTTTATCGAGCGATGATTGCAAGAAAACAATAGCCAGAATAGCCAATACCGAAGCGATGGCGATGTATATTGAAATACCACGCGACAACTCGTCACCAATTGCATTAAAAAGTTCTGCTTTCATCTAAGGATTGTTTGTAGGTGCGAAGTAAACAAAGTTTTCGCTGTTTCTTTAAACCGTCGGTAAAACAAGATGATTTTGCCTTTCCAAGAGTTTATTAAAGCGTAAAACCAAGCCGCGTGAAGGGAGCAACATACTGAAGTCGACGGTTCATGGTTTGAGAAAGCAAACTGTTCACAATTTTTCGAAACTTCAAAGCCCGTTCTGATTACCTTTGTCGTCCAAAAAAATTGGTGAAAACCGGCTTGTTTAAAATGCGCATTACATACTACGGGCACTCATGTTTTGTTATAGAAATTGGCGAAAAAACCTTGCTTTTCGACCCGTTTCTTAGCGCCAATCCGCTCGCAAAAGATTTGCCCTGGCTGGCCATTAAACCCGATTATGTTTTGGTTAGTCACGCCCATTACGACCACATTTTAGATGCCGAATTTTTCCTAAAAGAAAAAGGCGCAACGCTAATTTCAAACTACGAAATAGGCTCGTGGATGTTAAAAAAAGGCAACTACAAGGTTATTAAAATGAACCTGGGGGCTAAAATGGATTTTCCTTTTGGAAGATTACGGATGACGGCATCGTACCACTCGTCTACCCTTCCCGATGGTTTGCCCGGCGGAAATCCAGGAGGGTATTTAATTGAATGTGATGGACATCGCCTTTATTTTGCAGGCGATACAGGTTTAGGACCATACCTAGAGTTTATTGGCCGTCACTGGCCACCAACCCTCGCATTTCTGCCTATTTCGGGCAAAGTGGTAATGGATGCAGAAGATGCACTTATTGCCTCAAATTGGCTAAATTGCGGCCACATTATTGGGATGCATTTTAATGCATTTCCAGATTTAACCATTGATACCACTGTTGCACAAAGTGTTTTTGATAAAGGCAACAAAAAACTAACCCTGTTAAAACCCGGCCAAACGATAGAACTGTAATGGGAAAAATTATTTCGATTGTAAACCAAAAAGGCGGAGTTGGCAAAACCACTTCTGCTATCAATCTTAGCGCATGTTTAGGTGTTTTAGAGTTTAAAACCCTTATTATCGATGCCGATCCTCAGGCAAATGCTACGAGTGGTGTAGGTTTCGACCCTAAAAATATTAAAACCAGCATTTACGAATGCCTGGTAAACGATATAAATCCGGAAGACATTATTCTGGAAACCAACAACCCCAATTTGCACATTTTACCTGCTCATATCGATCTGGTAGGTGCCGAAATTGAGATGGTAAACATGCCCAACCGGGAAATGATGATGAAAATGAGCATGGAAAAGCTCAAAAGCAAATACGACTTCATTATCATCGACTGTTCGCCATCATTGGGATTAATTACCCTGAATGCGCTTACCGCCTCCGATTCGGTTATTATTCCGGTTCAGTGTGAATATTTTGCATTAGAAGGTTTGGGTAAATTATTGAACACCGTAAAAATTGTTCAAAGCCGCCTAAATCCTGAACTAGAAATTGAAGGAATCCTGCTTACCATGTACGACAGCCGTTTGCGGCTAAGTAACCAGGTGGTTGAAGAGGTAAAAACGCATTTCCAACAATTGGTTTTCGACACCATCATTCACCGAAACACCAAATTGGGTGAAGCACCAAGTTTTGGCGAAACCATTGTAATGCACGATGCCAGTGGAAAAGGCACCATTAATTATTTGAATTTAGCGAGAGAGATATTGCAGAAAAACGGCTTAACCAGTATGGCTGCCGAGCAAAAAACCATTGTTACTGAAGACGAAGAATGAGCACGAACAACAAGCAACAAAAACGTCCGGCATTAGGAAGAGGCCTTAGCGCACTTCTTTCGGATACCGCTACCGACATTACCACCCGTTACGGACGAGATACCGAAAACACAACCGTTGGTTCGGTGGCTACCATAAAACTTAGCCAAATTGAAACCAACCCGTTTCAACCGCGTACTACTTTTGAGCAAGAAGCGCTGAACGAACTTTGCGAAAGCATTAAGCAACTGGGTATTATTCAACCCGTTACCGTTCGGAAAATTGCGCCCGACAAGTACCAACTTATTTCTGGTGAACGCCGTTACCGCGCATCGCAACTGGCCGGTTTAGTTGAAATTCCTGCCTACATACGCATTGCCAACGACCAGAGCATGCTGGAAATGGCCATTGTAGAAAACGTACAACGCCAAGACCTTGATGCCATTGAAGTTGCGCTTTCGTACCAAAGACTAATTGACGAGTGCAAACTAACGCAAGAACAGTTGGCCGAGAAAATGGGGAAAAGCCGTTCGAACGTGGCCAATTTCTTACGTTTACTTCGTTTGCCAGAGGCTGTGCAAGCCGCCATTATTGCGCGTAAAATTTCTATGGGTCATGCCCGTGCCTTGCTGTCGCTAACCGATCCCGAAAAGCAACACCTCTTGCTGGAATTAATTTTACGTGACGACCTTTCGGTAAGAGCAGTTGAAGAATGGGTGAAAGACCCCGAATCGATTACTTTGGAAACCGAAGGTGGCGAAAATGGCGAACTGGGTGTGGAAAAAGTAATTATTCCCCGCATAAAACCTACCGAATTAACTCCTTTCCATCAAAAAGTACACGAAGATTTAAGAACACGTTATGGTAAAAAAGTAGCCATTAAATGTTCTGACAAAGGCACTGGGAAAATAATTCTGTCGTTTAAAGACGAAGACGATTTACAGCGACTGGTAGCTTTATTACATGGCTAATTTCCGACCATTTTTTACAAAATTGATAAAATTGAACTTTTCAACCCCATTGGTAACGATGGGGTTAATGCTTTGGTGTGGTTTATTGTTTGCCCAACCCGCTACCAGCGATACGGTGCTAGTTGCCAGCATCATTCCCGATTCAGTGAATGTGCAAAAATTGCACTCTCCCAAAAAAGCCTCTATACTTTCGGCCATTTTGCCGGGCGCAGGCCAAATTTACAATAAGCAATACTGGAAAGTACCAATCGTTTGGGGAGCCATTGGTATTTCTGCATCTCAGCTTGTAAGTAGTTTAAAGAGTTTTAATGAAGCGAAAAGAGGTTACATTTTAGCTGCCGACACTATAGTAGGTAATGAACTCCCTCAATTTAGCAACTACACCTTAGGGGATTTGCAACGCCGTACCGACCTTTTTAGACGAAACAGGGATTTATCTTACGCCTGTGTTGCCATTTTTTACCTGCTTAATATTGTTGATGCCTCGGTTGGGGCACACCTTTTTTACTTTAACGTAAGTGAGGATATATCGATGAATGTCCAACCATACCAACCTTTATCCACTCAACCCAGTTACGGATTAAGGCTAACCATGAATTTCTAATTTCGACCCCTATGAAAATTGCACTTATTGGATACGGTAAAATGGGCAAAGCCATTGAAGAGGCTGCTGTGTTACGTAACCATGAAATTGTAGCCCGTTTCGATAGTAAGAATAAGCTTGATGAAGAATTACTAGAAACGGCTGATGTTGCGATTGAGTTTTCAACGCCCGATTTGGCCATCGATCACATTTACGCTTGTTTCGAACACAATATACCGGTTGTTGTGGGTACGACTGGCTGGTACGATGAATTTGATGCCATTAAGAAGGCTTGCAAAAAATGGAAAGGCGGCTTGTTTCACGCCACCAATTTCAGCTTGGGTGTAAACTTGTTTTTTCAACTCAATAAAAAATTGGCCAAACTGATGAACAATCATTTGGAATACGCGGTGAAAATTGAGGAAATTCATCATACCCAAAAGCTCGATTCACCAAGCGGTACAGGCATTTCATTAGCCGACCAAATCATCGACAAACTTGACGATAAAGCTGCTTGGATAAATGCAGAAACCCAAAATCCAGAGGAACTCAGTATCATTTCAAAACGCATCGAAAATGTTCCGGGTACCCATACCGTAAGTTATACTTCGATGGTCGACAGTATAGAAATTACGCACACCGCATTTAACCGCAAAGGTTTTGCAGAAGGAGCCGTACTAGCTGCAGAATTTATGAAAGGCAAAACTGGTGTATACACTATGAAAGACCTGTTAAATCAATAATCAGACAAAATTTAATCGCAAACAATGATTTCATATATCGTTTTTCTCACCGTAATTCTTGCTCAGTGTATTGCCTTGCCTAAGTTGTTTGAAAAGGCAGGCCTTGATTCCTGGAAAGGTTATATCCCAGTTTTCAATTGGTTTATTTGGACCAAAGTTATTAAGGCGCCATGGTGGTGGGCAATTTTACTACTTATCCCAGGAGTAAACTTGGTAATGCTTGGTGTTTTTCATGTTCAAACGGCAAGTAGTTTTGACAAAAGAACCACAGGAGAAGCATTTCAAGCCGTATTTATCCCCATGATTTTTCTTCCTAAGCTTGCTTTTAGTGAAGACCTAAACTATGTTGGGCCAATTGATTGGAAAGTGGAAGCGGCAAAAGGCCACAAAAAGGGCTTTGCGCGCGAATGGGGTCATGCCATTGTATTTGCAGTGGTGGCGGCTAGCATCATACGGTCATTCTTTTTCGAAGCCTATACCATTCCCACACCATCTATGGAGAAAACCCTGTTGGTAGGCGATTATTTGTTTGTAAGCAAAGTTTCTTATGGACCAAAACTGCCAGAAACGCCGGTTGCCATGCCGTTTGTGCATCATACCTTACCTTTTACAACTGCTACTCCAGCCTATTTAGAGTGGTTGCAATTGCCTTATTTCCGTTTGCCCGGTTTTGGTGACGTAAAGCGGTTTGACCCTGTTGTTTTCAATTTCCCCGATGGTGACACCATTTTGGTTGATAATCAGGTTCAAGGATTCAATCAATGTGCGAGAGATAGAGCTGCACAGGTGTTTGGTGGGAATTTTACGGAAGAACAATTCAACCAAGCCAAAAAGTACATGTTGGAAAACCAGAAATATGTGGTTAGACCCAATGACAAAAAGGAGAATTACATTAAATCTTGCGTTGGCTTACCTGGCGAAAATCTGGAAGTAAAAAGCGGTGTAGTTTACATTAATGGTAAAAAGGCTGAAACGCCTGAACACATGCAATATGGCTACAATTTGCAATTTTCAGGCCCGGTAAACCCAGAAACTTTAAAAGCACAGTACAACATTTCTGTTAATGACTTTCAGGGAACTGCGCAGCAAGATGTGTTTAATGTAGCTATGGAAGCTAGCACGGCGGAAAGATTAAAAGCCTCGGGTATTGTTTCGTTTATTGAACGTGCGGTTACTCCAAAAGGATTTTATTTGGACAAAGGTTTACAAACCTTCCCCAACCACCGAAATTTCGATTGGAGTGAGGATTTTTATGGCCCCATTCATATTCCACAAGCTGGTGAAAAAATTGCAATTTCTATGGCAAACTTACCTTTGTACGAAAAAGCCATCCGCGATTACGAGCACAATAAACTAGAAGTGGTAAATGGTGCTATTGTAATTAATGGAACTCCCGCAACCAGCTACACTTTTAAACAAAATTACTACTGGATGATGGGCGACAACCGCCACCGCAGTGCCGACAGCCGTTTTTGGGGATTTGTTCCGGAAGACCACATTGTAGGCAAGGCCGTTTTCATTTGGTTTAGCAAAGACTCGGAAACCGGTATCCGTTGGAACCGCTTGTTCAGCTTCGCAAAATAACTAACCCCCTATTTCTTTTCAAGCCCGGCATATTCCAAGCCGGGCTTTTTTTCTTTTTGTCCATTACGTGTTTTTCACACAAGTAACTGATAATGAATTAATTAAACTGATTGATTGTTGATTTTTTTATTTTGTAACATGTTGAATTTCAGTGTCTTAATTAAAAAATACGTAATTCAGTCAGTTAACTGACTGAATTTTTATAAATTGCGTCAATAAATTGACTGTTTTAGTACAAATTCAGTCATAAAATTGACTAAAAATGGGCGCGACTATAGTAACTCGACAGCTTGAAGATCGCTTAATTGGTAAGATACAACCCAATAAAGTACTTATTCTTACTGGTGCTCGGCGAGTTGGAAAAACCATATTATTAAAGCAGTTGTTAGGCAGATTGAATGAGCCCTATCTCTTTTTAAATGGAGAAGATATGGCCACCGAAGAACTATTGCAGCGAAGAAGTGTAGAAAACTATAAAGGCATAATTGGCAATTATAAACTGCTGGTTATAGATGAAGCTCAAAAACTATCGAACATTGGCGAAAAACTAAAGTTGATGGTCGATGAAATTCCCGGCCTAAAAATTATTATTTCAGGCTCTTCGTCATTCGACCTAGTGAACAAGGCTGGCGAACCACTTACCGGACGTAAATACACCTTTGTTTTACATCCGCTTGCCGAAGCCGAATTGGTTCAGCTATATAACCCCATTCAGTTGCAAGAAACCTTGCGAAGCAGAATGATTTATGGCACCTATCCAGAATTAATAGGCATTACATTGGCAGCAGAAAAGGTTGACTACCTGCGTGAAATGGTTAACTCTTATTTGCTTAAGGATTTGCTGGAATTGGAAAACGTAAGAAACTCGCACAAAATGTTGCAGTTACTCCGTTTAGTTGCTTTCCAAATTGGGAATACACTATCCTACCAAGAACTGGGTACACAGTTAGGAATGAGTAAAAACACCGTGGAACGCTACCTGGATTTGTTTTCCAAAGTGTTTATTATTCACCGGTTAGAAGGTTTTAGCCGAAACCTAAGAAAAGAGGTTTCTAAAAGTCCGAAATGGTATTTTTACGACAACGGTATTCGCAATGCCATAATTGCCAATTTTAACCTGCCCGAAAACCGAAATGATATGGGGCAGCTTTGGGAAAACTATATTCTTGCAGAACGCTTAAAATTTCAGCAATACAGCGGAATGGCGGTAAACAACTATTTCTGGAGAACCTACGATCAACAAGAAATTGATTTGGTAGAAGAAAGAGGTGGCACCTTATATGCTTACGAGTTTAAAATATCAAAAGGAAGGGCAAAAGTTCCACCGCAATGGCGCGAAGGCTATAGTCCGGTTCATTTCTCGGTAATAAACACCGAAAATCATTTCGATTTTTGCTCAAAAGCTTGATTTACATGACCTTCAATAAAAAATCTCGTTTTTTAGAACGAGATTTTTTGTTTTATCAAATTATTGATAATCAGTATTTTAATTCAAAAACTAGTAATTCAGTCAGTTAACTGACTGAATTACTGGTTTTTCAGTCAGTTAATTGACGGAATTTAGATTAAATGAGTTCAGTTTGAAGAAACTTTACCGATTTCACCATATCCTCGTGCAACCACCGGTCAACCGTAACAAAGGGAACTATTTTACGGTAGTTGGCCAATAGCTTTTCCAGTTTAGCTGAGGTTTTCAATGGCCGTCTAAACGCTATAGCCTGTGAGGCATTCAAGAGTTCAACCGCCAGAATTTTCTCCAAATTCTCGACCACCTTAAAGCATTTGGTAGCCGCATTGGCTCCCATCGAAACGTGGTCTTCTTGTCCGTTGCTGCTTTCAATACTATCGACCGATGCCGGCGAGCACAATTGCTTGTTCTGACTAACGATAGAAGCTGCGGTGTACTGCGGAATCATTAAACCAGAATTTAACCCCGGTTCGGCCACCAAAAATGGCGGCAAACCACGTTTCCCACCAATAAGCTGGTAAACCCTTCTTTCGGCAATGTTACCCAATTCGGCCAGTGCCATTGCCAAAAAATCCAATGTTAAAGCCAAGGGCTGGCCGTGAAAATTACCTCCAGAAAGAATTAAATCCTCGTCAGGAAAAATGGTGGGGTTATCGGTTACGGAATTGATTTCGGTTTGAAATACGCTTTTCACATACGCTATCGAGTCCTTGCTTGCACCATGCACCTGCGGCATACAGCGAAATGAATACGGGTCTTGTACATGCGCTTTGGCCTGTGTTACAATCTCACTTCCTTCCAAATATCCTTTAATCGCGTTAGCCGTTTGCAATTGTCCAGCATGCCCACGAATGGTATGCAAACCGTGGTAAAATGGTTCAATGCGTCCATCGTAACCTTCTAAAGAAAGCGAGCCAATGGCATCAGCCCAATTCGATAGTTTTTCGGCTTTTATCAGGCACCAAACACCATAAGCGCTCATAAACTGCGTACCGTTTAGCAAAGCAAGGCCTTCCTTCGATTTTAGCCGTATGGCTTTTAAACCGGCTTTTTCCATGGCAGCTTTTGCAGAAGTACGTTGTCCTTTGTAATATACATCGCCTTTTCCACTCAAAGCCATGGAAAGATGCGCCAAAGGAGCCAAATCGCCAGAGGCACCTAAAGAGCCTTGTTGGTATACCACCGGCAAAATATCGTGATTGTAAAAATCGACCAGTTGCTGCACCGTACTTAGTTCTACCCCAGAATGGCCATAGGACAATCCTTGTGCCTTAAGCAACAGCATTATTTTTACAATTTCTTGCGGAACTTCATCACCTAAACCACAGGCATGCGACATGACCAGATTTTCTTGCAGTTGTTCCAAATCGGCATTCGGAATAGTTTTGTTGTACAATGCCCCAAAACCTGTATTAATACCATAAATGGGCTCTTTTTGCGCAGCCATTTTCTGGTCCAGGTAGGTTCGGCATTTAACAATTGCGTTTATACTTTCTTCTGCAATCTTGATTTTTCCCTGAAGAATCGTAGGTATTTCGTTTATCTGAATTCCTTTAAGGCTGATTTCGTAAACCATAATTTGTGCTTTGCAATGGGAAGTTAGGCCAAGGCCTTTATTAATTCTTGTTGTGTAACCAGCTGTTGCTCACCGCTGTGCATATTTTTCAACATTACTTTTCCGGCTGCCAATTCATCGCCACCAACAATAGCCACAAATGGCACTTTTTTATCGTTGGCGTAGGTCATTTGCTTTTTCATCTTGACTTGGTCGGGATACAACTCGGCAGAAATGCCCGCTTTACGCACTTGGTGAACAACACCTAAACCAAACTCGGCTTCGGCTTCGCCAAAATGCACTACCAGTAATTTAGTGGCCGTGGAGGCTGTTTCTGGAAACAAATTCAACTCCTCCAATACGTCATAAATACGGTCTGCACCAAATGAAATACCCACGCCACTCATGCCTTTTAAACCAAAAATTCCGGTAAGGTCATCGTAGCGGCCACCGCCACAAATACTACCCATGGAAACTCCTTTGGCTTTCACTTCGAAAATGGCGCCAGTGTAATAATTCAATCCGCGAGCTAAAGTGATGTCAAGTTCCAAATTTTGCTCAGCTCCTTCCACCAATAATTCAGGACTGAATTTTTCAACCTTCGCAAAAATGTACTCCAGTTCTTCAATACCCTTTTGCCCAATTTCAGACCCTTCCAAGTATGTTTTTAAGAATGAGAGTTTCTCGGTATTCGAGCCTGTAAAATCAATAAGTGGTTGTAGTTTTTGAATGGCCGCTTCGGCTACTCCTTTTTCGTTTAACTCTTTGTTTACACCTTCTTTGCCAATTTTATCAAGTTTGTCGATGGCAACGGTTATATCTACCATTTTGTCTTTCTCGCCAATTACCTCAGCAATGCCGCTCAACACCTTGCGGTTATTTATTTTAATAGCAAAACCCGGAACTTGAAGATTGGCCAACACGATGGCAAAAATCTGTATAAAATCTACCTCAAAAAGCAAGCTATCGCTGCCTACCACATCGGCATCACACTGATAAAACTCGCGGTAGCGGCCTTTTTGCGGCCTGTCTGCCCGCCAAACCGGCTGAATTTGATAGCGTTTAAACGGAAAACTAATCTCATTTTGGTGCTGTACTACAAAGCGCGCAAAAGGAACGGTAAGGTCGTAACGCAGCGCCTTTTCGGCAATCTCATTAGTGAATCCGTTCTTGAATCGATCATAGTTGATTTTTGCATCAGCTATTAATGATTTAGAATCCAGCATATCATAGTAATCTCTTAGCCCCTTATCCGTTGGAACATACTCAGGATTATTTAAAATATTCCAGAAAAACGACAATAAATCCAATTGATTAAATGGCATTGCCTTCCACTTCCCATCAGTACTAAAAGCATTTAGAGCACTTCTAAGACTTTTATCCATCCATCCGTTTTCAATAATCCCTTTATTATCCACATAATCACCGGAATTCAAAATTCGGAATATCAACCTGTCGCCTTCTTCACCGTATTTTCCCATCAGGGTTTCGGTAAGCTCCATGGCCGGAGTTTCGATTGGCGCAAAACCATATAGTTGAAAAGTCTTTTTAATGGTATCGAAAATGTAATTTCTGCGCCCCATTTCGAGTGGGCCAAAATCGCGCGTTCCTTTCGGAGTATTGGGTTTAGACATGATGAAGTCTGCTAAAAATTGAGGCGCAAAAATGCAACATTAAACGCGATAAGTGAAACAGTATTTCTGCAAATGAAGCCACTTTAGGTAATTCCTGCTATTTTCGCCTTCATTCAGAAAGAATACTATGGCTTTTTTCAACAAGCAACGCCTTACCATTATTAGCCTTGTGCTACTTACTTTGTGTGTTTTAACTTGGGCACTGGGGCATTATGCAAACATTACCTCATTTACCGGAAAACCATTTCTGGCTTTACGCTGGTTAACCGGATTGAGTCTGATTGGACTAGCCATTCGCAGAAAATCCTTAACATTTTGGATTTTGGTGAGCATGGCCATTGGTATTGAAGTAGGCTACACTTTTCCTGAGTTTTCACTGAAACTAAAAGTATTGAGCGATATTTTTCTTCGCTTAATTAAAACCATAATTGCACCGCTACTTTTTGCCACGCTTGTTGTGGGCATTGCAGGCCACAGCAACCTGAAACAGGTGGGCCGCATGGGTTTAAAATCGATTCTTTATTTTGAAGTGGTTACCACCATTGCCCTAGTTATTGGTTTGGTAGCCATCAATTTTACACAAGCTGGGGTTGGTGCGCAAATGGTGGCCAAAGACACGCAGATTGAAAAAGCAAACAAACTGCTAGAACAAAAACATTCGCACGATGTAATTCTGGACATTTTCCCAGAGAATTTTGCCAAATCGGTAGCAGAAAATCAAATTTTACAAATTGTTGTATTTAGTATTTTGTTTGGCATTGCCCTCGCCATGTTAAAAGACGAGCGCAAAAAACCAATGCTTCAATTTGCTGAAAGCTTATCGGAAGTGATGTTTAAGTTTACCGATATTGTAATGAAATTTGCACCAATTGCGGTTGGTGGAGCCATTGCCTACTCGGTAGCCAACATGGGTTTCGATGTGCTGAAAAACCTGTTAATGTTGGTCGGAACCCTTTATGGAGCTTTGGCCGCTTTGGTCTTGTTGGTGTTTTTACCCATCACTTTCATTATTCGTTTGCCTTTAAAACCGTTTATAGCCGCTATTACCGAACCGGTTTCAATTGCTTTTGCCACAGCTAGTTCAGAAGCTGCATTGCCCAAAGCCATGGAAAACTTGGAGAAATTTGGGATTCCGCGAAAAATTGTAGCCTTTGTTTTGCCCACCGGATATAGCTTTAACCTAGATGGTACAACGCTTTACTTATCGTTGGCTTCAGTATTTATTGCGCAAGCTTGCGGTATTGACCTCACCATTGGTGAACAGGTTCAAATGTGTCTTATTTTAATGCTTACCAGCAAAGGTGTAGCCGGTGTTCGTGGTGCATCCTTCCTTATTTTGGTCAGCACCGTTTCGTCTTTGGGACTAGACCCTCAAAAAGCATTTGCCATTTTGGCGGTTGATGCCTTGATGGATATGGCCAGAACAGCGGTAAACGTAACCGGAAACTGTTTGGCATCGGCCGTTGTTGCCCGCTGGGAAGGCGAATTGACTGTAAATCCTAACGCTTTTCTGGAAGATGCCAACAACTGATAATTCGCTACAGCAAGTTGCTGCATTTGCAAAGCAAAACAAAGGAAAGGTTGAGATTGGTACCTTAACCGGCTTGTTCTTTTGGGGCTTAGCTAAACCAAGTTACCCTAAAGAAGCCGACACTTTTCTTACCATATTGCTTTCGGTGCTTGCCATTTGCTATTACTTAAACACCTTTTATCGCTGGGGTTCGCGCGTTACCAGTGCCAAAGAAGTTTTTATTTACAAGCTTTTCCACGTATCGGCACCAATAATAGTAATCGGTATTTTGTTTACCCTTTCGGGGGCTAGTGGGGCATCTACGCTGCTTATTGCAGGCATTGGCTTATTAATGACGGTAATATTTATGGGTTTTGGGCAATTGCGCCTTAAAAGTCAGTTAATAGACCGTGGGTTTATGTACCGGGCATTTGTGCTTTTTCTGCTCCCAATTATTTTAAAGGCTATTCAGCTGATCAATAAATAGGCAATAAAAAAGCGAGGTTTCAGCCTCGCTTCATTTTTCACAAATTAATTCCTAACCAGTTTTTTGTATTTAATACGTGTTGGTCCTGAATCGCCAAGACGCTTTTTACGGTTTTCTTCGTATTCGCTATAACTGCCTTCGAAATAATAAATGGTAGAATTTCCTTCGAATGCCAAAATGTGGGTAGCAATTCTATCTAAAAACCACCTGTCGTGACTAATCACCACGGCACAACCGGCAAAGTTTTCGATACCTTCTTCCAGTGCACGAAGCGTATTTACATCTAAATCGTTGGTAGGCTCATCGAGCAGCAGCACGTTAGCTTCTGTTTTTAAGGTCATGGCCAAATGCAGACGGTTTCTTTCACCACCAGAAAGCACGCTAACCTTTTTATTTTGATCTTGCCCGTTGAAATTAAAACGAGAAACATAGGCTCTCGAGTTCATCTTGGTTCCGCCAATCTCCATAATCTCATTTCCACCGGAAATCACTTCCCACACCGTTTTATTTGGGTCGAGCTCTTTGTGGGTTTGATCTACATATCCAATTTTAACCGTGTCTCCAACTTTAAACTCACCACTATCAGGAGTATCTTCACCCATAATCATTTTGAAAAGGGTGGTTTTACCTGCTCCGTTTGGCCCAATAACACCAACAATTCCGGCAGGCGGAAGATTAAAGTTTAATCCTTCGTACAACAAGCGGTCGCCAAAACCTTTGGCCACATTGCTGGCTTCAATAACATTGTTACCCAAACGCGGACCATTTGGAATTGGCAGTTCCAGATTTGCTTCTTTTTCGGCAAAACCTTCTGCTGCCATTTTATCGTAATTCTGCAAACGCGCCTTGCTCTTGGTTTGACGGCCTTTGGCACCCTGGCGAACCCAGTCCAATTCTCGTTCCAAAATCCGTCGGCGTTTGCTTTCAAATTTCTCTTCTTGTGCCAGTCTTTTCGATTTCTGATCTAACCAGCTGCTATAATTTCCTTTCCATGGAATGCCTTCGCCACGGTCAAGTTCCAGAATCCATCCGGCAACATTATCTAAGAAGTACCGGTCGTGGGTCACACAAAGTACCGTTCCAGGATAATCGTGTAAATGTTGCTCCAGCCATTGCACCGATTCGGCATCTAAGTGGTTGGTAGGCTCATCAAGCAACAACACGTCTGGCTGCTGAAGTAACAAACGGCAAAGTGCAACGCGTCTGCGTTCTCCACCCGAAAGCACCGAAATAGGCGTGTCGCCCTCAGGACAACGAAGCGCATCCATGGCTACTTCCAGTTTGTTGTCCAAATTCCAGGCATCTAGGTGGTCTATTTTTTCTTGTACCTCGGCTTGACGGGCAATAAGCTTGTCCATCTTGTCGGGGTCGTTCAGAATTTCTTCATCACCAAAACTGTTGTTGATGTCATCAAACTCTTTCAACAAATCAACAATAGGCTGAACACCTTCTTTTACAATTTCAATAACCGTTTTGCTGTTATCTAATTCTGGCTCCTGGTGCAGATAACCCACCGAATAACCAGGACTCCAAACCACTTCGCCTTGAAAACTCTTGTCGATACCGGCAATAATTTTCATCACGGTCGATTTACCAGAACCGTTTAAACCCAGAATACCAATCTTAGCTCCATAATAAAAGGAAAGATAGATGTCCTTTAATATGTGTTTTCCGGCTGGGGTGGTTTTATTCACCTTCACCATCGAAAATATTATCTTCTTATCGTCTGCTGCCATTGTCCTAAAATTTGAGGCCGCAAATATCGTAAAGTAAGGTGTGCAAAAGCAAAAACCGGCACAAGGTTTTTCCGCTACTAATTTCGTAACCCACGTTTGCAAATACTTAAACGGTATAATCTTGCGTTAAGTCGCCATGGTAAACCAATTGCCCGTTCTTCTTAAAAACTACCGGCTACCCTGTAGATCTCTAACCATTTATCGCTAATTAGAGCTATGCCCTTATCCAATGGAGGAAGTGGCTTTCAGGCAAGTAAATTTGTGCTTTTGCCGCTTTCTACAAAAAATAACAAACAAAAAAAATTGAACGTGAAATGTGGAATTAATAAAGTGTTATTTTCGCAACCACTTTAAAATGTAAAATCAACTAATCATTCAAAAAAACAGTAACATGAGCAAAGCAACGTCAGGCAAAGCAGATGTGAAATCGTACTTCGCTGCCATTGCCATTCCTTTGGCTATCGTAGTTTCTATTTTAATCTTCAAATTTATCCTTGGAGCAGAAAGCAACTTCGAAGATGGCGACCCAATTAAAGGTCACCCAATTGATGGTAACATCGCAGGAACTATTTACAAAGGAGGTTTCATTGTACCTATCCTTATTGCTGTTAACCTTATTATCTTAATTTTTACCATCGAGCGTTTCCTAACCATTGCTAAAGCAAAAGGAAAAGGTAATGTTGATGCTTTCATTGGTCGCATTCGTCAGCAACTAAACGGTAACCAAATTGATGCAGCTATTGCTGAATGCGATAAGCAACAAGGTTCTTTGGCTAACGTACTTCGTACTGGTTTAACCAAATACAAGCAAGTTGAAATGGACGGCGAATTAGATAAAGAAGAAAAAATTGCTGCAATTCAGAAAGAACTTGAAGAAGCTACCACTTTGGAACTTCCAATGCTTTCTAAAAACTTGGTAATTCTTTCTACTTGTGCTTCTATCTCTACACTTATCGGTCTTATCGGTACAGTATTGGGTATGATTAAATCGTTTGCGGCTCTTGCTCAGGCAGGTGCTCCAGATGCAATTGCACTTTCTACCGGTATCTCTGAAGCACTTATTAACACTGCTCTTGGTATCATTGGTTCTACCATTGCCATTATTATGTACAACTACTTTAGCAACCGTATCGATACCCTTACTTATGGTATTGACGAGGCTGGCTTTAGCTTAGTTCAAACATTTAATGCTTCTCACAAGAAGTAATTTTTTGAGACAACCCGTAGTTTTTAATTTTTAAAAAACAGAAGATGCCAAAAATAAAGATGCCTCGCAGCAGTCCTTCGCTGGACATGACCCCGATGGTGGACTTGGCTTTCTTGCTGGTAACATTTTTTATGCTTACCACCAAGTTCAGGGCAACTGAACCGGTTGTTGTCGATACTCCTTCTTCTACTTCAAACATTATTCTTCCAGAAAACGTAATGCTCATTACGGTTGATACGGCGGGTAGAGTATTTTACGACATTACAGGGCGTGACGTGCGTTTAGCACTTATCGAACGTATGGGCGAAGTATACAAAACCCCATTTACCGATCAGCAGAAAATGCGCTTTGCGGTGATGACCATGTTTGGTCAGCCCATGAAGAATATGAAGGCCTATTTGGATGCCAGCGAAAAAGAACGCAAAGTTATGGACGAGGCAACCAAGGGTATTCCAACCGATTCGTTAGATAACGAATTGGCCAACTGGATTATGGAAGGATACCGCGCATCGGCAGCCGATGGTGCCAATAAAGGTATTGACCCAAAAAGCGACAAAGCATTGCGCTTTGCCATTAAAGCCGATGGGAAAACCAACTATAACAAAGTGAAAAAGGTAATAAGCACTTTTAAGGAGCGTGAAATTTTTAGGTTCAACCTAATCACCAACTTAGAAGCCGAAGCTGACGCCGAAAGTAAATAACCTCTTAATACCACACAGAGATGGCAGAAATGAATACCGAAGGCGGTGGCGGAGGACATGGCAAACATGAAAAGAAACGCGCAAAAAAATCATCGACCCGGGTTGACATGACCCCGATGGTTGACTTAGCGTTTCTGCTGCTTACCTTTTTTATGTTGGCCACTACCTTCAGCAAGCCTAAAACCTTAGAGATTACTTTCCCTAAGGATGTTGAAGACCAAAAGCTAAAGACAAAGATTAACGACGAATTGGCTACTACCTTTTTAGTGGGCGAAGAAACCAACGAAGTATATTACTACAACGGAAAGTTTCAACCCGACACTACCCAGCTTCAAAAACTGGATATGAGCAAAAACGGTATCCGCAAATTCTTGTTAAACCGCAACAAAAATGTTGACGCAGCAGTTAAAGAACTGGAAGCGAAATTTAAAAACGACCAGCTTGCCGACTCTACGTTTCACCGCTTGCGCAGTGCCGCAAAAGGTGTAAACGATGCGCCATTTGTTATTGTGAAGACTTGTAAAATATCGAAGTACAAAACTGTTATCGACATTATAGACGAATTAAACATTTGTAACGTTGGTAAATATGCAGTGGTTGATATTTCGGATGCCGAACTTCTTCCGTTGTACAAGCTTATTAAACCTGAACTTGTTGCAGCAGCAGGGGTTCAGTAAAATTAATTACTAAAAAGAAACCAGTATGATAGTATCTGTGATTGCAGTAGTACTCTTTCTGGCCGTTGTTACGCTTCTTTCATTCGACCGAAGCTGGACCAACGTAACACAGGAAGAGCGCAACCAGATTGTCTTCGAACAAAAAAACAAGCTTTACGGTGCTTTTGCCATCCGTAAGGAGTACAACCGCGTAGTACTTATTGCACTTGCCTCTTCATTGGCACTTGCTGTGGTGCTTACCGCTGGTCCAGTATTCCTTAAAGGTGGCACAGACGAAGCTGATGTGAAAGTTGTTACGATGGACAATGTAAAACTCGTAGCCCCACCACCAACCAATCCGGAAGAGCCACCACCGCCACCGCCACCACCGCCACCACCACCAATGATTAAACAGATTCAGTTTACTGAGCCTGAGGTGACCGATGAGCAGGTTGACGAAATTCCACCACAACAGGAAGTGCTTACCACTAAAATTGGTACCGAAACTACCGAAGGAGAAGATGCCGGATTAGTTCCAATCGATCCAGGTCCATCGGCCATTGATCCTGATGACGGTAAGATTTTCACCTTTGTTGAGCAACAACCTTCGTTTCCTGGTGGAGATGCAGCTTTGATGGAATTCCTTTCGAAGAACATCAAATACCCAGAAATGGAAAAAGACAACGGCATAACCGGTACTGTGTTTGTAACCTTTGTGGTTGACAAAAACGGAAACATTGCCGACGTTAAAGAAGCTCGTGGTGTAAAAGGAGGTCCTGGTTTATCGAAAGAAGCACTTCGTGTAGTGCGAACCATGCCTAACTGGAAACCAGGGAAAATGAACGGTAAATCCGTTGCCGTGCAGTACAACCTGCCCGTGCGCTTTGTTTTAAGATAATTGAAATTGAAAAATCAAGAAAATCCCATTCTGAGAAAAACCTTAATGATCTTTAGTTTTCTAATGGTCTCGGTTTTTCTCGGATTGGGAATTTTAATTTTAACTACCGGTTATCCAGAAGATTTACCGGCAAGCAACCGAACCGGCTTAGCAATAATTTTGCTGCTTTACGGTTCTTTTAGGGCTTACCGAGTGTACCGAAAATACATGTAAGAACTACCCAAAATGAAAACTATTCAACTCCTTTCCGCTAGTCTGTTGCTTATTCTAACAGGTTGTGCAGGAAAAAACGGAAATAACAAACCTTCCGACACGCCCACTTCGGGGCAGGTTACCATTGGTGTAGACGAATCGTATACCCCAATGATGGATACGCAGATATACACCTTCGAGGCGCTTTACAAAAAGGCAAAAATTACACCGGTTTACAAACCAGAAGCCGAAATAATTCAAGATTTGTTAAACGACACCATTCGTTTAGCGGTTATTGGGCGCGATTTAACCAGCGAAGAAAAGGAGTATTTCAAAAAGAAAACGCACCCAGCTTTTGTTACCCCCATAGCTATTGATGCGGTAGCTTTAATTGTAAACCCTGAAAACACAGATAGTTTACTAACGCTACAAACCGTAAAAGACATTTTTTCGGGCAAAGACAGTACTTGGAAACAAATTAATACGGCCAATAACAATGGCTCCATCAACCTTGTTTTCGACAACAACGGTTCTGCCAACTACCGCTACATTAACGAAGAATTACTGAAAGGTGCTCCAATTAGTAAAAACGCTTATGCAAAAAAGTCGAATGCAGAGGTAATTGACTACGTCAGTAAAAACAAGAATGCCATTGGTGTAATTAGTGTAGGCTGGATATGCGACAAAAAAGACTCGACTGCACTTAGTTTTTTAAGTAAAATAAAGGTAGTAGGCATTAGCGAATTTGAAAACCCGCTTGATGCCAACGACTACAAAAAGCCTTATCAGGCTTACATATATAATGAAAGTTATCCACTTAGACGCAACGTTTATGTGGTAAAAATAGGAACCCGTTCAGGTCTTGGCACAGGTTTTGCCGCACACCTTGCGGGCGAAAAAGGCCAACTCATTATCCACAAATTGGGGATGGTTGCCGCCCAAGCACCGGTTCGTCTAGTGCAAGTTAATGTTGAATAATTTTGAAGAAAAGTAATAAAATGAAGAAGTCTATCGTAATGCTAGGCTCGGCATTAGTAATGATGCTGAACGTAGAAGGACAACAATTGCAAGACGCAATTAAATTAACACAAAGCGAACGCTATGAAGATGCGTCATCGGGTTTCAAAAATCTGGTGAAAACGGATACCAAGGGAGATGCGTTTTTTTTCTATGGAGATAATTTCATCAAGTGGGAAGAATTAGACTCGGCAAAAATTGCTTTTAACGAGGGATTAAAGGTAAATGCCAACAATCCACTTTTATTGGTGGGTTTAGGTAAAGTTGCCCTTTTAGAAGGCAAACAAACCGAAGCCGCTGGGCAGTTTAGCAAGGCTATCGCTTTAGTGACAGCCGCTTCCAAAACCATGGGTAGAGATGCCCAAGCTACCGTTTACAACAAAATTGCAGAAGGCTACATTTCTGGGGAAACAAAAAATCCGGACGAAGCGTTGCGTTACTTGGCGGAAGCCGAGAAATTAAACCCAAAAGACCCTGAAGTTTTTATCCTTAAAGGTGATGCTATTGCTACAAAAAATGTAAGTGATGCCTCCGAATCGATTAAAAACTATGAGCTTGCCTACGAGCTAGACAAAACCTCACGCAGAGCTATTCTTCGCCAGGCAAACATTTACCGCGCGGTAAATAACCTAGACGCTGCTGACGAACTTTACAACAAGGCAATAACGCTAGATCCGGAATTTGCCCCTGCCTACCGCGAACGTGCCGAAAACTACTACCGTGCTGGTAAAATTCAAAACAGTATTGACGATTACAAAAAATATCTGGAGCTAAACAACAGTCCTAGTGCTCGCGGTCGATACGCATCGTTTCTATATGTTGCCAAAGACTACGCAAACGCGATAACTGAAATTACCGATGTTTTGGCCAAAGGAAATACCAACCCGGTGCTTTATCGCATATTGGGTTATTCTTATTACGAAACCAAAAATTTCACCGAAGGTTTAAAAAACATGGAGCAGTTTTTAGCATTGGTTAAGCAAAATGGCAAACCAAAACTAATTATGCTTGACTATAGCTACTACGGCAAACTGTTGGCTGAAAATGGTAAAGACAGCCTTGGGATTGAAGAACTGAAAAAAGCTATTAACCTAGACGCCAATTTTATTGCTGGCTATAGCGACATTGCCTCTATCTATTTCAAGCAAAAAAACTTTAGCGAATCGGCAAAGTACTATCGTTTAAAAATTTCGAAATCAGATAAACCCGATTACAACGATTACAACTTCTTAGGTCGTGCCTTGTACCAAAGCAAAGATTATGTTGGAGCGGATTCAGCCTTTACCAAAGTAAGTGAACTGCTTCCCAATTTGACCATTGGTTTCGTTTGGGGAGCACGCTCCAAAAACAAATTGGATAATGCCGAATTACCAACCGGGATGGCCAAACCGCTTTACGAAAAAGTAATTGTATTGGGTACAGCTGCTCCCGAAAAAAACAAAAAGGATTTGATTGAAGCCTATTCTTATCTAGGTTTCTATTACTTCGTTAACAAAGATTACTCTTGCGCTAAAACTGCCTGGTTAAAAGTAAAAGAACTGGATGCCGCCAACGAAAAAGCAACAGCGGCACTTACCGATAAAAACATTAGTGCTGGTAAAGAGTGTGAGCTAATTAAAATCACTACACCTTAAGCTGATACTAAGCCATTTCAAAAACCGTCTCACTTCCGAGGCGGTTTTTTTTGCTCCAATATACTATCCAAAAATATTATTCGTTTTAAAGCCAATCCTCGAAGAGAGTACCCAAAACAGATTGGATATGCATTTACTATACCTGCATTATAATACACCTGCTGATGGTCATAACACTGACCGAAATCCCGCGCTCAACTTGCCAAGTAATAGTTCTAGTACGCGGTTCAACCCCAAATTAAAGTCGGTTTCCCAAGACATTCGCATTTACAGCTGCGGTTTTATCGCTTTATGTGCAATGGCATTTTTTAGTGGTCGGGTAATTAGCAAAAATTTAGTCTCAATACCCAAAAATTATGCTGCGCCCCAACAACAAACCAATAACCTGACACCCTCCGGATTAATAAATACAACAACTCCGCTTAACAATTCAGTTGCTGCTTCTCCACAAACTCCATTTCTTGGATATTACTTTATTTCCCAACCCTAATAATCTATAACCTGAGTTTCTTCGGGTTCCTTGGTCTCCAACCATTTTTCAAAAACCAAACATTTTAGTTTCACAACTATTGCTTGTTATGGTTTTTTTGCTATCTTGAAACGCCAGATACACCATTAATAATCAGTGAACGGTGAAAAGTCGTGCTCCAACATAGCGATAAACTAAAATAAACAGGCCATTGGTAGTCAGTTTGAGGTGAACAAGTCATTGTTTTTACCATTTTTATTCACTTTTTGGGTTCAATAATTAACGAACCCGAGAAACTGTGGGCAAAAGCGGTGTTATTAAAAATAAGCAATGAAATTTCGTTCCCTCGTTTTAATTTTTACTTTTGTCAACTGATAAAGACAACTGTATCCAATAAAAACCAGTAACCCTTTTAATCACAAAACAATCCAACCATGAGAAAAACTTTACTGTTGTTGCTCACAATTTCCCTAGGCTTTTCAGGGACAGGCGGCAACGAATTGTTAGCAAGGCCGGGGTATTTTAAAGCAGATCCTGTTTTAAGTAATACCAGTGCCCACTCGGCTAATTCACTTTTTACGGCAAATACCACTTTTGCCAAGTTCTTAAAAGGACTAGCTGTAGCACCACCTACTATTACAGGTTGTGATGACCCAATTTTGAAAGATGCAGATGCTGGTTGTACAGCTAACGTTTCTTGGAATGTTCCTTCATCTCCTGATGGATCATTGGCAGCGTTGTATCCACAGCTAGCCTCTAACCCAGGCGTTCAGCTGGTTACAAACTCAGCAACATTTAACGTTGGTTCTGATACCGTTATTTATCGTTTTCAAAACGTTGACGGTTTTACCGATTGTCGTATCGTTGTAAACGTTCAAGACGTTGAAGCACCAACGCTAGTTTGTGGCGCAACCGTGAATGACATCGTTGAAGCTGGACTTTGTTACGCAACAGGAGTAGCGATTACCTCTCCTTCTATTGCCGACAACTGTACTGCTGAACTTGAATTAACCTACTCGTTTGTTGATGCCGATGGCAATACCCAATCAGGTACCATCAACCCATCTACAGCGCTTTCTGCAGGTTTCAAATTCAAACTTGGTTCAACAACCATTACCTATACAGTAACCGACATTAGCTCGAACCCATATACAGGTACTAAGTCAGCAAGCTGCACTCAAAACGTTGTTATTACCGATACTGAAGCACCAGTTTTAACTGCTGCTCCGGCAAACTATATCGGTGGAAATGACGCAGGTATTTGTGGTGCTGTAAAAGGATTTATTTCTCCTACAGCCACTGACAACTGTACAGTTTTGGTTTCTTGGACTATTTTCACTGAAAGTGGAGCCACTGCTGGTTACCAAATTGGTGAAGATATTACCGTAGAAGCTACTGGCTCAAACAACGTTGATAACTACCTATTTACTAAAGGTGTTCATCACATTGTTTATACTGCTACTGATGGTTCTGGTAACACCGATACCGATTTAACTACTGTTACTATTAATGATACAGAAGCTCCAACCTTAAGCGGTTGTGCTAGCGATATCACTTATACTTTTGCGACTAGCAACAACGGTGGTACCGATTGCGTTGCTAAAGTTGATGTTCCTAAAACACCAGCAACTGATAATTGCGATGCGTCTCTTGACTTAGTTTGGACTTACAGTCTTTACGATTCAAACGACGTTTTAATTGTTACTGATGCTATGAGCAATCCGGTAGCTGGAACAAACAACGTAGACGTTGCACTTGCAAAAGGAACCTACTATGCTGTTTATGAAGTAACCGACACTGAAGGAAATACTTCAGTTCAATGTACTTTAAACATCGCAGTTATTGATGACCAAGCTCCTATTTTCACTTCATCATTAATGGCTGATTTGAGCCTAACTAATGAGTCGGCTGGTGTTTGTTATAATGATACTTTACTTTCGTCTCCAAACGTAACCGACAACTGTGGAAGTGTAACCCTTAGCTGGATGGTAACCTTTGGAAATGACACATTAGGTTCTGGTACAGGTGCCATTCCAACTTTTGAATTCCCAGTAGGTACTTCAACGCTAGTTTGGACTGCTACTGACAATGTTGGACTTAGCGTTCAGGACATTGTTCTTATTACTGTTGAAGACATAACCGTTCCTACCCTTACGATTGGTGCTGACATCGCTGCGACCTCTGGTGCTACCGATTGTTCTGCCGTTGTTTCTCGCAACATTACTTTTGGTGATAATTGCGGAATTGCCAGCGTAGTTGAAAATTCATCATATGGCTCACTTGCCGATGTTAACTCAACGACTAAAACCTTCAGTGGAACTTTCCCAGTTGGTGGTCCTTACACGGTAACTTTCACCGTGACTGACATTCACGGCAATGTAACTACTGAATCATTAGACGTTACCGTTACTGACCTAGTTAATCCTACCATCAAGAACTTCGCGAACATTATTGAAACTACCGACCCTAACGTTTGTACTTTCACCCGCTCATTTGACATTGCTGATGACTTTACGCCAGCTGACAATTGCGGAGTTGACGAAACTCAAGTCGTGTTCGACTTAAACAACGACATGATTTATGATGATGATACCATCACTTTTGCAGGCGCAAGTGGCAACTTCACCTATGCTTTCGAAAAAGGTATTACCAACATTAAGGTGACTACCACTGACAATTCAGGAAACATTGCTTCAGATATTTTCTCTGTTTCAGTTTCTGACCAACAAGCTCCAACCGTATTCTTCCAAGATACGATTACAGTAAACATTGATCCTACATCATGTACTGCAGCTTTAGTTGACCTTACTTTAACCTCAGCTTTAGTTTCTGACAATTGTACTGGTGATGTTTACTTGTTAGACAATGCAACCAACAACCAAACTGCTTTTGGTGATACTGCAACTGGTTACTACAACTTAGGTTATCACAATGTAATTTGGACTGTAATTGATGAGGATGGTAATTCTTCTACCAAAACTACTGTAGTTTGGGTTAGAGATGTAACTCAACCTTCTGATTCTCCAAACGATACCATAACTATACAAGCTGACATTAACTTGTGTTCTGGTAAAGTAAAAGTATTTGCTCCAAACAGTCTTGATAGCTGCGGTATTCAAACCGTAACTTATAGCATTAATGGTGCAACACCTGTTGAAAACACAGTAGTTGACAACTACGCTTTTGCTGTTGGAACGAACCTTGTGGAGTGGGCAACTACTGACAACAACAACAACACTCGTTTAGATACCAGCATTGTAATTGTTGAAGATACCCAAGCGCCAGTAATTGGTGGTGGTACTTACTACACACTTTCATCTGAAACTGGTTGTGCCAATGACACTACATTTACTATTCCCGTATCTGACAACTGTGCTATAGCTAGTACAAGCTACGAGCTGATTCACTTCACTGACGCTGCTGATGTAGACGGCGATACACTTATTGGTTCTGGAAACATAATTAACTTTGCTTTCCCCGCTTCGGTAAATGCAAACGTTATCAATGTTACTTCTGAAGATATTCACGGTAACATTTCTACCAAAACCATTTCGGTTAAAGTAAATGATAACCAGGCTCCAACCATAGAATGTCCTAGCGATGTAACTTATGATGCAGATGCATCGGTTTGTGGTAAAATTATCACTGTAGCCGGTGACAATACCATAATGGGTGCTGCCGTTTCTGACAACTGTGGTATTGCAAGCATTACCGCTAGCTTTGGTGACCCAACAGCACCTTATACCTTCCCTGTTGGAACCACTACTGTTACAGTAACTATTACTGATAACTCTGGTAACACCAAAGAATGTACATTTAACATTACTGTTCTTGACAATGCTGGCCCAGCAGTAACCGGTTTCCCAACCGATACAACTGTTTCTGCATTAGCTAACGAATGTTCTCGTATTGTTTTCTGGAACGAACCGACTGCTATTGACGCTTGTACTGGCAACGACTTTACCGTAACACGTACTCACGTACCAGGTATGGAATTCGCTATTGGAACTACAGCGGTAACTTATGTTTATACCGATGGTGATGGTAACACAAGTGTTAAAACCTTTAACATTACCGTGGTTGATAACCAAAAACCAGTTATCAACGAAATGCCAGATACATTAACTGTTATGGTGCCATCGACTTCATGTAGCGCAATTGTTGTGTTTGATGTTAAAGTACAAGACAACTGCGATGCACAAGGTGTTTCAATAAATTATTCAATAGCCAATAACTCTGAACTTGCTCCTGGTTACTATACCAATATGGTAACTGTAAAGGATGCTTCTCAAAACCAAGTTGATAGCTCGTTTGTAATTCATGTAATTGACAACACTGCTCCAGTATTTACCACTTTACCTGGTAACTTGGTGAGCTGTAATAACCCTGTTGTTACCTATGCAATTGCTGCTACTGACAACTGTCCTGCCGGAGCAATAACCTACACCTACAGTCATCCAAGCGGTTCAACTTTTGGCGCTGGAAATACCACTGTGACTGTTACTGCTAAAGATGCAAGCAACAATGTTGTTAGCACTTCATTTACTGTAACCGTTATTAACCTTACCCAAGCTTCTGCTGGTTTAGATGCCGCCTATTGTGCTAACGAGCAAGTTGTAGTAACTGGAAACAGTCCTGCTTCTGGCGAAACTAGTGCTTGGAGCTACAACGGAGGTTCAGGCCTATTTGCTACACCAAACGCTGCAACCAGTGTTGTTAACATCAACTCAGCCTCGACTTACGACCTGGTTTATACCATTACTAGTGGAGCATGTAGCACAACTGATATAGTAAGCATTGTAGTTAACGCTGCCATTACCAACGTATCTGCTGGTGTAAACCGCACCGTTGCTGGTAACATGGTTGAACTAACTGGTTCTCCACTAAATGCTGGTCAAACAGGTATGTGGTCTTCAGTAAATGAAGGTATCTCTTTCGCATTGCCAACAAGCAGCACTACAACAGCTTCTGGTCTTGCCGCCGGTGCAAATACCTTAACTTGGACTGTTAGCGCTGCGGGTTGCGAGTCAGTGTCTGCTTCAGTTGTCATCACTTCAGATTTCTCTGCATCTACAGCTTTCACTCCAAACGGTGATGGTGAAAACGATACTTTCGAGATTCCTGCACTTGCTGCCACGCCAAACGCTACTATTGAGATTTTCAATCGCTGGGGTAACTTAGTATTTGAATCTACTGGTGCTAAGTATGGTAAAGGATGGGACGGTACTTTTGAAGGTAGCGAACTTCCGGTAGCTTCTTACTACTATGTTATTGACTTGAAAGACGGAAGCAGCCAGAAAAAAGGTTACGTTTCAATAATCAGATAACGTTATTCATTGATCTACATAAAAGAAACTACGATGAAAAAATTAATATTATCAACAGTAGCTGCGTTTTGTGGAGTTGTGGCCTTTGGTCAACAAGAATTCCAACCAAGCCAGTACTTACAAAACATATACGTCCTGAATCCTGCAGCCTCTGGTTTGCGTGATTACACCGATGTTAACTTAAGTTACAGACAACAATGGGCGGGCTTCTCTGGAGCCCCCCAAACTTACTACATCACCGCCAACTCTCTATTGGGTAAAGGCAGTATGGGTGCAAACAAAATGTTCGCTTTGCGCATTAGCGATCCATACATTTCTTTAGATGATAAAGAAGTTGATGTTGACAACAACGGTGCTGCCGTAAACCGCAAACTGCGCCATGCAATTGGTGCTAGTTTCATGGTTGATAAAGCGGGTGCATTCCGTAAAAACACAGGTGGTTTGTCATACGCAGTTCATGTGCCACTAAGCGAAAAGTTAAACTTTTCTGCCGGTGTTAAGGCCAACCTTAACAACTTTGTGTTTGACCCAACGTTGGCGCAAACCTTAAACAACGATTCCAAATTGGCTAACTACACAAGCGGTAATAACTCTACCAATTTTGTAGATGCGAACCTTGGTTTGTTGTTGTACGGTGATAAGTTCTACGCTGGTTACTCTACCGGTAACTTGTTCCAAAACGAAATTAAGTTTGGCGACATCACTACCAACTCTAGCATGGTTATACACCACTACATTACCGGTGCTTACCGTTTTGAGCTTTCTGAAAATGTAGGTTTAACTCCTTCAACTTTAATTAAGCTTACCTCTGGTGCTCCTGCTTCTGTTGACTATACTGCTAAACTTGATTTGCAAAAACGTGCTTGGTTAGGTGTTTCATTAAGACCTGAAGACGCTGTAGTTGCTTTCCTTGGTTTAAGAGTTTCTAACTTATTCAACATTGGCTATTCTTACGATTATACCCTTTCTAACATCAATAAAGTTAGCAACGGTTCACATGAGTTTGTAGTTAACATTATGTTAGGTAAGTAATGCTGTTAATCAACTAACTTTGATTACTTTGAAAAATATAACCCAACTAAGTGCAGCCCTGTTTTTAACAGGGCTTGCCTTTAGTCTTTCGGCCCAAGATGAGCCAAAGATGATTCGCAAGTTCGATCCAGTTAAGGCACTACCTTCAACTGTGAATTCAGATAATGAAGAAAGTCTTCCTGTTTTTTCCACCAAACGAGATACTTTATATTTTGTTCGTACCTATATCAATAGTGATAAAAATCACAAGAAAGGTGAACAAGATATTTGGTACAGCGTTCAGGAAAGAAACAGCTGGACAGAAGCATCCAACAATCTTCCCAAGGTTAACAACAAGTTTAACAACGCCGTTATTGGTGTAAGCAAATCTGGGGCTAACTTGTATGTTCAAAACCAGTATCCTGCTGAAAGCTATTTAACCGCTAAAGGTTTCTCTATAGCTGCAAAAAATGGAAACGAATGGGCTAAGCCACAAACCTTGGTAATGCCTAAAATTGTTTTCAATAGTGAGCTTTATGGTGCCCATGTTTCTGCTGACGAAAAAGTAATGATTCTTAGTGCTAACACTACCGGTACAGTTGGCGAAGAAGATTTATACGTTTGTCTAAAAGGTGACAACGGTATATGGGGAAGCCCAATTAACCTTGGTGGAGCTATCAATACCAATAAAGCTGAGTTTGCTCCATTCTTATCGGCCGACCACAAGACGCTTTATTTCTCGAGCTATGGCCACAAAGGAATGGGTGATGCTGACATTTTTTCGGCAACCCGTACTGACAACGGCTGGACCAATTGGACAACGCCAGAAAACTTAGGTGAACCAATTAACACCAAAACATTTGACGCCTACATTAACATTAATGCTGAAAATGAGATTTTCTTCTCCAGTAAACGTGGAGGAAAAGAGTATTCTGATCTTTACCACACCAGAATGTTCTTCGAAAAAGTACCAGAACCAATCAAGGAAATTCCTGTAGTTGATTCTGCCGCGGTTGAAATCGATGCCTTGAAGAAAAAATTTGAAGATTTATCGTTAATTCACTTCAAATTTGACAAATCGGATATTCAGGCTGGTGATGTTCCAATTCTTGACGAAGTTGCTTCCTTAATGGGTCGCAGAGAAACTGTTGTGGTTACTTTAAAAGGACACACTGATGCAATTGGTAACGAAAAATACAACCAGAAACTATCGGAAAAACGTGTTAAATCGGCTAAAGAATACCTGATTAAAAAGGGTATCACCGAGAACAGGATTACTACCGAAGCTTATGGTAAAACAAAACCAGTATCTTCTAATGACGACACAAAAGGCCGCGCAGAAAATCGCCGGGTTGAAATTGTTGTTGAAGTGAAAAAATAATAGCGTTCTAGCTAACTTGAAAAGCCTGCAGAAGTTCTGCAGGCTTTTTTATGTCAATAACTCCCCGATTACTTGATAGGTAAACCCAAACTCCTTACAGGCTAATACAGCATCCACCAACTGATTCTCATTGTCTATATTTTTCCAGAATTCTGAAGGCAACTGTATTCGTAAACCCATAGCTGCAATTTTGCCATCGATGGTACTTTGAAACACCACTTCATGGGTTGATAAATCTGTTAGCAGCGTCTCACAGCCCAATGCTCCTGAGGCCTCACTGTACACAATGATGTTATCAAATCTAAATCCTTCCAACAGCTCCAAAATTGTTTTAATGGTGTCGATATATCCAAGCCCATTAAACTCCTCTTTCTCAAAATGCCTCAGCTCAAAATTATCCTGATTGCTCATTTCTCGGTTGTAAACCACAAAACGGCTGGCGTCAATTGCCAACATTCGCTGCTTGATAGCCTCCAATCGCCGGAACCTTGAATCTACCGATTCAGTAGCATTTTCTTCAACCCGTTCCAGAATTAATACCAAGGCTAGTGAACTCATTCGATTGATTTATCGCCTCAAGATAAGCTAATGTTTTAATAGCAAAAGACCAAAATCCCACCCTATGTTAACTTTAGGTTATTCTTCTGCTCTGAATAACTATATTAGTTATAAAAAAGTACTTTCGCGCCAGTTTTACGATTGCCATTATACCGCTTTAATTGAACCTAGCCACCAAATCCACTAACTAGAAATCCATGTTCGGTTTAGATTTTGACTTGACCCTTCTCCTACTCCTTTGTTTAATTTGTGCATGCGCCTTCGAGTTCATCAATGGGTTTCATGACACGGCAAATGCGGTTGCAACCGTAATTTACACCAACTCGCTAAAACCGTACGTTGCTGTAATTTGGTCAGGAATATTTAACTTTCTGGGTGTTTTATTCGGTGGAACCGCAGTTGCGATGGGAATTATGAAGTTAATTCCACCAGGAATTTTGCTAGACCTGGACCTCGGTCACAACATTGTTCTGGTTTTATCCATTCTTCTTTCGGCCATTATTTGGAATTTGGGCACCTGGTACCTAGGTATTCCTTGCTCTAGCTCACATACATTAATTGGCTCCATGCTTGGGGTTGGTATCGCCTTTACACTTTTCATGGGTGATGGTGATATTTCTGGTGGAGTAAACTGGGGTCAAGCAACCAAAATTGGTCTATCGCTACTTATCTCTCCAGCACTAGGTTTTTTACTTACCTTTTTGCTAATGAAACTCCTTCACAGGGTATTGAGGAAAAAAAACGACTTATTTATTGAGCCTAAAAAGAAAACCAGTCCACCTTGGCACATTCGTTTTCTGTTAATCTTTACCTGTACCAGCGTTAGTTGGTTTCATGGGTCAAACGACGGACAAAAAGGTGTTGGCTTGATAATGCTTATTTTAATTGCCTTGGTTCCTGCTAAGTTTGCTTTGGATGCCAAAAAGAATCCAGTAGAAATTCGTTATGAAATTTCTTTGGTAAATACTCTTTTGGATAAGGCCGACTTGAAAAAAGCTTCGGAGAAAGAGCGCCAGAAAATCCTTGATGCAAAAGTTGCCATTGTTGAAATAGGAACGCTTTTAGGGTCGTATGAATCAATTAACGAAATGCCAGCCGCCAGCCGTCCAGTGCTTAGAGAGCAAATTTCGTCACTGAACAATCTGGTAAGCAAATCAGTTGTTGACAAGAAATTACTTAACGACAGTGACCTGAAATCGCTTAAAACTGGAATGGACAGTTTGAAAGGTTCTATCGAATTTGTTCCGTTTTGGGTGGTATTAATTATTTCCATAAGCTTAGGTATTGGAACCATGATTGGTTGGAAAAGAATTGTGGTTACCATTGGTGAAAAAATAGGAAAGCAACACCTGACCTATGCTCAGGGTGCATCGGCCGAATTGATTGCCGCTGGTACAATAGGTCTAGCTTCGGCTACCGGCCTACCTGTTAGTACTACACAAGTGCTTTCTTCAGGTATTGCTGGAAGTATGGTTGCATCAGGAGGTGTTAAAAATCTTCAAGCTTCTACCATTAAAAACATTTTCATTGCTTGGATTTTAACCTTGCCGGTTACCATGCTACTTTCTGGTACTTTATTCTACCTGTTTAGTCTTTTCTTATAAAAGCTGAATTTCTATAACTAACGGGCCGTTTTCGAGCCCGTTTTTTTTTGCCCAATAACCAGATTATTTTTTTGTAAAGACCTCTGGATTTACTTTTTCTTTAATTTGTTTCTCTAAGTTACCGTCATGAAATTTATTCTTATTGTCACATTTGGCTTTTTCCTTTCCCACCAACTGTTTTCTCAAGTTACTGTACAAGGTTCAGTAAAAAGCCCGAAGGGATCTCCATTGACTGGCGTTTCGGTAACTTTAAAAGACACGTATGATGGATCAACTACCGACTCGCTTGGCCAGTTTCACTTTGCCACCACCGAAAAAGGAAACCACACCCTTACTGCAAACCTTACTGGCTATAAGGAAAGCGAGCAAGCAATTGCAATAGCCTCTGAATCGATTACCGTTCATTTTATTTTGAAGGAGGAAATTACAGCGCTAAACGCAGTGGTAATAACCGCTGGTTCATTTGAGGCAAACGACAAAAAACGGGCTACCCTATTGAAATCCCTAGATATTGCCACAACCGCCGGTGCCAACGCCGACATTTCATCGACCATTCAAACGCTACCAGGCGCCCAGAAAATTGGCGAGTCGGAAGGATTGTTTATAAGAGGTGGATCGGCCGAAGAAAGCAAAATCATTATTGACGGAAGTGTGGTAAACAACTTCTTTTTTAGCTCCGTTCCCGGCATTTCACAACGCGGTCGTTTTTCACCCTTCTTGTTCAACAATACCGTTTTCAGTAGTGGTGGTTATAGTGCCTTATATGGCCAGGCGCTAAGTGCAGTGTTAAATTTGGAAAGTCTTGATATACCCGACCGCAGTGAAGTACAAGCTGGTATATCTCCACTTTTTGCCAGCGTGGGTTTTCAGCACGTTGCTGCCGAAAAAAACTCCAGCTGGGGAGCCAACTATGGTTATACCAATTTGGCGCTTTACAACACCGTGATTAAACAGGGGCCAGAAATGTTCAAATCGCCGGAAAGTCATACCCTGGAAACCAACTATCGTCACCGAGGCGTCAATGGCGGCTTGTTTAAAATATATGCCTATGGAAACACCAGTAAACTTGGCATGCGGAGAAATTCGCTAGATAGTTTGGGACTGAAAAATGAGTTTACGCTAAATAACGACAACGTCTTTGTCCAAACCAGCTACAAACATTTTCTAGGTAATGGCTGGAAATGGTATACTGCCGGAAGCGTGAGCCTAAATAAAGATGCCATTGCCACTACCCTTAAAAATTCGGCAAATCAATCGGTTCCTGAAACCAACGATTTTTATTTAAATAAAGCCACTTTAACCATAAATCAAAGCCAGCAAATGTTTCAAGTGCGCTCAGTGATGGACAAAAGCCTTAATAACCTGAACAGCATTCGTTTTGGTGCCGAACTATGGAATAACCGTGACAGTGTAGACATTCAAAACTCCTTCGGGCTTTTCGGAAATCGGATAAGCGATCGATATGTGGCAACATTTATGGAGGCCGACATTTACCTCTCCAAAAACATTGCTTTCCGCCCAGGGTTTCGGGTAGAAAATAGTTCGCTGCTAAAACGCAGCAACCTTGCACCAAGAGCCAGTTTATCGATTAAAACGGGTACCGAAACCCAATTAAGTTTTGACTATGGAAAATTTTACCAAACCCCTGAAAGACGTTATTTGGCCAAAACTTCAAATATTGGTTTTACCCGAGCCGACCATTACATTGCCACCTACCAATGGATTAGCACAGCTTACATATTACGCGGCCAAATTTTCAATAAAGAATACGTCAATCTATTAAAAACTGATGCAGTCACCAATTTAGCCACCGGCAACAATGGCAAAGGTTATGCCCGTGGGGTTGAACTATTTTGGCGCGACCGAAAAACATTGAAAGGATTAGATTACTGGATTAGCTATTCTTACCTAGACACCAAGCGTGCTTACCTTACCTACCCCATTATGGCGCAACCCGCTTTTGCAGCTAAGCATACCGGAAGTGTGGTAATAAAGAAATTCTGGGTGAAACATATGTTTGGCATAAATTGGAGCTACAATTGGGCTACTGGTCGGCCTTATTATAACCCCAATAAACCCGCAAGTGAATTTTTAAGCGATAGAACGCAAGCTTTTCATAGCAATAATTTCAGCTTTAACTGGCTAACTAAAGTAGCCAAAGCCAATGCAGTTGTAGTGGTTGGAATAAACAACGTTTTTAACCAAAAACCCATTTTTGGTTACAACTACAGCCAACGAATTAAAGACACCAACGGAGACTATGTGCATGAACCCGTTTCACTCCCGGCTCCTCGCATAATTTTTGTGGGGATGTTTTTAAGTTGGGGAGTGGATCGCTCGCAGCAAAATATCAATAGTAATCTTTAATTTAGTTCTTGAAATCACGTCAATCAGAATATTAACTTAACCCAAACACATGAAAAATTTTCTTTTAGGACTATGTCTGTTCATAGGCTTTACCACCACTGCCCAATCTAAATTTGAGACTGGGATGACCACCGCCCTCGACCAGTTGAAAACCGCTCACAGTGTTGAAGAAATGGTAAAGGTTTCGGCACTTTTTGAACGGATAGCCAATGCAGAAAAAAACCAGTGGCTGCCTTATTATTACTCGGCTCTAGCAACTTACTATGCCGGTTGGATGGATGAAAAGACAGATAAAGATGTTGTTGCAGAAAAATGTAAAGGCTTGTTGGTTAAAGCCGAGGCCCTAGAAATGAACAATGCTGAGCTCTTCTGCTTACAACAAATGATTGCTACCATGCAATTGGTAAAAGACCCCATGAATCGTTGGCAAACCTTTGGTAGCGTGGCTACACAAGCATTAGAAAGTGCAAAGAAAGCCGACCCAACCAATCCGCGCATTTATTACCTTCAGGGACAAAGTTTATTAAACACACCGGAGGCATATGGTGGCGGAAAAACCGTGGCAAAACCACTCTTTGAAAAATCGGTAGAATTGTTTAAATCCTTTAAGCCCGCCTCACCTTTTCACCCTACTTGGGGACAAAACGAGGCTGAAAAATCACTTGCTGCTTGTAAGTAATAAAAACAAAATTCCATAAATAAACAAGGCCACCTTTTGGTGGCCTTGTTTATTTACACTCCTATAAGCTGGTAATTAAATACCCAATTCGACTTGAAATATTGCGCTAAAATTGCTTTTCTCTGCAATTAAGCCTGAAGCTGGTTGGTCTTTGTAAAACACATTAAACTGAACCTTTGTTCGGTGACCTGTTATGTATTTCGAAACACCCAAGCCATAAACTTTATACGGTGAAGTTTTACTGGCAATATCCTTGTGTGGATTTATACTTGAAACCCTTCCAGCAATCTCGTAATTATTTTTAAATAGATACGATGCCTGGGCGTTGGTTCCATTTCCTTTAAATATATAAGAACCTTTGCCGTCAACACCCGTAACCATGGCATCACCAACGTGACGTTGAATATACTCGCCCTCCACAGCAAACCCACGGAATTTAAACATCAGGTCCACAAATGCAGACTTCAAAGTACGTTGTTCTTTTACAAATGCCCCCAACTGCCCTGCAGTTCGGTTGGTTCCATTGTTTTGAGAGAAACCGCCACCGATAGACAATTTTGGTTTTTCCTCTCGGGCTAAGTCACCTTCCGAGTAATCGCCAAACTTAGCAAAAGCACCAAAAGGCAAAAACTCTCCACGAAGGGTTACCGCTATTTTGTCGTCACCTGCTTCATTAATACGGCCTTCACCCGATGACAATGCACCCTTTAACAAGACCTCTGATTTACCCAAAGGAATTTTTTTATAGGCGAAAATACCGTAATCCCGGTCTAGCGTAAATAAGCTGTTTACATCGCTTCGGTCGGCAAATTGAAGGTTACCGCTACTTACCACACGCTGACGATTCCCCGGTAATTTCCCCTGACCTAAACCCAAATAAAAATTAGGGTTGATGTGATAATAAATCATCGCATCACGGATAATTTGCGGATAAGTTACGTTTGCAAAATCTATATCGCTTCGGCTAAATGAAAGCTGCACGGTATAGGTAAGTTTCTGGTCTATTACATAGCCATCAAACCGCAAACGCATTCTACGTACATAGGCATCAATTTGCTTTACTTTAATCGATTCATCATCAAAAGTGGTTAAACCTATTCTGTTTTGCATCCGAAAACGAAGGTTTAAGCCAAAACGCTTGTCAGGGGTTTGAAAGCCCACTCCATTATCGAAATTTATAACCGATACTTCGTCTCGCAGGATGTTTTGTGCAAAGACATAATCTGTTGACATAAGTGTCAGCAGAACAAAAAATATTTTTCTGAATATTGCCATAAGGTTAATTAATTCGGGCGCAAAACTAGCTTTAGTTAACCTCAACTTAAAATCTATAACCTATTGGTAACATAAATTTAATAATCAGGGTCAAGAAGGGTATTAAAACAGGGACCATTACCTAGCACTAGCTCAATACTTAACAATTTGGTAACAAATGACACTTCATTTATTGGAAAACAGCCCTTTATTACGAACCCAATATTTGTGGTCGGTCTATCATAAAACTATTAGCGTTCCGGCGGAAAGTGTCAGTTTTTAACTCTTCCTAATTTCATTGGTCGGTAAAAAACACCCAATACAGCGTGTTATTATCACATCTTAATCGATTTTATTGTTCCGGTTAAGTAAAACACTCTATCTTTAATTAGTTTGAAATGTTAGGGATTCACCAATTCACCAGAACAGTGATTTGGACGCTTACAAAAAATTAGTTTATTTAACCACTAAACTTACTACTCGTGATTCGAATACATTTTATCGATATTTTTTTGCGAAGGGTTCTGGTAAGCCTAAGTCTATTGATTTGCTCACACCAACTGATTGCTCAAAATGACACTGTAGATGTTAGGGACTTAATAAAACTAAGTTTGGAAGACCTCATCAACCTTCCGGTTTCTAGTGCTTCTAAAATTGGCCAAAAAATAAACGAAGCCCCTAGTATTGTTTCATTAATTGGCCGGTCTCAATTGCAAAAATACCAATGGATTAGCTTAAATGATATAGCTGCCCGTCAAGCAGGATTTACTATTGGTCAAGACCGATTTAACAGAACCATTGTATCTAGAGGGGTGAGCGATTTACTGTGGAGTAAAAGGATGTTGGTGTTATTTGATGGGGTGCCTTTTTCCAGCTTCCAAAGCAGTGTAACGGACGAAGCCATGGCGCTTAACATGGCTAAAAGTGTTGAGATGGTACGTGGACCGGGAGCAGTGCTATACGGAACACAAGCCATAACTGGAGTAATGCAAGTAAATAGTTTGTCGTATGCCGATTTGGAAGGAAATGGAAGTGCTGAGATTAAAGTTGGCGATTACGGCACCAAAAATATTTCATTGCTAACCGGCATCAAGGGAAAATCATTTAACACCCTAGTTTCATTCAATAATTTCACCACCAACGGCAACGAATACATGTCGTATGATGCCTTGTTGAAACGAGATTCAAAAGGGAATTTCATAAAACAACGAACTCAGGACGAACGAAATAGCAACCACTTTTACACCAAATTGGAAGGTAAAGGCAAGTACGATGGGTTTTCGCTTAGTTATCACCTTCAAGACTACCGTTTTCAAATGGGACATGGCTTCTTGACCATTTTCCCTGAAACGGAATCTTCCAGTCGAGTTACCAGAAATTATGTCATGGCCAAGTATGTAACGCCAAAGGAATCGGAGAGCAATTTGAAGCAAGAATATGTTTTGAAATATGACTATGAAGAAACCGAAATGAACATGCAGATTATACCTGCAGGTTACATTTCTCAACGAGTTGACAAGAACGATTCTACTATATACGATAGCACCTATATTGGTGGCTTGTTCGAAAAATACATCGTTCCCATAAATAGTCTATTTGCCAGAGGACAGTGGATATATTTCCTACCAAATAAAATGACCCTTTTAGGCGGAGTTGAACAAGACATGGTCTATTACGCCGGCGATAAGGTACACACCAGTAACGTTAACTTAAGCGGTAACTTCCGTCCATTCCCAAATAACCAGATAAAAGACGTAGGCCCCCTTTATCAGCGCATTCAAAATAAACCAGTTTGCAACACCGGTATTTATGGTCAAATTACCTCAGGCAGCTTGTTAGGTCAGAAATTTACCGCAACCCTGGGCGCTCGTTGGGATATTTATTACTACGACTACACCGACCTGAAAACCAAGCAAACAAATCATCGTTTTTTAATGCACCTTAGTCCAAGGGCAGTATTGGTTTATGCAATTAAAGAGGATTTTTCATTGCGCCTAATGTATGGCAATGCCTTTAGAGTAGCCTCTCCTTTTGAGCAATTTATCAGTAATAGCATTATTACCGGGATTAATCAAAAAAACATCAAACCTGAAATAATTAACACCCTTGAACTGTCGAACGACTGGACCATTAACAAAAAAATTAATTTAAGGAACACTTGGTTTATTTCCGAGTTTAAGAATCAAATAAGAAGTTTTGGTGGGTCATTTACTAATGTAATTAGAACCAGTCAAACCGGTTTTGAGTCTGAATTACTTTACCACTCAGGCGACATGAATTGCTTTGCCAACTATTCATATGTTGAACGTATCGAAGAAATAAGTGCCGACCCATTAATTAAGGTAAGCAATGCGTTAATTTGGTATCCCGCTCATTCGGTAAATGCTGGTTTGAGTCAAAGTGTAGGGAAATTTAGTTTCGGTGTTCAAGGCCACTATCAGAGTGAAGTAAATAGACGATCATCTGAAAAAGGCTCGCCAAAAACTGGTGTAAATGCTGGTGTAAACATGGACAAATTAAGAGGTGGTCGCGAAGTTCCTGCTTGGTTCACCTGCGATGCAAATGTACTTTATCAAATTTCAGCTAAACTTCAAACCCGCCTAACCGTAAATAACCTTTTTGACAAAGAATATACCTTGATTAATAACCTGGGAGGCTCTTCACCACAACCTTTCGACTACCAACAAGCAGGAAGACGTATTCTGTTGGCAGTAAAACTTTACTTCTAATACTGAGCCTAATTAAAATATCGTTTTATAAAAACAGGAAATGAAACCAAGCCCCGCATATAAATTTGTTGTTACAGCGCTCTTACTTGGCACCACACTTTTGCTAAGTACCGCTTTGCCTGCGCAACAAAACAGCCGGGATAAGCAGTATGCATTTAAAGCAGCTTTTCTGTTTCGTTTTATGGAATACATTGACTGGCCAAATGGGGCCAAGTCTGCCACCTTTAGTTTTGCGGTTCTTGGCAAATCGCCTCTTACCAACCAAATGATTACCATTGCTAATGAGCAAAAAGTAAAAAACACCAAAATGGCCGTGCGCGAATATGCCAGCTTGGATGAAATTGGAAATTGTCAAATTCTGTTTGTACCCGAAAATTGCCCTATTCCTATCGAAACCATACTGGCCAAGTATGCCGGCAAACCAGTGTTAGTGGTTACCGAACGGGAAGGATTGGCTGAACGCGGAGCACACATTAACTTCATTTTGTCGGATACTAAACTTAAATTCGAATTCAACCTCAAAGCCATTGATGACGGTGGTATAAAGGTTAGTTCTAACCTTTTAAAACACGCAATCATTGTTGACTAGCAATAACTCCTGAAGGTTTGTCACAAATTTGAGTCAACAAAATGGCTAGCATACACGACATATCTGTAAAAAACAAGTTGATTATGGTTCAAGTCTTTACTTGTTCCATAATATTAGGTTTGTGTTGCATATCATTTGTCATAATTGGAATAAAAGGTTACAAAGAAAGTCAGCAAAATTCACTCACCAACATGGTAAATGTGTTGGCGTCCAACAGTATCTCATCGCTCGAATTTCAGGATAATGATGCCGCTAAAGAACTGCTAAATGGGCTTAAAATTGACCAGGGTGTTCAGCATGCCGATATACTGGATGCCGCCGGGGTGGTATTTGCCAGTTACATTAAAGCTGATGGTGATCCTTTCAAATTTCCAAAAAAAGCCATAAAAAATGTAAGTCTTTTTTCGGGACGTGAAATTTTCATCTATCAAGATGTTATTAAGGCTAATGAAAAGATAGGCGCAATACGCCTACATGCTGAGTTACTTGAGTTGGACAACATCATATTAAGTAATGTTAGAATAGCTTTTGTTTTACTCATTTTAGGCATTGGTATCGCCTTTATTGTGGCCCTATTTCTACAAGGTTATATTTCCAACCCCATACTTTCCCTCGTTGAAATTATGCAAACTGTAACCCGGAGTGGTAATTATAAAACACATGCTGCTGTTCCGGGGAAAGATGAAGTTAGCTCGTTGGCGTTTGCATTCAACGAAATGTTGACTCAAATTGAAAAACGTGAGTTCCGAATCACCGAACGAACCAACGAGCTGGAGCAAAATTTGCACAAACTTAAATTAACGGAAAGCGAACTGAAGGAAAAGGAAAACATGCTTTCCACCTCCCAGAAAATTGCTCACCTAGGTAGCTGGACTTGGTATATTGAATCGGATAAAATAATTCTAAGCGATGAATTGTGCCGCATACATGAGCTTGATGAAGAAGAAAACACTACCACTTTCAAAATCTTTCTTGAATCCATTCACCCTGAGGACTGGGAGCATGTTAAAACTGTTTTAAACAAATCAATACGTACAAAAACGCCAAAAGTTTTTGAGTATAAAATCGTGAAAAAAGATAGTTCAATTCGTGTATTAAGTGCCAATACAGAAACCTTGACCGATACCACTGGTAACGTGGTTCGAATAAACGGAACAGCTCTTGACATTACCGAACGAAAAAAAACCGAAGAAGATCTAAAAAAGGCCAAAGAACTGGCCGAAGAATCGAGCATTGCCAAAGAACGGTTTCTAGCCAACATGAGCCATGAAATCAGAACACCAATGAATGCCATGATTGGTTTTGCCGATTTACTCGACAAAACTGCTTTGGATGAAGAGCAGAGTGAGTACTTACAAGCCATGAAAACATCGAGCAAAAGCTTGATGAACTTGATTAACGACATTCTCGACTATTCCAAAATTGAGGCTGGAATGATGCGAATTGAGCAAATTCCGCTCAATATAGAAGAGCTTTTCCATTCGCTGGATGTATTGCTGAGTAACAAGGCGCGTGAGAAAAATTTAAAACTAAGGTTTCACAGCGCATTAGATATTCCGGTTTCATTGTTAGGTGACCCGCTTCGACTTTCCCAAATTTTGGTTAACCTCATTGTAAACTCTATCAAATTTACTAACCAGGGCGAAATCAATGTTTACGCCAAGGTCACCAATTCATTTAAGAATTATACCAATCTCGAATTCAAAGTTAGCGATACCGGTATTGGTATAGCACCCGAAAAACTAAATTCCATATTCGACCGGTTTACCCAGGCCAGCTCAGAAACTACCCGAAAATTTGGCGGCACAGGCCTTGGTTTAACCATTTCAAAACAACTTATTGAATTACAAGGTGGTGCCATATCGGTTAAAAGTGAAGTCGATAAGGGAACTGAATTTACCTTTTCGCTCAATTTTAAGAAATATGAAGAACCCATTTCTGTTGACGTAGACGCAATTGAACCCCATCATGTGGCCAATGAAACAAAGGATTTGTCTGGACTAAAAATTCTTATTGTGGAAGACAATAAGCTAAACCAGATTTTGGCCACCAAAGTGCTGGAAAAATGGAATACCAAACCCGACATTGCATCGAACGGGAAAATTGCCACTGAAATGGTTCGGGAGTATAAATACGACCTTGTTTTAATGGACATTCAAATGCCCGAAATGGACGGCCGAGAGGCAACTACCTATATCCGCCACTTCATCAGCAAAGACCTACCCATTATAGCCATGTCGGCTCATGCTATGGCCGGTGAAAAAGAAAAATGCATGCAAGTGGGCATGAACGACTACATCACCAAACCGTTCGACCCGGAAGTGCTGTACGCCAAGATTAAAGAGTATGCCCGGAAGTGAAAGCCGATTGTTTTTAATCGCGAAACCTCACATTCCTCCATTCAAACTCGGTACAATTAACCTTCGCCACCACCAACCTAAGTTATCTATTGTTTTACAACAGCTTGTTTTTCTTTAGTTTCTTGAGGGTACTAGATTTTTTTTAAAAAATAATTGGTGATTCCGAAAACCTTTATATCTTTGTCTGGGATTCATAAAAATGAGGGTTTTTAATTGTTCCAAATTAGGCCGGTGTTCGCACCGGCCTTCTTCATTTTATACCCTTGCCGCTTCATCAAACCATCGTTTCATCTATCTTCGCAACATATTTTAGGCCCGGAGCAATTGCTTCGAGCCCTTTTTGTTTTGTAGTTAATTCAGTTGCGCACCATGACCACCGTTTCCGATTTATTTGCTCGCTTCCTAACCCACCCCAAGGTTACCGAACTGGCCAAAACCTTATTGACCGAAAACCGAATTCAGGTAAAAGGCCTCATTGGTTCAGGGGCGGCACTGGTTGCATCGACGGTTATGGACAAAAAGCCGGGGGTGTATCTCTACATTTTAAACGACAAAGAAGAAGCGGCCTATTTTCTGAATGACTTAGAAAACTTGAACAAGGATTTAAAAACCTTATTCTTTCCATCGTCATATCGGGTGGCCTACCAAGCCGAACAAACCGACAACGCTAATGTGCTGCTGCGCGCAGAAACTTTAAACCGCATTGCTGCCGGCGGGAAAAACTTGGCCATTGTTACCTATCCCGAAGCCCTGTCGGAAAAGGTGGTTACTCAAAAACACCTGGTAAAAAACACCTTAGACATTGAAGTAAATAAAATTTACAGCCTCGATTTTATTGATGAATTACTGCTCGAATTCGATTTCGAGAAAGTAGACTACGTTTACGAACCCGGCCAATTCTCGGTTCGTGGTGGTATTGTCGATGTTTTTTCATTCTCGAGCGAACACCCGTTTCGCATTGAGTTTTTTGGCGATGAGGTAGACAGCATCCGGAAATTTGACCCGGTAAGTCAACTCTCGGTGCAAAAAATGCAGCGCATAAGCATCATTCCCAATGTTCAGGAACGCATATTAAAAGAAAACCGCGAAACATTTCTTCAGTTTTTACCCGCAAATACCATCGTTTGGGCAAAGGACATGCAACTGACTTTTGACAAACTGGAAAAGGAAATCGAAAAATCGGAAATAGCCTATAATAAGCTAGAGTCGGTGTTCAACTACCTGCCACCGCAGGAAATGAATACCACAGTTGAGCAATTTCAGAAAGACATGCTCAACTTTTCGATAATAGAAACTAGCAATGCCAGTGTTTTTAAAGGAAAACAAATTGTTTTCAACCAGCAACCGCAGCCATCGTTCAACAAAAACTTTGAGTTGCTGGGCAAAAACCTACACGACCTAGCCGAAAAAGGATTTACCAATGTGTTGGTAGCCGGCAACCCCAAACAGGTGGAACGCCTCTACAACATTTTCGAAGACAAAGACCACCTGGTTGAATACACCCCAATTACGCTGGAGCTTAGCGAGGGTTTTATAGACTCTGACCAAAAAGTAGCTTGTTATACCGACCACCAAATTTTTGAGCGTTACCACCGTTTTCGCCTAAAAGAAGGTTTTGCCAAAACCAAGCAAGCGCTTACCCTCAAAGAAATTATGCAGTTGCAACCCGGCGACTATGTTACGCATATCGATCACGGTGTAGGCAGGTTCTCCGGTTTAGAAAAAATTGAGCAGAACGGCAAAATGCAAGAGGCCATTCGCTTGATGTATAGCGACAACGATATTCTTTACGTAAGCATTCACTCGCTGCACCGCATTACCAAATATGTGGGCAAAGAAGGTACCCAACCGCGGGTAAGCAAATTGGGCAGCAACGCATGGGCCAATCTTAAAAACAAAACCAAGAAAAAGGTTAAAGAAATAGCCTTTGATTTGATTAAACTGTATGCAAAACGTAAGGCAGGTAAAGGTTTTCAGTATAGTCCGGACAGTTATTTGCAAAACGAGTTGGAAGCTTCATTTATTTATGAAGATACGCCCGATCAGTTAAAGGCTACTCAGGATGTAAAACGCGACATGGAAAACGCAGCACCAATGGATCGCTTGGTGTGTGGTGATGTTGGTTTCGGGAAAACAGAAATTGCCATTCGCGCAGCGTTCAAAGCCGCTACCGACGGCAAACAAGTGGCCATTATTGTTCCCACCACCGTACTTTGTGCGCAGCATTACAAAAACTTCAGGGAGCGATTAAAAGACTTCCCCGTAAAAGTAGATTACCTGAACAGGTTTAAACCAGCCCGACATCAAAAGGAAACCATAAAAGAATTGGCCGAGGGTAAGGTGGACATAGTTATTGGTACTCACAAGCTGATTGGCAAGGAAATCAAATTTAAAGACCTGGGTTTACTTATTGTCGATGAGGAACAGAAGTTTGGTGTAAGTGTAAAGGACAAACTTAAAACCCTAAAAGCCAATCTGGATGTGCTTACCCTTTCGGCCACGCCTATTCCCCGAACTTTACAATTTTCATTAATGGCCGCTCGCGATTTGAGCATCATAAACACCCCACCACCAAACCGTTATCCGGTGCAAACCGAGGTACAACCCTTTAACGAAGAACTTATTCGCGATGCCATTATTCACGAGGTGGCCAGAGGTGGCCAGGTATTTTTTGTGAATAACCGCATTCAAAACATTCATGAAATAGCCGGAATGATAAAGCGCCTTTGTCCCGGCTACCGCATTTGCATTGGCCACGGGCAAATGGATGGTGACAAACTAGAAGAGGTAATGAACGATTTTACCGAAGGCGCTTACGATATATTGGTCGCCACTTCCATCATTGAAAGTGGCATTGACATTAGTAACGCCAACACCATTATAATAAACGACTCCCACCATTTTGGCATGAGCGATTTGCACCAATTGCGCGGGCGTGTGGGCCGAAGCAATAAAAAAGCTTTTTGCTATTTGTTGGCCCCACCTCAACAAACCTTAACCAACGATGCGCGTAAACGCTTGCAAGCATTAGAACAGTTTAGCGATTTGGGTAGCGGTATGAACATTGCCATGCGCGATTTGGACATTCGCGGAGCAGGCGATTTATTGGGCGGTGAACAAAGTGGTTTTATTAGCGAAATAGGTTTCGAAACCTATCAAAAGATTCTGAATGAAGCCATTCAAGAACTGAAAGAACAGGAGTTTGCCGATGTTTTTGCCGAAGAATTGAAAAACAAACCGGTTATCGGGGAATGTGTTTTCGAAACCGATTTCGAAATTTTAATTCCAGATGCTTACATCAACAACATCACCGAACGTTTGTCGCTTTATAAACAACTGGACGAACTTGATACCGAAGAAGAGCTGCTTGCCTACGAACAAAACATGATTGACCGTTTTGGCGCTATCCCCAAACCGACCATAGAACTGTTTAACACCATTCGCTTGCGCTGGATTGCCAAAGGAATTGGTTTTGAAAAGCTCGTTATTAAAAACGAGAAAATGATTGGCTATTTCATCTCCAAAAAGGATTCGCCTTATTACCAAAGCGAAGCATTTACAAGGGTTTTGAACTTTGTGCAAACCAATCCGAAAAATGCCAAGTTGATGGAGAAAAACGAAAAACTGGTATTGATGTTTGGCGGGGTAAACACGGTTGGAAAGGCTTTGGAAGAGTTGAATAAGTTGGTCGCTTAATTCAATTAGGGTCTAACCCATTGCTTGTAGTGTAACCCAAGCCACCACAGCATATCGCAATGTTTTTCCAAAGAACATCAACAGCGTTACAGGCAGCAATTTACACCTGAAAAAACCTAAAGCAACACAAAGCAAATCACCAACAATGGGCAGCCAGCAAAGTAAGGCCAGCCAATAACCATATTTGGTGGTAAAACGGTGCAAGTTTTCTACCCGACTGTGCGATAAGCGAAAATATTTTTCTAGCCAATCCCATTTTCCAAAATGCCCCAGCCAATAACCAGTTAGGCCACCTAAGGTATTGCCTACTCCGGCAACCAGAATTAGCACCGTACTATCAATTCCTGAGAGAATTAGTGTTGAACCAAAAACAATTTCAGACGAAAACGGAATAACCGTGGCCGCCAAAAAACAAGCGAGAAAAAGTACTAGAAGAGAATACCACATGCTGCGCAAAAGTAGTGCTTTAGCATGGCGAGGTATAGTTATGTTTTGGCAAAACCTAAATCAGTGTAATCCATAAATCCGTGTAATCCAAAAACTATTAAAACAAATCTGCGTAATCCATTAATCTGTGTAATCTTTTAAATATTTTTGGCTCCTATTTTAACTTACCTAGAACATGAAAAAACTTATTTGCGGTATACTAGCCCTAACACTTGTTTGGAGCAATGTACGAGCCGACGAAGGCATGTGGTTACCGCTTCTTATTAAGCGACTTAACTACACCGATATGCAAGCCAAAGGTTTGCAACTTACGCCTGAAGAGATTTATAGCGTAAACAACTCCAGCTTAAAAGATGCTATAGTATCGCTTGGTGGATTTTGTACTGCCGAGGTAATCTCGAAAGAAGGTCTTTTACTAACCAACCACCACTGCGGTTTCGATGCGGTTCAGTCGCACTCTACAGTAGAGCACGATTACCTAACCGATGGTTTCTGGGCTTTTTCTAAAGACCAGGAATTACCAAACGAGGGGCTTTATGCCGCTTTCCTGGTTCGCATGGAAGATGTTACCAACAAAATTCTTGGTGAAATTACCGGCGACATGACTGAAGAACAGCGTGCTGCCAAAATCAAAGAGGTAACCCAAAAACTGGTTAAAGAAGCTACCGAAGGCACCGTTTATAACGCCAACGTAAAAGAGTTTTTTAACGGAAACGAATATTACCTGTTTGTTTACGAAACCTACCGTGATGTTCGTTTGGTTGGCGCTCCACCATCATCAATAGGAAAATTTGGTGGCGATACCGACAACTGGATGTGGCCACGCCATACCGGCGATTTTTCTATGTTACGTGTGTATACCGGTAAAGATGGTAAACCAGCGCCTTATAGCAAAGAAAACATTCCAATGGTTGCCAAACACGCACTTCCTATTTCTATAGCTGGTGTTGAAAAAGGCGACTACGCGATGATTATGGGTTACCCAGGAAGCACCGACCGTTTCCTTACCTCATACGGCGTTCAACAAGAGCTTGACTTACACCAACCAAATGTGGTTACCATCCGCGACCTGAAATTGGCCATTATGAAAGAAGATATGGACAAGGATGCTGCGGTTCGCATTAAGTATTCTTCGAAATATGCGCAGGTTGCCAACTACTGGAAATACTTTATTGGTCAGCAAAAACAGCTGAAACGCAACCACGTTTACGACAAAAAGCTTCAACTGGAAAACGAATTCACTGCTTGGGTAAATACCGATGCCAGTCGAAAAGCGAAGTATGGTAATGCCCTTTCTACCATTAAGGCCGGAATTGAAGTGGAGAACAACACCGTAGTAAGCCAAACATATTTAATTGAAGCGGGTCTTCAAGGCCCCGATGTGTTGTTGTTTGCATTTAGACTTGGCCGCACCTTGGGGCCAATTATGAAAGATGCGAACATGCTGAAAAGTGCTATGCCAAAAATGGAAAAGCAAATTGAAGAGCATTTTAAAGACTACAATTTTTCTACCGACAAAAAGCTATATGCTGCACTATTAGAACTGTACAGCCAAAAAGTTAAAGCTGCTCAACACCCAAATTTCTTTGCCAATACCGTAAGTAAAAAATTCAAAGGCGATTTTAAAGCTTACACCGAAAAAGCTTTCGCTACTTCAATTTTTGTTGATCAAAATAAACTGAAAGCATTTTTGGCGAAACCAGATCAAAAGGTTCTTGACAAAGATTTGGTTTACCAAGCTGCAACCGATTTATACAACTTGTATATCAGTATGGTTGGTTCGCCGGCTCCAGAAGTTCAAAAAGCAGAGGTTGGAAAACGTTTGTTTGTTGCCGGTTTACGTGAAATGAACCCAAACAAAGCTTATGCGCCAGATGCAAACAGCACCATGCGTTTAACATACGGAAATGTGTTGGATTACAAAGGTGGCGATGCAGTTAGCTATAGCCATTACACCACGCTTGACGGAGTTATGGAAAAAGAAGATCCAAGCAACGAAGAGTTTATTGTTCCTGCTAAGTTGAAGGATTTGTACAACAAAAAAGACTACGGTCAATATGCTAACGCTGAAGGCAAATTGGTTACTTGTTTCTTAACCAATAACGATATTACCGGTGGTAACTCTGGTAGCCCGGTAATAAATGCCAAAGGCGAACTTATTGGTACTGCATTCGACGGCAACTGGGAAGCCATGAGTGGCGATATTGCTTTTGAACCAAACGTTCAACGTACTATCATTTGCGACATCCGTTATGTATTGTTTATTGTAGACAAATATGCCGGTGCCAAAAACTTAATTAACGAAATGAATTTGGTGCGCACTCCGGTTAAGCTGGTAGAAGCTACACCTGTTGTAGCTCCGGTAACGCCAATTGCTCCGGTTAAGCCTGGTAAAGCTGTTCCAACGGGTAAACGAGGTTAATACTTAAAATCAACACTACTGATAGGGCTCTGCAATTTTGTGGAGCCCTTTTCGTTTTAAGTCGGCCTGAATTTTAATGACCCTTAGTTCAGTAAAATATCGATTTATCTCAATAACATTTCTATTTTTGATTTATGCTGACTGCTGTAATCATTGACGACGAGACCAACGGAAGAGAAACCCTAAAAGGTCTATTGGAGAAATATTGCCCAGGTACCCGGGTATTAGGACTTTGTAAATCGGTTGACGAAGGCGTTCAACTCATTAAGGAAACCAAACCCGATGTGGTTTTTCTTGACGTTGAGATGCCTTTTAAAAATGGCTTCGATTTGCTAAAGGAATTTGACACCTTACCATTCGAGGTTATCTTCACCACTGCTTATAGCCATTATGCCGCCAAGGCATTTAAGTTTAGTGCACTCGACTATTTACTAAAGCCCATTGATATTTTAGACCTTCAGGCTGCGGTTACAAAAGCCGAAAAAAGAACACTGAATAATTTAAGGGATACTCAAATGGACGTGTTTATGTCGTCCATGAAAGTTAAAAGCAATCAACCCGAACGAATAGTATTACCTACCATTAACGGATTTTCGGTAACCAACGTAGATGACATTATTCGCTGCGAAGCCGATAAAAACTATACCTATTTTTACTTTACCAACAAAACGCAGGTATTAGTTTCGCGTACGTTGAAGGAATATAGCGAATTGCTAAATGAGCATGATTTCGTGCGGGTACACCAATCGCACTTAATAAACCTTACTCACGTAAAAAGGTATAACAAAGGCCGTGGTGGTTTCATCACGATGAGTGATGATAGCACAGTCGACGTGTCTAGAGCTAGCAAAGATGAATTTCTACGCAGGGTTTCGTTGGTAGTCAATGGTTTAAATTACAACAGCCAAAAAGAGTAAAACCTTGGTTCCTGTTATATTGCCTTCATCATCTTTCAAATCAACGATTTCAACTCGGTAATCATGTCCGGTTGTTTCTTTCAAAATTCTCAAACGCTGCTCGGTTATTGCCATGGCCGACGATTTGTGGCTTTTGTTGTTCGGGTCTTTTAAACGCAGCGATTCTTTCCGGCCTATACCGTTATCTTGAATGATGCAGCATATCCCATTCTCTGTGGGGTCAATCTTTATGGTAAGCAACCCTTTTTGTGGCTTGTGCATTAAACCGTGCCATATTGCATTTTCTACATAAGGTTGGATAATCATTGAGGGTATTTCTATCGAGAAAGTATCTACTTTCTCAGAAATTAAGAACTCATAATCAAATCCCTGACTAAAGCGCAGTGATTCCAGTTCCAGGTACAATTTCAAGGTTTCAATTTCCTCGTGCAATGCGATACTTTTGTGAGATGAGTTTTGGAAAATTGCCCGAATCAATTTTCCGAATTTAGCCAGATAAATATGCGCTTCTTTCGAGTCGTTTTCTAAAATAAATCGTTGAATGGAGTTTAAGGCGTTAAACACAAAATGTGGGTTCATTTGTGTTCGCAAGGCCTTTTGTTCTGCCTCGCCTAGTTGCTGTTGAAGCTGATTTCGGCTTCGTAAGCTTTTTAGTCGGTAATAGGCAATTAACCCAACAACCCCTATCGACAAAACCGAAATAAGCATCCAAAACCACCATTTTTGCCAATAGGGAGCTGTAATAATTAAGATTAGCGATGCTGGTTTTGCACTTTCAATGCCATCCTCGTTAATCGCCTTAACCAAAAAGCGGTATTTTCCTGGGGGAAGGGAAGGATAACCAATGGAGTTTGATTTGGTAGCCAGCCATTTGTTGTCAATACCCTCCATTTTGTAGAGATACTTCACATCGCCAAGCGTTTTGTAAGCGAGGCCAATAAAATCGATGCGGATATTATTGTCTTTGTAGGAGAAGGTGTACTTATCGCGCACCGTGGTATCTCTATCCCAAAGTTTAATGTTGGTTATATAAACAGGGGGAGGAACAGCGTTAATCTTCACCTCATCTTCCTTGAAATAGCACAATCCATTGGCGGTAGCTACATACACATAATCGAAAGCTTTGATAATCTCGCGCACATTATTGGAAGCAAGCCCTTGTTTAACGCCAATGTTTTGAATGGTGTAATTGGTCCTATCGGCATTTGTAAAGGTGATTTTACTAACCCCAGAGTTGGTGGCCACCCAAATTTTGTTGCTATCTAAAAGAAAAGAATTACAAACATCATCTGCAAGACCCTGCGCTGAACCGATATTATTAACACGACCGGTTGCCAAATTATATCTTACCAAACCCTTTCCTTGCGATGCCAACCAGAGGTTGTTATTTTTATCCTTTTCTATTTTAAGAAAACGCTCGCTTAAAAGAGGGGTCTTTTTTCCGTAGGAAACAATTTTTCCGTCAACTAATTTGTTAAGACCAAAGTCATTGGAGAACCAGATTTCGTTGTATTTATTTTGATAGATGGCGGTTGTGCGGCTTTCATAAACAACGGTTCTAATTTTTAATTTTTTCGACCAATTTTCTAATCCCGTAAATGATCCAAACCAAATGACATCCGTAAAAACGGAAATAGCTTTAAGTGCCAAACTCCATGAGACAATATTCAAATCTGACAAAATGTCTTTGGATGAATATTCGTACAATTTTGAATCCGTGCCTATAAAAAGACTTGTTGATGAGTTTTTAAAAGTCACTACACGCTCATAATCACCTAATTTTCCAAAAGTTAAGGTTTTTATTGGTGCGTGCGTTTTGTCCATTATTACTGCAGATGCTGCCTCGGTTCCAATAAAAACTTTGTCTCTAAAAGAGTCATAATGTATTGCCGAAATGGGTTGATTAGTTACCAGCTTATCAGACGCCAATGTAAAAATATTTATTGAGGGCAGAATAATAATTCCCTTGCCCAGGGTTCCTAAGAAAACAGTATTATCCTTATCGATACAAATTGATGAAATTTTGAAATCCCTTAAAAAATGGCCCTTTTGCCTTAGTTTATTATTTTTTGTCTGATACCACAACAGCCCTTTCAGACTGCCTAATAAAAAGTTATTGTCATTCCAAAATGAAACTGTCAACAAATTAGCATTACTGAGTTCTTCATTTTTTGAGATGGTGGAAATAGCATCGCTAGAGTCCAAGCTATATATTACAGAACCATAAATAAAAATGTTATTTATCTGTTTGAAATATGGAGACGGAATAATTTTTTTGTAAAAATATTTATACTCGTTGCTCTGGTGAACGAACCATTGAATACATATCGTGTCGCTAGTTAAATCAAATTTTGGGGTATGTTTAATTTTTGTCAATGAGGTTTCTCCAGGTTTTTTGAAAACCAGAGTTCCGCTTAAAATCTGTTGGATTGGTGTTTTTGTTACATTTAGAATTCTGTCACCGGTAAGGTGAAAAATTTTACAATCCTTAGTATTAATAATAACGCAAGAATCATTACAACTAAATATATCCGTAACCAAACTACCCAGCACCATATTAATTTCCTTCAACGGGAACACCTTATCTTGGTACATATACCCAATCTTTCCCTTCAACGTCTGATACCAAATTCTATCATTCTGGCCAAGCACTATTCTAATTACCTCATTGTCCTGCAACCCGTCCTTAACACCAAAATTTAAAAAATTCTTTCCGTCAAAGCGACTGATTCCAGCATCACTGCAGGCCCATATAAATCCTTTTTTATCTTGGATAACTTGGTAAACCGTGTTGCTTGGCAACCCGTCTTCAACGGTGTATTGCTTATAGCTGAGCTGTTGAGTTTTGCCTATGATGGTGCCTAACAAGAGACAAGTCATGAAAACGTAACGGAGTATTCGTTGATCTGGGTTTTTCATCTGTCCAAATGTACACACAACGGCTTTCAGAAAAAGTAATTCCTATTGAAAATAAAATACATTTATGGTCCACTTTAAGTCACTTAAATGAGAATATTCTTTTTCACGATTGCGCTTGTAGCCGTAATTACCTCTTGTTCAACCACCAAAAACATTGCGGTTTCACAAACCGATGCCGATAGGGGTGCCATTAAATTTCCAGGCTATTCGCTAGCCCAATTAAACCAAGGCCGACTGATTTATGAGGAAAACTGTTTTTCCTGTCATGCCCTTCATAAACCCAATTCTCAAAGTGAAGAACAATGGAATGTTATTGTTCCTAAAATGGTAAAAAAGGTGAACAAAAAAGCCGGAAGTGAAGTGCTTACCTCCGACAAAAAAGAGCTTATTCTTCGGTATTTGGTTACCATGTCCACCGCTCCGAAAATGACTAATTAATTTCCTGGCTATAATCTTAAAACGGGAATCTATTGTTGCCACGAGTGAGTTAGATTCCTTTTTTGCTATTTTGGCCTACCTTAATCAAAATCATGGACAATTCTGCAATTGAATACAAGCCCAAAACGCTTTATACCCTTATTACGGTTTTCTTTTTTTGGGGATTTGTAGCTGCTTCAAACTCGGTTTTAATACCTTTTTTTAAGAAAAATTTTGAGCTTTCACAGTCCCAATCACAATTAGTGGATTCTGCGTTCTACATTGCATATACAATTGGGGCATTGCTTTATTTTTTAATATCAATAACGGCCGGGGATCCTCTAAACAAAATTGGCTACAAAAAAGGACTCATTTATGGTTTATTAATTTCAACAATTGGCACTCTGGGATTTATTCCTGCGGCAATTGTGAATTCTTATGCCTTGATGCTTATTTCCCTGTTTACAATTGCCCTTGGTTTTACCCTACAACAGATAGTTGCAAATCCATATGTAATTGCGGTTGGCGATCCAAAGACGGGTGCTCATAGAGTAAGCTTTGCTGGCAGCATTAATTCCATAGGAACCATGATTGGCCCATTGATTTTGAGTTATGCAATTTTCGGTGGTGTGAATTCATCTCCCGAAAATGTGGGTTTAGAAGCGTTACCAACTCCTTATTTATTTTTAGGAGGAGCGTTTTTATTAGCCGCAATTATTCTCGGACTTTCTAAATTACCCCCTATTACAAACCATGAAAAATTAGAAAAAGGATTAGGAGCATTAAAATACCCGCAACTAGTTTTAGGTATGATTGCAATATTCGCTTACGTGGGTGTTGAGGTAGCAATACAAAGCAACATGCCAGAATTAATGCGTCAAACTGACTTTTTAGGTTTAGAATCTAATAAAACCGTTCACTTCATTTCGTTATACTGGGGCTGCCTTATGATAGGGCGTTGGACACAGGCGGTATCAGTCTTTAAGCTTTCAAAGTTGGGCAAAAAAATTGCCACTATACTAGTCCCCATAATAGCTTACGGCCTAATTCTTTTCGCAAACAGCATTCGGGAAACACCGATGCAAGATTTGTATGATTTCTTTCCCTACGTAATTTTATTAATAGTAGCTTTTTTTGTAGGTCAGGAAAAACCGGCCAAAACGCTGATAATTTTCGCATTAATGGGGGCATTTATGATGACTGCCGGCCTATTATTGACCGGTAAAGTCGCCCTTTACGCTTTTATCAGTGGCGGATTATTTTGTTCTATAATGTGGCCATGCATTTTTTCTTTGTCCATTGCTGGTTTAGGGAAATATACAAGCCAAGGATCATCATTACTGGTAATGATGATTTTGGGTGGCGCCTGCATTCCTTACTTGCAAGGCTTAATTTGCGATTTAGCGAAAACTGATACTGTCGGTGTTTTTGGTAAATCGTGGATACATGTCTCCTATATAATACCCGTATTCTGTTTCCTTTATCTGGCCTTCTACGCCTGGCGCGTTAAAGGCATTTTAAAAGCACAAGGAATCGATTACGAATCGGGGATAGAAAACGCACATTAAGTATGGAGTTTGCTGTAGGCGTTGATATTGGCGGAACCAATACCGTGTTTGGATTGGTAACCAAAGCAGGTGAAATTATTTCGCGCGATGCTATTAAAACTACCGATTTTCCTGACCCGGCCAACTTGGTTGCTCGCGTTGCCGAAGGGATAAAAAAGCAATTGCAACTTTTCCCTAATGCCAAAATTATTGGCGCAGGGGTTGGCGCGCCTAATGGCAATTACTTTAAAGGAACCATAGAGTTTGCGCCCAACCTTAATTGGTTTGGCATTATTCCGCTGGCCGAAATGTTTAATGAGGCACTGGGCTGTAAAACGTTGGTAACCAACGATGCCAATGCCGCTGCACTTGGCGAATTGGTTTTTGGCGGAGCCAAAGGCATGAAAGATTTTATTTTCATTACCCTCGGAACTGGTTTAGGCAGCGGCATTGTGGCCAATGGACAAATTATTTACGGTCACGACAGTTTTGCTGGCGAATTGGGGCACGTAATTGTTGAGGTGGATGGCCGGCAATGTGGCTGTGGTCGTAGGGGTTGTTTAGAAACTTATGCCTCGGCAACGGGAATAAAACGCACTTATGCCGATTTACTGATGAGCAAACACCGCCATACCGAATTGGCCGACAAGGTAGCCGATGCGCGGTTTATTTTTGACCAAGCCGTTGCGGGTGATGCCTTGGCACTCGAAGCCTTTAAGCAAACAGGGAAAACTTTAGGACTAGCACTGGCCAATGCGGTTGCGGTTACCAGCCCCGAGGCCATCTTTCTTTTTGGTGGATTGGCTCAAGCCGGACATTTTATTTTCGAACCCACCATTGAAAGCTTCGAACACAACCTACTAAACATATATAAAGGAAAAGTGCGGATTTTGCCTTCGCGACTCAAAGAAGCCGATGCGGCAATTTTAGGGGCGGCTGGACTTGCTTGGAGTGAGTTTGAGTAAATTGGCTTGCAGCAATTAGCCTTTCACTTGTATACTATAATTGACTGATACTAAAATGATTTACAAGGTATGTCATCTTGTTTGCTATTTATCTTTGATTAACAAAATGCTTTGTTTATCGTAATTGGTAAAAGCCAAGAAAAGTCCAAAGCTTGTGGGTTTGGTACCTATTTACAACAGCTATCACTATTAATCCCGAAGGGATTCAACCCGAATAACACAAACTACCGAGAAGCTAGTCAATCCCGGAGGGGTTGAATGTAAAAATGGCCAACCCCTTCAGGGTTGTGAAATACACTTACGATTCATCAACTATTCGTATTGAATCCCTTCGGGATTTTTAAACAGCTGGAGTACCACCACCAATTTTTAGCCTTGTCTTAAAAACTTTCAAACCCACAAGTTTTGGTCTTGACCCGAGGCCAACAGCCAACACCTACTTCTCCGCCGGATTCTTCTTCCCTACCAGTAATTTTTCAATCGTTTTTCGCAATCGCTCGGTTCGGGTTTCTTCCCGTTTGGCACCAACAATCCAAAGTACGTATTCTTTTTTGTTGCTAAAGGCAAGTTGGTGGTAAGCCGCTGCGGCTTTGGGCGTATCATTAAATGCGCCGGCCAAATCGGAAGGTATTTTCACTTCTTTTTTCACCGCGTCAATCCATTCAGCTTGGTGTTTATTGTAGTCGGTAGTTGCTTTTGATGGTGCTTTGGGTGGTAAGTTTTTCAGACAGAATGCACTCCATTTTTCGTCAAGTGAAATTAAGGAAGCCCATTGTAATTGATATTTTTCGAGTTCTTCCCAGCCTTTGTCGCGGGTTAAATCAGTTTGAATTTTTGAGCTTCCTTTTGGGTAAGAAATCCAAAGTAAAGCGCCTTTGGCTAATGCTTCTATCGTTGTGTCCAGGTGTTTAGTTAACTCGGCTTTGTTTTTTACAAACAAGTGTACAAACCCATGATTACCAACCAACTGGTGATTTACATGTACCCCAGCAGGAAGGTCGCCCACAATTTCGGCATAATTGGCTGGCCCGTTAACCACAACAATAGTAGTGTTCTCTTTAACCTTGAGTTTTTTAGCAATGCTCATGTGCTTTATGTTTCCGCTGCAAATTAAAGATTAAGGATTATCCATTGTAAATTAAGGATTCAAGATGAAGAATTAAAAATGATTATGTACTTTGAACTCGAAACCCGCAACTTTTAATTGAAACTTAAAAACGGAGCGCGTTAGGGCGAAGGCGGTTACCCCGCAGCGCAGCGAGGAGTAATAGCCGTAGACCGACCGAGGAACGAGGGAACGCCCAAATCTTAAATACTCGACATCCTTAGTATTAAAGCACCACATCGTGCCATTCTGGAACTTTCCAACTTTGAACCCGCAACTCGAAACTTTGAACCTTCAACTTTCAAACTTTGAATTGGAAACTTTTACCTAAACACTTGTTCATAAACTAAAAAAGAATACCTTTGCCAACCTTTTTAAAAATATATTAATCATGTTAAACCGTTACGAAACTGTTTTCATTCTAACTCCCGTTTTGTCTGAAGACCAGGCAAAGGAAGCAGTCGCAAAGTTTAGAGAGTACATCTCTGCCAACGGAGGCGAAATTAAGCACGAGGAGAACTGGGGCTTGAAAAAGCTTGCCTATCCTATTCAAAAGAAAACCACTGGTTTTTATCACCTGATTGAGTTTGGTGCTCCGGGTGAATTAATCAGCAAATTGGAAGTTGAATACAAACGCGATGAGCGTTTACTTCGCTTCTTAACCGTGAAATTAGACAAACACGGTGTGGCTTTCGTTGAGAAACGTCGTTCAAACAAAGTAGTTGCTTAATCCTTAAACCGAGAGAAATCATGGCACAAGATGATGTAAGATATCTTACCCCGATTAACATCGAGACTAAGAAAGAAAAATATTGCCGTTTCAAGAAATCAGGCATTAAATACATTGATTACAAAGACGCGAACTTCCTATTGAAGTTTGTAAACGAGCAAGGTAAAATTCTTCCAAGAAGAGTTACCGGTACTTCGCTAAAATTCCAACGCAAAGTATCTACAGCGGTTAAGCGTGCACGTCACCTTGCCCTTATGCCTTACCTAGCCGACATGTTAAAATAAGGAGGACCTGAACAATGGAAATAATCTTAAAAACAGACGTAGCCAAATTAGGTTACAAAGACGAAATCGTTAAGGTTAAAAACGGATACGGTCTTAACTACCTTATTCCACAAGGCCTAGCTACTCTTGCTACTCCAAGCAGCAAAAAAGTATTGGCTGAAAACCTTAAGCAACGCGCTCACAAAGAAGCTAAAATTAAGGAAGAAGCTGCTGCTAAAGCAACTGCCATTAGCGCAATGACCATTAAAATTGGTGCTAAAGCTGGTGAGTCGGGTAAAATATTTGGTTCGGTAAACACCATTCAATTGGCTGACGCCATTAAAGCGGCAGGTGTTGAAATAGATCGTAAAGCAATTGCTATTAAAGGTGATGCTATTAAGACTTTAGGTACTTACACTGCCGAAATTAAATTGCACAAAGAAGTAAACATCGAAGTGCAGTTTGACGTAATCGAAGAATAATAGTCCATCTACATTTTTTAAAACCTCGTCTTTTCGGCGAGGTTTTTTTATTTTAGGGATTTCCAATCAAATAAACTGAATTGTTGAACAGAAATCTCCAGGTTCTTATCCTCGCTTTGCTAACCACCATAACGGCTAATGCGCAGGTTAACTCTATTACATTTCTATCATTCAATGATTTCCTCACGGACTCTTGTAAGATATTCAGCTTAAATGACTTCAAGAAATTAGGAATCCCTAATCAATACATAAAGTCCAGACATCTTCCTTATGGTGCTCTTTTCAAAATAAATCGTAAGGAAGACTATAAAATTTCCAACAGAAAACTCCCTCCAACCGTACCGCAATTAATCGAGCAACAACCTGAGGTACTAAAGGAATTCCTAGTTAGTCAATTTGGAACCACCGATGGCAACCTAACTTATGAATCTTGCGGTATGACACATAATAATCAATATTATCTACGCCTGTGGCTAAATTCTAGTTTTTATGACTTAGTTCTTGAACTGAAAATGCAGACCTTGAAAATCTGGATTCTACAATACATCTCTTGTGATTTTTATATTGGTAAAGTAGTAAATCAATTTGATGAATCTATTAACCTCCCAATAGACACAACAACATCCAACCCATAATTCGGATTTAGTTATCGTCCTGACCAAAAGATTCATACACCTATATACTCAAGCTGGTCTTTACCTTTTTCATAAAAGACGAAGCATACACAAAATCATTCAGTTCAGGCACTTCCGAGACTAAAATTTCCTTGCGGTCGCCGTTCCAAATGGCTTTTCCACCGTGAATAAAGGTAATGCTGTCGCCAATTTCAATAACCGAATTCATGTCATGGGTAATTACCACGGTGGTAATATCGTATTCGTAGGTCAGTTCTTTAATCAGGTTGTCTATAACTATTGATGTTTTCGGGTCGAGCCCGGAGTTGGGTTCATCGCAAAACAAAAATTCGGGTTGAACAGCAATAGCCCGTGCAATAGCTACTCGTTTCTGCATTCCACCTGAAATCTCGGATGGATATAATTTATCCTTACCGGTGATGTTGACCCGTTCCAAGCAAAATTGAGCCCTGTCGCGCATTTCGGCTTTCGACAGGCTTGAAAAAATGGTCAGCGGAAACATTACATTTTCCAGTACCGTTTTACTATCAAACAAAGCACTTGCCTGAAAAAGCATGCCCATTTTCTTGCGAACGTCTTTTTTTCCATAAAAGTCGAGGTTATAGAAACTCTGACCGTTATAGATAACCTCACCCCTATCGGGTTTATAAAGCCCAACCATACACTTAATTAGTACCGACTTACCCGAACCACTCTGGCCAATTACCATATTGGTTTTGCCCTTCTGAAATTTTATGCTGACGTCGTTCAGTACCTCAACACCATTGAAGGCTTTGTACAAGTTTTTAACCTCAATCATATCAGCATAATTTGGGTAATCACATAATTCAGAATAAGCATCAAAATACTCGAGTAAGTAACCGCTTTGGTACTAGCTTGCCCTACTTCCAGCGAGCCACCTTGTACCGTATAACCGTGATAAGACGATACGGTGGCAATGACAAACGAAAAAACCAAGGTTTTTACCAAGGCATAAAACACAAAAAAGGATTTGAATCCGAGTTGACAACCTTCCAGATAATCGTAGGTGGTAGAAAATCCGGTTCCGGCCACTACAAACCAACCACCCAAAATACCCACAAACATGGAAATCATTACCAGAAATGGATTGATGATTAACATAGCGATGAGCTTGGGCAAAATAAGATAGGAAGCCGAATTTATCCCCATTATTTCCAGCGCATCAATTTGCTGGGTTACCCGCATGGTACCAAGTTCTGATGCGATTACCGACCCAACTTTACCCGCCAAAATGAGCAACATAATGGTTGGCGCAAACTCGAGCACCATGGACTGACGTGTGGTAAACCCAATAGTATATCTGGGAATTAATGGGTTGTCCCAAACATTGGAAGCGGTTTGCAGCGTAACAACCATCCCGATGAAAGTGGACAACAAAAGCGTTATGCCCAGCGATTTAACCCCTAGCGTTTCAATTTCCTCAATAATGCGCTGACCATATATTTTATGATTTTCTGGTCGACGAAATACTTTGGTAAGCATGATAAAATACCTACCCGAATGCCTGAAAAAGGTTTGAACCATTCTATTTTACTTGTGTGCCCAAAGGTAATCGAGTTTTTTTCAAAATAGCCGTTTGCTGGTGCGCGTTTATTTTAAGTAAGCTTTGGCAAGCTGGGCAATTGACCTTATTTTTGCAGCAAATGAGGAAATTACTGTGCTTTTTAATTATGGGTGTGCTGCTTGGTGGTGGCTATTCGTGCAGTAACAACCAGCGAGTGACTAAAAAACACAAACAATACAACAAGCACAAAGCAAAAAAGAAAAAAGGAAAAGGCTGTAATTGCCCCGATTTCTCATTCATTGAAAATAGCAAGTCCAGCAACCTATGTTGAGCCCAATAGAAAAAGCTTACTATGGTTTGAATAGGTACCTGCCAGCCAATAGTTACGAAGGTGTAATTGCCGTATTGCAGAAGCACCCCGTACCTATAAAAGTAGTTAAGCCACGCAACACCAAATTGGGCGATTACCGGCCAAAATGGGAGAAAACCGGAAAGCCTTTAGTAACCGTAAATGCCAATTTAAATCCATTCGCTTTTCTGATTACCTTAATACACGAATTGGCGCATCATGCCACCTTTATTAAGTTTCACGGAAAAGTAAAACCACATGGTGATGAGTGGAAAGGGATATTTGAAGAAATGGCAGCTCACCATTTTTTAGGAAAAGGAATTTTCCCACCTGATGTTGAAAAAGCGCTGACCAAGTATTTTACCCGCACCTTTGCCTCTAGTTGTGCCGACCCCAATTTGCTCCGCGCCTTGTCGGTTTACGACACCAAGCCCGACGGACATTTTTTATTGGAAGAATTGCTACCCAACACCGTTTTTGAATTGAACGGAAGGGTATTTAAAAAAGGCGAAAAAAGAAGAAAACGATATACCTGCATGGAACTTAGCACGAAAAGAAATTACCTGGTAAGTGCGGTTTGTTCGGTAAAAATTATTGAATAATTATACTTTTGCAAAATGGAAGAACTAATTGTGTCGAAAATGGCCGAAAATCTCATCGGTTCAGAAATCATAAAACTGGCCGGAGAAATTCGTGAACGCACCCAAAAGGGGGAAACCATTTACAATTTTACCATTGGCGATTTTGACCCCCAACTTTTCCCTATTCCAACCCCGTTTTTGGAAGAGATTATAAAGGCCTATCAGAATAACGAAACCAATTATCCGCCTGCCGACGGTATGGCCGATTTGCGTGATGCTATTAAGAATTTTACCCACGATAAGTTGGGCTTGGATTATCCTGCAGCCGATATATTGGTAGCAGGTGGTTCGCGTCCTTTAATTTATGCCATTTACAAAGCCTTGGTTGATGAAGGGGATGTAGTGCTGTTTCCCGTTCCATCATGGAACAATAACCACTACACGCACCTAAGTGCTGCTAAAATGGTTTGCATAGAAACGCAACCCGAAAACAACTTTATGCCATCGGCTGCCGACTTGGCTCCGTACATTGGTCAAGCAACTTTGGTGGCTCTTTGCTCACCGCTTAATCCTACCGGAACGGTATTTACCAAAACCGATTTGAGCCAAATTTGCGAGCTTATTTTGGCCGAAAACAAAAAACGGAAAGCCGAAAACAGAAAACCGGTTTACCTAATGTACGACCACATTTATTGGTTGTTAACATTTGGCGACACGGTTCACTACAACCCGGTAAGTCTTTTCCCAGAAATGGCCAACTACACCGTTTTTGTTGATGGTATGAGCAAAGGTTTTGCCGCTACTGGTGTTCGGGTGGGTTGGGCTTTTGGTCCTAAAAAAGTAATGGCCAAAATGAAATCTATTTTGGGCCATGTGGGTGCTTGGGCACCAAAGGCCGAGCAGGTTGCTGCTGGACGATTTATAAGTAACAGCAGCGCAGTAGATAGCTACATGACCGGTTTTAAGGCGCAAGTAAACGACAGTCTTGAAGCATTTTACAAAGGTTTCCAAGCTTTGAAACAGCAAGGCTACTCCGTTGATGCCATTGCCCCACAAGCCGCCATCTACCTAACCGTTAAAATAGACCTGATTGGCAAGACTACACCCGACGGCACTTTGATTACATCGACCGCTCAAATAACAGCTTACTTGCTAAACCATGGCGGAATTGCACTAGTGCCGTTCAGTGCATTTGGTGCGTCACCCGATTCGGTTTGGTACCGACTATCGGTTGGAACTGCTAGTACAAAAGACATCGAAGGATTTTTTACCAACCTGAAACGCATATTAAACGAACTAAGTTGAAGAAACGAGCCCTGAGTTGTCGGGGCTTTTTCTTTGACCAAAACTTAATCAATTTAGGTTTTAGTTTAAGGCAATAAGTTGTACTTTGGCCGTCCTAAAAATAACCTGTAGGTTATGAACAACAACTACGTTATTATTATGGCCGGCGGCATTGGTAGCCGCTTTTGGCCCATGAGCACCACAAAATACCCCAAGCAATTTCACGATGTGCTGGGTGTAGGCCGAACCCTGATTCAGCAAACTTTCGATAGGTTTAAAGACATTTGCCCCAAGGAAAATGTGTTTGTGGTAACACACACCGATTACCGCGATCAGGTATTGGCGCAACTACCAGAGCTAACAACAAACCAAGTCATGTGCGAGCCATCGCGCAGAAATACGGCACCTTGTGTGGCTTATGCAGCTTATAAAATCAAGGAAATTAATCCGAATGCCAATTTGGTTATCGCTCCTGCCGACCATTTAATTTTAAACGGAAACGAGTTCACCCGAATTATAAATATTGCCTTAACACAAACCACCACTACAAATAGCCTGATAACACTGGGTATTAAACCCAGCCGCCCCGACACAGGTTACGGCTATATTCAGTTTACCGACACCACCGACGGAGTGGATTTACTGGTAAAAAAAGTAAAAACATTTACCGAAAAACCCGATTTAGAAATTGCCAAACAGTTTTTAGAAAGTGGTGATTTTTACTGGAATTCGGGCATTTTTATTTGGTCGCTAAGCTCCATTTTAACCGCTTTCGAAAAGTTCCTGCCCGATATGGCCGAGCTTTTTGCTCAAGGAAAAACCGCTTACAACACACCAGACGAAGCAACCTTCATCAATCGGGTTTATCAGGTTTGCACCAACATTTCCATCGACTACGGTATTATGGAAAAGGCCAAAAATGTATTGGTAGTACTTTCTGACTTTGGCTGGAGCGACCTAGGCACCTGGGGTTCTTTATATACCCACTTGGATAAAGACGCTCAGCAAAATGCCATAGTTGGCGACAACGTGCTGCAATACGAAAGCAAGGGCAACGTGGTACACATGCCAAAGGACAAATTGGTGGTTATTCAAGGCTTAACCGACTACATCGTTGTAGAATCGGAAGGGACTTTGTTGATTTGCAAAAAAATTGACGAGCAAAAAATTAAGCAGTTTGTTAATGACATTAAAGTAAACAAGGGCGAGGGGTTTGTTTAAAAAATATCCGCTACATAGGTAGCCAAACCTTTGACGACGTCTAATTAAACCGGACAGGCAGTTCTAAAAACTCATTCAGCAAGCTGGATTTGCGAAAGTTTAAACTTCCACAATTTCAAGTTGAGGTTACTTCGGCATAACCGGTACCGCCACCCGGGTTTGATCCCAGGTGAAACTTAATGCCATATTAGGCGTGTCTTCTATTCTAATGGTGAACATTTCGGTTACGTTGGCTTGTGGCTCTATATTTACTTTAACCTGCAGCGCATCGTAGTCGGGTTTTCGTTGGGCAATTTTATCGATGTTCACACCCCAGGGATACATTTTTGAGTTGAATATCACCAGCCAGTGGTCTTCTTCCGGAACAGTCCAAAGGGTATATTTTCCGGCTTTTAGGGTTTTTCCGGCAATTACTAAATCGCGATTGGTGGCAAATGTGGTCGCCTCGTTGGCACCGGTTCGCCATACTTTCCCAAACGGTACTAATCCGCCAAAAATAATTCGGTCGCGTTTCGACGGGCGGTTGTAGAAAACTTCAATGGCAAGGCCGTTCTTGTCATATTTTATGGTGTCTTCAGGGCTCGCTTTTTTGGTTTGCCACTGTATTATTTTTCCGGCAAGAATTAATGAGCCAATTAAAGCCGCAATGCTTATTAAAATCCACTTTAGTGTATTGCTCATTTTGCCAATTAAAAGAGGGTGTAAGTTACGTTAATACTACTAAATAGCCTATTTGGCAATTAATAATTTGCGTGGCACAGGCTTCAGCTTTTACCCAACATGGCGCGAAACTCCTCTTTGCCATGCGGTAGTTTTTTTAAGTTGCCAATTAACAACAATGCCCGTTCAACCCGTAGTTGAGGGCTTTTTACGCCAGCAACGTAATAAATAATATAACGCTGTTTGCCGGGTGTAAGTTGTTTAAAGCGGTTTTCGCCTTCTGGGTCTTGGTTAAAAACCTCTTGCAATTCTTCGGGAACATCAAAACCATATTCGCTTTTGTCGGGCACCAGCTGTAAGTGAACGGTGTCGCCAAGTGCAGCACCCGCTTCTTTTAGTCGTTTGGTGTTGATGCAAATGTAGGCCTCGCCTTCGCCCAGTGCTACCAAACCACTTTGGTAACTCACCTTGTGGTTTACGGTGCAAACAAACCGCTTGCCGGCAATGCCGCCAATTTGTTGAACAACTGTGGCCGGAATAAAGAGATAATAGGTGTTGAGGTAGTCTAGTTTCTGAATTTGTGTATCAAATACAAGGGTTTCCGTTGCCATTCGTGGTGTGTTTATACCGGTTCGCAATTATACCTGATTTTTTTAACCACATAGATACATAGCACAACACAGCGTGTTGCTATGTTTTCTAAAGGCCAACAAAGGAAATCATAGTTGTGCAAGCACAAACAAAGTCCTGATTAGTTGAAAATTAACACTATGTGCCTATGTGTTTAATTTTTTTGTGTAAAAGCGTGCAAGCATGTTATATTTTTTCGCCTGCGGCAAATGAAAAAACAGTTAGCCCGCTTCTTAGTTTGGGTTCTACCCAGGTGCTTTTTGGGGGCATAACCAAGTGCTTGTCTGCAATTTCTTTTACCTCGGCAATCGAGGTGGGGTATAACCAGAATCCAACCGCAAATTTGCTCGAGTTTACCAAGTTTTCAATGCTTACAAAGCCTTCCTTACCGCCAATACAGCTAATGCGTTGGTCGGTTTTAAGGTCTTTTATACCCAAAATTGGACTAAGAACAGTTTCGGTAATAATGTGCGGATCAAGGCGTTCAACCGGGCTGGTTTTAGCACTAGGGATATTTTTTAGTTTCAGTTTATACCAGCGATTGCCCACAAACATGCTGAACTGATGACGGGCTTGCGGAGCCGCCTCTATTCCGTCGGTAACAGCTTCTACGTCAAAATCGGTTTTAAGTTTTGTCAGTAAATCCTGAGGACTAAGACCATTCAAATCGGTAACCAAACGGTGAAAGGGCTCAATATGCATTTGGCTTTCCGGAATCAGACAGCTCATAAAATAGCTGGTTGCCGAGTCTTTGTTTATGGCTTGCCCGGCTTGCTTACGTTTTAGCGCCAACTTAAAGCTGGAAGCCGAACGGTGGTGTCCATCGGCAATGTAAAAGGCAGGAACTTTTGCAAAATGCTGCTCCAATTGCGCCAAATCTTTTGCATCCCAAATGGGCCACAATTGGTGGCGAATGGTATCGGTGGTACTAAAATCGTAGTCTTCGCGGGTTTGGGTATAGCGCTCCACCATTTGATTGATGGAAGGATTGTCAGGATAGGTTAGCAACACCGGTTCGGCATGAAACTCGGTTGCATCCAGGTAATTCACAAAAATCTGCTCACGATCGGTAAGGGTGTTTTCATGAATTTTTATCAGGCCTTTTTCATAATCATCAACCGATGTGCAGCCAAAAATACCTGTAAAAACGTGGTTGGCCTGCGTTTGGCGGTAAATGTAAAAGCCGGGTTGGCTATCTGCTTTTAGGTAACCCAGTGCCATCCATTCGTCAAAGCGCTCTTTTACCAAATGAAAGCGGTTGTCGCTGTTTTTGGTGGTAATCAAGCCCAATGAGGCTTCCGGATTTATTAAATGCAGGAAGGTATACGGATTGCCATTTAACTTGTCCATCAACTCACTTTTGGTGTAGGTAATGTACGAGCGAGAAGCTACTAAATGCGCTTTATCTCTGGGTGGCCTAATGGCTTTGAAAGGTTTAAACTTGGGCACAGATCAATTCAAAAATTAGCTAATTAGCCGATTAGCTAATTAACACATTGGCTAATCGGCTAATTTGCTAATTAAGATTAAGCTTTTACCGACAAAGCATTGATAATGATGGCGGCCATTTCGGTTCCAATTCTATCTTGTGCTTCGGCAGTTGCCGCTCCTATGTGTGGAGTTAGCGATATTTCGTCAATTTGAAGTAAAGTGGTGTCCGGTGTTGGTTCATTGTTAAAAACGTCCAATGCAGCACCGGCCAGTTGCCCGTTTTTAATAGCTGTGGCCAAGGCAGATTCATCTACCGAGCCACCACGAGCCGTGTTGATGATGTAAGCTGTCGGTTTTGCCCATTTCAATTCTGCTGCACCCAAAACAGCTTGGCCATTGGCTTGCGCAGGTACATGAAGACTAATAAAATCTGCTTGTTTAACCAGTTGTTCCAACGAACAGGCCTGAACAGTTACCGGAATGGCACCGGCACCATAAATTTCTAGTAACACGGTGGCTTCGGTTTTGTGATGATCATAAAATACCACCTTCATGCCGCAACCCAAGGCGTAAGCAGCAGTTTGCATACCAATGCGCCCCATGCCAATGATACCCATGGTTTTGCCACGCAATTCGCTACCGGCTTCAAATTTCTTTTTTAGATTCTTGAAATTGGTATTTCCTTCAACCGGCATTTTGCGGTTGGATTGATGAACAAAACGAGCCAATGAAAAACAATGTGCAATAACCAATTCGGCTACCGAAATTGACGATGCACCCGGTGTGTTCATTACCAGTACCCCCTTGTTACGACCGTATTCTACATCAATATTGTCCATACCAACACCACCGCGGCCAACAAATTTTAGGTTGGGACAACTGTCAAAAACGTCTTTCCGCACTTTGGTAGCACTACGCACCAGTAGTACGTCAATGTTATGGCTGTTGATGTAGTTAATCAGTTCTTCTTGGGCAACAAAGTTGGTAAGCACATCAAATCCGGCAGCTTGCAAGGCATTAATGCCTTCTTGCGACAATCCGTCGTTGGCAAGTATTTTCATAAATCAGGAAACAAATTCTAGGTTAAAATTAATTAAGCGGTTACGCCAACCTTTACTTTCAAGGCTTTCATTACATCTACCAATGCCTGAACGCTTTCCAACGGCAGTGCGTTGTACATTGATGCACGGTAACCACCAACCGAACGGTGACCAGCAATACCGCTTATTCCGGCAGCTTTCCACATGTTGTCGAATTCTTCCTGCAGACTTTCGTCTTTCAACAAGAAGCAAGCGTTCATGTTCGAACGGTCTTCTTTTTCTACAGTTCCAACAAACAGTGGGTTGTTGTCTATTTCGGTGTAAAGTAAGTCGGCTTTTTGCTGATTAATTTTCTCGATGGCATCAACACCGCCAATAGATTTTAACCACTCTAAAGTAAGCATGGACACATAGATTGGGAATACCGGTGGGGTATTAAACATCGAATCTTTCTCGGCCTGAAGTTTCAGGTTAAGCATATCGGGCAATTTGCGACCTGTTTTGTCTAGCAAATCGTTATTTACAATATACAAGGTGGTTCCGGCAGGTCCCATATTTTTCTGTGCACCGGCGTATATTAAAGCGAAGTCGGCAACATTAATTTTTTTGCTGAAAATGTCTGATGACATGTCGCAAATAACCGGTACTGGCGATTTTGGGAAAGCCTTGTATTGTGTACCAAAAATGGTGTTGTTCGAAGTAAAGTGGAAGTAATCTGCGTCAGCAGGTATTTGAATGTTTTTAGGAATGTAGTTGAAGTTTTTGTCTTCTGATGAAGCAACCACCTCAACGTTACCAACCAATTTAGCTTGTTTTATTGCTCCGGTGGCCCAAACGCCAGTGTTGGCATAAGCCGCTTTACCGCCTTCTTTCAAAAAGTTTAAAGCCGACATGTAAAACCCAAGACTTGCACCACCCGATAAAAACAGGATGCTGTAATTGTCCGGTACATTTAAAAGTTCTTTAACCAGACTCTGCGCTTTGGCCATAACATTTTCGAAAGGCTTGCTGCGGTGCGACATCTCGATAAGCGACATACCGCTGTCTTCGAAATTAATAACTGCCTGGGCAGCTTTTTCCAATACCGATTTTGGCAAAATACAAGGGCCAGCGCTAAAGTTGTGAACTTTTTTCATTGCTAAAAGGTTGTTTTTTATGCTCGCAAATTTCAGGCTTTTTTCAACGCCGAATTGCAAGTTTTTAGATTATTTTTTTGGTTGCTTGCAGTTAACTTTCATTAAAAATCAGCAATAAGCTGTAAAAACTTTTCCTGGTTTTGCGCCAGGCCGAATTTGGTTTTTAAGCTTGGCAAACGATCCACGTCAAAAATGTGCTGTTTAGCCGAGATAACTAATCCAAGGCGTGTGTCGTCAAATTCAAATAAATCGAGCACCTTTCCCAGTTGGTCGGTCAAGAGGCAGCGGGTGCTCACTATTTTTTTAGCTGACAAAAGTCTGTCGCTTTCAAAAAGCGTGCTGGTCAATTGGATATAGGCCTCGTTAAATACGATTTCACTCAAAAGCCCTGTGCAGCCCGTTTTTCCGGTATAGTGATTTTTGTTGGCCAGCATATATAAACTATCGAGCGTGAGCCCGGGAATACTGCGGCCTTCGATTTCCATGGGTAGTGGTTTTTTCTTTTTACCGTTTCCAGGTTTTGCTATGGGTTGAGGTAGAGTATCAATTTCTTGTTCGCTAACCGGCAACAATTGTAAGTTGTTGCTGTCCAGTACAAGTTGGTAAACATATTTTCGATAAGGAGCGAAATTTACCTGGATAGCAGTCTGGTGAAAAGCACTATCGGTAACGACCCACAGTTTGTGCATACCGGGGGTTAAGCGGTCTAATCGAAAACTGGTTTGTGATGCGGAAACCACCAACGAGTCGTCAATGGCCAAGAAAAACGGCTTTTTGTCGAATGAAAAAATGGCTAATTGCGAAATTTGGGCAGCAAGCAAATTAATAAGCCCAATTTGGAAAAAAAGTAAAAAGCTTACTTTTGCACAGGTGCCGGCCGTTGTGGAGCTTTTTTTACCCGCTCGGGCATGGTTACCGGTACATCCTGAGTGAAAATCCATTTTCTTTTTACGAGTTTGTAAGCGTCAAAGATAAGCTGTGGGGTGTAAAAAGCGTAATTGCCCGCTTGCGCCTGACTGGGCGGGCCAAATCGATCGAAAACCACCTGTTTTTCTTGGGGATGATATTTCAATGAAAAAATCAGATTGGTTGGGTAGGTGAAAACAACGCGATACTTGTCGCTGTTGCCGTGTTTAAAAACCGGCAGGCCAAATTTTACTTCGTCTTTTTCAAAATAAATAATGTCGATTACCTTTTGCGAAATGAGTCGGTCTTTGCCTCGCCAGCCCAATAGCAGATAGGCATTGTGTTGGCTAATTTGTGCCGGTACTACATCAAAATACATTGCACCCAGCCAATTAGCGGCATCGCCAGTCGATTTTTCCCAATCGGTGCTTATGTTTTTGCTGCTTTGAAGTTCGATAACCTGAATGCCCGTCTTGGTTTTGTACTGAATCAATCCAAAAAAACGTTGACTGAAATCCTGCATTTCAATATTCCAGGTAAGTATTCTAGCCTTTTGCTTCGGTAAATTTTTTACAGAAATGGTTTTAACCTTGGTGAACAGAACCTGAAAACTGTCTTCACTTTTTAGCTTGTTTTGCAGGTAGTTTAAAAGTAAAGCGTTGTTGGCCAGTCTTAAACTATCGGTTTTGGCCGCAATGGAAGCGGTACGGTATAAAAACACAGAATCCTCCAACGCACCATATTGGGCGATGGAGGACCTGCTAACCAACAAAAATGAACAAAGCAGAATCAATACACGGATATGCGAAAACCCTAAACGCATAAACGGATTTTGTTGGTGTTCATTAAATATGCATAAAGTCTTTCTTGGCCAATAAAGCCTCTTTCGACTCTCTAAAATCTGGATCATCTACACAACAATCAACGGGACAAACCGCTGCACATTGTGGTTCGTCATGAAAACCGACACATTCGGTACATTTATCGGTAGCGATGTAGTAAACATCCATGCTTACCGGCTCGTGTAGTGAAGAAGCGTCTTCAGTAACTCCACCTAAAGTGGTTATGCTTCCTTTAAGTGAGGTGCCATCGGCATATTTCCACTCGGCACCACCCTCATAAATGGCATTATTTGGGCATTCTGGCTCGCATGCACCGCAATTAATGCATTCGTCGGTAATCATTATTGCCATTATCGTAATGTAATTTTTATGGTCAAAATCTTTTCCTTTGCAAAAGTAGGAATTTTAGATTGGATGATTCCTATTTTATGTTAACAGTTTTGTAAGAGTCATATAATCAGATAGATGGAGAGAAGTAGCTTGGTTTCAGATTTAGTAAGTTTAGGTAGGTTGTTTAATACAGTTTCCAATAATAGCGGGCATTTTGATGCGCTTCCGTTTACAAAAGACTTTACCGAAAAATTTTATGCTTCTTTCCGTTTAGCGGAAATAAAAAATCCTTGGTTTACCCAAGAAAACATACAAAATGCCTTTAAAGCGTGGTCGGTGCAGTTAAATGAAACTGACCTTAAGCAGTGGATGGTAAGCAACACGCCAACTATTGCACCAAAAACCATTGCCATTGTGGCTGCCGGCAATTTGCCCTTGGTTAGTTTTCATGATTTGTTGGCGGTGATGGTTAGCGGCAATAAAGCATTAATAAAACTTTCGTCTGATGACGAAGTCCTTATGGGTATGGTGGTTAAAGCCTTCTATGCACTTAATGCCGATTACCAAAATTGGATAAGCATTGCCGAAGGGCCATTAAAAAACTTTGATGCAGTTATTGCCACCGGAAGCGATAACACTGCGCGTTACTTTGAGCATTATTTTGGGAAATACCCGCACATCATTCGCAAAAACCGCACCTCGATGGCAGTTTTAACCGGAAACGAAACCAAGCAAGAATTGGAGTTGTTAGGAAAAGACATCTTTACCTATTTTGGCATGGGCTGCCGAAATGTTTCGCACCTTTTGGTTCCAAGTGGATATGTTTTTAATGAATTTTTCGAAGCCATGTTAAAATACGGCCACCTCATAAACCATAATAAATATGTCAACAATTATGAATACCACCGGGCAATTTATTTGTTGGAACAATTACCATTCTTAGACAATAATTTCCTGATGATTCGCGAAAACGAATCGCTGTTTTCACCGCTTTCTACCATTCATTACTCGTTTTACAACAATCAGGACCACATTACCAACTACCTACTCGACCACAGTGAAAAACTGCAATGTGTAGTGGGTAAAGGCTATTTGCCGTTTGGTGCAACCCAACAACCGGGCTTGAGCGATTATGCCGACGGGGTAAACACGCTGGAGTTTTTGGAGAGTTTGTCCTAGTTATTCAGAACCTTGATTTCCTTACAGCTCCTCAAGGCTAATTTCCAATAAAACATTGTCGTTAATAGCATAAAGGTGATTCCACCACACAAACGGCCGTTTTAACTTGTCAACCATTGCAATCGCCTGTTGGTTTTTGGCTAAAATGGTTTTTTCTTCATGATTGAAAAGACTTATGCTGTCCGTTAATGGTATTTTGAAGTAAAACTCGTTTAAGTTTAATGTCTTCTTTACTTCGAATTCATTACTTAACCAAATAATCTCATCTTTCGCATTTACCACAAATAGTGCAGTTGAATCAACCTCTTTCATGGACTTAAAACGACCATCAAGCTGCTGGTGCGCAATTTCCGAATCCAAAAAATAATCAGGTTTACCTAAGGTTTCTATTGGGAAAGCAAATTTGTTAATTATTTCACCTCGGTCTAAATCAATGGTAATGATAGACTTATTGCCTAGTAAAATAAGGTTTTGGTTTTTCAGCATGAAATCGGAAACAACTTCTAACTCACCCCCTAATGCTTTAATAAGTAACCTTTTTCCGGTGGTTTTGTGGTATGCTGCAAGAAATGGGGAACCATAATTAATGCGTCTTCCATTTTTGTACGCAAAACCGAGATTTAACATGTAAACTAATGAATCGCGTTCAAATAGGTGGGATTTGCCAGCAGAAATTTCCGGAAATCGTTCAAACCATTGCGTGGCTCCGTTGTTATTTAACCGGCAAATTTTTTCTTTAGTCGCCAGGTAAAACGAGGAATCAATCTGTAAAATATTAGAAACATTACCTCGCACCACATCTGCTCCACCAGTGCTGAAGAAAAAAGAACCGGTAAGTAAGCCAACCGCAGCGCCGGCCACATTCGTTGCTATTGCACCGGTATAATCCTTGTCGCCAGTTGGGGTGTAATAGGACCAACCTTTGCCGGTGTTAAGGTTTATTTGGTGTAAACCCGAGGAAGCAATAAGTAGAATGCTATCGTTAATGTGTTTAATTTGATTCCAGCCAAAACTATGATCAAGTTCTTTGGTCCAAATCACTTCACCGGTTGTTGTGTTAATACCCTGAAGCGTTGAACTTATCCCAGTGGAGTTTTTAAATTGGTAACCCAGGGCAATCCCGGTTTTATAATCGGTGTAATACAGTATTGTTTTCTTTTTCCAGATTTCTTCACCGGTTTCAAGTGAAATACCAATGGTGTTATTTGGTTTTCCAATTAGAATATTACCGTTAACTTGAGTTGTGGAAGTTGAAAGATAATTAACCTCATCCGACCATTTTACTGCGTTACGCTGTTGGTCAAAAACAATCATTTGGCCAGTATTTTGTAGCCACTTGCCATTTGCAGACAGTCCTCTAGTTTGAAAGGTAATGTAATGTCGGGAAGAGTCAAAATTAACATCGTCTATTCGTTCCGAAAGCTTAGTTTCATTCGCTTTAATTACTTCGTTTGAGGTAAGTTTTCGACCAATTTCAATATTTTGGGTTAAAACTGTTTCTTGTGCAATTGCATTGAAAATCAATAAAAAATGGATGATTACCATCAATGCGTTGGGAATAATAAGCCTGATTCGGATGGTAGGGTTGGTTGTTAAATTATTCATATTAAGCGGGTTATAAATTGCATAAAAGGTTTTCGGATTCAAATATAACAAAAGAGCCCGCCGTTGTCGGCGAGCCCCATTGGTTAGCGAGAAGTGCTTATGCTAGTTTATAACTTAGCCAGCTGATTTTCTTCGACTTTAGATACTGGTCGATTCCAAGCAATTAGGGTCGAGAAACGCATTTTTAGTGTGGCAATTTTTGCATTATCTCGGGTGCTCAGCTGAGGTTCAATCTCGTTTTTTCGAGTATCCAAAGCCTCGTAAAGCACTTTCACTTCATCCCAATCTTCTCGGGTGTAGTTCTCTTTGTTGTCGGCAACCGCATTTATAAACTTACTGTAAACTGCATGCGCGTTTTTGCCGGTTACATAGCTAAATTGAAGGTCTTTACCTACAACCCCTTCACCAAATAGGCGATTTCTCAACTTGGTTTGTGGTGATGCATTCAATTCGCTTTCATATTTATAAGACAAAGCGTCATAGTCGGCTTTAAGCCGGTCGTATCGTTTTTGTAGTTCTTCTTTGTCTGTATTTACTGCGTATTGTGGTTGCGTAGATTCCGTCTTAGTCGATGTTTTTACAACATCGTTCTTGGTGTCAGCCTGTTTTACAGGTTCATCTTTTTTATAGGCTTGTTCCCGGGCGGGTGACTCCACCGTCTGATCTGTGCAAGCCATAGCCAAAACGGCAAGTACCCCACAACCCAGAAAATTCAAAATTGTCGTTTTCATAACGTTTGATTTTATGGTTAGTATTGGGTCTGTTTCGCTTCATAATCTTACCGATTAACTGGTTTATATTAAAAACCAAAAATTGGGGTCGGATATTGTTTTCGGCTGATGCTGGTTTTCAATAAATTGGACGCAATTGGGTATTCAATAGTTAAACCATCGAATTTTAGGTCTAAGCACCAGGTTAATTTTAAGGAATAAAACACCCAACCAACTCCCTTTGGGTAAAACAATTAACTTGCCGGTAAAATTAAATTAACATGAACAGAGCTGGGTTATTAGCCATGATTGGCGTGTTTTTACGATTGACCGCGTTTGCCCAAAACGAACTACCGGTAATAAGCAACATTGCAGTTGTGCCAACCCTAACCGGTTACACCATAAACTATGATTTGGCCGATGCCGAAAATGAACCGTGTGAAGTTTTTGTGCGAGCAAGTATTGATGGGGGCAAAACATATAATATTAAAGCACTTTTAACATCTGGTGATATTGGCGATAGCGTAAGTATTGGAACCAATAAAGCCATAACATGGACTTCTTCACCTACCAACCCGCCTTTTGTTAGTGGAGAAATTAGTTTTAAAATAATGGCCGATGATGGTTACCGACCAACCTTGCAAGAGATAAGTGCGCAAATAGATTCTAACCGAATTTACCAAAACTTTTTGGGTGTTTATGGGAATAATAGCCCGGCAAACCCTGAACATTATCAACAGTCGCGCGAGTTTATTCGCGATTATTATCAGGAGCTGGGATTGCAAACCGAGTTAGATACTTTTTTCTCGAATGTGCCCGATACCATACTTCCTGCGCGAGAAGGGATCAATGTGTATGCCACCATTCAAGGGATGGATCAGGGCGACTCTACCGTGTTGATGACTGGCCATTACGATACTGTCGAAGATACACCCGGTGCCGATGACAACAACATGTCGGTAGCCATTTGCATGGAAGCAGCACGTGTTTTAAAAGGATTTACGTTTAGAAACAACTTAAAATTTGCACAATGGGATTTGGAAGAAATAGGCCTTTTGGGTGCCTATTATTACGCCCTTTCCGATAGATCGCTTGACACCAAAGCGGTGATAAACTTCGATGGAATTTCTATTTACAAAGAAGAGCCCAATAGCCAGCAAGTGCCAACCGGTTTTGATGTGCTTTTTCCGGCTGCTTATGGCAAAGCTGAGGCCGACAGTTTTCGCGGAAACTTTATTACACTTATTACCGATTTAAAATCTAGCAGTTTAGGTACCCGTGCTGTAGAATTGGCGCCAGAAGTAACACCTACTTTAAAATACATCGATATTTCTTGTCCCGACCCAAGTTGCTTAATTGCTACCGATTTAAGAAGAAGCGACCACGCTCCTTTTTGGGATAGAGCGGTTCCTGCAATCTTTTTAACTGCCACTACCGAATTCCGTTCTTCTTGTTACCACCAACCGTGTGATACGGTTGCCAATCTTGGTTTTTCTACCAAGGTCATTCAATTGGCAACTGCATTGATGGCCGATAAAGCCGGTATACTTCATGCCGGACATGCCGAGAGTGAACTTATTGGTACCGGAATTAAGCAAAATCACCAACAGCCCAAGGCCACAGTTAGCCACCCGTATCCCAATCCGGTTGACCATAGCTGTTTTTTTGAATTTAGTCTAATCGCAAACTCAAGGGTAGAAATTAGGGTTAGCAATTTAAACGGACAGGAAATTGAGTTGGTTTCGGCTCAATTAGCACCCGGGGCACAAACTTTGGCGTGGACACCATCCAGGCATTTGGCCAAAGGTAATTATGTGGCCAATGTGTGGGTAAATGGAACTTTGATAAACACATTTCAATTGGCCGTGGCTATCGACCCAGACAAAATGAGCCACAAGCATTAAACCAATACAGTTTTTCAATTGTTGCAATCCTTTCCTATCGCGCATGGCGATAGGAAAGGGTTTGCAACAGAAATTCTTTTCTTACCTTATCAAGCTTACCGCTCCGGTTTTCACCACTTTAACACTACTATTTTTTGCACGAGTTACTATTTTCCATTGGTAAATGTCGGATTTAGCAGCTGTACCCATGATAGTTCCATCCCAAGCTTGGTTTATATTGCTATTGCTAAATACCAATTCTCCCCAGCGGTTATAAATCTCAAGCGTAAAGAAATTTTCATCAAAACCAGCACCCTTGGCACTAAAGCTTTCGTTGTAGCCATCTCCATTTGGACTAAAGCTATTGGGCACAAAAAGTGTGACCTCATCTTTTACAATAATGGTGGTACAAGTGGTGTCGTTGCAGTGGGCATCTTTACTAGCGTCAAGACACACCAAATAACTACCTTCCTTATCAGGTGAAAAGAATAATTCTGGTTCCGGTTGGTCACTTGCAAATACCCAGTCAATAGTCCAGATATAGGTGTCGGCATTTGTTGTGTGATTGAATGTTTTAATTTTTGGATCCAATAGTGTAACCTTATCCGGTTCATAAGAAAACTCGGATTTAGCACTTTTACGCGCAAAAATGACCGTTGGTGTTGGAGAACTGGAACTACATCCGGAAGAAAGATCTCTTACCGTAAGGCTGACGTTGTAGAATCCAGGAGTCGAGAAAACGTGCTGAATACCAGCGCATGAGTTGTCGGGAATAGTCGGGCTACCACTTATGTTCCAAAAACATTGATCATAATTGCCAGTAGATTGATTCACAAAATCTACCACCAATGGGGTACAGCTTTCTGCATCTTGTAGGGGAGTAAAACTAACCGCTGCCGCAGGTATCACCGTAATTAATAGCTTATCACTTACCGAGCTACCACAGGTGTCGGATGTGGTAATGGTATAAACGTCGGTACTGCTTGCAGTGAAGCTGTAGTTTTTGGTATTGCCAACTTGGTTTGAACTACTGTTTTCCACCCAAGTGAAAGTTGGTGAACCTGTTCCGCCAGCGGGCGTTGTGCTTAAGAAAACCACCTCGCCAGCACACACTGTGTCGTTTGGATAGGTCGAAATACTTTGCGTTAAGGGCTGTGGAACCGTAATGGTAATGGTGTCATTGGCCGATGGGCAACCCCTACTGTCTTCTGCCCGAACTATATAGGTTGTGGTACCAAGCGGGCAAACAATTGTGTCGGCAGGAGTTAACCACGACAAACCATCGTTCCAGGTGTAACGAAAATTTCCATTTCCACCATCGCCATCGGCAGTAAGCAAAATACAGTCGCCTGGACAAATGGTTTGATTAGCCGAGGCGCTTAGGGTTATTGGATATAGACCAGTCATGTAAACCGTACTGTCTGCAATGCATCCATTAGGACTCTCAACGGTTATTGTTAAGGTATTAAGTCCCGGTTCGTAATGTAAACTTACAAACACGTTGCTGCTTTGCCAAACCTTGGAAACAGTTCCGTCTAATTTATATTGTTTGCCATCTTGAGCAGTTACCGTTATAGAACCATCGCTCGATGCAAAGCACATTTCATTAAGCAAAGCAATAAAGTTGATGCCAAACAAAGGTGGTTGCACCAATGAATCGGTAAATGTGGCCGTGCAACCCAAATAATCACGTACCGCTAAACGGTATACACCAGGTTGGTTGGTAATCAAAACAGCGCTATCGTTTCCAACCACGCTGCCGTTTATATCAGTCCACTGGTAGCTATTCCCACCAAAACCACCATTGACAGTCAAATTAATGCTGCCAACACTATCAATACAAGGAATTTGATTAACCACACTGGTAGCCGAAAAGGCAGGTGAAACAGCAATCCCAACCTCCTCATTTGCCGTTGCCGTGCAATATTGGTCGGTTACGGTAGAAATTTTAACGCTATCTGAATTATTTAGGATGCCTAGGTTCAATTGGTCGTTAGCAGCCAAACCGCTGGAGGTAAATGGTGGCAAATTATAGTTTACGTTAAAGGGTCCGGTGCCGTCAAATTGTATCGGAATGGTAATAGCGGTGCCTGCACAAACTGAATCATTAGGTAATACACCAATTGATGTAATGGTTGGTAATTTCCTGAAGATTACCGGAATGCTATCACCAATGGACAAACAGGGATCAGCCATATTCACCGAGTCGGTGGCCAACTTGTTTCCGGCTACAGGTGTTATAACATAAACAACATCGTAAAGCATGCCTTTATTGGCATTGAAAGCAAACGTTCCTGTGGTATTTCGGTCTATAAAATTACCGATAGGCCATGAAGAACCAGTATGCAGAATATACGATAGCCCGTCGGTGTCATCAAGTAGAGAATTACCTTTGTGTGGATAACTAACCACATCGGCTCCGCAGGCACTTAGGGTGTCAAAATTTTGTGCCGTACCGGCATCACTAATACAGGTGCAGCAATGACTGCCTGTTACGGCTACAGGGGTACAGTTGTGCCGGTCGTTTACCTGAAAACTATAGGGGTCGCAACTGTTAATCCATCCTGAGGTATAGGTAGTACCCGCTAGATTTCCACCTGCGGGAGTAACAAAAATAGAATCGCCACCTGAAATACTAAAACTAACTTGATATTGTGTAGAACTGCTATTGCAGCTAAATGTGGAGGCATTGGGCACGGTTGGTAGAGCAAACACCTTTATCGCTACCGAGGTGTTTAGGCTTTGGCTGCATTGGGGGCTATTGCTATAAGCCACCGAGGTAATAGTAACCGTCGTGTCGCCATTTACTACAATAGGAATCATGTAGCCATCAGCCACATTGAGGTATGCAGGTGCATTGCCATTTAAACCTATATCAAAATTGGCTAAACTGCCTTGCAAGTCTAGGGTAATTTGGGCGGTGCTACCGGCACAAACCGAATCCGGATGGCTAACACTTAAAGTGGGGGTACAATGCCAGATCACTGGTACACTGGCTGTAGTGCTGTAACAACCGTCTCCTGGATCAACTTGACTATCGTTGCCGGCTAGTTTATTTCCAGCTACCGCGGTAATGTAATAGGTGGTTCCGCAGCTCATGCCTTTGCTGGCATCGAAACTAAAAATGCCGGTGTTGTTTTGTGCGATAAGCGTAGGGCCTGTTAGTAAAAACTCCAAGGTATCGTTGCCATCCAGCACGGCATCAGCATTGTGTGCATTGTTGGTGTTTTGGGTTAGGCACAACTGCTGGGGTGTGGTATTTACGGTACCTGCCCGGGTTATGCAATTGCAAACCTTGTTGCCGCTTATTTTTATTGGGCCACAACCGTTTTTGTCGTCAAAATTAAATTCGTAGGGCCCAACCGGAATAAGATCTGATGTCCAAGTATTGCTGGTCACATCCCAATTGCCAGGCCCCGTTCCACCCGGTAAAATTTCTGTAACCGTGTTTGGCGGGTTATTTGGGCTTAACGAAACCGTAAGCGTAAAATGTGTGCTCGCTGCATTGCAGGTGGTACTACTGCTTATGGTGGGCTTATACCGAACTACAATGGTCGTATCCATCAGAGTGTCTACTTTGCAGTTTTTGTCCTCAATTCTTGTCAGGGCATAAACGGTGGTAGTGCTAGGTTGTAGCCAAATAGACCAAGGGTTGGGGGTGTTGGGTGAGGGTGTACCCAGATTGCTGTTACTGGTTACCTTAAATGGGCTGGTGCCGCTAAGGTTTAGGGTGTAAAGTGCGCTATCGCCTAGGCAAATGGTATCCTTGCTTACCGTAAAGGTAGCGTTGGGCAGGGTATGGTGCTTCACATAGATGCTATCTTTTAAGGTAGAATCGCATCCGTTAGCATCAACAATAGAGTCTAATATATACCAACCCTCATCAACAACTACCAGATTTGGAGTTGTGCTGTTGGTGGGAAGCAAACTGGCATTATTTATCGGGGTTCTATAATATAAATTAAAAGGCGGGGTTCCGGTTAATGCCAAATTAATGGTAGCCGTATTGTATGGGCAGATGAAAAGTGAATCCGTTGTATTCGTTATTTTAGCCGTTGGCTTAGGTTTGACACTTACTGTGGTCGATGTGTTTGCCTTGTATCCACAGAAAGCATCATATACACTATCAATTTTGTAGAAACCATTCTGTTTTACCCAAAAGCTTATGTCACCCGTTACGTTGGTATATACCGCATAAGGAGAAGCTGTAATATTGTTAAGTATTACCTTAAAGCGCCAAGGTGCGGTTCCGGTTAAACTTACTTTTAGCAATACACTATCTCCTTTGCAAATCATTGCTCCGCCAGTTAAAGTAGCCGATATTGACCGTGGAACAAGCCGTAGCGTATCAGTCAGTTTCTTATCACACTGGTCATCGGTAATCTTTTGAATGACATAATCGCCCGGGTCGGTAGCAGCTATAGTGCATGGGGTGCCTGGACAATAGTGGTTAACAACAGTACCACCTGGTTTTTTAATTTCTAAGGTCCATGGGGCTAAACCAGTAAGGTTAACCACAAAATCATGGGTTGAGTTCGGACAAATTGTATCCTGCTTGTCGGTGTAAGTTATGCTTGGTTTAGGAAGGGGTACTACCGTTATGTAGCTGGTGTCTATTCTGCAAGCAGTGGCAACAGAAATTAAACGGTAGGTTGTAGTATCCGTTGGACTTACTTTAATCCATGCGCTATCAGGGGCTACCGCTTTTACCGTTAGGTCTGTTAGATTGGCAGGTATGTTGTTGGTAGTATCATACCAACTAAAAGTAGCCTGATTTACATTGTAGTTTACACTTTTGTTGCCCAAAGTGCTTGTAAAATCGAACAAATTCATGAGGTGAACTGTATCTCCCAAACAAAAGAGCACCGGGTTTTTGGCGTAAGGAAGGGTATCAGCACCTACAATAAATGCACTGTCCTGGGGTAGCCCGCAATTTTGGCACATGGAGGCAATAAAGGCATCAGAACCGCCAGCGTTTGCAGTTTGTAAAGAAGTTGCATTAACGCCAGGCAAATTGGTGCTTTTGGTTTCTCCCGTAATTAGCACGTGGCCTATGTTGTCTAGGGCTAGGCCATTGGCTTTGTCCAAATTACTGCCACCATAATAAGTAGCACACAAAGTGGTAACTCCGTCGGTAGCAATATGAGCAACAAAAGCATCAAAAGTACCACCACCGTAATTTTGCTGAAACGAGGTAGCACTGGTGCTGAGGCTAGAGCTGGTAATATTGCCGGTTAGCCAAATGGTACCTGCCCCATCCAGTTTCACATCACTTCCAGCCACGCCAGGATAATAGGAAGACCAAAGCATGGTACCATCTCCCTTAAACTTGGTCAAAAAGGTTGATGAGGAACCACCCATGTAATATTGTCCATTCAAAACAGGGAAATTGGTTGATGAGGTTTCTCCGGTAACTACAATATCATTGTTGTTCGGGTCAGTGTCTACTGCCCAACCGGATTCTTCAGACAAACCATTGCCTCCAAATAATACCCCCCAGTTAAACATACAATTGGGATCGGCATTAAACTGAAGCACAAAAACGTCCCATTGGGCGTTCTTTGCGCCAGTTAACGCGGGTATAAAATTACTACTGGCTGTTGTTCCGGTAACCACGACATTGTTGTTGTTGTCAACAGTAACCCCAAAACAATAATCGTTATTGGTACCTCCAACATAAGTCCCCCATTGCTGTACTCCATTGGCGTTATTAAAGCGGGCAATAAAACCATCCCCAATGTAGGCATTACCTCCCTGATAGGAGGAGGGGAGACATCCGGCAACAGGGAGGTTGACACTTGAGCTAATACCACATACCACAACCGCACTATTATTATCTATGGTAAGATCCAAAATGGCCTCTTGTGAATTGCCACTGTAAAGAATGGCCCATCTTCGTAGGCCATTACCATCAAAACTCACTAAAACAGCATCTGTAGTCCCTTGCAAAACACCCGGTGTACTCGTGGGGAAATTACTACTCCAAGTATTTCCACCAATAAAAATATTATCCGTAGCATCTACATCAATTCCACCAGGAAATTCATCAGCATTTCCACCATAGTAGGTGCTCCATAATCTAATGCCATTCCGGTTCAATTTAACAACAAAAAAATCCATACTACCTGCATAATTTTGCGTGTAACCAGGGCTCGTAACCGATAGGCCAGCGGCTTGGGTGCTTCCTAGTACTATTACATTGTCTTTGCTGTCAGCAACAATTTCTTCACCAATATCTGTACTCGCGGTGCCGTAATAGGTGAAAAAGGGATCTATAATTAAGGTTAAGCTTGGGTCGTGGTTGGCTATTTTGAATTGTGCTAAAGCCCCACCCCTACCCTCCCCAAAGGGGAGGGGGCTAAGTTGGTAGGTTCCTTGTAATACCTCACGCCTTGCCCACAAGTGGGAGGGGTTGGCTACTTCTTTAGCATCGTTTAGTTGGTAAACTTCGCCCAGCGTTTCTGTAAACAAACCCAATGGGGTTTGTATTTGTAGCGCGTTTTCATTAGTAACAAGGTCTACACCACCGGTATTGTATTTTAATTTTATCACATTGGGGTCGGCACCCGGGTGTACCACTATATCGTATTCTAACTGCGGAATACCATTTACTGGTTTCAGGTAAAATACAAAATCGATACCCTTATATACATTGTGGTACACCAGCTTTTCGTAGCCTTTTACAAAATTGATACCATCGGGGCAATGGCCGTAATAATAATTAAAGTATTCTGATACCGCTTGTTGTGCTTCAAGGTCAGTGGCATTATTTGCATCTTGCCACGTTAAGTCCATACGAAAGGCACTGGTATTCACCTCATCCAACATGCCCAGCATGGCAGGCGTGTTGGCCAAGCTTTGCTTGGCCGGCTCACTGTTTTGAATCAATACAAACGATAAACCGGTTTTTCGGAAATAGACGTCCATGCCCGGAAGACGCAGGTTAAACAATACATCTGTTAATACCTTTCCTTCACTATCAGCCAATTGGCCTTTGTTTTCAATAAACACCGATGACCCGGCTAGGGAAGCCCCCTGCTGTGCACCGCCGAAGGGGGAAGGTTTAGCAGTTGGGGTTTGGGAAAAGCTGAAACTGGCTGTTAATAACGCAGCAAAAACGAGTAGAATCTTGGTTTGTTTCATACAGGGAGGAGTTAGGGGTACAAAAACGGGGATGAAGTTAAAAAAAATTCGATAAACGATTGAATTTCATCGTTATAGACGTTAAAATAAATAGTTGGTTGCCTGTTTTAGATGCTTCACTGCGTTCAGCATGACAAAAAAAAGGATTCAGATGACAAAGAAGGCTTATCACCCTGACGAAAAGCTTTTGTCACCCTGACGAAGGAAGGGTCTCCGCGTATCTGAGCTGGATGCTTCACTGCGTTCAGCATGACAAAAAAGGGCGTTCAGGAGGACAATCGTGTTTAGGCTGATGTTGCGCTTAAAGCTTTGTCACCCTGACGAAGGAAGGGTCTCGCCTTGTTAGGCTAAAAAGGATAAGCCCCTGGCGATAAACGCCAAGGGCTTATTATAAAAGGATAAGAAAGGGTGTGTTTATTATTTAGCTACGCTAAATTTGGTAACCACACGCTCTCCATTATTATCGAAACGCAACAAGTACATGCCACTGCTAAGTGCCGATACATCTAAGGTGTATTCATTGGTACCTTTAGCAGCTTCAACTTTTTGTGTTGCAATAACTTGTTTTCCAGTCATGTCAACAACAGCAATACTAACATTGTTTGTCGCACCAATGGTATTAAACTTAACCGTTAATTGGTTAGATGCAGGTACGGGTTGTAACTGAATGTTGCTTAACGACTGACCATTTTTTGCAATACCAGAAGCAGTACGGTTTTGAGAAGGTGGTGCTTGGCTACATGGTGCGCCACCTAAACCTATAGAATAAGTAACATCTACGGTCAAATCGTATTTTAAAGTGGCGCCATGTCCGTCAACTACTATGTAGTAGGTGCCAGGACTCAACGGCTCTAAAGCGGTGTTTAAAGTTAAGGCGTTCGTTCCACCGTCAATAGGTGCAAACATTACCTCTGCTCCATTTACACAATCGTCTTTGGTTACCCATACTGCGGCTCCATTGTCGGCATTGCCACACATGTCAAGGTTACAAAAAGCAATGTTTACTGTAGGGCTACAATTAACTGGTATGCATACCGTGTCGGTAGGAATCGAATCGAACACAGTAGTCAATATGCCGTTCAAAAGCGTGCCAAGTAAATCACAAGTTATATCATGCGGAATAGCTATTGTACTATCTCCAGCAGGTTTGATGGGGCTCAAATCTAGGGCTGTTAAAAAATCACCTAAGTCAATTATTACATTACCATTTGTTGGATCGAAAATAGTCGGGAAAGCACCTAGGTTAATTTCCAAAATCGTGTCACACAATAAACCCAAATCGGTTAATATATCCTCTTTTAAAGAGTCTTTATAAAAACACAGCGTTTGTCCATCAACCGACGGGTCGGCTACCGTAAATGAATATACTGCACTGTTATTGTTGTCGCCAGTTGCCCCAACAGGAATGGTTAATGCAGTAGAGTCGCAACTCTCGTTGTTATAACCATGTCCACTTGCCGCATAGCTGTAGGCTAATGGTTCGTTGGCAGTTGCGCTAGGTTTACATGTTCCAGAATTTCCGGCCCACAGATTACCAATTAAACCAGCATTGGTTAAACCAGATAAGGTACCCGAGCTAGTAACATCTACGGCGGTTACGCAATTATCATGCGAAATTCCATCAATTGAAGTGCTGTCTCCAACTGGTGCAGCCTCTATCAACAAATTGAATACACCATTGCTAGGCTCTGCAATTTCTTCTACGTCACAAGGGTATTCAACTACCTCTGGTTGCCCGGTTATTGGGTTGAAAATAGTTTGGTAACAAGTACCTGGTACGGTGTTTACCCGGGTCATTTGGGCCACCATCAAACTATACGTTCCAGGAGCTAGCCCAGAAATATCCAATCGTGGATGATCGAAGAATGAACCACAAGCTTTGTCTCTGCCTGACAATACATCATTGGTGCCTAATCCATCACCTATAGAACAGCCCTTTCCTTGCCCTGTTGGCACAGGTATAACGGTTCCACAAGTATGGCTAGCATCGTTGTATTTAAATAAATGCATGGTATAAAACAAACCTGCCGATTCGCCATTGTCGCATTTGTCTAAATCTAGACCTTGCACACTAATCCAAGTGGGTTCTATGCCTCCCGCGCCTACCACAAACTCGAACCAAACCCCGTAGTAAGTTGTATTTGCATTTGCGGCAGCTGCAGGTGTGTTACAGTCCCCGTATAATCCACCACCAACTCTTATGCTATCTTTGGTCACATTAAAATAATCGTACGCAGTACAATTAAACGGGCTGGATGCAGAAATGGAAGTGATGCCTGCAGTAATAGAAATTGGAGTTGAGAAACAGTCATTACTAGATGCTGATGTAGCGTTGTTGTCTATCACTGCAATTTTAAAACTGCCGGTGTCCGTATCATAGATATCTACCATAATGTAATAGGTACCAGCAGTTAAAGTGGTTGTTATTTCTGCTGCCAGACTAGCGCAGCTTCCACCATCTTCATTACAAGCCACAGGTGTGAGTGAGCCGCAAGCCCCCGAGAATAGCTCCAATTGCGTGTCTGGCGAACTACCATCGCTTACATCGGTAGTAATGGTATACGAACCGGCAGCTGCCGTAAAGCTATACCAAACGGTGTGGCTCATACCGCTTGCCCAGCAGGTGTTAGTATCGCCTGCAACTGTTGTTGCACCATTAGTGGTTCCAGTAACAAAACCGGGAGCTACAACGGTACCAGGTGTAAGTCCAATTGCACCTCCGCAATTATCATTTGCTGGTTGCGCATAAGCACTTGTTGCACCCAAGCAACACACCATCATCACTGCAAAAAAATGTTTAAATGTTTTCATCGTTTTAGATTTTAATTAAACATGGATATTTGTTTTTCCCTTTGCGGAAAGCAGCGAGGTGAGGAAGGGGTAGTACGGTCCTATTGAGGAATGCCGTAACGGTTTGTAAACCAGTGCCTGCACTTTCGGTTTGGGGAGGTCAAATCTCAGGTGAATTTTGAATCTGGTTGGGTTAAACACCTAAAACCTGTTATCCGATAATGGGTTTGGTAACACTCAAAATGTTTTTATCTTATTGTATTTCAGTTAGATGCAAAATTTTGAGTCTGTCATGAAATTTGTTTTAATTATTTCACAAACCCACGCCCGGATTCAATTTGCTTTTGATTGAGTTCTCTGTGCTGATCTTGACCATTTTGGGTCAAAAAAATACCCCCTTTATGGTCAAGGAAATAAAAATGATTATTGCCAATTTCGCTACGCGTGAACAAATAATCAAGGGGTGGCATTCCTCTGTAACTCCTTGGTTGCATAAAAAAGGTGAATTATGGATAAGTTGAACGTGTTTTTCAAGAGCATGTCTATTGCCGAAAAACAAGGATTTAGGCATTATCTGCGTGTTAAATCGTTTGGGAAGGACAACAAAAGAATTTTTTTGGTCGATTTGTTGATTCGGGGTAAAACCAGCGAACAGGTTAAAAAAATCTTGGCGAAGAAATATGACACCACCGATAACGCCTATTACCAGTTAAAGCGGGTATTAATTCACGAATTAGAAAAATATATTTTGCAACACAGGGTGCATTTAGATCATAAATCGGTGGTATATCAGCAACTCGATTTGGCACAACATTTCATGGATCGGTTGCAATATGAACTTGCTTGGAATTATTTGCTTGAGGCAGAGCAGGTATGTCAAACAAATGGTTTTTTTGAAGGATTACCCATTATACACCTGCTGCAATTACAAATATGTTTTCAAGTTCCGGCGTATCGGAAAATGGTTAAACCGATTGTTGCCAAAAAGAAAGAGGTGTCGGAACTTCTGCTGAATGTCACAACGCTATTTGCCAATTGGAATAACGAAACCGGAGGATTCGCCTCCAAAGAAATACTGCATCCGGAAATGTCAGATCAGTGGTTAGATAAAAACAAGAATAACGTGCTCTTCAGAAAAGTTAGCTGGCTTTCAAAAATGAAGCAACACGACCCCAGTCAATTGTTACACTATAAAAACTTGGTGTCTGAGTGTTTTTCGCCCCAACAAGCGTCAGAAATGTCAATACGAAACAAATTGGATTGGCACCTATTATTGGCACAACTGCATTTGCAAACTGGTGACAAACTTGCCAGTGACTTGCTGCTTGATAAATTAGAGATATTAATTAAAACCCAAGAGAGTGTACCGTTACAAGTGGTATTAGATTGGTACTCTTTAAGAGTGGATCAGTTAATCAAAAACAACAAACCACATGACGCTTTTCAAAAAGCCGAAAGAGTTGTGGGGAAATATGCCAATCTGGTTCCCGATTCTCAAAAGGTGATCCTATTGTTGAGATTAGTTAATGTAGGGTTTTTGGCTGAAAAACATCAAGAAACCTTAACATACATCACCCAACTTGAAGCATTAAAAGACGATTACTTGACTTGCTTTGGTCAGTTCAATTTCTATAAACTATCTCTTTTAAAGGCTGTACTCTATATTGAGTTACATGAAGATGACAGTTTTAAACGTAGCATACTTTCGTTAGAAAAGTGTATTTCATTGCGCTTTTACAAAAGAGCCTCCGAGTTACTACACATTTGGTTCGAAACACGACATCAATTAAATGAGGTAAGTGCGCAGTGGGAAACCGAGGCAACAGAGTTTTTAAGAGAATTTCCAGCAAACAACTTCGATAATCAATTGCCTGATTTTAGCATTTGGCTGCAGGCAAAGCTAGAAAACCAACCGCTTTTAAAGATTGCCCTCCAACTCACTAGAAATCCAGCAGCGGCCTAAATGCAATGGAGCCTATTACTGGTAAAACCCATTCTTAATGGCATACTTTACCAAACCGACCATATTACGGGCATTGGTTTTTTGAAGCAAAATACTTCGGTAACGTTTTATAGTTTCTTCGGAAAGGTGCAGTTCCTGCGAAATTTCCAAACCGGTTTTCTCATCACAAATTAGCCGAAGCACCTCCATTTCGCGTTTCGTAAAAAAGTTTTTATGGGGAGCAAGTAGCGGTTCCGTGCCATGAAAACCCTCCAAAAGAATGCGATAAATCTCATCAGAGTAATGGGTTTTTCCACCAATTACGGCCAGTATGGCCGCTTTAATTTCATGAGCTGGACTTTCTTTTAGCAAATAACCCTTTATACCCTGCGAAAAAAGATCACGAAGCTGTAACGGACAAGTGCGCTGGCTTAAAGCGATAACCATCGGTGGGTTGCTCATGTTGCCAATATGCGTTAAGGCCTCTAGTCCGCCTTGTTCCAACATCTGAATATCGAGCAATATTAAATTCCAGTTGGTGTATTTTAGCTGTTGTATCAATTCGCTACTGTTGGCAGCTTCACCAATGTTGGTTATGTTCGGAATATCGGCCACAAGATCCCTTAGGCCATCGCGGTAAAGGGACAGGTCATCCGATATTAAAACACTTAATTCTCTTGGGGCGCCTGGCAGTGGTGTCATCTTGTGTTAAATTGGTTAGGGATTCCAATTTTTTGGGTGTTCGTTCCGCCTTGTTTAGGGTAAACAAGGCCGTTTAAAAATACGCTGATGAGCCCGGGGCGGCTCTTCAGCGTAAGGTGCTTGGAGTTCATAAACCTGAGGGCGGTGTTGGAGAGCCTCTTGGGGGGAGCTCCGAAGCAATTTTCTGTCAAAGGTGTTAGGGGAACACGATTAAACCAGAAAAAGCGGTAGGGGTAAAAAGCAATACAGAGGAAATCGGTCAATCGGTGTTTATTACAAGGTAGTTGTCGCATAGCCATTCTACCACCTGTTTCCTCGACCAGTTTTGGTCGGGCAAATGGTCAATTAATAATTTTTCAAAATGAGGACCAGCAGTTAATGCATTGGCACCCGTTTCTGTTAAAACCTGGTTAATAACGGTCAGTACCTCATTGCCCTCGGCACGATTAATGGGCAACGATTCCAAAGCGCTGGCAATTCGGGGGTCGGTCATTCCAGACGGATGCCAATCATATTCATGGGCATATACCATGTCTGCTTTGGTGTACATCATATACGTGTCTTTTAAAGGGTTTCGAAGGGTTTTAAGCAGGATTCCAGGAAATTCATCAGCACCAAAGGATTGTCGGAGGTTGCTTGCTTCCTTGCTGATGTTGCTTATCCTTATTCCCTGCGGTTTGTTGGGAACTGCTGATTCCATTTGAAAATGAGGGCCGGTATCGTCGAGCTGTTTTTTCAATTCGCTTTTAACTATTTTAAAACTCCCGTGAGACAAATGGTAGGCCAAAATGGTAACTAGAGCGGCAGCGACAACCGGCATCACCAAAAAGAACAACTCGCTGAGTTGATTTTCGGGGGCTAGTATGCCAAAAAAGAAGGCAATCAGCAAAAAGGACATGGCTGCTAGTGTTACAACAATCCATTTTGTCTGCAGTCCTGTCTTGACGACTTCGTTTCGTTTGGTGTGCATGGAACTGGTCATTGGGTATAAGTTTGGTTCAAGGTAAGTGGCAGTTTTGTCAGCGGCAATCAACCTGAGGCGGGCCTTAAGCTTTTGACTAGGCAATGTTACGTCGGCGTTTTTAACTGCATACACCCCAAAAGAACCATTTTTGCGTATGGTTCTAAAGAACCATTTTAGTGGTTCTTTAGAACCATTTTTACGGGGTCGTTATTTAATGAAAACCAGTCAATGGATTGATTCTTAATAGATTGGTGTTTTTGAGGCTTTTTTGGCCCTAAAAAGTGTATCGACTTTTTTTATACGTTAGCTAAAATCTTTAATTCAACTTACCATGACAGGAAACGAAAATCACGACATCAGTTTAACTGATGCAGCAGTACTTACCAAAAACTACCGCACCGTTCCGGCAACCACCGTTGTAAACGGTATAACGGGTATCAAAGCACAAGCTTTTGGAAAAGATGCCATCCAGGAAATATTGGATCAAAGCGGTTGTGTAGGCATTCGGTTTTATTACGGCATGGAATTAATTCCACCTTCCTTTAAACTAATCGGTGTTGGTGTCGATGCGAATGATGATGACATGACCAGCGGGAAACTAATCCAGCATTCCTTAATGTGCCCAACAATTTGTAGCACGAGCAATGTTTTAAATAGTGATGTTTAAATAAGATATTCGTTTGATATTAGCATATATAAGTTCTTGTTTAGTATTAATGCCGGCCGTTTTGGCCGGCATTTTTTACCGGTATTCGCTTGCAAAAACATTTAACCTTTATTTGTTTGGCTGTTTGCTAACCGAATTATTGCTTTATTACACAGGGAGAGTTGGTAAATCGAATTGGTGGATTATGTACCTCTTTTTAATTTTTGAAGTGCTGCTGATTGGACTTACCTTTTACAAACTGGTAATTAATAAGGTGCTGGCAACACTAATACTATACGGTACCATAGCCTTGGCTCTACTAGCCTTGGTTTTAGCGTATATGGGGAGTAATTATTTGATGCACCACATTCAAAACACGTTTTTGATTATTGTATCTGGTGCTTTTTTGGTAGACTTTATTAGCAATGACAAAAGCTTCGAGTTGTGGCGTTCGGCCAAGTTGTGGATTGGAATTGGCGTATTTTTTTATTTCTTTAGCAGTGCCCTGGTGTTTGTATTGATAGAACCCATGTTAAGTTCTTCAAACGCAAACCTCTCGACTATATATTTTGTAATGCATTCAAGTATTAATATTGTGTCCTACTTAATTTATTCCTACGCCATGATATGCCGGAAATAAGCAGTAGTACCTTAATAACATTGGTGGTTATCGGTACCATTTTACTGGTAATGACGGTGATATTTGTGGTTTTGTTGGTAACCGTTTCGCAGAAGCGCTTAGTACACCAGCAAAAAGAAATGTTTTTGGCTTTGCTCGAAACCCAGGAAAAAGAACGCCAACGCATTGGTGCCGATTTGCACGATAGCCTTGGGCCGCATTTATCGGCGGTTAAAGTAAAGTCGAGTCGATTAGAAGGGCGCCTAGAATCGGCGGGTGTTGAAGCACAAACAGAGTTTAAGGTCATCAACGAAATGATGGATTATGCCGTTCAGGCAGTTCGCGAAGCATCACACAACTTAATGCCTCCGGCCATTTCCAATGGCTTAGATGCGGCCTTGAACCAGTTCTTAGACAGGGTAAGCACCCGTCAAACCGAAGTGCGGTATATCAGTCGGGGGTTCAGTTCAACCAATAGTCAAATTGCCGATACCAATATTTTTCGAATCGTGCAGGAATTGGTTTACAATGCACTGAAATACGCCAATGCAAGCATTGTTAAAGTATTTGTGTATTACGATAAGGAGCAAAAATTAACCATCGTGGTAAAGGACAACGGTACCGGAAAACCTGAGGATATTGAAACAGGAACCGGGATTGGTTTTACAAATATCCACAACCGCCTAAATATGTTGGGTGGCAAGTTAAAAGTTAGCAGTGTTCCCACTGGCGGACTTAGTTTCGAAATTAAATTTGTAAAACCGTTTTGGGTATGATTGAAACCGAAAATAACGGACAAAAGCAAATTCTGGTAGTCGATGACCATCCCTTGTTTAGACTGGGTTTGGCCGAACTACTAAATGAGTTGACGGGTGTAGGATGTGTTGACCAAGCGGGAGATGGAAATGAGGCATTGCAAAAAATAAGGGAAAAGCAGTATGACCTGGTTTTCTTGGACATTGAAATGCCCAACAAAAACGGAGCTGAAACCTGGGCAGAGATTAAACTGATGGATACCCCTCCGAAGGTAATAATCATCAGCATGCATGCCGAACGCGATAAAATTCAGCAGTTTTATGGCCAAGGGGTAAACGGCTACCTGCTTAAAAACACCTCGGTTAAAGAACTGAATTTGGCCATCACCTTAATTATGGATGGCGAGGAATACTATTCGCGGCAAGTGTTGGAAACCTTGGTAAAAGCAAAGCGCATGGCAAAACATGGTGTCGAGCCCGATACTGAGTTGACGCCACAAGAAACCAAGGTGTTGGAAATGATTTGCCTGCAAGAAAGTACCGAAGAAATAGCCCGGGTAATGACCATTTCGCAGTTAACGGTAAAAAGACACCGTCAGAATATTAGGGACAAAATAGGGGCCAAAAATATTGTTGGTTTTGTGTGGTACGCCATTAAACATGGCATTGTACCACCACCTTGAGTTTTATTACCAAGCTGCTCTTTCAATTTTGTTGCTAATAGCCGGTACTGTTTTTAAGTAAGCAAATATGGCTTTAGCCTCGGTATCGGTAAGCTGGGTATAGGGCACCATCGGGTATCTTAAAGCCGGCTGATTGGCTACCATGCCATATTTCACTGCCTTTACAAAATTCTCCTCACTCCAATTGCCAATTCCAGTTTCTTTATCAGGTGTTAAATTTAACGAGGGTAATATTTTTCCATCTAAATCAACCAACGGATTTCCACCGCCAAAAAAGCCTGGTGTTAACTCAGGGTGTTCCATGTTCATGGTTTTAAAATCGGCAGAATGGCAAGTCCAACAATCTAAATTGATGGCCAGGTATTTACCGAACTCCAGTAGTTTGGTGGTGTCCGGAATTACAATTTTTTCCTTGGGCAGTTGCATGGGCTTAAATACCAGCGTGCACAAAAACTTGGTTAAAAACGATGGTTGGCAAGGTTGGTCGGCTAGAGCTGCGGCTGCCACAGCGGGTCTGTTGCTTCGTAGGTAGGCAATAATGGAATATACGTCTTCATCGGCCATGTGGGGGAGTTTGGCCATGTAAGGAGGCGCATAACTGCCATCGCGTTTTATGCCGGTGCGAAACAGGTAATACAGTTCCCAATCGGTCCAGTTGCCTATGCCAAACTGCTTGTCGGCTGTAATGTTTTGAGAAAAAATGTCGCCAAATTGCGTACCCGCTTCTTTCATTTGCCGGCCGGTAAGTTGCCTTGTTTCTAGGTTGGCGTGACAATTGGCACACAACACATTCGATAGTTTTTCGCCTCGGGCGATGCGCTCAGGGGTAACTTCAACCTGAAGATTTCCAGCTTTTGGTTCGTAGGTAGGAATGCCGCGAATATTGATAAACAAAGCGGCCAAGGTGGCCAAAACAACCAGACAAATTATTACCGCTAAAACAATTCGGAGAAATTTTTTCATGGCTTAAGGTTTTGATAACCATGAATGTAATTAATTTTTCGTTGCCTATTTTTTTACGGTCAATTTAGATTTCCTTGTTCTTTTCTTAATCCTTGTAGCTTTTCTTTGTTTCAAAAATTCAGAAAAGTCCTTTTCTTCCTTCTCACTTAGTGATTTGTTAATGAAGACAAAATCTTTGTCGTCCATTTTTTTTACATCAATCATAGTTCAAAATCTTTAAAATATTTTTTTGTCAACACATATGCTTCATTAGTATCAATAAACATCCTATTTCCACCAAATATTTTTGCACCCAAAGTTTCTTTATAATGGTTTATCAGTGCCGCCTTGGCAACAAAAGAAACAATGCCATCATAGTTTAAATCGAATGACATTTTGCAAGCAAATGCCACCAAATTTCCGGCTACTCCGTTGTACAGTTTATTTTTACCCTTGTTAAATTTTGCACTTTCAATCAAGTCCATAAAAACATGGTCTTTTTTGTCTGTAATGCTTATTAAACCATGAATAATATTTTGGTTGTTCACCGAAGTCAACTTGAAAACCTGTTTTGATTCGTTTTTTAATTCTGATGTCCAATCAAAAGCCCATTCAACCTTTTTTATTTGCTTAATATCCTTCTGTGCTATCTTGGTAACTATGGTATCAAATACTTCTTTAGAAATGGTGTTTTCAATTGAGTTTGTCAGTTTATCCACTTCAAAGTCAAGCTGTATTATTTTCTCATGTTCCATGCATGCTAATTTACGACATATAGCCCTTATGAAGCGAATTGGTAACGGCATAAATATTTGAATAACCTTACGGTCTCCTTAGCCTCTTTTACATCATGCACACGAAGTATAGAAGCACCACGTTCTAAAGCAGCCATATTCAAAGCTGTTGTTCCGTTTAAGGCGTCATTTGCTGTGATGTTTAAAGTTTTCCAAATCATGGATTTGCGTGAAACGCCCACTAAAATAGGTTGCTCTAGAAGTTGTAGTTGCTGAAGATTGGTCAGTAGCTCAAAATTGTGTTCTACTATTTTGGCAAATCCAAAACCGGGATCTACCAAAATATCTTTGGCTCCCAAGGCATGCAACTGACTTATTTTTTCGCTCAATGATTTTACCACCTCCAAGGTGACATCATTGTACTGTGCATGTTTGTTCATGTTTTGTGGTGTGCCTTTACTGTGAGTCAGCACATAAGGCACTCCCAGCCGGGCTATGGTGGCAAACATTTCTTTGTCCATTTCACCGCCGGAAACATCGTTTATAATAGCTGCCCCTTGTTCAACCGCCTGTTCGGCAACTGAAGCATAAAAAGTATCAACAGAAATAACTGCAGCTGGAAACTCCGCAGCTATGCATTTTAAGGCGGGCTCAATCCTGCTCCATTCTTCGTTTGCAGAAATTAACTCCGAGCCGGGCCGAGTCGATTGACCACCAATGTCAATCATGTCAGCACCTTCGGACAGCATGTTTTCGACAGCCTTAAGCGTTGAGTTTATAGTGTTTTGTCGACTATCGGCATAAAAACTATCGGGTGTAAGGTTCAGAATTCCCATAACCAGGGGTTGTTCTAATGATATCAGTTTGCCCCGAATGTTAATGGTTTTATAAAATTGAGTTGCTGAACTGGTCAAAATTCTATTTTTGGTCAAATTTAAAAATTAATGACCGCTGGTTTGGTTTACTTGGACAAATCTAAACCACATAGTCACATAGTTTAGTTTGGGAAGTACGGTGGTGGATTAAACCTATGAAAAGTTTACTTTCTATGCTGCCTATGTACCCAAATTTAGACTCACATTAGGTGAAAAGCTTCGCTTTTATTCAATGTGAGACCTATGTGGTTAAATATTTTTATAAAAAAAGGGTTGACATTTTAAAAGTACTCAATCGGCTGGAAGCCTTTATATTAGCACATGGTAACTATTGATATGGAAAAAACATTAATCCAGTACACACGGGCTTTAGATAGTTGCAAGGAAATATACCGCAAAAAGACCAAGGATTACGGCACGGCTTGGCGCATTCTACGGCCATCATCACTTACCGATCAATTGTTTATCAAAGCCCAGCGAATAAGAACGATACAAGAAAACGGTGCTGCTTTAATTAACGAGGGCGAACGTGAAGAGTTTATCGGCATTGTAAATTATTCCATCATGGCACTGATTCAATTGGAATTGCCGGCCAATGGAAAGTTGGAGTTAAATCCCGATGAGGCTGTCGATTTGTACCACAGCAAAGCTGATGAAGCGCAAAGGCTCATGGTAGCTAAAAATACTGATTATGGCGAGGCTTGGCGCGACATGCGTATATCGTCATTAACCGATTTAATTTTGATGAAGATTTTGCGTGTAAAACAAATAGAGGATAACAAGGGGCATACCCTAATTAGTGAAGGCATTGATGCCAATTACCTCGATATGATAAACTATGCTTTATTTGCACTTATTAAAATTGACGAAGAAAATTCTGTTCATTTATAATTATACCAATTTTTTAACCACATAGAATCATAGGTACAACGCTTTGCGTTGCTATGTAAACTAAAAAATATTTAATTAGGATGCATAGTCATGCAAGCATAAAACATAGATTTAACTATGTGTCTATGTGGTTTAATTTTAAAGTATAAATGTTTACAATTGTTTAATTTATCCTGTTAACTCAAAAATTGTTATGTCATCTGTAATGAATATCCTGGTTACCATTTCGCGTATTCTGGTGGGTTCACTTTTCATTGTTTCGGGGCTGGTAAAAGCTAACGATACATTGGGTTTTAGCTACAAACTGGTAGAATATTTCGAGCCGGCGGTGTTAAATTGGGAGTTTTTAATTCCGTTTGCATGGCCCATTTCGGCCTTTATTTGCATTGCCGAAATAGTATTGGGTTTTGCCACTTTGTTGGGTGGTAAAATGAAATTAACCAGCTGGTCGCTGTTGTTAATGATTATCTTCTTCACCTTTTTAACCTTCTATTCGGCTTATTTCGATAAGGTTAGCGATTGCGGTTGTTTTGGCGATGCCATTAAACTTACGCCTTGGCAATCGTTTACGAAAGATGTGGTATTGCTGTTTTTTATCGGCATTATATTCATCAAAAGGAAATCAATTTCATTCAATACGACCATTGAAGACCGCGTAATATTGCCTATTTCGGTTTTATTGGTTGCGCTTTTCTCGGTATTGGTTCTGCATTGGACTATTTTCCCATGGGTATTTACTTTTGTGGTACTGGCCATTTCGTTGATTGCCAAAAACTTTATCAAGGGTAATAATGCCGAATGGATTTTGGCCGCTTGGGTTACGGTTATTACTTCGGGTTTTTGTTATTACACTTATGCGCACTCACCAATTCGCGATTTTAGACCGTATGCGGTTGGTAAAAACTTATTAGAGGGTATGAAAACTGCCGAAGAACTTGGACTTAAACCACCCAAGTACGAAACTGTTTTTGTGTTGAAAAACAATCAAACCAACAAGGAAGAGCGCATGATGTCGTCGGAATACCTGAAAATTTATGCCGACAGCATCGATTCTAACGGTGATGGGACGAAGGACATGGCGAAATACACCTACGTTTCGGCCGATGAAAAACCGATTAAACTGGAAGACGGTTACGAACCACCCATTCACGATTTTGCCATAATGAATACGGATGGCGAGGACATTACCTACTCGGTTCTTGACGATGATAACTACTATTTCTTTGTAGTGGCTCATGATATAGAAAAATCGAGTGGAGAGCCGCAAAAGCAGCTAAACGACTTGTACAACAAGGCTACCAAGGCAGGTTACAAGGTTTACGGCCTTTCGCGCTCTAGCGAGCAAGAAGTGCAAGCGTTTAAACACAAGCACCAATCGTTTATTGATTATTACCAAATGGACGATATTGTGTTAAAAACCATGGTAAGGTCTAACCCAGGCATTATGTTGCTTAAAAAGGGAACCGTGTTGGGTAGCTGGCACCACAACGATTTGCCGGCATTTGAAGAGATTAAATCGACCTTGATTAAGTAAAAAACTTGGTAGCTTATTTCAGTAGCAAAATAGGATACGGCATAACCATTCTTTTTGGAGTGGTTACCCTGGTGTTTTTTCTGTTCAACATAAAACCGGGCGACCCGGCTAGGATGTTGGGTGGGCAATTTGCTGATGAACAAACGCTGCAAAACATTAACCGCGATTTAGGTCTCGATAAGCCTTTGCTTACGCGCTATTTTCTTTTTTTGAACGATTTGTCGCCTGTTTCATGGCACCAAACTACCGACAAAAAAGAAGCCAATTTTCTGGACAAGCAAAAGTACAGCTACGCGAAAATTTTTGCAGCTGGTAGTGGAGCTTTGGTTGTAAAGTATCCGTATTTGCGTAGATCGTACCAAAGCAAAAAGAATGTAAGCACCATTTTGGCCGAGGCCATTCCAGGAACAGCGATTTTGGCATTGGTAGCTATTGTTATTGCGTTTGTTTTGGGGGTTGGACTTGGTGTAATATCGGCTTTGGAGCAAAACAAATTTACCGACCAGTTTATACTTTTTGTCTCGGTACTGGGCATGAGTGGCCCCTCGTTTTTTGTGGCCATTATTTTTGCCTGGCTGGGTGGCTTTTTGTGGGCGGTGGTGTTGCCGGTGGCAGTTATACTGCTGTTTGTGCTCATTTTCTGGCTTATTGCCGCCGGATTCTATTTAAAAAAGCACAATAAATCTGGTTTAAACTCCATGCTCGAACAGGGAGTTTTGGCCTTGGTGGTTGGCGTAGTATTGGAACTACTGATAAGCTTCTTGTTTAAAAGTTCACCGAGTATCAATTTGCCTGGCACTGGTTTAAACATGACCGGTTCGTTATACAGCATCGATCCATTTTTAGGAAAAATATTTACGCCGAAAAACATTATTTTACCTGCTATAACACTAGGTATTCGTCCGCTGGCCGTAGTGGTACAGCTTACCAGAAGCTCGCTTTTGGAGGTTATGGAGCAAGATTATATTCGCACGGCACGCGCCAAAGGACTTTCGGAAGCCAAGGTAATTGTTCGCCACGGACTTAAAAATGCACTTAACCCGGTTATTACAGCCGTTTCGGGTTGGTTTGCTTCTTTGCTGGCCGGTGCCGTTTTTGTGGAATTTGTATTCGGCTGGAAAGGCCTTGGTTTAGAAGTATTTCAGGCCTTAGAAAAAGACGATTTACCAGTAGTAACAGGAGCTGTGCTGTTTTTTGCTGCGGTATTCGTGGCCATGAATGTGCTGGTAGATATTATTTATGGCTGGTTAGACCCACGGGTTACCCTTAATTAACGATTTTAGAGGAATGAAAAATATTGTTGCAGGAAATTGGAAGATGAATTTGAATCACAAAGAGGCGTTGCAGCTTTTGGATGATTTAATAACCGCTACTTCGAAAATAGACGGAGTTGAGGTAATCATTGCTCCACCGGCATTATATCTATCCGAATTTTCTGCTCGCTTGCATACAAAAACCAACATCAAACTGGCTGCGCAAAACGTTAGCAATAAACCATCGGGTGCCTTTACCGGCGAAATATCAGCTGGTATGTTGAGTTCGGTTCATGTTGAGTATTGTCTGGTTGGTCATTCTGAACGCCGTCAGTTTTTTGGCGATACCGACCAATTGGTGGCCGAGAAAGTAAAAGCTTTGCTTGATAACGGAATTGTGCCTATTATTTGTGTTGGCGAGATGTTGAACGAACGTTATGCCCAAAAGCATTTCGAGGTGGTGGAAACTCAGGTGAAGGCGGCTATTTCGGTTGTTGAACAAAATCAGGCAGACCGCATTATGATAGCCTACGAACCTGTTTGGGCCATTGGTACCGGACAAACGGCCACTAGCGAACAAGCGCAAGAAATGCATTCCTTCATTCGTCAATTGTTAGGGCAAAAATTTGGTACAACAGCTGCAAATGAAATTCCTATTCTTTACGGCGGCAGTTGCAACGCGCAAAATGCTGCCGAACTTTTTGCCCAACCCGATGTAAATGGTGGCTTAGTAGGTGGTGCATCACTAAAAGCAGCCGATTTTATGGCGATTGCGAATTCGTTTTGATTCGAAGTTTCAAGTTTTGAAAGTTTCAAGTTTCAGATTTCAAGTTGAAACGTTATCGAACAGTTATTGACTCAATTGAAATAGGATTAGCTGACAAAGCAATTAATGAAATTGCAGCCAGTGATATTGTTGGTTTCATGGCTATGTTTGACTAACTTTGGCTTATGGAAGCGCTGAAAATTGAAATACTCAATCCGAAGGCATTGCAGCTAATAAAAGGTATGCAGGCACTTAACCTTATTCGAGTTAGCGATGAGCCCGTTTCTAAGCTAAAAGCTTATTTGAAAAAAATGAGAAAAAATGCTGATTCTGTGCCTAGCTTAGACGATATTTCCAAGATTGTACAAGAGGTAAGAGCCGAAGTAAATGCCAAAAAGTAAAGAATTAAGGCTTATAATCGATACCAATCTCTGGATTAGTTTCATTATTTCTAAAAAACTTATTTTAATAGACCAACTTCTTTATTCAAGAAAGACTACGTTGTTGTTTAGTAAGGAATTAATAAATGAACTTGGTGCGACAATTGCCAAACCGAAGTTGCGAAAGTACTTTAGGGGTGATGCATTAGATGAAATGTTAACCGCTTTCGATTCATTTATTGATTTGGTTTCGGTGAAAAGTAAAGTAAAAATTTGTCGAGATCCGAATGACGATTTTCTCCTAGCGTTAGCCAAGGATGGTAAAGCTGATTACCTGATAACAGGCGATAAAGATTTACTAGAAATTGGAACTTTTGGAAAAACAGAGATAATAACAATTGCTGCATTCCTTGCCAAACACGGGGCATAGTGCTACCTTTCCATCCAGAAACTCTCAACTTGAAATCTGAAACTTGAAACTTTTGAACTTTCTAACTTTCAACTTTTTAACTTAACATATGGCCTACCTCCAGTTCACCGCTACCGTTTTTCCGAAACAACCGGCTACCGATATTCTCATTGCCGAATTGGCCGATGTAGGTTTCGAAAGTTTTGAAGAAACGACGGATGGCCTGAAAGCTTGGGTGCAAAAAGAAGAATTTAACGAAGAGGCGTTTAAACATATTTTCCTTTTTCACGATGCCGAATATGCCATTGGCTATACACTTGAACCCATTGCCGATAAAAACTGGAATGAAGAGTGGGAAAGTAATTTTAGTCCCATTGAATTGAATGATAAAGCAGTAATAAAAGCTATATTTCACAATACCAAACCCTACGAATACGAGTTTTTGATAAGCCCTAAAATGGCTTTTGGCACCGGTCACCACGAAACCACCTGGCTGATGGCCAACGCGCTTTTTAATCTCGATTTAAAAGGGAAAAAGGTGCTCGATATGGGTTGCGGAACGGGTATCTTGGCGGTAATCGCTCAAAAATTAGGAGCTATTAATTTAGTTGCCATCGATATTGAGGAGCCGGCTATAGAAAACACTCACGAGCACATTGCGCTGAATAAGGCATCGGACATTGAAGTGCGATTGGGCGGAGCAGAGCAATTGAAAGACGAAAAATTCGATGTGATTCTGGCCAACATCAATCGAAATGTGTTAAGCCGGGATATGGGTCATTACGAAAAAGTACTGAACAGCAACGGACTAATTCTATTCAGCGGATTTTTTACCACAGATGTCGAAATTATAAACGCGGTAGCCACTAAATTGGGCTTGATTAGCGTTTCAGAAACAAGCAAAAACAACTGGGCACAGCTCACCTTTAGGAAACCTTAATTCGCACCATTATGAAAAAAATATTGCTTCTGACCGGCTTTACAATGGCACTGGTCTGGAATGCCTGTGCACAAACACTTAAGGAATTTACTCCCGATAAGAAAAAATACATCGAAGAGTTAACGCATTTCTTTGAACTTACCGGGAAAGAAGAGGAGCTGAATTTCCTATTTACCAATTTTGCGCCAAAATTCGAAACCATGTCGGAAGCTGATGCTCAGTATGTTTTCGACATCAGCAACCTGATGCTTAAAAAGCAGTTTAAAGCCAATCCGCATTTTTATCATTTTCTGGGTTCTATGGCACTGTTTGCTGATGGTAAAGGGGCGGGCAATTACGACAAATGGAAATCGATAATAAAAAGTTTGCTTGAAGCGAAATCGAAACCGGCATTTGAAAAGTACTTGGCTTCGGTTTTTTTCTTGCTGAAAGACAAGGTTATTTATCAATCCAATAGCATCAGTTGGTCGGTGTCGGCTACAGGTTTTAACTTGGTAAACGATAGTGTTCCGGCCATTGCTTTTGACGACCTTACTTTGGCAGGTAAAACCAAAGGCGATTACTGTAATATTTACGAAACGGCTGGTCTTTTTGTGCCCGCTACCACTACTTGGTACGGCAAAAAAGGAAAGATAACCTGGGAGCGTGCCGGGCTGGATGCCAGTAGAAATTATGTGAGTTTCAAGGCGTTCAATTTGGAGTTGAATGCTACGCTTTTTGACATTGACGAAGTGACCCTTACCTGCGAGTTTTATCAGCAAGCGCTGAAAGGAAGGCTACGGGAAAAGCTAATGTCTACCACGCCTCAAAAAATAGATTACCCGGTTTTCGACAGTTACGACAAGATGGTTAAGGTCGAAAACATTATCGAAAACATTGATTATTATGGCGGTTTCTCTTTGCGCGGCAGCAAATTTGCCGGGGTAGGTAGTGGCGACCAACCATCACGCTTGGTGTTTAAAACCAACAATAAACCATTTTTAGAGGCACAATCGCTCGATTTTATTTTCGACACTGCTAAAGTAGTGGCGCCAATGGCCAAGGTGGTTATTCGTTTAGGGAAAGATTCAATTGTACACTCGGGCTTGAAATTGAGGTACGACAAAAGCGACAACAAGGTCGATTTAATTCGCGATGAAAACAGTGGTTCTTCTGGCCCTTTGTATTCGTCTTTTCACGAACTGGATTTTTTTGTAGAACGCATTACTTGGAAAAATGGCGATAGCCTAATTGAAATGGGTAGTTTGCGCGGAAACGCTACCAATGTAGCCACCTTCGAGTCGAACAACTTTTTTGCCAAGGAAAGGTACAAAGCACTTGAGTTTCCAGGTCAATCGCAGCACCCGTTAAATATTTTGCGGAATTACTCCACTCAAAACCGCACCAAGGACTTTTCTATTCAAGACTTTGCCGGTTTTTTAAATGCCGATATCGCCACTACTAAACAGTTTATAATTGATTTGGCCAACAAAGGGTTTTTGTACTACGACTACGACTTGGAATACGTAACCTTGAAAGAGAAACTGTTTGAGTTTCTGTTGGCCAATAATAAGAAAATAGATTACGATGTAATTCTATTCGATAGCAGGGTTAAAACCAGCTTACAGCCAAATGCCACGTTAAATCTGAATAATTTCGATTTAAACATTTTTGGTGTAAAAGAAATCGCGTTAAGCGATAGTCAGGCGGTTACTTATTTTTCAAATGCGCGAACGCCTTATGTCACCGTAAAAAAGAATAGAAACATGCAATTGGCAGGTGTTTTACGTGCAGGTGGTTTCGATTTTTATGGCGATTCGATGTTTTTTAACTACGATAAATTCAAAGTCGATTTGCAAAAAATTGATTCGGCTTCGCTGTATGTTATTCGCACAGAAAAGGACACATCGGGCACCACGCAGCGTTTTGTGCCGGTTCAAACCAAGATTATTGACATTACCGGCGAGCTTTACATTGATAATCCCATTAATAAATCGGGGTTAGATACCTTAAATAACAAGGAGTTCCCAATCCTGAAAACCAACGAGCCGTCGTATGCCTATTATGATAAACCCGAGACTTACAGCGGGATTTATAACCGTGAAAAGTTCTTTTTTAAGATAGATCCATTTTATCTGGATAGCCTCGATAATTTCAATCAAAAGAACTTGTTTTTTGCTGGTAATTTAACATCAGCGGGCATATTCCCAGATATTCGGGATTCGCTTTGTATTCAAGATGATTATTCGCTGGGTTTTAAACATGTAACACCGCCGGATGGTTTGGCTTTGTATGGCGATAAAGCCAATTTTACTAACGAAATTAAGTTGTCTGACAAAGGTTTGATGGGTACTGGCGACATCAAGTACATTACCAGCACTTCCAGTTCCCAGCGTTTTACCTTTTTTCCCGATTCTACGACAGGTATAGCCCAACGCATGGAAAACATCAGCCAGTCGGCTGGACCAGATGTGCCGCAGGCTACCGCCCATGATTTTGACTTTAAACTCGACCCGGTTGCTAATCACTTGCTGGCACAAACTTTAAAGACTAGAATAGCCATGTTTAAAGGCGAAGGTCAAGCCAGAGGGTTGCTTAAGTTGAGCCCAGGCGGAATGGAGAGTTCGGGAACCTTGGAAATGTTTGATGGTAAACTTACCTCCAATAGAATTCGTTACAACAATTCCAATGCTTTTGCCGATACGGCTTCATTCGATTTGAATTCGGTAGGCGACAAAAGTCTGGCCATTCGCACCGATATGGTAAGTGCGCAAATTGATTTCAATTACCGTGTTGGTACTTTCAGGGCATTGTCGGGTGCTGCAAAAATCAATTTCCCAAAAAACCAGTACATCGCCTTTATGGATACCTACAAATGGTTGGTTGACGAGAAAAAGGTTGAACTTTCTAGTACTTCGGTAGTAGATACCACTGCTTCCGATTCACTTTCTGGTGGCGGAGGTTCGCGCTTTATTTCCGTTCACCCCGACCAGGATTCGCTCAGTTTTAGGGTGCCGCGAGCTATTTATGACGTAAGTACCTACATCATTCGCTGTAAAGAAGTCGCCAATATTTTGGTGGCTGATGTGTTGATAGCACCCAATAATGGCGATGTAAACATATTGCCCGATGCGGTTATCGAAACCTTGCATGAGGCCACCATTACAGCTGATTATATCAACCGGTTCCACACTATTTTTAACTCAACGGTAAATATTACATCGGCCAATAAATACCAAGGAAAAGGAGATTACAACTACGAGGACGATCAGAAAAATCAGCAAAAAATAACTTTTGAATCTATTACGGTAGATAGCACCCGGCATACCATGGCCAGGGGAAATATACCCGAAGAACAAAAGTTTAAACTCAATCAGTTTTTCGATTACCGGGGAGCAGTGATGCTTAAGGCGCAGGATAAAGGTTTATTCTTTAATGGTTCTACCCGCATTTTAACCAACTGTGAAAAAATTGAGCGCAACTGGCTGGCATTCCACGGCCAAGTAGATCCTAAAGATGTGTTGATTCCGGTGGGTACCGAAATGAAAAGCGATTTGGGTCAGGCTCTTGGTGCAGGCATCATGTTGCAAACCACCGATTCGGTGCTGGTTTACCCAACCTTTATCTCGGCAAAATTTAACCCAGCTGATACCCAAATTACTACAGCATTGGGTTATTTGTGGTATAACCGCGAGGACAAAACCTATAACATTGGCTCGAAAAACCGTTTCGAGAAAAAAGGTTTGGAAGGAAACATAGTTACGTTAAATACAGCCACTTGCAACATTACAGCCAACGGAAATTTAGGTTTTGGCGCACCATTGGGTAGGGTTACCACCAACATGGTGGGCAATGCCAAATACGATTACAAAAACGAAAACACCCAGTTGAATGGTCTGTTGTTGTTCGATTTTCCGTTTGAAAAGAAAATGCTGGAACACATAGCTATCAAAATTTTAGCGTATCCGTTCTTGCCTCCTGTAAATGTTGCTACTACTCAATTTGAGAAGGCGTTGACCGATTTTGCACCAAAAGAAAAAGACGATGTTATTGAAACTTTGACCAAAAAAGGCGTAATGCCCGATTTGCCAGATGCTTTTAAAAAGTCCATTGTTTTTGCTGATGTAAAATTCAATTGGGATGAAAATACGTCTTCATTCCTATCAACCGGCGATTTAGGTTTACTCAGTATTTTAGGTAACCCGACTACCGTTTATGTGAAAGGAAAAATTCAGGTAAGCCGCTCACGTCGGGGGAATGAAATAGTGGTTTACTTTGAATTAGACCCCAATACTTGGTATTTTTTCCGTTACAAAATGGATGAAAAACCGCGGATGCAGTTTTATAGCAGCGATGCCGATTTCATGAAGTTCTTTGAATCGATAAAAGAAAAAGACCGGATGATTTCTAGCAAAAAAGATATGCCGTCGTACGAATTTGATTTGGCGCCCAGAACCGGCAAGGATACTTTTTTTGAGCGTTTTGAATAAGTATCAAAATGTATAAAGTAATAAGTTTTGGCGGGTAAAACATTACCTTTGTAGCAATAAAACGAATTATGAAGTTTGCAACCCAAACAGAGCAGGAGTTTGATTTGGAGACCTTATTGGTAGCCGAAGACATAAGGAACATTGTGCTTTACAATGACGATGTAAATACCTTCGATTTTGTTATTGATACTTTGATGGAGCTTTGTAAACATGATGCGTTACAGGCGGAGCAATGTGCCATGCTGGTTCATTTTAAAGGCCGTTGCGAGGTGAAAAAAGGTTCTTATGATGAGTTAGAACCCATTTGCAGCGGTTTGCTGGAACGCGGGCTTACTGCTGAAATACAATGAATAATGGGTTTTTAAGGTCAAAACCGTTAAAAATTTATTGCTTGCTTTAGGTTTGAATTAGAAAACACTTATATTTGCACCCACAAAACGGTTTCGTAGCTCAATTGAATAGAGCATCTGACTACGGATCAGAAGGTTATAGGTTTGAATCCTATCGAGACCACTAAAAACGCCCTGTTACATGCTGTACTCCAGTATTAACGGGGCTTTTTTGTCTTGCCGCACGGCACCCCTTGCGGCACCCACTTGTTAATTCTACTGGCTTTGAGCGGTGGTACGTGATAATGTTTAACCTTTTCACGGCACCTGTATGAGTGTAGATTATTCAGTTTCTTTTTGCCTTAAAAAAATGCCATCGGGCGTGGGCAAAATCCATTTGCAATTGTTCCTGGACGGAGAGCGTACGCGAATAAGTTTGGGAAAAACGGTGAAACCAATCGATTGGGATGTGGTACAGCAAAGGGTAAAGGGCAAAACCAACGAGGTGAAAGACCTTAACCTGTATTTGGATGTGCAGCACGCCAAAGCAACGGCTATTGCCGTGGAACATCGGTTGGCCAACAAGGTATTGACCATAGATAGTTTTAAGCTGCTTTTTAATACAAAGGGCAACCGAAACGACTTTATAACCTTGGCCGATGAAATAATTGACGAAAGGAAAAAGGATTGGAAAAAACGAACCTACGACCGGCACGTTTGTACCTTGAATATTTGCAAGGCTTATAAAAAGAGTTGGCCAATAAACCAAATTGATGGCCATTTTATGAGTGGGTTCGAAACATGGCTATCCAAAACCCGCGCGCAAAACACCCGAAGAAAAATACTTGGTGATGTGCGCAGCTACATGAAGCGGTTAAAAATGCCGGTGGAAGAAATATTTGCTTGGGTAAGCCGGAAGCAAATACCAGGGCAGCGAGAAAGTTTGGACGTTTGGGAAAAGAACGCGTTGGTTGAATATTACAACAGAGAATATATTTTACCAGCGCACCGATGTGTGCTGCAGTGTTTTCTATTTGCTATGCACACAGGTTTGCGCTATAGCGATGTGAAGCAAATAAGCCGTAAGAATATTGTGGATGGCCGACTTACTTTTTATCCGGAAAAGGCGGTAACTATTAGCAATAAGTCAATTAATTTCAAATTGCCAAATGCTGCATACTTATATATTAATGAAGGTGAGCATCTTTTTACCAAGGTGCATGCCGACATGAACAAGTATCTGCACCAAATTTCTAAAACGCTGAAACTAAAAACTCATGTTACCTTTCACATAGCGCGGCACACCTTTGCCACCAACTACTTAAGGGCTGGCGGCAAGGTGCAGAATTTACAAAAAGTACTTGGCCACGCTAAAATTGAAACCACGATGGTTTACGTGCACTTGGCCGACATTGATACCGATGTTGATATTGATCTGTTTAACACCTACAACAGTTTAGGAAGCAAAAAGGTTATTACTGCTGCTTGATGAGCTGCTTGCGCTGCTTTTACCAAATGTGCGTAGCGACTGGGTTATTTCAAGCTGCTTATTGTAATCGCGCATGGTGCGCTGACTAAGCGTAACATTGCCACCTTTTTCAAGCATCTGCTGCATGGTTTTAAGTATTTCACGGTTCAGCATAAGGAGTTCATCCATGCGATCGTCTTTGGATTGCTCGGTTCTGGTTGGTGTAGTAAATTGAACCGCACCGGTAGAATTGGCCGATGTAGCAAACGATGCGCGCTGTGATGTAATGGCATCCATAGATGTGCTAATGTTTACCCTTGGCGTAACTCCTTGTAATTCATCCAACAGGTTAACACCAGAATCGGCCATGGAATGTGCAACCAGTGCATCTATTAGTGGTTTGTTTGCACGCGCGGTTTTACCGCTTAATATGGCATAGGCCTCACCATCTTCCATTTCACCTACTTTCCGCCCGCTTTTGGAATCTACCAAACTAATACCACCTTCGCTGTGTTTGGCACCGGCCACAATACCTGCTTTCGGGTTCCACCAACCTCCTTTTTCAAACTCAGGTATAGGTTGCGAAGCAATGGCGGCTACCTGTGCTGCACCTGCCACTGCGCTAATGCCCGCCATAATGTAACCCACCGGTGGCGGTATGGTTAAAGCCGATGTTACCGCTACGGCAGTGTTGATGATGGCCTTGATGATGTCGGCATTTTTTTGGCGCTGAAATGCTTTAATTTTCATTTCGCGCTCTTTGTTGGCCAACTCGTTTTCTATGGCCGTTTTCTTGGCAATGTAGTCGTTATAGGATTTTTCCTGCATTAGCAGGTTGTCCTTGTACTTCAGCTTTTCAGCCTCGTATTTTTCTTCGAGTAAGGTTAGCTCACGTTTTTTGCCTGTTTTATAAGCCGCAAACGCCGATTTTTCTTTGTTGGCCTGCATTTGGCCAACGGTACCGGCTATGTCCATTATTTGGTTGGCCATGTCGGCATAGGTTTCTACCTGCTGGGCAATAGAATCCATACGCGCTTGCCTGCGGGCTTCCTCGAATTCATCTTCTATTTGTTTTTCCCTTGATCTATGAAGTGCCTTTAAGTTGGCCTCTTGATCTAAAAGTTCTTGAACCGTGCCAAGTTTACCGGCATTGGCGTCAGCAAGTTTTTGAGTGATTTCTGCCTGCTGTTTTTCAAAATCTGCAAGTTCTTGTTCCTTTGCTTGCTGTTCCTGAATATTTAAAGAGGTGTTTATTTCTTGCCGTTGCTGCGCAAACTGCATGAGTTGGCCAGCCATATTTGCCCGTAATTCGGAACCTTGAATTTGTAGGGTTTGGATTTGGTCTACCAGATCGAGGTTAAGTTGTTTAACAAACGCAATACTGTCTTTTAATGCCTGTTCTTTTATTGCTTTTTCTTCAATGGCCTGTGCCTTTGCCAAATTGGTACGGGCATTTTGCAGCTGCTTGTCAATTTCAAGCATGTTACTCTTGTAGTACAGCTCTACCTGTATTTTGGCATCGGCAATCAGTTTTTCGTTGGCCGCGTGTTCTGCCGGTGTGTTTTTTCCATCGGCAAGAGCTTTGTTGTTTTCATCGGCTACCTTTTTTAGTGCATCTACCTGTGCGGTATAAGCATCTTGAAAAGCGGCTTTTTGCTCGGTCATGCTATCAACAGCCGCTTTGGCCATGTCGGCATATTTGTCTTTGGTATTTTTAAGCAGCAGCTCTACACCATTTATCCGGCTGTTTTGCAAATTGCGCTCTTGCGCCAATATTTCATCGGTGCTACGGTTTACTGCCTCGCGCAGACCATCATAATACTTGTCTTGTGCCTGAGAAATGTTGGTGTAAATTTTCTCCAAATCCATTGTGGCATCGAAGGGGTTGTGTTTTTCACCCTTGGGGGTTGGTGGTGTGCCACCTGCTACATTCGTAACTGGTGCGTTTGTAATCGATGCAAGAATTTTAGCCCGCCTTACCTCCAAATCTTTTAGCTGCTTTTCAAAAAAACCAATAAGTGGCTCGGTTGGCGCGATAATTTTAGCTCCAGGAGTACCCATAGCAAGTTGAGCAGCTTTAAACTCATTTGCCGCCTTTGTTGTGCTTTCAATTGAAGATTTTGTGTTTAAAATACTTTCGCTAACGCTATCCAATTGTTTTTCTAAAACCCTTGCATTACTTAGTCTTGAAAGGTTTTCGATAAGGTTTTTCTGTACAGCGTCTAGTTGAATAGAAAAGTCCTTCTCATCGTTAATGTTCTTTAAGTACGCTGGGTATTTTTCATTGATTTGCTTTATTAAATCAGCTCTCCTTTTGCTTTCCGGATTCGTTTGCCTTAATAAGTCGAATAGGTTTTTAATCTTAGCAATTTCTAGTTCGGTGTTTTTCTGCTCTTCCTTTCTAATCTCATCAAGCTTATCAACTTCTTTTGCCGCTGTTTTTGTTTTTTCCGAGAAAAGGTCAAGAAATGGTAGTAATGTAACTACTGCCGTAAGTAAAATACCGAATGGATTCTTTGTTATAGCAAGTGTAAAATCTTGCCAAGCAGTTTTCAGACTTTTTACGACAACCATTTGCCGTGCTTGTGCAAATGTTACGGCATTTGTAGCGGCTACCTGCGTTATCATTTCTTTGATATGCAGCCTAATTACATTAAGCTGGTCCAGCCAAATTTTCGCTTTAAGAACACCTTGCCAAATAATGTAGCCACTTACTACCGATAAAATAGCCTTACCCAAGGCTTTTAATACGGCAGAATTCTCCTTTATCCAATCAATGCTTGAAATAAAAATACCGAAGAAACCCTTTACCGCATCAACAATACCTCTGCTGGTAAATAAGCTATTCAAGTCTTTGCCTAACTTGTCTATTGTTGCACCAAGCGTTGCATTTTTTATATTAAACTCTGTAGTTATACTATTTCCTTCCTCTATAGCCGTGTTGGCCAGTAATTGTTGAGCCCGTACTTTGTCAATATTTTCACTAAGAGAAAGAAATACTTGAGAGCCCCTGGCTCCATCAATGCCCATTGCTTCTAGTTTCCTTAAGAAATCGGCCGCAATAGGGTTAGCTTGTTTAAGTTTTTGCAGAAACTGTAAAAATCCTTCGTTGGCCCCGGCTGAATTGATGAGATTGGTTAGTTCACCTTTGGCAAAACCGGCGGTTTTACCAAATTGCTCACTGTTTTTTATAAAATCGGTAAAGAAGGTATTTAGGGCTGTTGAACTCATTTCAGCCTGTAAACCAACCTGGTCAAGGGTTGCGCCAAAGCCGATAATGTCGCCAGCACCAATTCTAGCAATTGCCGCGGTACCCCCCATTCTAGCACTGAAATCGACAAGGTAACTTTCGCTTGCAGAGCTGGCAGCTCCAACTGCATTAACACCGCTACCTATCTGCAACATACTTTTATTAAAGATGTCGCTCATTTTTCCAATTTTCAAAATGGCATCATCGCCTAGGTCTTCGCCCAGGGCAACTTTAATTTGGTCGGCCTGCTGCACAAACTCTTTTACCGATGCCAGCGAATCTTTACCCAGTTTACCGGCTTCGGTGGCTAGTTGGCGCAACTCCTCGCGGCTGGTGCGGGTGTTTATTTTACCCAGTTCGTCATTCAGTTTTATTACATCATCGCCACTTAGGCCGGTGGTTTTACGCACATTGGCCAAGCTGTCTTCTATGGCAGCTGCTCCGGTAATTATTTTGGGGAAGAATTCGGCAATTTTTTGCAGTGCGCCTTGCGCTATGTTGCTGGCAAATGTGCCTAGGAACACGGTTTTGAAACCTTCCCAGGCTTTGTTTACACCGTAAACTTTTTCTTTGTGTGCATCGAGAACGGCCGATAACTGGTTAACC
>CAYMJL010000009.1:0-106714 GCA_964390915.1 uncultured Flavobacteriales bacterium
TTTTTCACTCTACCAACAAAAACCAACCCTGGGACGGTACCTTCAACGGAGAAACTGCTAAAGCTGATGTGTACCTCTACCGGGTATCTGTCCGCTCGAAATACAACGCTGAGAAAAAAGTAATTACCGGACAATTGAGGTTGATGAAGTAAGCCTTTTGTCATGCTGACGAAGGAAACACCTCTTCAGACCCTTCCTTCTCCACCCTTCGACAAGCTCAGGGTGCGGCTTCGGCTTCGGATACTGAGCTTGCCGAAGTGCCGAAGTGCTTCCCAATTCACAAAATGCCATTCTTCCTTTGAAAGGCAACTGCGCTTTTTAAAATTAACGCGGCTATAATTGATGTTGTAGCTAATTTCTAGCTGCACTCCATTATCAAAACATTGTATTCCTATTAATTCTACCTACTAAGTATACCAGGCAACTCCCACCTCTTACTACTGTCTTTAGACTAACTTGTTCACCTTTTCCATAAACATCCATGAAAAATAGATTACTTACCTGCTCATTAGCTTTACTTGGTTTTGTGGCCATGGGTCAAAGTGAGCTAAAAGCAACAAAAAATTGGACTCTTTTTTATGAGGACGAACGCATTCAGTTCTACTCTAAATATTACGATTGCGAAGTGCCAGCAGAAGGACTTTATGCCGAATACGTACTGTTAAAAGCCGTAAACAAAACCAATCATCCAATAGAAATTACTTGGTTCACCGATGCTTATTACGGAAACGAATGTGCCAACTGCGATCATGATGCTCGCGACCGAAAGCGGACAACAAAGCTATCGCCTAAACAAATTATAGAGGGCGACTGCTTGCCCGGCTTAAACATTGGCCTTAAAGTATTTTCCAAATGGCTTAGAATGGAAAACAAACGAACATTAACTCGTGTTGCTGTAACCGACATAACTACCCAATATATTAAGTAAGATGAAGCAAATACTGCAATTTGGGTTACTACTTTACACCTTATTATTTTGCGTTTTACAGGCAAATTCGCAGGCTTGCGTGGTAAAAGCCAGCGCCAACAATTACGACCTATTGTGTGGCGACACATTGAAACTAACTGCCATTGGTAACGGTATATTGGCCTTTAGAAACAATTTTAACTGCGGTGCAGTACAATGCCCACAAGGCGACCCAACCAATCCTAATGACAATTACGGAACATGGGCCAACTCCTCAACCGCGCAATTTGACAACCCTTGCTTACCTGACCATCCAGGCAATGGCCCACATATCTGGTTCAATGAAAACACCCCCTCACCAAGAGCATTGGCTACCACCAACCTTCCGCTTACCACGGGCGGGGTCATAAACTTTGATATGCGTTTTGCTGACCCCGATTTTAATACTGCATCACCTTGTGAAAACCCTGATTGGGGTGATGAAGGTGTTCATGTTCAATATTCAAATGACAACGGTGCAACCTGGACGGATATTGTTTATTACGACCCAAGTGCTAACGGTGGTAATGACCCAAACTTAACCGTATGGAATTCTTACACCGTGAGCATTCCGGCTGGCGCAATGACTGGTGCCACTCGCATTCGCTGGGTGCAACTGGCTAATACTATTGGCACCTTGGGCGACTATTTGGATCATTGGGGTTTGGATAATCTGGAAATTATTGTCAACCCGCCAGTTGCACAATATACCTGGAGCCACACTGGGGTTACCTTACCAACCGGTGACAGCCCACCATTTCCACCTATCAATACCAATACTTATACGGTAACATACACCGATGGCACAAACACCTGTACCGACAATGTTAATGTTATTGTTCGAAAACCAACCATCAGCGCTACCCTTAATCCCTCAACCCCAGTTTGCCCGGGCGTACCAGTTCAACTTACGGCTATATCATCCATGACACCACCAACTTTGGCTTGTCAACCGACACTTAAGGGGTGTGTTGGAAATACAACGGTAATAGATGTTGGAACAGGTGTGGTAAATAGCACCACTTATCAAATGTTTGGCGGACCAACTTCAGGTGGTTGTGGAAGTGTGAATGGCACCTATACAACCGACACTTATGATGGCTCTGCAACCACTCAGATGATTTTCCGAGCCAGCGAATTTCCAACCCTATTTACCAACTACGGTGGTCAAATAACTCAACTCCAATTAAATTTCATCTCAATTGCCTCTACAGCTAAAGATTATGCGGGTTTTACCATAAAAATGGGCTGCACTAGCAAAGCAAGCTATGCTTCAAATGCCCAAGCAGAATACGTTGGAGGCCTATCAACAGTGTTTAACGCAAAAACAGTTATCCTCGGTGCAGGATGGAAATCATTTGACTTGGACGTACCCTATGACTGGGATGGTACATCGAATTTGGTGGTTCAAATTTGCTGGGGAGGTGGATCGGTTCGTTCTGGAAATGTGTTTAAAACGGCCACTGGATTTAACTCCGTGGTGCATTCTTCCGTTTGTGGTGACGAACTTTGTGGCTATTATAATTCAAGTAAGGCAAAAGTTGACCAAAACAGACCCTCAGCAAAATTCGGAATCTGTTATCGTCCCAAACCAGTGTTGGTTTATTCATGGACACCAGACATCAACCTATCAAATGACAGCATCCTGAACCCAACTGCTATTGCGGGCGGTGTAGCTGCTTATACCGTAACGGTGCGGGACCTGAATACCCCGGCCGGTTGCGCGGTGTCGCAAACGGTAAACATGAATTTGGAAAACCCGGGAACTGTTGATGCCAAATACGATTCACTTTGTGTTGACAGCACACTTAAACTCTATGCAGCAATAGCCACCCCTGACCCAGCGGTAGCCTTCACTTGGACTGGCCCTAGTGGTTTTACTGCCAACGTACAAAACCCAACAAGAAACCCTGGAATTGGAATAGCGGGTTGGTACTATGTTACGGCGAGTAAAAACGGTTGTGTTGGCACAGATTCAGTCGAAGTAAAAATTAACACTCCACCCAATCCGGGAAAAGGATATATTGATAGTCTCTGTTGCTTAAACGCTACCCCCTATAACCTGTTTACCAAACTGACTGGTAACCCACAAACTGGTGGCACCTGGTCGTCATTTGGTTCGCCAGCTGCGGGCTCGGCACTTACCGGCAGTAATTTTACGGCCGCTATGGCCAGCACAATTCCCGGTGACTATAAATTTAAGTACATCCTAACCACAACAAACGGTTGTGGCTCTCGTGATACGGTAGTTACTATAAAAGTTAAAAAAGATCCATTTTCCGGTTTAGACAGCACCTTTAGCATTTGCAATAGTGGCACAACACTTAATTTAGTGAGTTACCTCAAAAAAAGCAGCACCGGAAGAGCGGCTGATGCCGGAGGAACATGGACCGACATTAGCTCGACCAGTGCCGGAGCCGCATTTAATAGTCCAGCAGGCGTGTTAAACATAAGCAACCTTGCCGCAAACACCTATAAATTTAAGTATACCGTTGCTCCAAATGACCCATGTGCAGGTCAGTTTGCCACCATTACAGTGAAAGTGGAGGAGCAACCCGAAGCTGGAAACCCAGCGGTAAGCAACCTCTGTATCAACGGCAGTGCTTTGAGTCTTTTCAGTATAATTAGCGGCACCTATGACGGTGGCGGTAGCTGGCGAAAAGACGGAACCTTTAACGGAACACTTAACTCGGTAACGGGCGACTACGCCCCAACTGGCACCATAAGCGACACCGGCTCGTTTAAGTTTACCTACAAACTATCAGCAACTTCACCTTGCAAGGCCGATAGTGTTCAGCTGACCATAAACGTAAATGGCTACCCAAGCTTTTCGAACTCAACAACGCAATGCGACCCAAGCAACACTACATACACCGCGTCAATTGATATTCAGGGTGGTCAGCGAAGTAGCTATTCGGTAACCCCTGCTGGCGGCTCTCTTTCGGGAAACAACCCCACGCAATATACCAGTAGCAGTATACCTAACGGCCAATCGGTAACCTTTAAAGTGGTTGACGCCTTTGCCTGTAAAATAGACTCGGTTACCGTGATGAAAAACTGTGCTTGCGCGACCGATGCAGGAACAATGAATTTACAGCCACTCTCCATCTGTTGTGGTTCAACAACACCCGACACCTACAACGGTGGCTTTGTTGATGACGGTAACGATTTACTTCGCTACTACTTGCATGAAGGAAGTGGTAGCACCTTGGTAAATGTAAGGGGGGTGAGTACTACGCCAACCTTTGGCTGCGGAGCAGGAATTGTAAACGGACAAACTTATTACATATCAGCGGTAGCTGGGAATGACAATGGTTCCGGCAACATCGACGTAACTGACGTTTGTCTTTCCGTAAGCCCCGGAACGCCAGTGGTTTTTCATGACTTACCACAAGCTACACTCAGCGGCCCAAGTTATGTATGCATGGGTAGTAATGCCCAGCTTCAGCTTAACTTCACCGCAGGCTCATCTCCGTTTGAAGTAGCCATTTTTGACGGAGGAGCAACAACTACTACCAGTGGATTAAATAGCCCACAGGACAGCATTTCTGTTTCGCCAACCACCACCACTAGTTATGAACTGCGGAATTTGAAAGACAAATTTGGTTGTCTTACCAATTTTACCAGTAACACACCGGTAACAGTTACCGTTAAACAACCACCAACTGCATCAATCAGTACATCGAAAGCGTGCAGCGATAACAATTCACCCGGTCTATTTGACATTACTGTAACCAGCACCGCTCCAAGCCCTAGTTTTACAGTAACCTACAGCAACTCGGTAAATGGAGCAAAATACACGAACGGCAACTTCAGTGGCTCATCCATAAGCATACCTGATACCATTGCGCATCCGAACAGTATAATAACGTACACTTTAGACACGGTTTACGACAATTCAGGCAACCAATGTGTCGGGGTAATTAGTGGTACTGCGGTAATTTATCCTATTCCAACTGCAACCATTAGCGCTAAATCAGACACCATTTGCCTTTCTAGCCCTGTGGAACTAGACATTGCATTAACCGGGATTGGCCCATGGGAAGTAATTTATAACGACGGGATTGGCGGAGCCAACCAAACTATAAACATTGCATCCACCCCCTATAGCCTGACCCTTGCCAATCCAGGATCTGACTCGTATTCTTACACCATTTTTTCGGTGGAAGATCAGGTATCCGGTGGCTCCAAATGCTACAGTAGCGGAACCGGAATAGCCAAGGTAACTGTAAACAATCCTGTTCAGGTAACCATGTTAATTGAAGACCCGGGCACCCTGAACCGGGTGGTAAATGACAGCTATTGTCAAGGTTTTGGCCCACGAAACCTATTATTCAGCATTTCACCTACCTCAGGCACTGGCAACAACTTTAGCGTAGAATACCGTATCAATAATGAGCCTACCACTTATAGTCAACTGATTTCAAGACCCGATTCCACGGTTAGCGTAAATCCACCGGCTGGAACCTACAATTATAACGTCGAAAATGTATTCGACTTAACTAAGGCCAATTGCCAAGGAAGTGGATCAGGCGCTTCAATTCAGGTAAATCCAACGCCAATAGTAAAGCTAACCCGTTTGGACTCCATAATCTGTCAAGGCAATTCATCTAGAATAAAAGTAGAGGTATTTGCAGGCAACGGAACCGTTAGTTTTACCTTAAAGGGCACCGGCAGTGATACCCAGCAATACCCTTACTCTGGAACAACCTTGTCTTCACCTGACACGCTTTTGGTTACCCCAGGCACATCAGGAACAGCAACCTATTCCATTCTTGGGCTTTCCAGCAATACCACCCCCACCTGCACCGGCAATCCACCCAATCCAATAACGGTAACAGTAAACCCCAAGCCAACTGCAACGTTTACAACTACCTATTATGAAATCTGTAAGGGCACACCGTTTTCATTGGCATATAAACTTACCGGAAACAACACCATCAATACCAGCTATGGGTATGCCGGTGGGGCTTCTTCTGCTATCAACAAAGTAGCTGGCTCTTACTCCACCCCACCCATCAGTACACTCGACACAGGCTTATACACCTACAGTTTTGGAGCAATTTCCGATGGTTCGATTGCTGCTTGTGCAGGAACGGCTCTTGACTCCGCCCAAGTTCGGGTTAGGCCATACCCAACACTCACTGCCAGCCTTATTACTCCGGTTTGTTTTGGTTCGGCAGATAGCATTACCTTTTCTAACGTTAAAGGAAATGGGCCATTTACCATTTTTTATGCCGACAATTTTGGCTTAAACACTTCTATTAACACCAACGGTAATACTTCGGTTATTATTCCTACCGATAAAGACCGGGAATATAACATCCTTCGCATTGAAGACAATTCGTCGACAACTGTTGGTGCTGCTGGAAAGTGCATTTCTATGCCGAACTCCTTATTACCCCTTAAGGTACATCAACTGCCCATTGGTTCCATTGGAGGAATACCACGTGAGATTTGTGCCGGGTTAAACGACTCGGTGCAGGTAACCTTAAACGGAACACCCCCGCTTCGGGTTGAGTTTATTGACCAAAACGGTGTGATTAACTACCAATACCTTGGCCTCCCCAACGGAACATCATTGTTACCCATTAACCAATTTATCGCTACGTTGACCGATAGCTTGCGGTTCTTTAATTTAAGCATTAAAGACGGCAACAGTCCTCAATGTACTTCGGTGTTAAATACCCTGGACACGGCATTTATTCATGTAAACCCGGTTCCGGCACCCGATTTTACACGCAGCCGTCCTAGCGGTTGTGCGCCTTTGGCAGTTACCTTCACCAACATTCCCGAAACCAACTATGTAACACAATCGGTGCTTTGGACTTTTAGTGATGGTAGTTTTGACACCAACCCCAATTCTACGCAGAAAACCTTTGTGGAACAAACCACACACTCGGTTACGTTAACCATTAGCTCTGCACAGGGTTGTACCGGAAGCACCCCAAAAACCATTGTGGTGAACCAAGACCCAATAGCCGACTTTTCGTGGGAGCCACAACCCGTTACCATGTCCGATGCACTGGTGAAATTTGTTAACAACTCCATTGGTGGCAGCACCTTTCAGTGGAGAATTGACAATCTTGACACAATCACGGGATTTGAACCCCGCTATCAGTTCCCGGCCGATGACGAAGGTTTTTATGAGGTTTGTTTAATTGCCATCAGTAATCAACTGTGTAGGGACACGCTTTGTTTGCCCCTCAAAGTTAACGGCGAAGTGCTTATCAACATTCCAAACAGCTTCTCTCCAAATGGTGACGGCTACAACGAAACCTGGTACCCGGTTACCTTGGGTTACCGACCCGAATTCTTCTCGCTTACCGTTTACGATCGCTGGGGCCAACCAATTTTCCACACCAACGACCCCGATTTTAAATGGAACGGGAAAAATGCCCAAAACCTGGAATGTCCCGAAGGAGTTTATGCCTACCGCCTTGAGGTCAGATCCAAATACTCCGGAGCCAGAATTGCTAAAACTGGCAACGTGAATATCGTGCGGTAAAACAATATCGACAAATTAAAAAAGGTTGCCCCCAAGGCAACCTTTTTTCGTGACAATCGTTCACTTTACATCGACCAATTCGGTTTAGAATAAAAAAACCGTAAACTTGTAAGCAACAAAACCTATATACGCGTGCCTCAAATGACTACTAAAAACGCCAGTTTAATAAAATCATATTTCCTTAAAGGATTAACGTCACTGCTTTTCGTTTGGTTGACCTTGACCAATATTTCCTCCTCGGCCCAAGATTTATCGGGACGTGAATTTTGGTTTACTTTTCCGAAAGTTGATGGTCTGGTTAATGGTGAAGGCCCGATCTTTTTTATCCTTTCTGATTATTGCATCGATAACGGGCTAATTGAATTCCCGGCTTTGAACCACACCATAACGTTTAATGTTCAGCCGGGGCAATATACCCAAATTGCTATTCCAGCGGCAATAAATGGACAACCCTATAATCATACTACACCTAATAAAATTGAAAAGAAGGGAATTAGAATAAGAACTCCTTTTCCTGTAACAATTTATGCAGTAACCTACTCACAAGCTTCGGTTGATGGTGAAGTTGTAGCACCCATTCAGTCATTAGGCACCAAATATGTACCTGCCATTCGAGGAGAAGTTTTAACTGGACCCATAATAAGAGGCACGGTGGTTGCAACCGAAGACACCACCACTGTTACTTTCAAATATTGGAGACAGCAAAATGGTAAAGATACCTCAATCACAGTAAAACTAAACATGGGTGAAACCTATCAAATTGGTAGCAACCGAAATGTTTGTCAAAATGATATTGATGCGGTTTGCTGGACACTTGATGGGGCAGTTATTACTTCTGACAAACCTATCGCTCTTGTAAACAGTGCCGACTGTGCCAACACCAATGATTGCGGCCCATGTGACAATATGATGACCATGCCTTTACCCGTCAGCAAATGGGGCAGCAATTACACCTTGGCTCAAGGCATTCAGCGAGATCAGGTATCAAAAGGAATCTGTAACAACACTAGCTCTGGTGATTGGTATCAAATTATGGGGCAAGTGGGGACAGTGGTTAAAATTACCGACCGGCTTGGGATAAGGAGAGATACTATTAAAACTATTCCATGGAACAATGGCGCAAATTATGGTTATGGCTATTTGTGGGGTGATATTTTACCCGCAAGCCCAATTGCCATAGGTAATTGCGACATGGTTATCGAAGCGGATGCTCCCGTACAGGTACTTCAATATCAAAAAAGTTATAGTGCCGATAATAATGCCACAACTGACCCAGAATCAGTAGTTGTTTACCCCATAAATATGTGGAAACCATCATACCTTATGGGTTCTCTGCGCACGGCAACTACCACCAGTGGTTTTATCACTGTTGTATTAAATGATGTTGGGTCTCCACTTCCTTCTACCACAATTACCAGAAACGGAATTAATATTGGTACAACTGGATGGGTTCAGATTGGAGCTACTACTTGGAAATATAATCGTATAGCGGTTGTTCCTGCTACTACCAGTGAACGTTTCGTTAGTACCGGTGGGTATAATTTTGGTATTTATTCTGCGAGTTTGGGTGCCGCCGAATCATTTTCGTTTCAAGGAGGATTGGGGCCCATTCTTACCTCGCAATGCCCAACTTGCCCTATTTCTGAGTATAGTTCCCGTCGGGCGATTTGTATTGGCCAACCAATAACATTTACCGACTTGTCTAAAGACAATGACCCTGCAGGTTTAGCTAAAATCGTAAAATGGATTTGGGAATATGGCGATGGAACTCGCGATAGTTTAAGTGCCAGTGCCAACCCAACACATACCTACGCCACCCCAGGTATTTATTACGTTAAATTAACGGTAACAAATAATGCTATTCCAATTTGTTCCCAAACCTATGAACAGCGCCTCGTAGTAGGTAGTGGCCCCAAAGTAAATGCTGGTTTAAACGACACGATTTGCATTGGCGATAAGGTTACACTTGGTGGCAACCCAACTATAAGTGGAGGCTTACCTCCCTACAAAATTACCTGGACTCCTTCAACAGGTCTTAGCAGCCCATCGGCAACAAATCCTGTTGCGCAACCAACCATAACCACCGATTACAAATTATCGGTAATCGATTCGGCAGGTTGCGATATTCGAGATACGGTTCAAATTACCGTATTAAGCAAAGACAGCATCTATTTTGACACGCAAGGCACAATCTGCCTGGGCGATTCTGTTCCATTTACTGCCCACATTTCAACACCCAACGGGTATACGTTTACTGTTGTGTTAAACGACGGAACAAGTAATCGTACTTATTCCGGGCTTAGAAATAATGATGTTTTCTACGTTCATCCGGCCAGTACCCGTTCTTATAAAATAGTTGATTTCCACAGAGATGACAACAAACCCGGTTGCTTTCTATTCACCGGAGCCAGCTATGCCATAACAGTAAAAAATATTCCTACTGCAAGTTTTGGAGCGGGAGGCACCATCTGTCAAGGCGGAACGTTCTCCTTGCAAGTAAACATACCCAGCACCGACGGTGCCTACAACTTTACGTACACCGACCCAAATGCCCCATCGGGATCTACTACCAAGTACAATCAAAGTGCTACACCGGTTATGATACCGGTAAGCCCAAGCGCCACCACCACTTATAAACTTACGGGCATTGAATATGCCAATGCACCAAAATGCACCTTCAATCCAAACTCTACAGTAACCGTTACTGTGGTGAACAAATCGAACCCAGGCGTTGGTGACACCTTAAATCTTTGCAAAAACGGAAGTCCAATTAACCTGAATACCACTTTAACCGGCACGCCACAGAATGGAACTTGGTCTGAACTAGACGGTAGTGGAATATTAAGTGGAAACACCGTAAATCCATCGCTAAATCAAGGACTTGCTCTTGGCTCGTATCGCTATCAGTATACCGTAAAAGGAACAGCCCCGTGCCCAGACACCGCCACCAGAACGTTGATTAAAATTGTTGGACCGCCAACCTTTGCCAATGTGGTAGATAAAGGAAACTGCGATTCTCAATTGCAATTTTATAAAGTTACCGCCCGCATCCTATCTGGCGACCCAAGCACCTACAGTTCGCCAGATGGTTCAATAGTACAAAGTGGAAATTCGTACAACTTTACCAGCACCAACAGTTATGCAACCAAAAGCAACTACACCATTCGGGTTGATGACGCTAATGGTTGTGGCCCAACTGAATATAAAGGCTATGTAAACTGTGGTTGCAAAACTTCAGCCGGAAATTTATCGGACGCTACCATTCAAGTGTGTGAAACGCAAAGCGCGGCTGTGCCCGCAGCAACCGGTTCTAACTTGTTAAATGGCGATACTATGGTTTATGTATTGCACGAAGGAAGTGGTTCTCAAATTATCGGTGCCGTTGCTCAATCAAACTCCAACGTGTTTAGCTTTTTGGGCACCATGACCACCGGTAAAACCTATTATGTTTCTACTGTAGCTGGTCCAAAAGCTTCTTATGGCCCCGACTCTACCAGCGATTGTTATACGGTTGCCGCCGGTACACCCGTTATTTGGCAAAAACAACCGAGTGCCATGATTTCTGCTGATGTTGATAAAATTTGTGGTGGAAACAGCACCAATTTAAAGGTTGTTTTTTTTATTGGGACCCCTGTTCTCAAAGCAGTTATTAATGGTACCCTTTACGACAATTTAACCGGCAATCACAATATACCCGTTTCTCCGGTTAGCACCACCACCTACAACCTTGACTCGATTTATGACGCCTACTGCGCTGTAAAAACGATAGTTACACCAGTAACAATAACCGTGAATTACCCGCCAACCATCGACCAATCGTCTAAGGTGGTAACCTGCAACAACACGGCAACTGGCTACAGTTACAGTTTTAACTTAAGCGGTGGCGATCCATCCACCTACCAAATAATTAGTGGTGAAGACACCATTATTGGAAACACCTATAGCATTCCGTTTGTTGCCAACAACGACAATACTTATAATGTGGTAATTGATGACGCCAACGGTTGTGGCCCCGTGGTAGACAACTATGTATATACCTGTCCTTGTATTACCTCTATTGGCTCGTTGAGCGCTTCAAAAAGTAGTACCTGCGAAACCGACACGGTATTCTTAAATCCGGTTACACCTGGATTTGATGGCGATGATGGTCTGGTTTATATATTGCATAGCGACTCTGCCAACCCTTATACCCCAACTCCGCTTGCTATTTCGGCCAACAACTATTTCACCAAGAAGCCGGGCATGGTAAATGGAACCAAGTATTTTGTTACCGCAGTAGCTGGTAATTTATTACCAAACGGCACCGTTGACACGACCGATCGTTGTATACAGTTTTCCAATACGGTTTCAGTTGTATTTACCGCCAACCCTACGGCTACGTTAACCATTCCAACCAATGTTATTTGTAACGGAAGCAGCACCAACTTGGTCATCACGCCATCCTATAGCGGCACCTTCCAGATTAGTTATGCTAAAGATGGTGTACCTGAGGCAAACAGCCCGTATACCATTACACCAAGCAGCAAAAACATTTCAGTTAGCCCTTCTGGAGCCGGTACATATTTTTACTCTTTAAGTAAAATTGTAAATACAGCCACCGGATGCCAAAGCAACCTAAGCGAATCGGCAACAGTAACCGTAAACGCCATTCCAACGGTGAGCATTTCGTCGGTTACTAGTCCGCTGTGCGAATTAGATCAGGCTCAGTTGCGCATTACATTTACCGGGACTCCCGATTTTCATTTCAACCTGGTTGGCCCAACCGGAACAATTGAGTATTTCAAATCTCAATTTACCGAAATCGTTGATGTTACCTCGGTGGTTGGCAATAACACCTATAGAGTAGAAACATTCTCCGACCAAAATTGCCCCGGAGCCAATAGCAATCAAGATACCATTATCAAACGTGCTAACCCTACCGGAACCATTAGCTCCAACTCACCTATTTGTTATGGCGATATCATCAATCTTGGATTTAACCTGACTGGAACTGGCCCGTTTGACATCAGTTATCAGGTAAATGGAAACCCACAGCAAGCTACAGGCATTAACTCCGGACATAACATCGCCTTGGGTACGAGCAATTATATTTTAAACAATAACACCTATCAGCTGGATCAAGTTAAGGATATCTCAACCGGTTGTAGTTCCACCATTGCAAATGCTACCTCCAATACGCAGGTAAATGCGTTACCGACCGGTTCTTTTGGTCCTGACGGCAGTGTTTGTGTAAACCATGCTACCGAAATAGAACTTATAGTAAATGGTGCTTTCCCAATTGATGCGACCGTGGAAAGTAATACCACTCCTGCTGAAGTTATTGTTCTTAATGGCATTCTAACCAACAGCCAGAAATTATTGGTTAACCCTAACACCACCGGTATCGTAAGTTATTCGGTAACCAGTTTAAGTTTAATTGATAACAACCAATGTGTTGGCACGGTAACTGACCAAGTTAACGTTGACGTTCTTGCCGCCCCAATTACCGACATCCAATTGCTAAACAACATGGGCTGCGTTCCCATCAAGGTCGACTTCCTGAACAAAAGCATCGGTACCGGTACCTGTGTTTGGCACATTGGCTACGAAACCATTAATGATTGTAGTGCACAGTTCACCAGAGATTTTAGAACCGAGGGAACTATTCCGGTGAGTCTTACTGTAACCGATGCCTCTGGCTGTAGTTCCAGTGATGTGGATTCAGTATACGCTTATGCTATTCCAAAACCAGATTTCGACTACTCACCAGAGCGGCCAACCTTCACCAATAATCAGGTTCAATTTATTAACCACGGTAGCTACAACTGCGATTACACCTGGTACATTGATGCCTTAGATACCAGCTATGCTTTTAACCCGGTTTATACTTTCCCCGACGATGAGGAAAGAACCTATAACATCACACTGATTGCGGTGGCTAAACTAGGTGGCTGTACGGACACGATTGACAAATCCCTTACCGTTCACGGTGAAATGTTTAATTACATCCCGAATTCTTTTACACCGAACGGTGATGGGGTAAATGATCAGTTTTTACCTGTCCTTTCCGGTGGAAACGAAGACATCACCTCATTTGAGTTATTTGTTGTAAACCGTTGGGGAACAACAGTATTTTACTCCGAAGATTCAACCATTGGCTGGGACGGGAAATTTGAAGGAAAAAAGGTACCAGAAGGCGTGTATGGATACAGATTGAGAATAAGAAGCAAGTATGATGCCGAGGCGAAGGAAATTGTAGGGACTATCTCTATAATTAATGCGAAAGAATAGCCTTTTAAACATAACCAGCAATTAGCTTTGTAAGGACACACTTTATTTGAAGTGCTCATTAGCATCCCTACCGCCTCGAGGTCAGATCCAAATACTCCGGAGCCAGAATCGCTAAGACCGGAAATATGAATATTGTGCGGTAAAACATATCGACAAATTAAAAAGGGTTGCCCTCCAAGGCAACCTTTTTTATTGACCATCGTTGAGTTTATATCGACCAATCCGGTTTAGAATAAAAACCGTAAATTTGTAAGCAGCAAACCCCATATACGCGTGCCTCCAATGAGTACTAAAGACACCAGTTTAATGAAATCATATTTCCTTAAAGGATTAACTTCTCTGCTTTTCGTTTGGTTGACCTTGACCAATATTTCCTCCTCAGCCCAAGATTTATCGGGGCGTGAATTTTGGTTTACTTTTCCAAAAGTTGATGGCCTTACTAATGGAGAAGGCCCGATCTTTTTTATTCTTTCCGATTATTGCATCGAAAACGGACTCATAGAGTTTCCTGCCTTGGGGCATACCATCACTTTTAGTGTGCAACCGGGTCAATATACCCAAATTGCTATTCCGGGTGCAATTAATGGCCAACCATACTACCACACTGCGCCTGGAAAAAAAGAAAAAAAAGGAATACACATAAAAACCCCATACCCAGTTACCATTTACGCGGTTACCTATATGTCAGCTTCAGTTGACGGAGAAACCCTTGTTCCTTTGCACAAATTAGGCACCGAATATGTGGGCTCTATGCGTGCAAGAATAGCAAGTGATTTAAATCGATTAACCGTAGCTGCCACTGAAGATACCACCACCGTCATAATTAAATACTGGAATGCAGCTGGAGCCCCTAGAAAGGACACGGTAAAACTTAATTATGGCGAAACCTATCAGGTAAGCGCTATGAAAAAGGTTGACGGTGAAAATGTGGCTCTAGACGGCATAGTAGTAAATGCCGACAAACCGGTTGCGGTGGTAAATAGCATGGATGCCGCATTCGGTAACGAATGCGGTGCCGCCGACAATTTAATGTCTATGCCCTTACCAGTAAGTAACTGGGGAAGTAAATTTGTCTTGGCACAAGCTATACCACGAAACAGTACCGCTACTAAAGTTTCCTGCACACCAAAAACCGACCGAACCGGGGATTTTTATCAGATCATTGGACGGGTTGGAACTATCGTTACCATAGACCAATTGGGTGGCACGCGCAAAGACACCATAAAAACCTTAACGTGGAACAATGGCGCCAATTACGGTTACGGTGTTTTATGGGGCGACAACCCTGGCGGAACTGGAATAGGCAATACCAATTATGGGAATTGCGACATGGTAATTACGGCCGATCAACCGGTTCAAGTGTCACAATACAGTAAAGGTTGGCAAACCGACGGTCAGAATTTCACTGATGCTGAATCCATCATGGTTTTCCCCGAAAGCATGTGGAAGGAATCTTACCTTTTTGGTTCATTAAAAGCTACTACCTCCACAAGTGGATACATTGTTGTGGTAATAAATGATGTTGGTAGTCCATTACCAACCAGCACCATTCTGCAAAATGGAACTAATATTGGTGCTACTGGCTGGACTAGCATAGGCAATACTACCTACAAATACAAACGACTTACGCTTGTCCCTTCCACAGCCAGTCAACGATTTACAAGCACATCCAATTATCGTTTCGGTATCTACTCGGCTTCAGCAGGAGCTGCAGAGTCCTTTGCTTTTCAAGGCGGACTTGGGCCAATCCTTGCCTCAATTTGCCCCAAGTGCCCAATTGCCGAATTTACCACCAAACGTGTCGTTTGTGTTGGAGAACCGGTAACCCTAACTGATATTTCTAAAGACAATGACCCTACTGGCCAACCCCCAACCAAAATTGTAAAATGGGTTTGGAATTATGACGACGGCACTCAGGACAGCTTAACTACCAGTACCAATCCTACCCATACATTTACTTCTCCAGGAGTTTACAATATAACATTAACCGTTACCAACAACGCTACACCAATTTGTTCTCAAACCTACACACAACGTTTGGTAGTGGGCAATGGCCCCAAAGTAAATGCTGGTTTAAACGACACGATTTGCATTGGCGATAAGGTTACACTTGGTGGCAACCCAACTATAAGTGGAGGCTTACCTCCCTACAAAATTACCTGGACTCCTTCAACAGGTCTTAGCAGCCCATCGGCAACAAATCCTGTTGCGCAACCAACCATAACCACCGATTACAAATTATCGGTAATCGATTCGGCAGGTTGCGATATTCGAGATACGGTTCAAATTACCGTATTAAGCAAAGACAGCATCTATTTTGACACGCAAGGCACAATCTGCCTGGGCGATTCTGTTCCATTTACTGCCCACATTTCAACACCCAACGGGTATACGTTTACTGTTGTGTTAAACGACGGAACAAGTAATCGTACTTATTCCGGGCTTAGAAATAATGATGTTTTCTACGTTCATCCGGCCAGTACCCGTTCTTATAAAATAGTTGATTTCCACAGAGATGACAACAAACCCGGTTGCTTTCTATTCACCGGAGCCAGCTATGCCATAACAGTAAAAAATATTCCTACTGCAAGTTTTGGAGCGGGAGGCACCATCTGTCAAGGCGGAACGTTCTCCTTGCAAGTAAACATACCCAGCACCGACGGTGCCTACAACTTTACGTACACCGACCCAAATGCCCCATCGGGATCTACTACCAAGTACAATCAAAGTGCTACACCGGTTATGATACCGGTAAGCCCAAGCGCCACCACCACTTATAAACTTACGGGCATTGAATATGCCAATGCACCAAAATGCACCTTCAATCCAAACTCTACAGTAACCGTTACTGTGGTGAACAAATCGAACCCAGGCGTTGGTGACACCTTAAATCTTTGCAAAAACGGAAGTCCAATTAACCTGAATACCACTTTAACCGGCACGCCACAGAATGGAACTTGGTCTGAACTAGACGGTAGTGGAATATTAAGTGGAAACACCGTAAATCCATCGCTAAATCAAGGACTTGCTCTTGGCTCGTATCGCTATCAGTATACCGTAAAAGGAACAGCCCCGTGCCCAGACACCGCCACCAGAACGTTGATTAAAATTGTTGGACCGCCAACCTTTGCCAATGTGGTAGATAAAGGAAACTGCGATTCTCAATTGCAATTTTATAAAGTTACCGCCCGCATCCTATCTGGCGACCCAAGCACCTACAGTTCGCCAGATGGTTCAATAGTACAAAGTGGAAATTCGTACAACTTTACCAGCACCAACAGTTATGCAACCAAAAGCAACTACACCATTCGGGTTGATGACGCTAATGGTTGTGGCCCAACTGAATATAAAGGCTATGTAAACTGTGGTTGCAAAACTTCAGCCGGAAATTTATCGGACGCTACCATTCAAGTGTGTGAAACGCAAAGCGCGGCTGTGCCCGCAGCAACCGGTTCTAACTTGTTAAATGGCGATACTATGGTTTATGTATTGCACGAAGGAAGTGGTTCTCAAATTATCGGTGCCGTTGCTCAATCAAACTCCAACGTGTTTAGCTTTTTGGGCACCATGACCACCGGTAAAACCTATTATGTTTCTACTGTAGCTGGTCCAAAAGCTTCTTATGGCCCCGACTCTACCAGCGATTGTTATACGGTTGCCGCCGGTACACCCGTTATTTGGCAAAAACAACCGAGTGCCATGATTTCTGCTGATGTTGATAAAATTTGTGGTGGAAACAGCACCAATTTAAAGGTTGTTTTTTTTATTGGGACCCCTGTTCTCAAAGCAGTTATTAATGGTACCCTTTACGACAATTTAACCGGCAATCACAATATACCCGTTTCTCCGGTTAGCACCACCACCTACAACCTTGACTCGATTTATGACGCCTACTGCGCTGTAAAAACGATAGTTACACCAGTAACAATAACCGTGAATTACCCGCCAACCATCGACCAATCGTCTAAGGTGGTAACCTGCAACAACACGGCAACTGGCTACAGTTACAGTTTTAACTTAAGCGGTGGCGATCCATCCACCTACCAAATAATTAGTGGTGAAGACACCATTATTGGAAACACCTATAGCATTCCGTTTGTTGCCAACAACGACAATACTTATAATGTGGTAATTGATGACGCCAACGGTTGTGGCCCCGTGGTAGACAACTATGTATATACCTGTCCTTGTATTACCTCTATTGGCTCGTTGAGCGCTTCAAAAAGTAGTACCTGCGAAACCGACACGGTATTCTTAAATCCGGTTACACCTGGATTTGATGGCGATGATGGTCTGGTTTATATATTGCATAGCGACTCTGCCAACCCTTATACCCCAACTCCGCTTGCTATTTCGGCCAACAACTATTTCACCAAGAAGCCGGGCATGGTAAATGGAACCAAGTATTTTGTTACCGCAGTAGCTGGTAATTTATTACCAAACGGCACCGTTGACACGACCGATCGTTGTATACAGTTTTCCAATACGGTTTCAGTTGTATTTACCGCCAACCCTACGGCTACGTTAACCATTCCAACCAATGTTATTTGTAACGGAAGCAGCACCAACTTGGTCATCACGCCATCCTATAGCGGCACCTTCCAGATTAGTTATGCTAAAGATGGTGTACCTGAGGCAAACAGCCCGTATACCATTACACCAAGCAGCAAAAACATTTCAGTTAGCCCTTCTGGAGCCGGTACATATTTTTACTCTTTAAGTAAAATTGTAAATACAGCCACCGGATGCCAAAGCAACCTAAGCGAATCGGCAACAGTAACCGTAAACGCCATTCCAACGGTGAGCATTTCGTCGGTTACTAGTCCGCTGTGCGAATTAGATCAGGCTCAGTTGCGCATTACATTTACCGGGACTCCCGATTTTCATTTCAACCTGGTTGGCCCAACCGGAACAATTGAGTATTTCAAATCTCAATTTACCGAAATCGTTGATGTTACCTCGGTGGTTGGCAATAACACCTATAGAGTAGAAACATTCTCCGACCAAAATTGCCCCGGAGCCAATAGCAATCAAGATACCATTATCAAACGTGCTAACCCTACCGGAACCATTAGCTCCAACTCACCTATTTGTTATGGCGATATCATCAATCTTGGATTTAACCTGACTGGAACTGGCCCGTTTGACATCAGTTATCAGGTAAATGGAAACCCACAGCAAGCTACAGGCATTAACTCCGGACATAACATCGCCTTGGGTACGAGCAATTATATTTTAAACAATAACACCTATCAGCTGGATCAAGTTAAGGATATCTCAACCGGTTGTAGTTCCACCATTGCAAATGCTACCTCCAATACGCAGGTAAATGCGTTACCGACCGGTTCTTTTGGTCCTGACGGCAGTGTTTGTGTAAACCATGCTACCGAAATAGAACTTATAGTAAATGGTGCTTTCCCAATTGATGCGACCGTGGAAAGTAATACCACTCCTGCTGAAGTTATTGTTCTTAATGGCATTCTAACCAACAGCCAGAAATTATTGGTTAACCCTAACACCACCGGTATCGTAAGTTATTCGGTAACCAGTTTAAGTTTAATTGATAACAACCAATGTGTTGGCACGGTAACTGACCAAGTTAACGTTGACGTTCTTGCCGCCCCAATTACCGACATCCAATTGCTAAACAACATGGGCTGCGTTCCCATCAAGGTCGACTTCCTGAACAAAAGCATCGGTACCGGTACCTGTGTTTGGCACATTGGCTACGAAACCATTAATGATTGTAGTGCACAGTTCACCAGAGATTTTAGAACCGAGGGAACTATTCCGGTGAGTCTTACTGTAACCGATGCCTCTGGCTGTAGTTCCAGTGATGTGGATTCAGTATACGCTTATGCTATTCCAAAACCAGATTTCGACTACTCACCAGAGCGGCCAACCTTCACCAATAATCAGGTTCAATTTATTAACCACGGTAGCTACAACTGCGATTACACCTGGTACATTGATGCCTTAGATACCAGCTATGCTTTTAACCCGGTTTATACTTTCCCCGACGATGAGGAAAGAACCTATAACATCACACTGATTGCGGTGGCTAAACTAGGTGGCTGTACGGACACGATTGACAAATCCCTTACCGTTCACGGTGAAATGTTTAATTACATCCCGAATTCTTTTACACCGAACGGTGATGGGGTAAATGATCAGTTTTTACCTGTCCTTTCCGGTGGAAACGAAGACATCACCTCATTTGAGTTATTTGTTGTAAACCGTTGGGGAACAACAGTATTTTACTCCGAAGATTCAACCATTGGCTGGGACGGGAAATTTGAAGGAAAAAAGGTACCAGAAGGCGTGTATGGATACAGATTGAGAATAAGAAGCAAGTATGATGCCGAGGCGAAGGAAATTGTAGGGACTATCTCTATAATTAATGCGAAAGAATAGCCTTTTCAACATAACTTTGGTTTGGTGACTTCTTTAAATGGTCGTTATGCTGTAAAATGAGAAACTGCATCGGTAATTGGCTTTTTTTGCTAATCGCATTGTTGCCGGGTTTAACCACCCGGTCGCAGTGTACGGTGAAAGTATTCTCTGACCCCACCGAAAATTACTGCGGCTACCCCTTTTTTCCATCGGCCATTGGCGATGCCAAGCAATACGTTACAGTAGCCGAAAACAATTTTAACAGCAAAACATTGGGGGCTGGCTGGAACACCAGCTCAAACATAACGTTCAATAATCCTTGCGGATCGGGCGATGGAACACCCTACATGTGGATGGGTAGCGGTACATCCAGCGACCGGAATATTTCGACCATTGGTTTCGATGTTTCCACAGGTGGTAAAGTCTGTTTTGATTTGCGCTTTGCCGACCAAAACGGCACCAATGTAGCGCCCCCGGGTTGCGAAGCACCCGACCTACCTTGGGAAGGTGTTTATTTTCAATACTCCATTGACAATGGCACCACCTGGAAAGACATCTATTACTTCGACCCTACTCCATTTCCAAATACCCTTTACACCGCATGGAATAAGCACTGCTTTACCTTGCCCGAGGATGCTAAAACCACCAGCACTCGGTTTAGATGGCAACAACTAGAAATTAGCGGCCCGGAAGTAGACCATTGGGGTTTAGACAATATTGAAATATTGGCCAACGACCCAAACTTTGAGTACATTTGGGACCATACCACTTCAAAATTGGCGCATCCCGGTGCGCATGTCCCTACCACCTCTCCATTTACCTATCATGTTACTTACCGCAACAAAAACACTGGCCAAAGTTGTCAGTCGTCCATCGTGGTTACCACCATACAACCTTCCGTTTGGGTAATTCCAGACTCTATTACTTCCTGTGCCGAAACACCTGTCCAACTAAATTGCGGATGGCAATTTCTTCCGCCACCGTCATTCTCATGTGGTATCGACCCAAAAGGTTGTAAAGGAAGTGCGAAAAGTACAACCGTTGGCTCGGCAACAGTAACCAGCAACATTGTTTTTAACAATTCCGGTGCCGGTAGTAACAAAACGCAGTTTATTTATAAACCCACTGAACTTGAAGGCGGGCAACTGAATGGGCAACTGGCTAATATATCGCTTAATGCAGCGCCAACCGGAATTTCTACCTTAACATACTTAAATTTTTCAGTAAAAATAGGTTGCACAGCCACCACTGCATTTACGGGGGACAACTTTGAAACCGGGTTAACCACCGTTTATTCTAGCGCTTCGTACAATTTTAAAACAGGTTGGAATATTATCGATTTCCAGGATTATTATTACTATAACGGAACAAGTAATCTGGTAATAGAGATTTGTTGGTCGAACATAAGCACGAAAAACGATTTACCACTACGTGGACAAGATTTAAGTTGGTTTGCCAGTAGTTTCATTAGCGGAAACACCAACTCCACTAGCAATTGCGGCAAAACTACTGGCGGAACCGCTAGTAAATTTAGGCCACAAGTTATCCTTGGTTATTGTGCACGAAACTTAACTGGGATAACGCAAATAAGATGGACACCAAATACCGGATTTATTACATCTGACACTATTCAAAGCCCAAGGACCGCACCGCCTTCAAATACAACTTATACTGTTACCATAACTGATGCCGAACACCCCCACTGCATCGCGACAGGTAAGATAGAAGTTAAAGTTAAGAATACTGGCCCAGGCAAGGACTCCTCCGTTACTTTTTGCAAACAAACGGGTAGTGTCAATTTATTTAACCTACTGGCAGGATCACCCCAAGCCGGCGGCAACTGGAAAGACCCCAACGGATTATCGCATTCTGGAACCATAAACCCGGCAACTGCCATTTCGGGAGCCTATAGCTACAGTATAAACGACCCCGATTGCGGTAACTTTTCCAGCAAAGTGGTGGTTACCATAGAAAGTCCTCCAAACCCAGGTATTTCTGCCGACAGCAGTGTTTGTAAAACCACTACTGCGGTAAATCTTTTAGGTGTGCTGAAAGGGTCACCGGCCAACAATGGCACATGGACCGATGTGAATAATTCTGGCGCGTTAAATAATGGAGTTTTTAATCCGAGTCAGGTAAATGTTGGCACCTACAGTTTTATATACACGGTTCCAGCTACCGCAGCATGCCCAAAACAGCAAGCAACTGTTAAAATAACGGTTATATCTCCCTCAAACGCTGGGGGCAACACTTCAATTACCGTATGTAACTCTGGGGGTTCCATAAATTTATTAATTCAATTATCCGGCACTCCACAAAGTACTGGTACCTGGACGAACAACAATGGCGCGGGATCAATATCTGGCCATACGCTCAACATGAGCGGAATGATAAATGGAACCTACACTTATACCTACACCATACCCGCCTCCAATTATTGTCCTGCGGCAAGTGCCATTTTAACTATAAAGTTAGTGGCTTCACCAAACCCCGGAACCAACGGCACCATTGTGATTTGCAATACTGCGGCTAGTCTAAATCTAATCAATGTTCTCACCGGTCAGCCTGACCCTGGGGGTGTATGGACTGACGTAAACGGGAGCGGCCAAATGTCGCCAAGCGGTATTTTAAACGTTGCCAACACGAATCCCGGTACCTATAAATTCAACTATACCCTTAACGCTGAAGGTTGTCCAACTGGGCAAGCCACGGCTACTGTAACCGTAAATAAGCAAAATTATGCCGGTACTGGTCGGGACACTAGTATCTGTAGTACTGGAACCTTAAATCTTTTTGGTCTATTGACTGGTTACTCGAGTGGTGGAACCTGGGTTGACATGAGCAGCACCGGTCGCTTAAACGGTGCCAATTTCAATATGGTTGGACTAGCCCCCGGTTCATACCAATTCAGTTACAATACTGTTTCTGCTGCACCTTGTGCCAACCAAACAACCAAAATAATGGTTTCTACCGAAAAACCTGCCGATGCTGGAAACGGGAGTAGTTTGGTAATATGCACCGGCGATAGCGTAGCTCTATTTTCTTTATTAACTGGTACTCCGGGGGTAAATGGCACCTGGTATGGCATCCCCGCTCTTACCGGCTTAAACAGTAGCACCGGAAAATTAAAAACCAATAACTCTACCCCTGGAAATTACCTTGTGCGCTATGTAGTTGTTGGAAAAGCACCGTGCCTCAACGATACTGCCACCTTCAACATAAACATTACGAACCGGCCAAAACTGGCCAATCCGCAATATTTTTGCGTCAATCAGAATAAACAATATTATGTAGAACTTGATATTATTGGCGGAATTCCTGGGACCTACACCGTTACTCCATCAGGAACGATAACCGGAGGCTCCTCCCCGAAATTTAAATCGGCCTTAATAAATAGTAAAACCGGGCAAACCTTTTACATCATCGATGCTAACAATTGCAAGCCCGACAGTATTAAAATTTATTATGACTGTGGTTGCGTTACCCAACCGGGAGCTACTCAACTGGACACGCTAAAAGTTTGCGAAAACATGCTTGCAAAAGCCGTTTACGACAATGGCTTTGTGAGCGATGGTAACGACACCTTAGTTTTTGTGCTGCACGAGGGTTCGGCCGATAGCTTAATCAACCCACATCTTTATAAGAAAACCCCGGAATTTACATATAACCCAGTGCTCAGTTATGGCAAGGTGTATTATATATCGGCAGTGGCCGCCAATAAAGGAATCTTCCATGGCCTCGATCAGCAAGACAGTTGTTACACCGTTGCGCCGGGCACGCCAGTAATCTTTAACGCCTTACCACAAGTAACCTATAGCACCAATAGTCCGGTTTGCCAAGGCGATAGTGCCATTATAAACCTACGTTTTACCAAGGGCAGCAAACCGTTTAAATTGTTCTATAGCTTTCAAGCAGTTCCTGGGTCGAAAACGTTCAATGACACCATTGGCCAGCTGGCCTTTCAGGTATTTTCGGATGCCAATTTTACGCTTACCAACCTTACCTCGCAAGGATGTTCCACCCCACTCAACCAACAATCAATCATTCAGGTTGATGACAGTTTGGTTATAAGCGACCTCAACTTTCAATGCAACCCCGATAACAATAAATTTAGCATCACCTTTTCGATTGTTAACGGAAATGTTGCCCAATATGCAGTATCGGGGATAGCCGGAACTTTGAGCAACAATGTCTTCAACTCCGCATTAATCAATAGTCCTTCCGCTTATTCGTTTTCCGTAACCGATGGTAGCTCATGTCCTCCAGTAATTATTAGTGGTAATTATACTTGCCCCTGCATTACCAATCCTGGAACCTTTACTAGCACGGCATTGATAAAAGTTTGTGGAAATAATCCTGCAGTTGCCGCCTTTGCCAACGACCAAAAACTCGACAAAAACGACAAGCATTATTTCATTTTACACAATAGCCCTACCAGCGTTGGCATAATTTACGATACCGCTACCACACCAGAATTTAGCTACCGAGCTGGGTTGGTATATGGACAGCGCTATTACATCTCATCAGTCGCCGGCGATTCTACAGCAGCGTTTTTAGACACCAACAGTTCCTGCTTTGGTCTGTCCAATTCAGTTCCGGTAATTTTCTATCCAAATGTTAGTGGTTCTATTTCTGGAACAAGCAATGTTTGCGAAAGCATTGGACTTACCATTACACCAACGCTAACTGGATTCGGTCCATTTAGCTTAGTATTTACCGACCAAAATTCAACCACCTATTCTTTCAAAAACATTAGTTCCGGGCAAGCAATAACCTTTAATCCACCCCCCGGCAATTTTCAACTTGTTTTTACCAGCATGCTTGATGAAACGAGTGGCTGCGCTGGTACAGTATCTGGAACTTATTTGGTAAATATAATCCCGTCACCTCGTGCCGCTGTTACCGGCGATACCGCAATTTGTGCCAATAGCGGTGCTGTTACCTTGCGTTTGTCATTAACAGGCCAACCTCCGTTTTCAGCCTCGATATCGGAAAACAACACGGTTATAAATAGCTATACCGGACTGAGCAACACTTTTAGCTTTACGGTGTCGCCACCAGCGGGTGAATACACCTACAAGGTGCTAAACATTAAAGACAATGACCCGGCACAGTGTCCCGGTATAATGACCGATAGCGCTCTTGTTCTGGTTCGTCCATTGCCCAACATATCAATAACTGGATCTGGAACTTTTTGTAAGGGGAGCGGAACTTATCTCCATTTTTCAGCTGGCAATCTGTACCCTGGTTACCAAAGCAACTACGACTTAACGATATTGCATCAACCAGGAAATGAAACCATCACCTTTCAAATGAAAGGCAATATAGATAGTCTTTTGGTTATCCCAACAGTAGGTAACAACACCTATCAAATTGTGAATTGCATTGATGCGAAAAGTAATTGCAATGGCACTGGCAGTGGGATAGCCACCTTGAGTGGTGTTGATATAGCCATCAGCACATTAAGTGGTGACAGTGTGCTTTGCAACAGCCCGACCAACAAAGCCGTGTTGAGTTTTACGCACACCGGAGCCGGAAATATTACCACTTATTACTCAGACTCCAGAGACAACCATTATCAATTTACTGGCGCGCAACAGGCGGCAGCTTACCTGGTAACGCATTTGGTTGACACGGGTTTTACACGCTTTTTTATTGATTCTGTAGTTGATGGCAGCGGGGTAAATTGCCCGGGAATCCATAGCGGTGATGCCAAAATCACAGTGAATTCCTTGCCAACCGCTTCCTTAACCATAAACGGAAGCAAATTTATTGAGCTCTGTCTGGATGATTCAGCCCTGATTGAAATATCGGCTACTGGCAAATTACCTATAACTGTTCGAATTGAAGACCAATTAAGCCAGCCGATAATTAGAAGCCTAAACAGCCTAAAAGATAGTTTTTGGGTTCACCCTTACGCTACACCAACACCAAGTAATGAGTATTCCCTTATCAGCGTTAATGATGCCAATGCTCCTTCCTGCTACAATTATGCTTCAGACAGCGTAATAGCCGAAGTAAAACAACGGCCCTTTGTACAAGTTACAACCGCAAACCCAATAGTTTGTGAAAAGACCCCAATTGTCCTTTCTATTCAGGTGCAAACTGGTCAACTCCCCATGTTAATGCATTATTCTATTGACGGAAACGCTGCCAGCTCCCCTATCAGTTTAACCAGTTTCCAAACTACTAAATCCATTCTGCTTCCGGTAGGTGTGCATCAAATTAAAATAGACAGTTTGCGCGATTTAACCAACCTAGGTTGCAGCGGAAATGTATCAGCAATACCAACACTTTCAGTTCAAGTTAAAGCAACTCCACGTCTTGATAGCCTTGTTGCAAGTCCATCGGAATTGTGCTTCGGACAAAGTACAGTGGTTACCCTTTGGACCAATAACCCAGACAGCTTAAGTGTCAAATTCACCAGTCCCGACAGTTCATGGGTACAATTATTTAAGCAAACTGGTCAATTTGCCTTAAACAACCTAACGAAATACACAACTATTACTACAAGCGAATTGGCGTATACCACGCCCCCTAATTGCTCGGTGAACGAATCAAAATCGGTTGACATTACAGTTTATCCTTTGCCAACAGCCCAAATAATCTCTCCTGACCGTTCCATCTGCGAAAACGACATATTCCCCATAAGGCTTAACTTGACAGGATATGACCTAATAACCGGGACACTTTCCAGCACAGAAGGAAAAACCTTCTCCTTTAGTGGTAAAGCCGGAGTTGATAGCGCCATGGTAACAGCCACGGTCAACACAACCTTCTCCTTTCCACCAAATACAATTAAAGACAGCCACGGTTGTACAAACACAGGAACTGGCACATTAAACGTAATTACCTACCCGCTACCAATCATTTCGTTTGATGCGGTTCCAGATCAAGGCTGTACGCCACTTACCACAAAACTCATTAACTATACTGACACCATATTTCTGGGCGGTGGATGCAAATGGACAGTGGGCAGTGGTAAATTTACGTTTACCAACTGCGACTCTACCCCGGAATTTATTTTGAAAGGAAGTGGTAGTTACGATGTCAGTTTAAAAGTTACCACCGCCAACAATTGCACCGATATTTTAGTAAAACAGGACTTCCTGAAAGCTTATCCGGTTCCAGTAGCTCGATTTGATTATAATCCAAATCCCGTTTATGTATCAAATACCATGGTACAATTCATGAATCAAAGCATAAACGATTCTATCCACACTTGGTTCTTTGGAAACCTGGACACGAGTTATGTCAAACATCCTCAATTCCTTTTCCCTCCAGAACCGGATCAAGAGTTCCTTGTGAAACTTGTGGTTTCTTCGGCCTTAGGTTGCGATGACAGCACCTGGCAAACCATAAAAATAAAAGGCGAACTATTGGTTAACGTACCAAATACCTTTACACCAAATGGAGACGGCAATAACGATGTTTTTGCCCCAACCATTTACGGCATTGACCCAGAAGCAGAATATGAATTGCAAATTTTTGACCGGTGGGGCACACTCATTTTTTCTAGCAACGACTACAATCGTGGTTGGAACGGAACAGTAGAAAACTACCCTGCACCCGTAGGGGTTTATGCCTATCGTTTAAAGGCCAACAGTCGTTACAGCATAGAAATAAAGGAATTGTTTGGGCATGTAAACCTTATAAGATAAGCCAAGTAAACTTACTCATCATCTTCTTCGGCTTCCTCTTTTTCTTCTGGTTCCTCCTCATCTTCCTCTTTCTTCTCTTTTTTAACTTTTGCTTCTTTCTTAGGACTTACCTTTTTCCCAAGCTCTACCTCATTTTTCAAAACCAAGTTTTTAACCAATGTGGTTTCGGCCCCCGTTTTTATTGATATTTTTTCATTGCCTGACAAAAATCCCGGTTGCTGAATTCTTAATTGGTAATCGCCAACTTTGGGTAAAACAAACGTATAACTCCCCTGCTCATCTGCCTGGGTTGTTGCTACAAGTTGGTTGCTAATTGCATCATAAACAGTAACTGTGGCACCCGCAATTTTATTCGCGCCTTCCGTCACTACCATACCGGTTAGTTTGGCAACTACTTCGGAAGCCTCTTTCGCTTCAAAAACATCCGCTGCCGAAACATCGACCTGATAAATATCTCTGTCGCCGTCTCCTTCCGGTCTAATGGCAGCCAGATACATGGTTTTCTGATTAGCTGAAAACGAAAATGTACTCTCTTCTAAAGTTGTATTAATCGGGTAACCCAAATTTACCGGAGGGGTATAACTACCATTCACAATGGTTGTGCGGTATATATCATAACTCCCTACTCCCAAATGGCCATTTGACGCAAAAAACAAGGTTTTGCCATTTGGGTGAACCAAAATGAACTTCTCGTCATAGGGGGTATTAATAGCCGGACCTAGGTTCTCGGGCGCCCCCCATTCTCCGCCATGATCTTTCTGAATTCGCCAAATATCGCCTTGGCCATAACCACCACTTCGTTCACTAATAAAATAAACCGTATTCCCACTAGGGCTTACCGCCATGGCGCCTTCATAATTGGCTGAATTTATTGGAAATTCCACAGGCATTGCCGCCGACCAAGAGTTGTCGTCTCCCTTTTTAGAAAAAGAAATATCTCCCCCACTTTTCCCGTCATTTACATAAACGTACATTTCTTCTCCATCGGGCGAAAGACTAAGCACTGCATCATACTTTTCGGTGTTCAAATTGCCAGCCAGCAATTTGGCCTCCAGCCATTTTCCGTTTTCGAATTTGGTCTCATAAATGTCTTCGAAATATTTGTAATCGCCTTTTCGGTCTATTTTATTCTCTTCGGCTACAATTGGTCTGCGGCTGGTAAAATACATTGTGCCTCCATCATTCGAAAGCACTGGTGTATAATCATCGTACCTAGAATTAACGGCCGCTCCCAACGTTTCCAATTTAACCGATTTGGGTGAAGCCATTTGCTTTTTAGCATACTCACACTGCCGAATGAAATGTGCAACCTCGGCCAAATCATCTGACTCAATAGTTGGCGTTGCTTTGTATTGCTGGTAATAAGCTAATGCCTTATCGAGCTGAGCAACACTTTGATATACTTTCCCTGCCACCATGAGTTGGCCGGGGGTAGGTGTTTTGGCATATTCGATTACCGAATCGAGATATGCCCGTGCCTGTTCATAGCTTTTTAATTCATAAAGACATTGCGCCATTAGAAAGGAAGCCTCCACATCACCGCGAAACTCGTCCAAAACTGAGGTTAATATGACCACCGCCCCGCGATAGTTGTATACATCCATTTCCTGCAAGGCCGTAGTAATTTTCATACTAGACTTGGCCTTGCCCATCAAACTTTTTTCGGTTGGTTGAGCCAATACCGTCAAAGCGGACAAGGCATACGCAAAAAACAAAGCAGCTTTCTTCATGAATTGTAATGCTTAAAAATGATTCGGTTCGAAATTACCTTTTACCCTTGAAATAAAAGCATGAAAACGCGTGCAAAATGGAGAAAATCGACCGGTAGTTATTTTTAACCACCGACTAATTTATACCGACCTATGATTTCATGTTCAGAAACTGTAACGGCAATTCGGTTACCGATGTTTTGCAGAGGCGGATGACATCTTGCAATTCATCAATCTTTTTAGCGGTCACCCGAATGATATCGTCCATGATAGCCGGTTGTACCTTTAGGCCGCTGTCCTTAATCAGTTTTACAATCTTTTTAGCCGCTTCGCGATCTATTCCATTTTTTACTGAAATACTCTTTCTCAAGTATTTCCCGGAACCAGCGGGCTCTTTCGACAAGTCGAAACAATTCGATTCCAGGCCTTGACGCATGGCTTTGGTGAGCAAAATGTCTTCAATTTGCTGCAATTGCATCTCGCTATCGACTTCCAAATTTATAAGTAGCAGTTTCTTATCAAGTTCAATATTTACGTGACTGCCCTTAAAATCGAATCGGTTTTCGATTTCCTTTTTGGCAATATTCACTGCATTATCCAGTGTTTGGGTATCAACTTTTGAAACAATATCGAACGAAGCCATGGTAAAATAGAATTGAAATGAATGTGCTAAAATAACAGCTTTCGCTACTTATTAAAAAACTATGATTATGTAGTCAAAGTAAAGCGAATTACGGCCAATTTTTATAGGCATCTTTTCGGTGAACAAAAACGTCAATCTCCAAGGTATTATTCCCCATATCAAAAAAACCAAGCCGATAATCCCCTATTCGAATTCTATAAGCAGCTTTATGCCCCTTTAGTTTCTTACTATTTTTGAATCCGCTAATTGTACTAACCGAATTCAATGCTATAAGGACATTTTTAAGCTCCATTAAAGCTTTTTTGTCCTTAAACTTTTTGATTGCGCTATTAAAGGTGCTGCTGTACAGCAAAATCATAATTTGGACAGCTGATTATCAATAGACTTAAGAACCTCCACGTGGCTTACTCGTTTAGTTTTTGATGCCTTTTTCATCATTTTCAACAGGCCTATATCTTCTTTCTCCTCTTCAGAAAGCTCGGTCTTTAAAATTTTAGCACCTTCCTTCTGAAGTAACGCAGTTATATAAGCAAGCTTATTGTTGGGTATCGAAAATGAAATCGTGGTCATGACAAGTTGATTTTTTCTCAGTACAAAGTTACAAAACCCAATCCACGAGAAAAGGATTACAACCTATAAAGAAACAGCGATTATAGACAACAAGCAGCAAATCTGGCCTAAATCCTCTCGGCACCTCACATTTGATGGCTATATCTAAAAGCTAAAAAAACTAATTTCTGCTTAAAACGCTCAATAATCCTAATTTTGCCGCAAAATACTATTCCAATGCTTAATACACTTACCGCAGTATCCCCAATTGATGGTCGTTACCGCGGAGCTACCGAAGAATTGTCGGGATATTTTTCTGAATCTGCCCTTATTAAATACCGCGTTTATATTGAAGTAGAGTATTTTATTGCGCTGTGCGAATTGCCGTTGCCACAACTGGTTCATTTCAACAAAAACCTTTATGGCAAACTGCGCTCTATTTATGAGAATTTTAGCCAGGCAGATGCGCTAAAAATAAAAGACACCGAAAAAATAACCAACCACGACGTTAAGGCGGTTGAGTACTTTATAAAAGAGAAATTTGACGAGCTAGACATTGCCACCTACAAAGAATTCATTCATTTTGGCTTAACCTCGCAAGACATTAACAACACGGCGATTCCTAAGTCGCTGCTCGATGCCACTACCGAGGTTTACACCCCATTGTTGAATAAGCTGCTTACCACCCTTACCGATTTAAGCCAAGACTGGAAAGACATTCCGATGCTTGCCCGTACACACGGCCAACCTGCATCGCCAACCGTTTTAGGCAAGGAGATAAAAGTATTTGTTGAACGCATTGAACAGCAATTGGAGCAATTGCACAACGTTAAATTTGCCGCCAAATTTGGTGGTGCAACAGGCAACTTCAATGCACACAAAGTAGCCTATCCGCAAATTGACTGGGTTGGTTTTGCCAATACGTTTGTAAACGAACAATTGGGTTTATACCGCTCACAGACCACTACGCAAATTGAACATTACGATCACTTAGCAGGTCTTTTTGACGTGCTAAAACGCATCAATACGATTATTATTGATTTAAACCGCGACATCTGGACCTATGTCGCAATGGATTATTTCAAGCAAAAAATCAAGGAAGGCGAAGTCGGTTCGTCGGCAATGCCACACAAGGTAAATCCTATCGATTTTGAAAACTCGGAAGGTAACCTAGGTATGGCCAATGCTTTATTCGAGCATTTTTCGAACAAACTTCCTATTTCAAGACTTCAACGCGATTTAACCGACAGTACCGTATTGCGTAACGTTGGTGTTCCTTTCGGCCATACGCTTATTGGATTAAAATCGACCCTTCGAGGGTTAAACAAATTGGTGCTTAACCTGGATACCATTCAACGCGATTTAGAAAATAACTGGGCGGTTGTGGCCGAAGCACTTCAAACCATATTAAGACGTGAAGGTTACCCAAAACCTTATGAAGCACTGAAGGCTTTAACCCGGGTGAACGAAAAAACCACACGCGAAAGCATTGCCAGTTTCATTGACACGCTGGAAGTAAGTGATGTTATTAAAGAAGAAATGAAAGCCGTGAGTCCTTGGAATTACATCGGTATTAATCTGGTTTAAGCTAAAACATGAATAAATTTCTGACCATACTGGCTTATGTAAAGCCATACAAAACGCTCGTAGCGCTCAGTATGGTGTTTTTTGTTTTAACCTCTGTCTTTTCACTTTTTTCATTCACGTCGGTTATTCCGTTTTTAAACATTTTGTTTAAAACCAGTGCTATGAACTTGCCTGAACATGCGCCCACTTTCGGTTGGGATCCGCAATCGTTCATGGCTTATTTCAACTACCACCTCAACAATTTTGTGGTAACCCACGGCACTCGAAAGTCCTTGCTGTTTATTTGCTTGTTTATAGTTATTACCTTCTTTCTTAAAAACCTAATGCGGTTTTTGGCCTATTATTTTTTGGCTCCGGTGAGAAATGGGGTAATGCGCGACATTCGCGAGAACATTGAAAGCAAACTCCTTTTGCTACCACTTGGGTATTTTAGCGAGGAACGAAAAGGCAATATCATAAGCAAGGTTACCACCGATGTTACCGAAGTAGAATGGGCTATAATTGGTTCTATTGAACTGCTTTTTCGCGACCCAATAACGCTTATCATCTATTTGGCCACCATGATTTTCATGAGCTGGCAGCTTACCTTGTTTGTAATCATTCTTCTACCAATAAGTGGCATATTAATTAGTTTCATAGCCAAAACACTCAAGAAATCGGCACAACTGGGCACCCGAAAAATGGGTGAAATAATTGCCATTATTGAAGAAACCTTGGGCGGAATGAAAATCATCAAAGGTTTTGGGGCTGAACAGCGTGTATTGGATAAATTTAAAGAAACCAATAACGAGCACCTGCGCCTGATGACCAAAGTATATCGTCGGCAGTACTTGGGTTCACCTTCCAGCGAATTTTTTGGTTCGTTATCACTTGCCCTGTTGCTTTGGTTTGGCGGAAATTTAATTCTTGACGAAAACTCAGGCTTCGATGGCGCTTCATTTATTGCCTATATTCTGGTTTTCTCGCAAATGATTCAACCGGCTAAATCCATTAGTGAAGCCTTTTTCAGAATTAAAAAGGGAATGGTTTCAGTTGACCGGATTAATGAAATTCTGGAAGCAGAACCCGAGCCCCAAAGCGGCTATTTTGATGCCGCCCCTGTTTTTAATCATGCGCTTGAGTTAAAAAATGTAAGCTTTAGCTACCCTTCTGGAAAACAAGTTATTTCCCATTTGTCACTTACCATCAACCGTGGCGAAACCGTGGCCTTGGTTGGGCAAAGTGGTGGAGGAAAATCGACCTTGGCCAATTTAATACCGCGCTTCTATTCCATTTCTGAAGGTGCAATAGAAATTGACGGCACCAACATTAACGATATTGGCTTACGACCGCTACGTAGTTTGATGGGTATTGTAACCCAGGAAAGCATTCTGTTTAACGATACCGTTTTCAACAACATTGCTTTTGGCATAACTAACGTTTCCGAAGCCGATGTAATAAATGCTGCGCGAATTGCCAACGCCCACGATTTTATTGAAAAATTGCCCAACGGTTACCAAACTAATATTGGCGATTTGGGTGGCAAATTATCGGGCGGTCAGCGACAACGCCTTTCTATTGCCCGGGCGGTACTTAAAAACCCACCGCTGCTTATTCTTGACGAAGCCACTTCAGCACTCGATAATGAAAGTGAGCGCTTGGTTCAAGACGCCTTAGATAAATTGATGCAAAACCGTACCAGCATTATCATTGCGCACCGTTTGTCTACCGTTCAACATGCCGATAAAATTGTGGTCATTGAAAAAGGGCAAATTGTTGAAGAAGGCAAACACCAGGAGTTGCTAGACAAAAATGGAGCCTACCGGCGGTATTACGACATGCAATCTTTTAACTAATGAAAGTTGTCGGCTTCACCTTTATTCGCAACGCCACAAAATTCGACTACCCCATTGTTGAAGCAATCTCTTCTATTCTTCCGCTTTGTGACGAAGTTGTAGTTGCCGTTGGCAATTCAGAAGACAATACCCGCGAATTGGTGGCGGCCATTCATCCTACAAAAATTAGAATTATTGACTCCGTTTGGGATGACACCCAACGTGAAGGCGGACGGGTACTTGCCTTGGAAACCAATAAAGCACTCGATGCTGTTCCGACTGATGCTGATTGGTGTTTCTATATTCAGGGTGATGAGGTGGTGCATGAACAGGATTTACCGGCAATAAAAACAGCCATGGAGGCCTGGAAGGATAACACCGAGGTGGAAGGTCTTGTTTTTAACTACCGTCATTTCTATGGCTCTTACGATTTTATTGGCGATTCGCGCCAGTGGTACCGCCGTGAAGTAAGAATAATTCGCAAGGATTCGGCCATTCGCAGTTTCCGCGATGCGCAAGGATTTCAGAAAAATGGACGACCACTTCGAGTAAAGGCCGTCAATGCTTATATCAACCACTACGGCTGGGTTAAACCACCAAGTTTGCAGCAAGCCAAGCAGGAATATTTCCATAAACTTTGGCACAGCGATGAATGGGTGGAGAAAAATATTCAAAAACAGCAGGAATTTGACTATTCCAATATTAGCTACCTAAGTCGTTTTACGGGAACTCATCCCTTGATTATGCAGGAGCGGATTGCAACCCGCAACTGGCAGTTTAAATTCGACCCTACTTCGCGAAAACTTGGTTTCAAAGCCAACCTACTACACCGAATTGAAACCCTTACCGGATGGCGAATTGGCGAGTATAAAAACTACCGGATTATTTGAGTTGATAACTTTGTTCAAAATTGAATTTGAACGGCTTACACTCATTCGGTTCGTTCGGCTACTTTAGCTTAGTTGAAATTAGAAGAGGATTGATGTTAACGCTATTCGGCATAGGAAAACGAAAAATTTCGGAAAACAAGGTGGCCAACATCTTGGTTAATACACTTATAGAGTATTGCGAAAAAGGTTTTCCAGAAGTTGCCGAAGTAGTCAATTGCAGTCCAGAGTTCCATACTTCACCCGAAGTTAACAAAGAAGAATACTCTGAATTTTTGCTTATTCTTATTGTTTCTAACCTCAACTTTCTACCCATTTACCTAAATCCCGAAACGGCCATTCACATCAACGAATTGGTGATTGAGAAGTTTGCGGCCATTTTCGAAATGACACCTAAGGAGTTTGACGAAAAACTGAAAGAATACAAACGCTTCCTTACCCGGGTGAATCACCCATCCAAAAACATGCTTTACGCCATGTCGAAAGGCATGTTCTATAAATACGAGCTCAATCCGTTTCAAAACGAAGAATACTTCCGCAACCTACAAACGCCCAACCCCATTCTGCTAAAACGCCTCGATGAGGTAATGGGTCAGTTTATTTTTAACTGGGATGATTTTGTAGCGAAGTATAAAGTGGGGATCTAAGTTTCATCGCAATTGCAACAATCTGTTGTTACAACTAAGTTATCTTTTCATTTCCCTATTATTAATTTTTTACATTTAGGCCACTAAAACATTCAGCATGAAAAGATGTTTACTTGGCTTTTTAACCGTTTTGTCATTTACAGCCGCACAGGCACAACAAGAACCTGGGAAAAGATATTACGACAAAGTATTTACTTCAGTTCAAAAAGACCCAGATATTAAATACGGAGCCAATTATTCTTACAATAGCCTTAACGGCGAAGCTGGCTTAACCCAGCAAGATTTAACTTTAGATATATACTACCCATCAGTTGGCGATACCGAAACCAAACGCCCGCTTATTATTTGGGCACATGGCGGCTCATTTTTAAACGGCACCAAAGACGATGCCGACATAGTTTATTTCTGCAACGAATTTGCCAAACGAGGCTTTGTTTGTGCATCCATTAATTACCGTTTAGGTTACGAACTACCCATTGACTCGGCCAATGCGGTTAGAGCCGTTTATCGCGCCTTGCAAGATGGTCGTGCGGCAGTGCGCTACATGCGTTCGGTGGCCGACACCTACGGTATTGACAAAGACCGGGTCTATTTTGGTGGCACATCGGCCGGGGCATTTGTAGCCATGAACATGGTTTACCTAAACTTACCAGAAGAATTGCCCAACTATGTAGACACCAGTGGCCACGATGAAATAAATACCGACCCAAAATTTGGCTTGGATGGCATTGAGGGAAAAACAAACCTAATTGAAGAATCATCGACCATTAGCGGTATTATTAATTTTTGCGGAGCTACAAAAACCGTAAGTTGGATGGACGATGAATACTCGCGTAGTATTCCTATTATTAGCATGCACGGCACCAATGATTCTACGGTTCCTTACGGCACTAGAATTATTTATCTAAACGACCTTACCCCTATTCCTCCGCAAGCCCCAGTACCTATTGTTGAGGTGCAAGGAAGCTATGACATTGACAAACACGCCAAAGCAGAAGGTTATACCAGTCGGTTTTATACCTGGTACGGTGCCGACCACGTTCCTTATATTAATTTTGAAAACAGCGAAAACTCGAAGGCTTATATGGATAGCTTGATGAGTTTTACCGTGCGGTATGTTTATCAAGATTTTCTTGGCCTTGGCGATGTTGCTGGTCTGGATGAAAACGATCCGCCGTGCGACTTTAACAATGGTGTTGTTACGCCATGTGAAGCGCAAAATGTGGTTGAACACCGTGAAAAAAGTTTACCAGCAGTTTACCCAAACCCGAGTTCCGAAGGTTTCTTCATAACTGTGCAGGAGGCAGGCAATATTGTGTTAATTGACCAATTGGGAAAAAAAATACTGGAGCAAACATGCCCGGCAAACTGCTTTATAGCGACCGACAAATTAAAAAATGGCGTTTATCAGCTGCTTACCGATGACCACAAGCAATCACACAAACTAATGGTTTTACATTAAGCATTACCAAAGTACAAACGCAACAAAGGCGGGTTTTGCAAAAGCAAAACCCGCCTTTGTTTTATAGCTCGGTTTTAGTCTATTTTCTCGGAAACCGGTTGAGCCAATTTAAAATGCTCTTCGGCCATTTTGCAAATACTGTTACCAATGGCCAAGCACGCCGTGGCTGCTGGCGATGGTGCATTGAGCACATGAATGCTGTTTTCGCGGTATTCAATTCTAAAATCATCGCGGGTATCGCCATTTTGCGCCAACAGCATGGCCCGAACACCGGCTCTACCGGGTTTAATATCGTCCATAGTTAAGCTAGGCACCATGCGCTGCAAGGTTTTTAGAAACAATTTTTTGCTAAACGCTCGGCGGTATTCGTTTACCGCAAACATTACATTTCCAAAAAGTAATTTCCAGGTGCCACCATAAGTTAATGCATCCCAGGTATCGCGCAAGTTAAAGTCGGTTTTACCATACCCTTCGCGCTTAAAAGTGAACACTGCGTTTGGTCCACACTCTACCTCGCCATTAGTCATACGGGTAAAATGAACACCCAAAAACGGAAATGCCGGGTTGGGCACCGGGTAAATCAGGTTTTTTATTTTGTGTCTGGCCTGTTCGGTAAGTTCGTAATAATCGCCACGGAAACCCACCACTTTTTCTTTCAAGGCTACTCCATCCTTTTTGGCCATTCTGTCGGCTTGTAAACCGGCACAGAATATGGTTTTTGATGCGCTTATTACCCCTTTGTTGGTGGTAAGTTGATATACCTCTTCTGTGCGTTCTACCTGCTCTACCTCGTGTTGTAAAAACAATTTGCTTTCAGGATTGATTGCCAAGGCCAATTCTACCAATTTTTGTGTAGTGCCTCTATAATCAATAATACCGGTAACAGGCACCCACAAACCGGCAATGGCCTCGCAAAAGGGTTCAATTTCTTTAACCCGTTTACCGTCAATTTTCTCAATGCCTTCAACACCGTTGGCAAGACCGTTTTGGTATATTTTTTCTAAAAATTCCAGCTCACTTTCATCAACGGCAACCACCACCTTACCACAAATATCATGAGCAATGTTATGTTCCTTGGCAAATTTCACCAGCTCATGTCTTCCCTCTACACAATGAATGGCTTTTTGCGAGCCTGGTTTATAATACAAACCAGCGTGAATTACCCCCGAATTGTGACCGGTTTGGTGGTCGGCCAACATGTTTTCCTTTTCAATAAGGGCAATTTTCAATTGCGGAAAACGCAGTTGAAGTTTGTAAAACGTAGCCGCACCAACTATACCACCGCCAACGATGGCTATATCAAAAGAATTGTTCATTAAAACTTATTTTCTGGCTACATAAATACCTAGCCAATTGTATACCCCATTTTCAGTGCGAAACAACGCAAACTTAAAAACAATACCAAAAAAAAAGAGCCTTCACAGCTCTTTCATATTTATGCTTCAGACCGAGTCTTTATAAAAGGATTGTCTTTCAAATCTAGTTGTGTCCATGTCCTAAGTTCGTCCATTTTAAGATTCAACAATCTAGTTTCTCCCTCAATAATAGTGAGCCTTTTGTTAACATTTACTATCTCATTTTCGATGGTTCCAAGTCGTTTGTTAACATTTACCGTCTCGTTTTCAATGGTTCCAAGTCGTTTGTTAACATTTACTATCTCATTCTCAAGGCCTCCAATGCGCTTGTTAACATTTACGATTTCACCTTCTATCGTTCCGATACGATTTAGAATAAGGTCTAATTTTTGTGAGTCTGTCATAATTTCAGGGTTTATCTTTTGCAAAGATAATTTTTATTTTCTTGGCTGCAAAGACTCAACCCTCGGAATACGCATCAATAGCAACAAGCCAATTACAAAAAAGATTATAATGGCGACAATGCTATTGCGCATGGAACCAGTCAATTGGAATATGTACCCGTAGGCAAACGTCCCAATTACTATCCCGATTTTATCGGCTACATCGTAAAAACTAAAATACGAGGCATGGTCAACAGTTTCTGGCAAGAGTTTACTGTAGGTTGAGCGCGACATGCTTTGAATTCCGCCCATTATTAATCCCACCACTGCGGCCACTACAAAAAACTGGGTGTCGTAACGCACAAAATAAGCACCGTAACAAACCCCTATCCAGACCAAAATGGCCAGCAAAATGGATTTGAGATTTCCGAATCGGGAAGAAAACCAGCTAAAGAAATATGATCCCGGAATGGCCAGCATTTGAATAATCAGTATGCTAATAATCAGTTTATCTGAACTCATGGCCTCTTCAACCCCTTGGTCATTAAGTTGCTTTACTTCCTTGGCCGCAAACGTGGCCGCCAAAATCATTACGGTTTGCACGCCCATATTGAACACAAAGAAAGAAGCCAGGTATCTTTTCAATGCTTTTTGTTCCTTCAAACTGTGCCAAACCTTGAGCAATTCCCGGTATCCTTTTTTTAGAATATCAGTATTGATTTTGTGATTCGTTTTTATTTCCGGAACTCCGCGAAAGGTAAATTGTGCAAAACCTGCCCACCAAAGACCAACGGTAACAAAGGCAATTTTAGTAGCTGCGCCCGTACTTTCTAAACCAAAAGCGGCTGGAAACAGTACCATGGCAAGATTAAAAATTAGCAGAATTACACTGCCAATATATCCATATGAAAATCCTTTGGCACTTACCTTATCGTGTTCAGCAGGTGGTGCAATCTCGGGCAAAAAGGCGTTGTAAAATACCAAACCACCCGAAAAACCGATACTTGCCAGCATCACCAAAATCATTCCCCATTCCAGATTATCGGCACTAAACGTGGCGAAAAACAAACAGGAAACTGCGCCCAGGTAGCAGAAAAACTTAAGGAAACTTTTTTTGGTCCCGCCATAATCGGCAACACCAGAAAGCAATGGGGTAATAAGGGCAACAATCAAATAACTAAGGGACAGGATGTAAGAATAAAGCGCGCCATTTCTAAGCTCAAAGCCAAAGAAATTAACCATTTCGTTGATTACATTACCGTTGGCATCTTTCGTTGCCGTAATGGCCTCGTAATAAATGGGGAAAATGGTACTATTTATAACCAGTGGGTAAACTGAGTTTGCCCAATCATACATAGCCCAAGCGCGAACAACCTTTTTGTTAGAGACTACCGCTTGGCTCATTCGGTAAGAATCTCAATATTTACCGCACAATTTTGCGACTGTTCTTCAGGTGAACTACCGTAGGCAAATGGCCGGGTATTTTTGACTCCCTCTAGCTTAAATCTATTCTTGGTAATTCCATTTTTAACAAGATAATCACCGATTACTTTAGCGCGGTTATTCGATAAGGTCGATAATGCTTGATTTTTTTTAGCCGCATCCACCTCTCTATCGCTGGTGTGCCCAACAATAACAACAGTTAACGTTGATTTTGCACGCATAAAGTTTAACAAATCATTTACCTGACTCAAGGCTTCTCCTTTTAAATCTGCCGACAAAGAATCAAACTGGATTTTCATTTGACTTACGGCATCGGTTATCTCATCAAGGGTTACGTTATCTTCCTGGGTCTTGTGAACCACCTTAGGCACATCAACAAATTCCTCGTGTTCACATTCACAACCTTCAATAGATGAGTATTCTTCCACCGAAACATCGTCGACAAAATAATAGGCGGTGTTAATTTGTGCTTGTTTGAATTGTGGAGCTTTTTTCATTTTCCGCGCATCCGTTGCCTTGTCGGCATAAAAATTACCGATACTCAAAAAACGCTCTCCTCCTTCGGCGGTGTAAATACCACAGATGGGTTCCCAAAAAACCATGGTCTCGATAACCTTGTTTTTGGAATGCATCACGTTGGCTTCAATTAAAACCGGTTCATTCGAATCACTAAGGTTGTATTCTTTTTCAGAAAGATGTGCTCCAATATTATTTACCCCAAACTTGGAGACATCACTCAAGCTCACATTAAAACGAATACAGTACTTTTTGCCTTTTACCAGTGGTTTCAATAACTCGGTAATCAGGTACGATCGGGGTTCCTTGCCTTGATAAGAATAAGCAACAAAACCGGCATAATTTCCACCGTTTAATGGCTTTTCTCTTCCATATCGATTGTCAGGTGTTTTCATTTCATCCTCTTTCGATTCGGCAGCAAAAATATCGCCTCCATTTGCCGTAAGGCTAAACCAATTAGAGGCCACATCAACCTTTGCTCCGGCCTTCATTTTACCGGAAATATCTTCGAACCCGCCATTGGGCACCAAGTTTGACTGTGCATACACGAAGTTCAGGGATAATAAACTCGCAATAATGGCGGTTAAGCTTTTCATAGATTGGTATGTTGGTAACTCTTTACGGTATCCACAAAACACTTCACTGCATCAGCTTTTGTATCTGGGTAAACACCGTGTCCTAAATTAGCAATATGTTTCGCTGCTCCAAACTGTTGAAGCATTTTTTTGGTTTCCTTTTCGATTAAACCGTAATCTCCGTATAGTAAACACGGATCTAGGTTGCCCTGAAGCGTTTTTTCATCGCCAATCAATTTTCTACTTTCTGCAATTTCCATGTTCCAGTCCAGACCAATGGTTCTGCACGAAAGCGCTGCTAAATCTTGACGGGCAAAATAAGCTCCCTTTGCAAACACCGTTACCGGCACATCAATAAGCGCATCGCATATTTGTTTGATATAAGGAATTGCAAATAGACGATAAGTTGCCGGACTTAAAATACCTGCCCAAGAATCGAACAACTGTACCATTGCAGCGCCAGCATTAACTTGCGCCTTCAAGTAAGCAATCGTGGTATCGGTAATCATTTGCAACACCTTGTGAGCTAATACTGGCTGGGTGTACAACATCTTTCTTGTTTCAGAAAATGTCTTAGAACCCGAACCTTCAATCATATAAGCCAAAATGGTAAAAGGCGCACCGGCAAATCCAATAATGGGTACCCGACCGTTAAGTTCCTTTTTCACTATAGTAATGGCCTCCATTACATAACCCAATGATTCTTGTACATCAGGAATCCTTATTTTCGAAAGATCGGCATCACTTCTTAAGGTTTGTTCAAACCAAGGGCCTTTGTTTTCAAGCATTTGGTAGGTTAAACCCATTGCTTCTGGCACCACCAGAATATCAGAAAATATAATAGCGGCATCTACCCCAAGTATATCCACCGGCTGAATCGTAACTTCTGCCGCACGTTCAGGAGTTTCTACAAGTTCTTTAAAATCTTTCAAACGGTTTCGAACCGCTAAGTATTCTGGCAAAATTCTACCAGCTTGTCGCATCACCCATACTGGGGTTCGTTCCGTTTTTTCTCCTCTGGCTGCTCTTAGAATTAGGTCATTTTGTAATTGCATGCGACAAATGTAAAAAGTATAAACTGTGTTGGTTGGAAATACCTACGTAATAATGACCAAAAACTGATCGGCGACCTAACAAATTCTATGCCACACCCCATTTTGAGTGCAGTTTGCAGAAATGTAAAATTAGTTATTAACAGCGGTTTATCCTCCACCCTGCCTTCTGGCTCAACTATACAATATATCTAGTGTTGGGAATAAAAGAGATGTTAAAGCTTTGTGGATTATTAATTTTCTTTTTCAAAGCAATTTCGTTTTGTTTGCACTTCGAAAAAATAAAGTAGTTCATCTTATTTTGAAGGAACTGCATTGAAAGCATTTAATCCTAACGCATTAAAATGGCAAATCTTTTTATTAAAAAACCACTGGCCCAGTTACTTGCAGTTTCGGGCGATTCTGAAAAAGGGCTAAAACGCACTTTAGGTGCTTGGTCGCTGGTAGCACTTGGTGTTGGAGCAATTATTGGCGCTGGTCTATTTGTGAGAACCGCTGCCGCTGCCGCTCAAGCCGCTGGCCCAGCCGTAACGTTAAGCTTTTTGGTTGCTGCCATAGGCTGTGCATTTGCAGGCTTATGTTATGCCGAGTTTGCTGCCATGATTCCTATTGCCGGTAGTGCTTATGCGTATTCCTACGTAACACTTGGCGAAATTGTTGCTTGGATTATTGGTTGGGCACTTATTATGGAATATGCGCTTGGTGCAGCTACCGTAAGTATTGCTTGGAGCGAGTACCTCAACAAGCTCGTCGGCGGGAAAATACCCTACGAATGGTGTCACTCGCCTTTCGAATCGTTTACTGATGCTGCCGGGGTTTATCACGGTGGGATTTTAAACCTGCCAGCGTTGCTGATTTTAACCATATTGACCTTAATCCTTATAAAAGGAACTAAGGAATCGGCTATGGTAAATGGTGTTATCGTTTTTGTAAAAGTTGCTATCGTTTTAATTTTCATCTTCTTAGGATTTAAATTCATTAACCAAGCCAACTATACACCTTACCTTATTGACATTACTCGTCCAGAAGTTCAGGCCTTACCTAAATTTGATAAACTAACCGACTTCTTCCACCACGGATGGGGTGGCGTAGTGGGTGGAGCTGCTATTGTATTTTTTGCATTTATTGGTTTCGATGCGGTTAGTACCGCAGCTCAGGAGGCTAAAAATCCGAAACGCGATATGCCAATTGGTATTTTAGGTTCGTTGGCTATTTGTACTATTTTGTACGTACTGTTTGGTCACGTTTTAACCGGTGTTGCTCCATGGACCGACTTCGCTTATCCTGACAAAGGTGGTGAAGCATCTATATCCTACGTTATTTCCACCTACATGCCTGGTTACGAATGGCTAGCAACAGCAGTTACCATTGCTATTTTGGCCGGTTTCTCATCGGTAATTTTGGTAATGTTAATGGGCCAAAGCCGCGTGTTCTTCAGTATGTCGAAAGATGGTTTATTGCCTTCGGTATTCAGCCAATTGCATCCAAAATTCCAAACACCTTACAAATCAAACCTGTTGTTATTAGGTTTTGTGGGTTGTTTTGCTGCGTTTGTACCGGGTAGTTTAGCGGGCGATTTAACTTCATTCGGAACTTTATTCGCCTTTATTCTGGTTTGTGCCGGTATTATTGTAATGCGTAAAACATCACCAGATATTGAGCGTCCATTTAGAACACCTTTTGTTCCATTGGTGCCAATTTTGGGAATTCTGGTTTGTGCATTCATGATTATTGCCCTTGATAAATTTACCCTTCAAATGGCAATGGCTTGGATGGCTGGAGGAATTGTTCTTTACTTCCTTTACGGTAAGAAGAACAGTAACCTGAGAAAAGGCGAAAAATAATAAGCTTGACTTTACACCGTTTGCATTTCAAGCGGTGTAAAGTCATTAACTACATATAAAACTACTTACATGTTAGCTTTTTTGTTGGCACAAATAGAACCGGCTGCGGCTGTGGTTTCTAACCCAAATGCCCCAGCACCTGGACCTGGAATGAATTTTTTCGACCTATTGCAAAAAGGTGGGCCAATTATGATTCCAATCGGCTTGCTGTCGTTGTGGAGCATTTACATTATGGTTGAGCGCTACTTGGCCATTAAAAAAGCGACCAAAATTGATGCCCAGTTTGTTACCAACGTAAACAACAACTTGGTGCAAGGAAATATTACAGCGGCCAAAGCTTTGTGTGCCACATCTTCGGATACGGCTTTGCCACGCGTTATAAGTGCCGGTGTAAATAGCATTGGTCAACCTACCGCCGATATTGAAAGCTCGCTGGAAACGGTAGCCAACATGGAGATTAAAGAGCTGGAAAAAAACATGGAATACCTTGGCGTAATTGCCGGTATTGCGCCCATGCTTGGTTTTGTGGGTACCATTGCGGGTATCATTAAGATTTTCTATGATATCGCTCAAACCGAGAACATTAGCATCAGTATTATTGCTGGTGGTTTGTACCAAAAAATGCTAACCTCAGGTGCCGGACTTACCGTGGGTATTTTAGCTTATGCGGCTTACCACTTACTAAACATGATGATTGACCGTTTCTCGCTGAAATTAGAGCGGAACGTTTATGAGTTTGTGAAAACTATTAAAAGTCCATCGGGCAAGTAGTTGCTAGACAAAAGACAATTTGACAAAGGACAATTTGATATTTTGACGATTAGATAATTTGACAGTTTGACATTTGGATAAAAGGTTAAGAATTTTGGGCGACAAACTAATCCGTGTAATCCTTAAATCTGTATAATCAACAATTAAAATGAAAATACAAAGAAGTAAACGGTTTGCAGCCGAGGTGAGTACCGCCTCATTGAACGACATTATGTTCTTTCTGCTACTGTTTTTCCTTATTATTTCTACCCTGGCCAACCCCAACGTAATTAAAATTATGTTGCCAAAAGCCAGTGCCACTCAAACGGTGAACAAACAACCGATTACACTTTCTATTACCGAAGACCGTAACTACTTTATTGATAACCGGGCCGTACTTTGGGATGAGTTAGAAAAAGAGCTAACCACCTATGCGGCTTCTACCACCGACCCAACACTTATTCTTCGCCTGTCGAGCAACCTCAACGTTCAGGACATGGTTGATGTAATGTCGCTTTGCACCAAGATTAAACTTAAAATGGTGATGGCAGTGGATAAAAGCGGAGCGAAGTAAGCTTCCAGACGTTAGAAAATAGATTTTAGAAAATAGACTTAAAAATCCGCGGCCAAGCTGCGGATTTTTAGTTTCCAAAATAATAGAATTTACCTACTCGCCGTTTGTTCCAGCTTTAACAGTTGCTTTTGCAAAAAACTGGCGAAGGTTTCGGTTCGGCCGTCTTTAAATTTTATTAAGTAGGGTTTGCCAGAAACTGACGATTTGGTGGCCAATTGCGCAATAAAACCATTCGCGGTTTTAATTTGGTTGCCCGCCTTTTTCCGTTTCACCGACAAATGCTCCATGGCTTCTTTGGGCGTAATCTCGGCATCATTACGCACAAACACTGCATCTAATCTACCTATTGAGCTAATTAAATAGGCTATTTTTTGTTCTTCAGAATAAACCTTGGGTTTGCCCTGCTGAAAGGCAAGTAAGGGCAACAACGCCATAAAGAATAATGCTCTCATAAAAACAAAGTTAAACTTTTAGCACCTCTCAATCATCAGGACATAAAAAAACCGTCAATGTTATACAATTGACGGTTTTTAGCTTATTTACAGGCTACTTATTCGCCTTTTGTTTCTTCAATAATTTCAGCGTCCGGAATATCATTTACCGGTTTAGTTTCCTCCTTTTGCTCGAACATACCTGCATTCAACAACAAGGTGTACCAAGTAAACAATTTTTTCAAATCGCTTGGATAAACACGGTCTTTGTCAAATTCGGCAACAATTTGCTCGAAGTAAGCAAACAATTCTGCTCCGTCTTTTTTAGGATCAATGGTTGCTCCACCTTTGGTAAAAGCATGGATTTTATCCATTACCTCACTAAGGCGCATATCTTCGCCATAGGTGTATATGCTAATGTCTTCTAGCGCGCTTATTTTGTGTGTAGCCAATGCCGGCATTTTCTTTTTATCGGCCAAACTCTCTACCACCAAACCACTTTTAGAGCGTGATACAACTTTATAAAGGCCTGGTTTCCCTGCAATGGCAATAACTCCGGTAAGATTCATATTAAATTTCTAATTTTTTGCGTTTGCGAAAATAGCAAAAAGCCCCAAACAACCTAGTTACTATACTATTTATAAAGCTGCTAAAGCAACCGCAAGCATTACCAGATAAAATCCAACTTTTATGGCAATACCCCATGCATAGTTGGTCCAAACCTTGTCTTTTTTAATTTCACGTGCACTATCTGAGTATCCTCTCCGATACTCCGCGTCCTCCCACATTTTCCGATTAGGAACCACAAATGTTCTAGGGTCTGGCCTAACCGAACTCATTATAATGCTTGGTACCAAACCACCTAATATTGCAACGATACTAGCGGCTCTGTAACCCTTGTAATACCGTTCCGCATCCTGATAACCGAGCTCATAATTGGAAACATTATTATTGAACACAATTCCGTCAACGGTCCCTCCATCCCTAGTGGCTCGAAAATCATCAACTTTTCCGCCCTGATAAATAACTCGGTCAACTTTTTTAAGGTCAAGTTTATGAACCGCCCCGGTTTGGTTTTGCCACAAAACATAAACAACCTGTCTCGGGTTAGTTTCCAGCACTTTACAAACAACTGTATCCTGCGAAACAGTTATAATCTGGTCTTGGGCAATTGAAGCCAAGGAACAAAATAAGGCAAGGATGGCAACAAGGGCTTTTTTCATAGTTTAATCGTTTAATAAGGTATTTACTGCTTTCGAAAGAATTTCAAAGGCGTTTTCGGCCATTTGGTTCTCCTTATCTAAAGTAGGATTTATTTCTACCATTTCCAGACAACAAATTTTATCGCTCTCCATAAGGCGAGCCAATAAATTACCAGCTTCCCGCTCGTTCATACCGTTTGGAACCGGGGTTCCCGTTCCTTTAGATATGGCCGAATCCATGCTATCCACATCGAACGAAACGTATATCAAATCGCAATGCTCCAAATAGGCTAAGGTTTCGTTAGCAACCCGTTCCACCGTCTTTCTACGGATTTCGGTAAGTGGGAAATTCCGAATGTTGTGTTTTTTTATCAGGTACTCCTCGGCTGGTTCGGTGTCTCTCACATTAATATATACCAAATCTTGCGGAGTTAGTTTTGGCGACATGCCGCCTACATTTTTCAACGAGAACCAGTAATTTATCGTTTCCTGATCAAGCTTATTGATTTTCTTTTCCAAGTTATCCTCGCCCAATGAAGCCGCCAAGGGCATTCCGTGCATATTACCTGATGGGGTGGTGTAAGGTGAATGAATGTCGGCATGGGCATCAATCCAAATTACACCGATGGTCTTTTTGGGAAACGCTTTTTTAACCCCGGCAATGGTTCCTGCTGCGGTGCTGTGGTCGCCGGCCAATACAATAGGAAATTTATCGTCTTTCAGCTGCTTGCAAATTTCATCACAAACGCGTTCGCAAACGGTTAATATACCCGAAACTCTTTTGGCATACGGCTTTCCGCTACTTTCTAATAGCAAATGGTTTTCATTTGGCACCTCTACGCTTTGAAAGCGCTTAAAAAATCGGCTCCCAAAATCCAAAGCCGCAATTTTAATAGCCTCTACACCCAGACTTGCGCCACGGGTTCCCGCTCCCAACTCCGACTTCACTTCAATCAATCTAATATCTTTCATAACAATTATAATCGGCTGGCAACTCCATGGTAATGGTTACCAGAAATAAGGTAAAATGTTGAAATAAGCTCAAGTATCTAACTTTTAAACCACATAGACACATAGCATAAATTTTCAACAAAGAAAGCTCTGCTTTGTGCTTGCACAACTATGATTCCTTGATGAATATTTCAAAAAAAACATAGCAACGCAGCGCGTTGTAGCTATGTGTCAATGTGGTTAAACAAACGAAGACCCGATAACGACTATCCATCAATAAATGAAAAACAATAGTAGTTATTTGCCTTACAACATTTAAATAAGCCGGCAAGTTCCTAAAAATTATCATTTTTAAAACTAAAAAACCACTTTGTTAATGCACTAAAGCTATTTTTGCCCTAAATTTTTTAGCGACATGCAAAGTTATGCCGAGTTTATTGATCAAAGTGTAGGATTTCCTCAAGGGGGTTTCGAGATTATTGATGATGAGCTATATTTTAACGACTTAAACCTAATGGAACTGATAGAAACTTACGGTACGCCGTTAAAGTTTACCTATCTGCCCAGCATTTCTAAAAATATTCAGCAAGCTAAACTTTGGTTTCAGCAGGCCATTATAAACAACGATTATCGTGGCAAGTACGTGTATTGTTATTGCACCAAAAGCTCACATTTTCGTCACGTACTTGAAGAAGCGTTGAAAAACGACATTCAGCTGGAAACCTCTTCGGCTTTCGACATGCCGATAATTGACCACTTGGAGAAAAAAGGCCTGGTGAGCAAGGACATCATGGTGGTGTGCAACGGTTTTAAACGCGAGCAGTACAAGCAATATATTTCTGACATGATTCGGGATGGTTTTAAAAACATCATTCCTATTCTTGATAATAAAGAGGAGTTCAACTTTTACGAAGATGAATTGGCCGACAAGGATGTGAAAATTGGTATTCGTATTGCCTCTGAAGAGCAACCAGATTCGCAGTTTTATACCAGTCGCCTAGGTATTCGCGAAGACGATATTGTTGATTTTTACACCAACCGAATTAGCAAGCACCCCAACTTTAAGTTGAAAATGCTGCATTTCTTTATCAACTCTGGGATTACCGATACACCTTATTACTGGAACGAATTAGAGAAACATGTTACCACCTATTGCAAATTGAAGAAGGTTTGTCCTGATTTGAGCATGCTCGATATTGGTGGTGGTATGCCATTTAAAACCTCGTTGGCTTTCGAATTCGACTACGAATACATGTGTGGCGAAATTGTGAAACGCATCAAAGAAATTTGTGCCGAACATGATGTTGAAGAACCCGATTTAATTACCGAATTTGGCAAATACACCGTTGCCGAAGCTTCGGGCATTTTATTTAAGGTAATCGGCCGCAAGCAACAAAACGACCGCGAAAAGTGGTTGATGCTAGACGGTAGTTTTATTACCACCCTACCCGATGTTTGGGCACTTAATCAACGCTACATTACTTTGCCTGTTAACAATTGGGAAAACGAATACGAAAAAGTGTATTTGGGCGGCATTACCTGCGATGGTCAAGACTATTACAGCCAGGAAGCCAACCAGAACGCCATATTCATGCCTAAAACCCGTAAAGTACAATATGTAGGGTTCTTCCACACGGGTGCTTACCAAGAGAGTTTAAGCGGTTATGGTGGTATTCACCATTGCTTGTTACCAACACCTAAACACGTTTTAATTCGTAGAAACAGGGATGAAACCTTTAACTACGAAGTTTTTGGCGAGGAGCAAAACTCGAAGCAAGCATTGAAATTGCTGGGTTACAGCTAATCATTCATCACCTGTTGTTGAATATTAACATTCCATTTTATACTTCATTACTCGAAGTATGGTTACCTTTGCGCGGAATTTCAGGAAACTGACCGGGGTAACTTACTATCCGTTTCAGCTACTATTTTTTTAATTGAATAGCCGGTTGCCAAGTTGGCAACCATAAAAACTAAGTAATGCCAATTTTAATTTTCTTTTTAACACACTGGTTCGTTTCACTTTTTAGTCAAACTTTCTTTTTACACCGCTACTCTTCTCACAAGATGTTTAAAATGCATCCTTTTTGGGAAAAATTTTTCTACGCCATCTCCTTCCTTTCTCAAGGTTCTTCTTTCTTAAACCCACGTGCATATGCAATTATGCACCGTATGCACCATGCTTATAGCGACACAGAAAAAGACCCACACTCGCCACACTTTTTTAAAGATGTTTGGCAAATGATGATGGTTACCAAAACCATTTACAACGACTTTGTAAACAAGCGAATAGTGCCGGAACGCGCTTTCGAAGGCAATTATCCTACTTGGTCGTTAGTAGACCGCATTGGTGATTTTTGGCCGGTTCGTGTAGCTTTTGGTGTGGCTTACACCGTTTTCTATATTGTTTATGTTCCGGAAGGCATGTGGTATTTATACCTATTGCTTCCTATCCATTACCTAATGGGTCCGGTACACGGAGCTATTGTAAACTGGTGCGGACACAAATACGGTTATGCTAACCACGAAAATGGCGACCACAGTAAAAACAGCTTACCTTGGGATTTTTTAATGCTGGGCGAATTGTTTCAGAACAATCACCACAAAAGTGCCAACAACGCCAATTTTGCACAGAAATGGTACGAGTTCGACCCAACTTATCCAATCATTAAAGTCCTTTCCTGGACCAGAATTATAAAACTTCAGCGGGCTAAATAACTAGCTTAGAAATCTTTTCTTAAACCCAATTCGTTACTTTTAATAACTAGCCTTATAGTTGTTATGAAAAAAGTAGCGTTAATTGGGTTTTTTGCTGTGCTGTTGGCAGTAATGAGCTACCAGATAATTAGCACCAGTAATAAAAGTAATTTGTTTACCCTAATGGCCAATTGGGGAAAACCCGGCATTGACCCCTACCCTTGGTTTCGTGCTACACTTTGGGATTTTTACGCCAACTTTTTAATCATTGCGTTTTGGGTTTGGTACAAGGAGACGAATAAACTGGTAGCCGGTTTGTGGATTGTTTTTCTTGCAGCAATGGGTAGTCCAGCCACTGCATTGTATGTGCTTTTTAAGCTTTTTGGACTTAAAAAAGAGGAAGGTTTGGCTGCCTTAATTACCAAGCAATCATGAGCCTGCTTTATTTGGTAATTACCACCACCCTGCTTTGCTGCCTTATTATGTCGCTTACCTGGCTTGTTGCACTGGCAATAGACAACTTTAGCATTGTAGATGTGGTTTGGAGTTTCAACTTCCCAATTATTGCCCTTTTTCTCTTTTTTATGGCCAATGGGTTTACCGACCGAAAACTACTGGTTTTGGTTGCAGTAGTCTGCTGGGGAATTAGGTTAGGAATTCATTTGTTGATTCGCATTGCCAGCCACATTAAAGTAGAAGATGGACGATACGTAACTTTAAGAAAAGAGTGGGCCAACAATTTAAACGGAAAATTCTTTTGGTTTTACATGATGCAAGCGGCCAGCAATGTGTTTTTGGCCATTCCCTTTTTTATCATGATGACCAACACATCAACTGCAATTAGTTGGTCAGAAAAAGCAGGTTTTGGTATTTGGCTGGTGGCCATCCTTGGCGAGACAATAGCTGATAAGCAATTGGCCAACTTTAAGAAAAACCCAACAAACAAAGGCCAAGTGTGCAATGCTGGTTTATGGGCTTGGAGCCGGCATCCCAATTATTTTTTCGAATTTTTAATTTGGATTGCTTATGCCACCATGGCTTGGTCATCGCCTTATGGTTGGCTAGCCATCATTTGTCCTGTTTCCATATTGTATTTGCTTTTCAAAGTTACCGGAATACCCATGACCGAGGAGCAAGCCGTTAAATCGAAAGGAGAGTTATACCTGGATTATCAGAAGACAACCAGCAAATTTTTCCCTTTACCGCCTAAACGGGTTAAAAGTTTGAAAGTTAAAAGTTGAAAGTTAACCCGCCTTTGGAAGGCTCTCTTCGGTCTCAATGAGCCTTCCAAAGGTTTGTCACTGTATGTTGAAAATAAAAATTATGGATTCGAAAGTCCACGATTCAGATTTTGAGATTACCAATCAACGTAATCAATTAAATCAGCGTAATCATAAAAAGAAACAAAAATGAATTATTGGCCATTGGTTGAAACAGACCTTGTACCTGATTTTTTAATTCGCAAAGGAATTAGAACACTGCTCAAACAACGCTTAATTGAAGAAAGCACCGGAAATGAAGAAACGCAGCAAGAACGATTTAATGAACTGGTAAAGTTTCTATCACAAAGTCCAATAGCTGTAAACACCGTTGATGCCAACGAACAGCACTACGAAGTACCGACACAATTTTACCAGCTTTGTTTGGGCAAAAACCTAAAGTACAGTTGTTGTTATTACCCTACGGGAAATGAAACACTTGACGAGGCCGAAGACGTGATGCTGGAATTAACCTGCACCAGAGCCGAGTTAAGCAACGGACAAGAAGTGTTGGAATTGGGCTGCGGCTGGGGTTCATTATCGCTTTTTATGGCTAAAAAATATCCGGCAAGTAGCTTTACGGTGGTTAGCAATTCTGCCACCCAAAAAGCGCACATCGACCAACAAGCCAAGCTTCAAGGCATTACCAACCTTACTGTTATTACCGCCGACATGAATGTGTTTAACATTGACAAAACCTTCGACCGAGTGGTATCGGTTGAAATGTTTGAGCACATGCGCAACTACAAACTACTTTTCAAAAAAGTAGCCCAATTCTTAAAAGATGACGGCAAATGTTTTGTTCATGTGTTTACCCACAAATCGCTGGCTTACCTTTTTGAAGTAAAAGACGAAACCGACTGGATGTCGAAGTATTTTTTCTCAGGAGGCATCATGCCCAGCAACCACCTGTATTACTATTTCAACCAAGACTTAAGAATAACCAAGCATTGGGTAGTAAACGGCCAACATTATGAAAAAACAGCCAACCATTGGCTAGCCAATATGGATAAAAACAAAGCTGCTATACTTCCCATTTTTGAAGACACTTATGGCAAAGAGCATGTTACCCAATGGTGGGTTTACTGGCGTATTTTTTACATGGCCTGTGCCGAACTTTGGGGTTACAACAAAGGCAACGAATGGATGGTGTGTCATTACCTTTTTTCTAAAAATACTGAACAATAGTCATTTTAAAAAGCAGCGTCATTATTGACTTTACTAGTTTCGGCCTTGCTTAATATTTATATTGCAACCTCCTTACGAGATTTATTATATGGAAAAAATTGCCATTGTAGGCACTGGAATTGCGGGAATGGGATGCGCACATTTCTTGCAAAAACATTTTGACATTACTTTATTTGAACAGAACGATTATGTAGGTGGACACACCAACACGGTTACCGTTACCGAGGGCGATAAACAAATCCCTATCGATACGGGGTTCATCGTTTTCAACCATATTACTTACCCAAATCTTACTAAGCTTTTTTCCGATTTAGGCGTAGCGACCAAAAAATGTGAGATGTCGTTTGGGGTGCAGCACCGCCCTACCGGATTAGAGTACTCGGGGTCTGGCCTGGATGGCTTATTTGCCCAGCGCAAGAACATTTTGAATTCCCGCTATTTTAATATGTTGTTGCAAATAAGACGTTTCAACCGGGAAGCCGAAGAAGATTTAATTACCGGCCGAGCCAGCGAATTATCGATGCTCGATTATTGCATTAAAAAAGGATTTGACGAAGATTTCATCTACAAATACCTTGCTCCGATGAGCTCGGCCCTGTGGAGCACCCCAACTGATATAACCTTACAATTTCCGGCAGAGGCATTAATTAAATTTTTCCGCAATCACGGCTTACTTGGCTTATCAACCCAATACCAATGGTATACCGTTCACAACGGCAGCTGGCAGTACCGCGACAAGCTCATTGCTCCGTTTAAAGACCGCATTAAACTTAACACCAAAGTGCAGTGGGTGGAAAAAGTTGCCGATAAAATTCAGGTTACCACGCACACCGGTGAAAAATTCCTGTTCGACAAAGTAATCATGGCGGGTCATGCCGACCAAAGTTTAAAAGCTCTCCACTATCCATCGGAAATGCAACAACAGTTGTTAAGTGTTTTTCAGTATCAGAAAAACATTGCCACGTTGCATACCGACGATTCGGTAATGCCCGAAAACAAAAAGGTTTGGAGCGCTTGGAACTATTTAATTCTAAAAAAGGATGAGCAACTGGTAACCAGCACCATCTACTCCATGAACAAACTGCAGGCGGTTAGCGAAAAGATGGAGTATTTTGTTTCCATCAACGACCCTGGGCTTGTAGACCCGAAAAAAGTGCTAAAAACTATTGAATACGACCATCCAATATTTACGGTTGATGCGTACCGGGCTCAGACCAAATTGCCTTTATTAAATTCCGAAGACAATATTTATTTCTGTGGAAGTTACTTTAGAAACGGTTTTCATGAAGATGCCTTATTAAGTGCGGTAAGGCTTTGTGAGGAGCTAACCGGAAAAATGATGGAAGCAAAACCAACCTACATGCCTTAACGTATATTTAAGGAAACCAATTTGCAATCGGCACTTTATAGTTGTTTGGTCATGCACCACCGGTTTAGCCCCAAGGTGCACAAATTTAATTATCGCTTATTTATGTGGTGGTTAGATTTGGACGAATTGGAACAGCTTAACGCAAAAACCAAACTGGTAAGCTATAACCGCTTCAATCTGTTTAGTTTTTACGACCGTGACCATTTGCTCGGTGAAACAAACACCAAAAGCAACAAAGAAAATGTCATAAGCTACCTCAAAGCCAATGGGGTTAACTGGATTGGCGGAAAAATATTTTTGCTCACAAACCTGCGCACGCTGGGTTATCTGTTCAATCCCGTTTCGTTTTATTTCTGCTTTAACCCCGATGGTTCACCCTTGTGTAGCATTGCCGAAGTGGGCAACACCTATTACGAGCTAAAGCCTTTTCTGCTTACCGATTTTACTACCGACCAGTTCAATCTGCGTATCAAAAAACATTTTTACGTTTCGCCTTTTACCAATCTCGATGACGAATTTGATTTCCAGGTTGCTATTCCCGGCGAAAAACTGAACATCCGAATTGACGATTACCACGACAACCAACGGTTTTTTATTAGTACCCTTACCGGAAACCGAAAAGCAATGACTTTTGGTTCGGTATTGGCGAGTTTTTTACGTTTTCCGTTCATAACCTTGCGGGTTATTGCGCTTATTCATTGGCAGGCCTTTAAACTTTGGTTAAAAAAAATACCGTTTCATGCCAAGGCGGCCAATCCCGAATTGCAGCAACAAGTTATGCGTAAGCACAAATCCATAAAAACCAAAATATCGTAGATAGCCTTAATTAACCACTTTTTGACCTTATATTTACCATAAGGTGCCTATTCGGATAATTATGTCAGCAACACTATCAGGATACTACAAACCCAAATCCATTTACGAGCGCTTAACGCTGGGAATAATGAACAAAATGCCATTAGGCCGTTTGGATGTGACGCTTCCTTGCGGTTCGATGTTAACCTTTGGTCGGGGCAACGAGGTTGAAGCCAACCTTACCTTTCACAACTACGAATGTTTTAAAAAATTTGTGTTGTACGGCGATGTAGGCTTTGGCGAATCCTACGTAGATGGCGATTGGGACACCACCAACATTACCCATTTTGTAAATTGGGTATTGCTGAATGTAGCTCAAGTACCCACACTTTCGGGCAGTACAGGCAAAAAGATAGGTTTAAACCTATTGAACCTGGTGAACAAATTAAAACACTTTGCCAGAAGGAACAACCCCAACGGCTCACGCAAAAACATTAGCGAGCATTACGACTTGGGCAACGATTTCTACAGTCTATGGCTGGACGATAGCATGACCTACAGTGCCGCCATTTTTGAAGATGAGAGCACGGCATTGGAAGCGGCACAAATGGCTAAATATGGCCGGTTATGCCGCCAGCTTAAATTGCAAGCCACCGACCACGTGCTGGAAATAGGCACCGGCTGGGGAAGCATGGCCGCCTTTATGGCCGAAAACTATGGCTGCAAGGTAACCACCGTAACCCTTTCGGCCGAGCAGCAAAAATTGGCCATAGAAAAAATGAAGGCAAAAGGCATTGACCACCTGGTTACTGTGCAACTGAAAGACTATCGTTTTGTGGAAGGAAAATTTGACAAAATTGTTTCCATCGAAATGCTCGAAGCTGTTGGCGCCAAATACCTACCGGTTTATTTTAAAAAGCTTCACCAGCTGCTTACTCCGCAGGGTATTGTTGCCCTGCAGGTCATTACCTGCCCCGACAGTCGTTATGCCGAACTAAAAAAAGGGGTCGACTGGATTCAAAAACACATCTTTCCGGGATCGTTGCTACCCAGCATTGGTGCTATAAATAAGGCCGTAAACCAAACCAGTGACTTAACCTTGGTTGATGTAAAGGACATTGGTTTGCACTACGCCAAAACATTAAAGTTATGGCACCAAAAATTCAACACTAAACTTGAAGAAGTTAAGCAACTAGGATTTGACGACCGCTTTATCCGCAAGTGGAATTACTACCTTTGCTACTGCGAAGCCGCATTTACCATGCGAAATATTAATGTTATGCAATTGGTTTATGTGCGCCCCAACAATCTAATCGTGTAACTTCGCCCACATCTTTATGAAAAAATCACTTTTAGTAAGCATCCTTATTATGTCGAGCATTAGCGCCCTGGTATTTAGTTTCTTTAGTTTTTCAAAATCGAGAGGCGCTGACAAAATAGCACCAGTAACTTCCATTTACGAATACTCCATAAAAGGAATTGACGGCAAAGAAATAAACCTAGCCGCGTTTAAAGGCAAAAATATGTTGCTGGTAAACGTGGCTTCGGAATGTGGCTATACCAAGCAATACAAAGAGTTGGAAGAGCTGTATAAAGCCCACAAAGAAAATCTGGTAATAATAGGTTTTCCCTGCAACCAGTTTGGCGAACAAGAACCCGGCTCGGAAAAGGAAATTGCCAGTTTTTGCGAAAAAAACTTTGGCGTAACCTTTTTGCTAACGGAAAAAATTGAGGTAAAAGGAACCGGGCAACACCCTATTTATAGCTGGCTTACCGAGAAATCGAAAAACGGCAAACTGGATTCATCGGTAAAATGGAATTTCCAGAAATACTTAATTGACGAGAATGGCTATTTGGTGGATGTATTCTATAGCGCCACCTCGCCAACCAGCGAAAAAATAACTTCGCTGCTCTAATTTTGCCTTAAACATGGAACCGCGGGATAATTGGTTGAAACGAAAGCTGATTACTCCGCTTTTTCATTTGTTACGACAAGGCATAAGTCCGAAACAACTTTCGCTGGCCCTCACGTTGGGGTTTTTGCTGTCCTTTTTCCCGGTATTTGGCTCACATACATTATTATGCCTTTTGGTTATTTGGTTGCTCCGGCTTAATCCTGGAGCAGTGCTATTAATAAACAACCTGGCCTATCCAATCATTTTTGCGGTTTACCTGCCGTTAATAAGAATGGGCGAATGGATTTTCAACAGTAAGCCCTTACCCTTTTCCATTCCCCAAATATTAAATCTGCTAAAAGAAAATACCTGGCAAGCCATTATTACCTTGTGGGATGCTACTTTGTTTGCAGTAGTAGCTTGGTTATTGGTGGTTATTCCCCTATTTCCGGTCTTGTTTTTTTCGGTTAAGTACTTGCTGGTTAAAACTGTGAAAAAGAGATTATAACAAAAAAGCCACCCAGAAACAGCGTGGCTTTTAAAAAAATAAAATGTCTTTTATTTAAGCTTGAACCAATTCTTTAACCCCAAGCGCAGCTTTTACAAAGTTGACAAATAACGGATGCGGATTGGCTACCGTGCTTTTGTATTCTGGGTGAAACTGTACACCAATAAAATAAGGATGGGTAGGAATTTCTACAATTTCCACCAGTTTATTTTCCGGGTTTATCCCGCTGGCTATCATACCGGCAGCTTCAAACTTTTGCTGGTACAAGCTGTTAAACTCGTAGCGGTGTCGGTGACGTTCAGATATGTCGGTATGTCCATATATGTTTTTAGCAAGCGTATTGTCTTTCAATTGGCAGGCATAAGCCCCCAAACGCATGGTACCACCCTTGTTGGTCACCTTTTTCTGGCCATCCATCATTGAAATAACCGGATGTATGGTTTTGGCATCCATTTCGGTGCTATGCGCATCGGGGTAACCCAATACATTTCGGGCAAATTCTATAACGGCACACTGCATGCCCAGGCATATCCCAAAGAAAGGAACCTTGTTAAGGCGGGCATATTTAATGGTTTCAATTTTTCCTTCTATACCGCGTTCACCAAAGCCCGGCGCAACTAAAATACCGTCAATTCCTGCAAATACCTTGGTTACATTTTTTTCGGTTACGTCTTCCGAGTGGATCCATTTTACATGAACCTTGGTTTCGTTTTGCGCACCGGCATGGTGCAGGGCTTCCGAAATAGATTTATAGGCATCGGCCAATTCAACATATTTCCCCACAATACCAATGGTTACATTGTGTTTTGGGTTTTTATAGCGTTGTAGAAAATCGTTCCACGAAGTTAAATCGGGTTCGGGGAAGTTGCTGTAGCCTAATTTTTTAAGTACCACCTCGTCAAGGTGCTCGGCTTGCATCAACAAAGGCACATCGTAAATGGTACCTGCATCCATGGCTTCAATAACCGACTCTTTCGTCACGTTACAAAACAAGGCCACTTTATTTTTTATTCCTTCATTTAGCGGGTGTTCGGTTCTACAAACCAAAACATCGGGTTGAACACCCAATTCAAGCATTCCTTTTACAGAATGCTGAGTAGGTTTGGTTTTCAATTCACCGGCTGCAGTAACATAAGGGATTAAAGTAAGGTGAATAACCAAACAATCTTTTTCAAACTCCCAGTTCATTTGGCGAACGGCTTCCAAAAACGGCAGCGATTCGATATCGCCTACTGTTCCACCTATTTCGGTAATAACAAATTCATATATGCCTTTTTGGCCAAGCAGTTGAATTCTGCGTTTAATCTCGTCGGTAATGTGAGGAATAACCTGAACGGTTTTTCCCAAAAACTCACCCTTCCGCTCTTTTTCAATAACCGTTTGGTAAATGCGGCCGGTAGTTACGTTATTGGCCTGAGAAGTTGGCGTATTTAAAAATCGTTCGTAGTGACCAAGGTCCAAATCGGTTTCCGCACCATCTTCGGTTACAAAGCACTCGCCATGTTCGTAAGGGTTAAGTGTACCCGGATCGATGTTGATGTATGGATCGAGTTTTTGAATGGTAACAGAGAATCCTCTGGATTGAAGAAGTTTGGCCAATGAAGCGGCAACAATTCCTTTACCCAATGATGAGGTAACCCCGCCCGTTACGAAGATGTACTTGGTTGTCATAAATGCTTAGAAAAAAATGTAACTACGGGGCGCAAAGTTAGGACAAAAACGCAGCCATCCTAACTCGGCGGGAAATTAGTTAAACACCTTCCCAAGAAAATAAATCAGCGACAGCAAAACGAAAAACATAAAAAAACCACCCGAAGGTGGTTTTTAAAGCTTAAAACAAAAAGCTAATATTAATACTTGGTAAAATAGGCAACTGGTTTACCCTAGTTCCTCTAACCCGGTCAAAATAGAAAATATTTTCGCGGTTGTAAACGTTTGAAATCCCTCCACCAACTTCTAATGAAGAGCGTTCTTTAATTTTGATGGTTTTCTTAACGCTTACATCTAAACGATGATAGGTTGGTAGGCGACCCTTGTTAAATTCAGCATAAAGAATACCCAAATCGCCGTTAGTTGTCCCTACATTGGTATTAGCACCACCTGAGAAATCAAGTTTTTCGTAAAAACCCTTGGTTTGCGTAAATGGGAAACCAGAACCAAAATTCCAGCGACCACTGCATTCCCAGCTTCTGTTCTTACCAAAATTGTACGTGATTACGGTGTTAACGTTATGTCTGCGATCAAAAACAGGAAGGTATTTTTGCACACCGTCAAAACGATCTACCTTACTCAACGAGTAAACAGCATATACATTCAGATGATTACCAGAATACTTAGCTACAAAATCAACCCCCCTAGCGGTTCCTGTTTCAATAATAAAGTCTTTTCTTAAAATCTCCGGTTCCAATGCGTGTTCGGCATCATCGGGATACACTTTGTTTCTGTTTGTATTGGTTAACTGCGTAAAGAACTTATAGTATCCTTCAATATTCACGTTCAACCTTTTTGTGACATCAAACTCGAAACCGACAACAGCGTGTCTTGCCTTTTGCAATGCTGAGGTTCTATCAACCACTTCGCCATCGTAATTGGTATATTTTTTCTGCAAGTTTTCAGGACCCGATAAAAACCCGTAGAACAGGTTTACCACATCTCTGTCAGAATTGGCACTGATTAAGTTTTGAGAATAATAACCACCGGCAGCCTTAAAGCGAACGAACTCAGAAATGTTATACTTGAAACCAATTCTTGGCTCAAAGGGCATTTCATCTAGCGAAGCATAGTAATGGATCCGTAGGCTTGGTTCAATAACCAACAAACCTGCAGTTAGTTTGTACGACCCGTAGGCCGCCAATTCGGTGGTGTTTTCAACCTGACTAACTTCTGCCCCAGCTGCATTTAAGAAGCTGTAATCGGTCGAAAAACCTAGTACCTGAATACCAAACTTCATTTCATTACTACCCTGATAATTGGTTATATCTAGCCCAAAATTGAATCCGCTGATTTCACTTTTTCTATTTTGCAAACCAGGTTCTTCTAAGCCAATTCCATACTTCGAATACGAGAAATTCCCTTCAATTAATACCGGATTTCCGGCAGGAGCCAGCACGAAATTTGAACCGGCACCGTAGTTCTTCCAACCTAAATCAGAAATCCCGAGGTATCTTACTTTATCTGTGAAATTAAATCCAAAAAAGTTGATTTTACTTCCTGAGCCCGAATTCATGGAGATTTTTCCATAAAGGTCACCAAAGTTAAAAGGTAGCCCTTCACCACCTTTGTTCACATAGTTGTAGAAGATTTTAGAGGTCTGCTTCAAATAAGAGCTTCTCCCAGATAGAATAAAGGAAATAGATCCGCCATTGTCGTTCATTTTTTTCAATGGCCCTTCCAACAATGCTTTTACCCCAAATGGGCTAACGTTCAATTTTCCGGAAAGATCATTTTTATTACCATCGCGGGTCGTAATATCCATTACTGCTGAGATACGACCACCGTATTTTGCACCAAAACCACCAGTATAAACGTCAGCATTTTTTATCACATCGGTGTCAAAAACCGAATAAAGACCAATGGAGTGAAAAGGATTGTAAATTACCATCCCATCCAACAAGACCTTATTTTGGATTGGAGATCCACCACGAACGTACAACTGACCTCCTTGATCACCGGTGAAAATTACACCCGGAAGAACCTGTAAATACTGAGCAATATCTGGTTCACCACCTACTGAAGGAAGTGATTTAATCTCCTTCGGGGTTATTTTCGCAACCGACATTTTTACATCGGTTTTTGCCTCTTGTTTTTCCGCACTAATTTCTACGGTACCAATATCCACCGAACTATGTATTAAAAACACCTTTTTGTTCAATATTTTATCGGCAAATACTTCTATATCCTCTTGAAACTTGTCGTGACCAAGCGAATAAACCGTCAGTTTGTATTTACCCGGGGTTACCTTGGTAATAGAAAAATACCCGTTTACATCGGTAGCAATGCCAAAACTGGTTCCATCTAAATACACATTGGTATAAATAACGGGTTCGCCTGTTTTTTTATCGTAAACAAAACCACGAACCACACCGGTTTGAGCCCAAGCCCCAGCAGTAAGAAGGGTTAATAATAAAAGAAGTAGAAAATGTTTTCTGTTTTTTTGATTTGGATTCATCAAAGTCATTTTAGGGTCGGCAAGATAAAAAATTCTTACTTCGAACGGTTGTTAATTTTATGCGGGGGTTACCCCGTCAATGCATTATTTTAAAAAGTAGTTCTCGAAGGTGGGCTCCTGCCGAAACTGCCCCGGTGGCACCCAAGCCTTTCGATTTCAAATCGTATTCACGCAAGTAACTAACAATTCTAAGGGTTTTTGATGCGCTATAATTTTTAGCCGCTCGGGCATAATCATCATAAAAAAAAGGATTTATCTTTAATGCTCCAGCCACTGACATTTTAGATTTATCGGGTAAATAATGAAACAGCATAATTTTACTAAAGAAACCATATAAAATGCCAATGGTCACCACCAACGGATTATCCTTTTCATTGGCCGCAAAATAATTAGCTATTTGATTTACCCTAAGGATGTTTTTTTCGCCCACTGCCTTTTGCAACTCAAACACGTTAAAATCTTTACTGATGCCAATATTCTCTTCAATCAGTTTTGGGGTTATTTCCCCTTTTGGGGGCAACAGAATAATTAATTTATCGAGGGCGTTGACGATTGAGTGTAAATGGTTACCAATATTATCGGCAAGCAATTGAATGGCCTGATCGGAAATTTTATATTCATGCTGTTTGACATACTTACCAATCCACCCCGGAAGCTGATTATCGTACATTTTATCAGCCTCAAAGTAAATCGCTTCCTTTTTTAGTGTTTTCGCAAATGAACCCCTGCCGTCTGGCTTTTTATACTTGTAGCAAACCACCAAAATGGTCGACAACATTGGATTGGAAATATACGATTCAATGTCTTCCAGTTTTTTAATTTCCTGCGCCTCTTTTACAATTACCACCTGGCGTTCAGCCATCATTGGAAATCTTTTTGCGGCCGAAAGCAGGGTTGGAACATCTAAATCTTTACCGTAAGCGATGGTTTGATTGAAGGCCTTGTCATTTTCGTTCAGGGCCGAATTAGCAATAAAGTCACTTATCTCATCAATAAAATAGGTCTCTTCGCCACACAAAAAATAAACCGGGGAAAATTTACCCTGCTTAAGATTGAGCATCACATCATCAAACGATAAACCGGCCTCTTTCTTTGCCATTTCTAATTTTAAAAGCTCCGAAAAGTAAGTTATATAAGGCAATCTGTATCATAAAATTATCAACCACTGTTAAGAAAATGTACCTTTACAGCGTGTTCCCAAAACTTAACTTACCCACATATCAGCTGCCAATTCGAAGAGCCGATTCTAAGCTTCAGGTTTGGGACTTGGTTCGCAAAAAATGGGTATTATTAACTCCTGAAGAATGGGTTAGGCAACACTGGTTGCATCACTTAATTAATCACCATAATTTTCCGCAAAGCTTAATTGCCGTCGAAAAAAGTTTCAACTTAAATGGCTTAACTCGTCGATTTGATATTATGGCCGGTCACCCCCCTCAGGTAATTATAGAATGTAAGGCATCCGATGTAACACTTACTCAGGAAACCTTTAATCAGGTAGCGCGCTACAATACCCTGCTTCGTGTTCCACACCTTATTATTAGCAATGGGTTGCAACACCTTACTTTTAAAATGAATGAGTCCTTCACCGCATTGAGCCAGATTCAAGAATTACCTTTATACGAAATGTTAAATAGTTAGCATAAGTATTGTTTTACTTTCGACTAATGTTACTTTTTTTCAAACGAACAGTATTTCTTTGGCTTACAAGATAAGAGATAAGTTCAGCTCCTATTACCGAATGCCTCCGTACACACGAACCACTTCTAATCGCTACAACTTAGCGTTAAACAAGGAAAGAAAATTGCAAAATTCAATCCACCTTGTCCATTTAGAAACCCTAGACTAAACAATATTTGATGCGTTTTTTCTAAAACCACCACTTATCCCAGAGTTAATTTATTATTACCTTGCCCCCGTTTTATTAAACATTTACGAATGAAAAACATGTACTTAAAGCTTGGTTTAGCAGCTTGTTTTGGTTTAATAGCCAGTTTTGGCAGCTTTGCGCAAGATCAACTAAACTGTGGATATACAAAGGCTCATCAGCGCTTGCTTCAGGAGCATCCAGAAATTGCCCAGCAAGAAAAAGAAGCGGATGCGCTAATTCGCAAACTATTTGCCAATGGGCACAAAAAAGGTGCGGATACTGTGTATACTGACACCTTAACTATCCCTATTGTTTTTCACATTATTCACCAGTGGGGGTCTGAGAACATCACCGATGCTCAAATCGTTAATCAGGTGGAAATCTTAAACAGGGATTATCAAATGAGAAATGCCGATACCTCATCGGTAGTTGCTGAGTTTAAAAATGTAATTGGCAATACACTTCTGAAGTTTGTATTGGCTACCAAAGACCCCGACGGAAACTGCACCAACGGTATTGTTCGTGTTTCTTCGGCCGAGGCAAATATTGGCGGTGACCGTGCAAAACTAAACTCTTGGGACAGAAGTCATTACCTAAACGTATGGGTGGTCAACAAAATGCCGGAAGGTGTTGCTGGTTATGCCTACAAGCCAGGTTCAGTAGATGGCCCATTTAGCAAAATAGACGGTATCATTATCTTGCCAGAATACATTGGATCGATAGGACAAGGTTCCGCAGGAACCTCAAGAGCCCTTACCCATGAAGTGGGTCACTACCTTAACCTGGACCACACCTGGGGCGGAACCAACGACCCAGAAGTAGGATGCGGAGACGATGCCGTTGGCGATACTCCAGAGACAAAAGGCCACTCAATTGGCGCATGTCAAACCAGACTTAAAGACGCCGTGTGTGATGTAGCAGCATTCTTCCCTTTCCAATTTAACAAGGTTACCACCAACTCTGGTAGCACCGACATTGACACCGCCAAGGCCGATAGCGCCATTTTCATTAATCGTGGCGGTATCATTGTGCCGTTTAAAGCGGTTGGTGTATCGGCAAACTCAGTTTCTGACACCGCCTTTGTTTTTACCGGATGGCCAACTGGCGCCACCAATGGAACCTTATCTTTTGATACAAGCCAAACGGTTGATGTCAACAAATACTACGAAATTTCGTTTACACCGAAATACGCTAACAAACTAACCGTTAACGGCGTAAGCTTAAAAATACACCGAAATGCTACCGGCCCTCGCGCATTTGCCATTCGGACAAGTTTAAACAACTTTGCAAGTAACATAGATTTGACACAAAAAATGCCTAACAGTTCACCGGTTGATACTGTCGGCAACGTATTGTTCATTAAAAATGATACCGCTGGTGTTTTAAATGTTTCAACTATTCCTTTCGGAAACATTATAAATCAAAAAACTTCAACAGTAACCATCCGGATTTACGGATTCTATGGCGAAGATGCAAACGGAACATTTGGTTTGGATGATGTTCTTTTTGACGGTGGCCCTGCATTGATTGAGAATGTGGAAAACTATATGGAGTATGCCTATTGCTCTAAAATGTTCACCAAAGGTCAGTCGGCTAGAATGAGAGAAACATTGGCAGCTCCGGTTGCTGCCAGAAATGTATTGTGGAAGCCTGCTACGCTTGCGGCTACTGGTACCGACGGCATTACCAATGTGGTTTGTTCACCAATTTCCGATTTCCACAACAAGCCAATTATTTGCACCAACAACCTTACTACTTTCAATGCCGATCCTTCTCGTGCGTTTGTTGATACCTATGCTTGGACTTTCCAAGATGGTGTTCCAGCAACTTCGAGCCAGGCAAATCCAGCAGTTAAATTTACTACTGGCGGTTGGAAAATGGTGACGTTAACAGTCACAAACGCTCAAGGTTCTGATACAAAAACTAAAACCAAAGCAATTTACGTTTCTGATGTTGACAACTCGGTTAGTGTTCCTTATATCGAGTCGTTTGCCAACGCCGGCGTTATTGGCGATAGCTGGATTTCTGAAAACCCAGAAAACAACCAAACTTTGTTTGAAGCAGTTACCAACACTGGTTATTACGACACCCAATCTGCAAAAATAAATGGTTTCAACGCTACCGGCGGTATTAGCCTTAGAGATGGAATGGGTGACAAAGACTACCTATATACACCAAACTTCAAACTAGCTGGTGTAGATACTTCTTATCGGGTTTCATTTAAGTTAGCTGGCGCCACAAGAGCCACCACGGTCAACAATATGTTAGACAGTTTGGTTCTTGAATACTCTACCAACTGTGGTCAATCATCTTGGATTACTGTAAAAACGTTGAAAAAAGCTGAATTATACACCGCTGGTTTTGTATCAACCGATTTCAAACCAGCCGGTAAATCTCAGTGGAAGCAAATTGATATTCCAATCACTTCTTCTTTGGCTAAGGATAATATCCGTTTCCGTTTCCGTTACACATCGGCTACCGCCAGTAACAACATGTACATCGATGATTTCTTTATTGGACCAAGAACAAGCACCAATATTGATGAGGTACAATTGGATCAATCCAACTTCTCGGTATTCCCTAACCCGGTTACTCACGAATCAGTATTGAAATTCTACTTGACCAACGAAGCTGCGGTTAATGTTCAGCTTACCGACATTACCGGTAAAGTAATTGGCAGCACACCTAGAAACATGATGACTGAAGGTGAGCAAACCTTAGCATTAGGTGGATTAACCAGCAACTTAAGCAGCGGTATTTATATGCTGATGGTTAAGGTTGGTAACCAAACCATAACACACAAACTGATTGTAGAATAAGTTTTCACTTATCTATTATTTCCGAAAGGGTGTTGCCAACGCAACACCCTTTCTTTTTGGGCACATCGGGCATTTTGGCACAAAACGAAAGGCAAATAATTTAGGCCAATGAAATTGCTTTAGCTACTTTTGCGGCTTTTAAAAGCAGACAACTAGTTCTCATGGATAGAAATTCGATTATAGGCCTACTATTAATAATGGGTATTTTGGTGGGTTACGGAATATGGATGAACCCTAGTGCCGAAGAAGCCGCCTTACAAAAACAAGTTCAAGATAGCATTGCAAAGGTTGAAGTTACAACCAGCCTTCCAACAGCTAATTCAATAACAAGTTCTCCCGCAACCATTGGTGCCTCAGATAGTATCGTTGTAAACGACAGCGCTGCTACCGCAGTTGAAAATGCTGTTTTGACTGCAAAATTTGGCGCTTTTGCACCAGCAACCACAGGAACAGAAAAAGAAACCGTAGTTGAAACTGACAAACTAAAACTTACTTTTTCTAATCGAGGAGGTCGGTTAAAGGATGTTCAACTGAAGGAATACAAAACATTTGGTGGAAAACCAATTCACCTGTTTAAAGTTGACTCGGCTTTATTTGGTTTCGATTTGCCAATAAACGGAAAGGGCAATTTCAATACCCAAGATTTTTACTTTGCATCAACCCAAGCACCTGCCAAAATTAGTGGAAGCGAAACAGCTACGATTGCTTACCGCCTAAACACCAGCAACCCAAACGAATACCTGGAACTGATTTATACCATTAAGGGTGACCAATACCTAATTGACTTTCAGATTAACACACGCAACTTAAACGGCGTGTTGGATCCCGCTAAAAAATTGGCTTTTCATTGGAAGGCAGCAGGCCAACCGAACGAAAAATCATTATTGATTGAACGTCAAAGAAGTTCAGTATTTTACAAAACCGTTGGTGATGACCGCGATTACCTGTCTGAAACATCAGAAGAAGATGAAGAAGAAATGGAGCAGGCTACTAACTGGGTTGCCTTCAAGCAATACTTTTTCACCGCTGCGGTAATTTCAAAAGAAGGTTTTCCAGCTGAAAATTCGAAACTGAAAATTGTTACACCAACCGATAGTGCCACCAATAAAATTTATGAGGCACACCTTACCCTACCAATGGCTTCAGTTGGCAACAATAGCGTGGCGCTAAAATTATTCTTTGGCCCAAACGAATTCAACACCCTTAAGGCTACCGAAGTTGACCAATTTGACCGCATCATTGACTACGGTTGGGGTATTTTCGGTATTGTAAACAAGTACTTCATTTACTACCTATTTATAGGTCTTAATTGGATTGGCCTTGGCGTGGGGGTTACCATTCTGCTACTTACCATTGCCATTAAAATGCTATTGGTTCCGCTTACTTACAAAAACTATCAGAGCAGTGCCAAAATGCGTATTCTGAAACCAGAGGTTGACGCCATCAACGAAAAGTTTAAGAATGCCGATGCCATGAAGAAGCAGCAGGAAGTAATGAGCCTGTATCGTCAAACAGGGGTTAATCCTTTAGCTGGTTGTATTCCGGTACTTATTCAAATGCCGTTTTTGTATGCCATGTTCCGCTTCTTTCCGGCATCCATCGAGCTGAGACACCAGGCTTTCCTTTGGGCAGACGACCTTTCATCCTACGATAGTATTTTGAATCTGGGCTTTAACATCCCAATGTATGGTAGCCATGTCAGCTTGTTTACCATATTAATGTGTGCATCTACCTTCTTTTATACCCGAATGAACAACACCAACATGCCGGCACCACAACCAGGAATGCCTGACATGCGTATTATCATGAACATTTTCCCGTTTATGATGTTGTTCTTCTTCAACAGTTTTTCTTCGGGTTTAAGTTACTATTACCTAGCCGCCAACTTAGTTACCATGGCGCAAACCGTAATTATTAGAAAGTACTTTGTTGACGAGAAAAAAATATTGGAAACCATAGAGCACAACAAGAAAAAACCTGCCAGCAAATCAAAATTCCAGAAAAAAATGGAAGACATGGCTAAAAAACGTGGAATAAAGTTGCCCAACTAATAGACGGCACGGTTATTGAAAATCTGGTAAAAAAATACTTATGAAAACAACGCTTTTCCTATTGATGACCGGTCTATCGACCTTCACTTTTTTACCGAGTTGTAAAAGCAAGCAAGCCACCGTGGTTTCAACACCTGCAGTGGCCGCTTCGCCAGTGACCGCTTCTACCAACAACCCAGCTTCTCAAAATCAAGAAGATTCATTGGTGCTTACTTTTGCCAGAACACCTTGCTTTGGCAAGTGCCCCAGTTTCGAAATAAGCGTATACAGTAGTGGTTATGCTACTTTCAATGGTCGATACCACGTGCTCCCACAGGGCATGAATTACCAATATGTTGACATCAATGAAGTAATGCAGATATGCCGAGAAGCAAAGGAAGCTGGGTATTTTCGTTTTAACCCAATGTATGATGCCGGTATTCCTGATTTACCTGGTGTTGTTTTTTACCTCCACCTAGGAAATGAAAAACTAAAAGTGACCAATAACAATGGTGAAGTTCCTGAAGCACTAAACGAAATTGAAAGACGAATCGATCAATTCTTTAAAGGTATAAACTGGCTACCCCTGCCTACCAACTCAAAACAATAAAACTAGAACCCTGTTATTCAGGGTTTTTTATTTACAATTAATGAACACATCCTATTACAAAGCCCATCCTTGGCATGGTATTTCAATTGGTGATCAAGCCCCAAACGTGGTTACCACCTTTATTGAGATTGTTCCCACCGACACGGTGAAATATGAAATTGATAAAGAATCGGGTTACCTAAAAATAGATCGCCCACAAAAGTTTTCCAGCCTGGTACCGGCCTTATACGGTTTTTTGCCACAAACCTATTGCGATGAAGAAGTGGCGCAATTGGCTCGCCATCACTCTGGGCGCGAAATTGCAACCGGTGATCATGATCCTTTGGACATCTGCGTATTAACCGAGCGCAATATTTCCCACGGCAACATTATCCTTCAGGCCATTCCAATTGGTGGAATTCGACTTATTGATAAGGGAGAAGCCGACGATAAAATCATTGCAATTTTAAAAGGCGATGAGGTATTTGAATCGTGGAAAGATTTATCCGATTGTCCAGCCGCCTTGGTAAACCGACTGCGTCATTATTTCCTAACCTACAAAAATATTCCCGGTGAAGGTGCTCCAACCTGTGAAATTGCTGGGATATATGGACGTGAAGAGGCACTTGAGGTAATTAACGCGAGCAGAAGAGATTACCAAAAGAAATTTGCACCAGAGCCAGAAGGAAACGGAACCATTTAGTTGTTCCAAAAAATCAGGGTCTTACGAAGGGGTTGGTCTTTTTCTCCAAGCCAATAGTGGTTGGGACTCCGTGGCCTGGGTATACCACATAATCGTCTGGCAATGAGTAGAGCTGACTTTTGATAGCCTTTTCCAATACATCAAAGTTCCCAAACGGTAAATCGGTGCGACCAATACTTCCTTTAAACAGGGTATCGCCCGCTATTACAAATCGGTTGGCGTGGTTAACGAACACAATGTGCCCTGGTGCGTGTCCAGGCACAAATCGCACCTCCAGTTGGCTCGTACCAAACGTTAGCACCTGATTTTCTTTAATATAATAACCCGGCTTGGGTGAAGGTGTGTAGGGTATACCCCAAGCCACTGCCCTTTCGGCTGCGGCATCCAAAATTATTTGCTCCCCCTGATGAATACCCAGCGTTAGCTTAAATTTATTGGCCACGAATTTATTTCCAAGTATGTGATCGATATGGCAATGCGTATTTAAAAGCAATACTGGACTCAGCTCGTCTTCCGAAATCATTCTACACAGCATGGTTTCCTCATAATCTGAACTCACACCAGGGTCTATAATCACGCACTCGCCTGTTCCGTCGTATAGAACATAGCTATTTTCCTGAAAAGCATTGCAAGTAACACTCTTAACTTTTACCATAACGCAACTTGAAGTTTGCTAAATTAACCGTAATTCCCTTTTTTACTGAAATAGCGCCCATTTTTATAATCTAACTTTGTACTTTTAGAGCCTATACACTCATTTTTGAAAAAACTACTGCTATATATTCTGTTAGTTATTGCCGTAAAAACGGTGAATGCCCAATTTTACAACGGTTCAATGGTCGATTTTGGCAAAAACCGGGTTCAGTATCGAGGTTTTTTTTGGCAATATTTCCGTTACCCCACCTACAATTGTTATTTCTACCAAGGAGGCGAAGAACTGGCAAAATATTGCGGTAAAAAGATTGGTATCCTTTTGCCTCAAACCGAAAAGGTTCTTGACTATCGTTTAGAGGATCCATTGGAATTCATTGTATACAATACGCATTCGGATTTTAAGCAAAGTAACATTGGCTTAAACGGCGATGAGAATGCAAATATTGGTGGCACAACAAGAATTGTAGGCAGTAAAGTCTTTCTTTATTTCGAGGGTGAACACGCCCTGCTAGATGCTCAGATAAAAACAGGAGTAGCCGAAGTGCTTGTCAATCAAATGATGTATGGAGGAAGTATTCGGGACATGGTGCGCAGCTCCACCCTACTTACCTTACCTGAGTGGTATTTACCTGGTCTGATTAGTTATCTGGGCGAAAACTGGAACGATGAGGTAGACCAATTGGTTCGCGATGGTATTTCGACCAAAAAATTTGAAAAATTTAATTATCTGGAAGGCAATAAAGCCAAATTAGCAGGCCATAGTATTTGGAGTTTCATTGCCGAAGTTTATGGGGAAAAAGTAATCCCCAACATTCTTTACATGACCCGGGTCACTAAAAATGTGGAGAGTGGATTTTTATATGTTTTGGGAATGAATTTTGAGCAGCTTACCGCCGAATACATCCAATTTTATAGAAGTCGTTACGAAAGTGAAGAAGAGTTTAGAAGTGCTCCTCAGCTGGCGGAATTAAAAATAAGGCAAAAGAAAGACCGCGTTTACAACCAGTTTAAACTAAGTCCAAACGGAACAAAAGCGGCCTATGTTACCAACCAATTAGGTCAATACAAGGTTTATGTTGTCGATTTGGAAACCGGAAAAAGAAAACGAATTGCCAAAGGAGAACATAAGCTAAGCAGAATTACCGATTATTCTTTCCCAGTTCTGGCCTGGAATCCGAATGGTGAAGTACTTGCATTTGCCACCGAAAAAACCGGCAAGGTGATGCTAAACTTTTATTATCCGGCCGAGAATAAGAAAAGCAAACGTGAAATTTTTCAGCTGGAAAAATTGCTGGCCATGGATTATGCCAACGATGGTAAAACCATGGTTTTTTCGGGAATTTTTCAAGGACAGTCCGACCTTTATCGCTACTACATTATTGGTAACCGACAAGAGCAATTAACCAATGATGCGTATGATGACCTGTCGCCTACTTTTATTGATAACGACAAGCGAATTTTATTCAGCTCCAACCGCCCATCCGACACTACAAACCTCTTACCAGCGCGCGAGCCAATGGTTTTCAAAGATTTGTACATCTTAGATTTGTCGAATCCCTCACAAATGGAGCGAATTACAAACACACCCGATGAAAATGAAATTCAACCCTACGAATACGGTACTCGGAAATACACCTATTTAAGCAATAAAAATGGTGTAACCAATCGGTTTTATGCCCGCTACGACAGCACCATTTCTTCCGTCGACACTACTATTCATTACAGTTATTTCTCCAGCACTTATGCACTTAGCAATTTTAATCGAAGCATATTAGAACATTCTGTTTCACCTGGGAATGACCAATATAATCTGCTACTATTTTCTGGGAATCGTTATCGGTTTTACACCGGAAAACTGAGCGAAGACTCGGTTGTTTCGCTTGCCGAAATACGTACAGCGGGATTAAAAAGTATTAAACTAATTAGTTTTGAAGATCCCGACAAAAGTAAAAACCTGAAACCAGAAAGTGAGTCGGATGAAGTTCCAAAAACATTGCCTTCTACTTATAAAGTCTACAGCGACACAAGCGCTGCCAACCACGAAATTGACCTAGATAACTACCAGTTTGGAGAGGTAACAGCGGCACCAAAAACGGAAAACAAACCAGATACTGCCGTTGCAGTTAATAAAGAACAACCGACTGTGGTTAGTCCTTTGAACCTACTCGATAAACTGGAGCCTGCTCCCGAACAACGGAACTACAACATCAATTTTGCAACGGACAAGGTATTAACGCAAATTGACAATAGTTACAATAATCAATTTTACCAAGTTCTTTCAGGCCCCGACAATATAAACCCGGGCATTAGCACCTATATTAAACTTGGAGCCAGCGACCTCTTTGAAGATTACAAAATAGTAGGTGGATTCAGAACAGCGCTAAGCTTGAACAATTTGGACTATATGCTGTCGTTTCAAGATTTGAAAGGACGGGTAGACCGCACCTATTTTGGCCAACGCCAGGTTCAATTAATTCCTACCCAAAGTACTCTTTTCAAAGTAATTACTTATCAAGGAAGCGTTGAACACAAATACCCCATAAGTGAGGTTTCGGCTTTTAAAGGAACGATGATAGCTCGTACTGATCAAGCAATTTCCATGTCAACGGATCTTCAAAATCTGAAATCGCCTAATTTTTACTTGCACCAACTGGGCGGAAAATTGGAATATGTTTTCGACAACTCATTAAAGAAAGGGTTAAACCTTTATAACGGTACGCGCTATAAGATTTTCGCCGAGTATTATTTTTCGCCAAACGAGAAAAAATCCGATTTTCAAGTGGTTGGACTCGATTTTCGGCACTACGAAAAAATACACCGAAGTCTTATTTTTGCAGTTAGGTTTTCAGCAAGCACATCGGTTGGTAACCGCCGACTACTCTACTTTTTAGGTGGTGTTGACCGATGGTTGTATACACCAAAGAGTGACCCCTCCACACCCCCACCTACGGATAACCGCTTTTTTTATCAAAGTTTGGCCTCGCCTTTACGCGGTTCACTTAAAAATGTGCGAAACGGAAATAGTTTTGCATTAATCAATTCGGAAGTACGCTGGCCTATTGTGAAATACCTAAGCAACCGCCCCTTGAAATCCGACTTTTTAGAAACTTTTCAGTTAATTGGATTTTCTGATATCGGTACCGCTTGGACAGGTAAATCACCGTATAGTGATGACAACCAGTTTAACATAACCACTTATGGCGGGAATCCAATTACCATTAGAGTACGCACGCAGCGTGAACCGGTAGTTTCCAGTTATGGTTTTGGCCTTCGCGGTCGAATCTTGGGCTATTTCCTGCGTGCGGATTGGGCTTGGGCAATTCAAGATGGCATTGTTCAACCAAGGCAGTTTTATCTATCTTTAAGCCTCGATTTTTAATATTCATGGGTCTTCAAACTGTTATACTATTAGTTACCATTGGCCTCTTTGCGGGTATTCTTTCTGGATTTGTTGGCATCGGAGGTGGTATCGTTCTTGTTCCGGCGTTGGTGTTCTTTTTAGGCCTAACCCAGCATCAGGCGGCAGGAACCAGTTTAGCGTTGTTAATGACTCCCGTAGGAATTCTAGCGGTTTACAACTATTACAAAACTGACAACGTAAAAATTAATTATGCCCTTATCATTGCTTTAGGCTTTGTCTTAGGTTCATTTTTCGGCAGCAAACTATCGTTACGAATTGCGCCAGAGGTAGTCAAAAAAATATTTGCTACGTTCATGCTGGTTGTCGCTATTAAATTATTTTTCAGCAAGTAAGCAATGCAACTTATTGAGCAAATAAAGCAACTCGCCTTAGAATTGCTTCCTGCAATTCAAAAAGTTAGACGACATCTACACAGCCATCCCGAACTATCATTTAAGGAGTTCGAAACCGCTGCATTCATTTCAAATCAACTTAATCAACAAGGCATTACCCATCAAACGGGAATTGCCGGAACAGGCATTATTGGTGTCATTGAAGGTGAGCTAGCCGGAAACCGAACCATATCCCTAAGAGCCGATATGGATGCTTTGCCCATTATAGAGGCTAATGACGTACCTTATAAGTCGACCAACGTTGGTGTAATGCACGCCTGTGGGCATGATGTACACAGTGCTTCTTTGTTGGGAACTTTAATTGTTCTGAATAAATTGAAAGCCAATTTTGGTGGTAAAATAAAATTCGTGTTTCAACCCGGTGAAGAGCAATTACCAGGCGGTGCTTCGTTAATGATTAAAGCTGGGGTACTTGAAAAACCTACCGTTGACAGCATGTTTGGGCAGCACGTTTTCCCGGAACTGGAAGTAGGCAAAGTTGGTTTTAGAAGCGGAATGTACATGGCTTCAACCGATGAATTGTACCTTACGGTGAATGGTAAAGGTGGGCACGGTGCAATGCCCCACCAAACCATCGACACGGTTCTTATCGCTGCTCAAATCATTGTTGGCTTGCAACAGATTGTAAGTAGACGAGCCAATCCTACGCTCCCAACCGTATTATCGTTTGGTAAAATTGTAGGCATGGGTGCTACCAATGTAATTCCCGCCGAAGTAAAACTGGAAGGAACATTTAGAACATTTGACGAAACCTGGCGCAAGGAAGCCCACCAATTAATTAAAGAACAAGCCGAAGGTATCGCTAAATCGTTTGGAGGCACCTGCGAGGTTAGAATAGAAAGCGGTTATCCTTTTCTAGTAAATAACCCCATCACTACGGAACGGGCTCGTGGCGCTGCCATTGAATACCTTGGTTCTGAAAACGTAATTGACCTCCCCATTCGAATGACGGCGGAAGATTTTGCCTTTTATTCACAACAAGTGCCGTCTTGCTTTTATCGATTAGGGGTAAGAAATGAATCAAAAGGAATTGTACACGGTGTTCATCATCCACAATTTGATATTGACGAATCGGCTTTTTCAACTTCGGTTGGCTTAATGGCTTGGTTGGCAATCAATGAATTAAAAGATGGCTAAAACCGGTTAAGTTTTTGGAAAATGGGTATCTTACCCCAACAACTGAATTCCCCTCCAGTTTTATGCTTCCAAGTAATTTTTGCGCACTTTTTACTTGACATACTCCTCCTATTATAATGAGACTCCCCCTAGTCATTATAACCCTCCTAAGTGTTTCCGACCCACTAGTGGTCACCCAAATTCTTGCCCCATATTCCGCTTTCTTCCCAACCAATTGCCAATACTTGGCTGTTTTCCAAACCCCACTGCAGGGCAATTGGTGGACTGTTGCCTTGTGCATTGTTGGCCTTGGATCTATATTGTGGTATATACGTAAACTAATTGTAGCAAAGGAAATAGAAAAGCAACGAAAAAAACAATTGACCGAAAGCCGCATGCTAGAATTAGAACGCAAAGCCTTGCATGCACAAATGAATCCTCATTTTATATTTAATTGCTTGAATTCCATCCAGCGATATGTGTTGGACAACAACGCCCAAGATGCCTACGACTACACTGTTAAATTTTCCCGACTTATGCGTTCGGTGTTGCAGAACTCACAGCAAGAATCGGTCACTCTTGGTTTTGAGGTAGAGGCTTTATCACTTTATTTAGAACTTGAACAGCTTCGTTTTAAAAATAAATTCTCGTTTACCATTGACGTAAATCCCTCAATTGACCTCAACCTGTTAATTCCACCTATGTTAATTCACCCTTATGTAGAAAATGCTGTTTGGCATGGACTTATGTTAAAGGAAAACCAGGCTACCCTTAAAATAGAAATTGAAAAGAAAAACGATCAACTACTGATTATCATTGAAGACAATGGCATCGGAAGAATAGCCGCTAGTGCCATACGCAAAGACGATCAAAACCATCATTCCAGCGGGCTGCACATTACCCAAGCCAGAATTAATACGCTGAATTCCCAATTTCAAAAGTGCTTCTCGGTTCAAATTATTGATTTGTTTAACAATAACAAAGGGTGCGGGACTAGAGTTGAAATTTTAATGCACCCTGAATTTTCACATCCTTCAAACCTACCTACCTATGCTTCAAAAAGTTTTACTCATTGATGACGAAGAAGATGCCCTAGAAAACCTAAGAGAACTAATTACCCATTTTTGCCCACAAATAACAATTGTTGCTACTGCATCGACTACCACCGAAGCTTATCGACTCATTCAACTTCATAAACCGGATTTTCTATTTCTGGATATTCATTTGAATGGGGAATCGGGGTTTGATCTTCTGGAGAAATTTCCGGAAAGAACCTTTGGTGTAATTTTTACCACCGCTCATATGGATTACGCATTAAAGGCCATTAAACACAGTGCGGTAGACTATCTGTTAAAACCAATTGATGTTAAGGAGTTGCAAACTGCAATTTCTCTTGCGATAGAAAAAAGCAGGACTCATTCTCCCAAGAAAATTCTCTCTAATGACGCACATGAAAGAATTGTGCTCACGCATCGTGGTCAGCAGGTGGTAAAAAAATTGACGGAGATTCTTTATTGTGAAGCCGATTCAAACTATACCATATTTCACTTCACCGAAGGTGAAAAAATTGTAACCAGCAAGACCCTAAAGGAATATCAACAGCTTTTTCAGACTGGCTTCCTACGGGTTCACGCCAAATACCTAGTAAATAGCGCTGAAATAAGCAGCATTTGCACTGCCAAAGATCTTATTGCGCTAAAAAATGGAAAATATATTCCGGTAAGCCGACGAAAGAAAACCGAGGTAATCAATCTTTTAAGGAAACATGTATAAAACAAAGAGGCCGGAATAAATCCGGCCTCCGCATTAATTGTTGTTTGTATTTGGTTTATGGAATGATGGTTACTTTTTTCACCATCGACTTATCTCCATTTACCAAGCGGATGAAATACACCCCGGCATTAACTTCTCCGCATATTGCTTTCAAGTTAACCTCCAAATTGTGTTTATCTCCATCCTGATGCTGTGGTTTAATGCGTTGTAATTCTTTACCAATGGCATCAGAAATAACAATCTCCGATTGTTGGTTGCCAACGCTACCTAAAGCATACTGAAGAACAAAAACTCCAGCGTTTGGATTCGGCATAACTTGTAATGACATTACCTCGCTAGAAGCAGCAGAAGTATTTTTCACACTAGTTACCAAATTCTTCTTTTCGCCATCATTTTTCAGTAAAGCCTCTTTCGCCAACAAATTAGCCATGTAATTTGGATTTGAGTTGCTCTTCATATCCGAACCTCCACCCTCATAGGTGGCACAACTTTCCGTAAGCGAAACATCATCAATGTAGAAATACGACTGGAATCCTGAAATCATACTCTTGTTATCGACGTTGTTGTTGGTTCCATTGGTTTGAGCAGCAAAAAAGCTGGTGAAACCGTCAGTTGGATACGACTCAATAACAAGGTAGTTAAAGTTTTCAGTTGGTTTAAAATTATAATAATGATAAACCCATCTTGTGGTATCGCAAACTGTTCCACTATGTGCAATTGGTCTATCAACTGGACGGAATAAGATGTTGGTAACCGAATCGGTACTAAATTTCACATGGTAACCAGCACACTCATCAACCAAAAGGTGTTTGGTGTCAATATCATTACCTATAGATGGTAGTTGCTCGACATTATCGCCAGTTTCTCCACGTTCTGCCTTCGAAATATAGAAACCAAGGGTATAAAAACGATCTGTTTCCAACGGTTTATCGAATCGAATTTCAATGCCCTCAACCGCCACTTGGGTGGTATAAGTGGTTGTGTTGCGAACTGGTGGAACTTTTGGACCACTTGGTTCGCCCACTATTTGATCAATATCAATCGTTCCTGTACCTGCCCTTGCGATATTTTTGTCAACGTCCACTGGTAGGCCATCACCACCAGTGGTTGGTGGCTGAGGATTTGCCGATGTGGCAGTTGCCTCGCTAAGCTGAATTAACGACCAAAGACCTGCATATCGCTCACCAGTGCTTCTTACATTCTGGTTACCAAAATGATTTACCGGAATGTCCAGACAATTCACATTTGCTGGCGACAAGTCGTTAGGAACTGGGAAACAGTTGTAGGTACTATCGTAAAGATCGGCATCGCCGGTGGCCTTAAACCAACCTGGAGCACGGGCAATGTCACCACGTAAGATTGGTTCAGATCCAAATTCAAAGTCACCGTTTACAATGTACTCCGACTGTGCAATAATATTTACAGTAACATAGTCGGCTTTAATTTGGCCAGCTGCATCCTGCACCCTTAATTGATAGGTAGTAGTTACAAGCGGACTAACCGTAATGTTGGGTGAAGTAGAAATTACTGTAGCTGGAAATGCAACGTCTCTCCACTGGTAAGTGTAACCTGGAGTTCCATAAGAAGCCGATGGGCTTCCACCAAGGTTGGCCGAAAATCCAGTGCAAATGGTTGCATCCACACCTGCATCAACGATTAGTGGTGGAACTAAGTCGCACACTTCTTCGATAGAAACATCATCTACATACACATAAGAATGTAGGTATTCTGTTTTTCTGACATGGTTAAGTATCTCCGAATATCCACCTTTAATCCAAGCCTGCCTATTGGTCAACGACCATCCTGCAATCTCCGAAGCACTAACATCAGTATCTGGGCCTGGGTTTATACCTAAGTACACTTCTGGCGATCCATTTGACGAGAAAAACACATTTCTCAATATCGTTGGATTAGATTCGATGATTAGGTATTCATAACTATCGGATGCAATAAAATCAACAGTTACTTTAACCCAATTCGTTGTATCTGCAATAAGTCCGGTTAAAATGGTTGGGCGATTCACTCCTTCAAATCTTTCTCCCAAAACCAAATCTTTACTTAACTTAACCGAGAATGGAGCAACATCCGAGCGCAGAAGAGTATGCTCCACGCCAGCTGCCTCCAATGTACTATTCGTGCCAACTTCACCTTTTTCGGCTCTATTCACCCACATAGTAAATCGGTAATTGCGACCAATGGTTAGCGGCTCATTTAACCTTACCTCCATGCCTTCGCCCATCAGACTTTCATCCAATAGTTGAGCGGTTATGGTGTCATATCTGCTATTAGCAAAGGTTTCTAGACCAAAAGCTGAGTACAAACCGCTATATCTACCATAACTATGCGCATTCTGGTAACCAAAGTGGTTGCAAGGAACACCAACGCAGTTGTAATCAATAGGACTCAAACCGCAAGTTTCAATAATCGGCTCTAACAATGGAAAACAATCGGTATAGTTGACGTCGAATAAGTCTGGAGTAGCAGTTGATGCAATCCAAGGCAAGGCTTTGGCAATTTCGCCTCGACCGGTAACTGGGTCAATTCCATATTCAAAATCACCATTCGGAACGTACTCGGGTGTTTGAAACACTTGCATTTCCATAACGTCAGAATGAGCACAACCCTTTTCGGTGGTTGCCGTTACTGTATAGTTGGTTGTCACCGGTGGACTAGCCACAGTAGGACAAGCATTTGCGTTACTTAACCAACTAGACGGATACCAATTGTAGCTTATGGTTGCCGGACCGCTTATGGTTGCCGGAAGCCCAATTGTATCGCTTTTGCCTTCGCAAATAGCTAAATCTGGACCCGCGTAAGCAACTGGTGTTGGGTTTACAGTTACCACTACGGTAGTATCCTTGCTACAACCCGCAGCATCGGTAGCTGTGAAAGTATAGGTGGTAGTAGTCGGAGGACTAACTGCGGTGTAATAACCGGTTGGGTTACTCAAGTATGATGTTGGTGTCCATTGATAGGTGTAAGGGGCTAGTCCTTTAGAGGCCGGATTACCCATAAATTTAGTTTCACCCTGACACATGGTTATGGCTGGGCCGCCATTAACATAAGGTGATTCGCTTACAAAAACAGTAACATTATCAAATGCGCTACAGTTTTTAGTATCTGTTACCTTAACTGTATACTCAGTAGTTACATAAGGATGGGCAACTACCACGGAGTCTGTAAGTGAGCTTAGCCCTCTAACCGGCAACCATTGATAAGTGTATGCAGGAGTTCCCGAACCGGCCTTGTGACCAATGCTAACGGCTGGGTCATTACTGCAAATACTCTTGTCCGGGCCTGCATTTATGGTCGGCTTTGGATTAACCGAAATGGTTATCTGATCGATTGCCGAACAGTTATAAAAATCCTTGGCCGTAAGTGTATATGTGGTTGTTACCGCTGGTGTTACGGTACCCTTTGGTGTACCAGAAGGCAATATCCCTGTAGTTGATGTCCATGTATAGGTATAATTTGAATGGACAACTCCCCCAGTTGCAGGTTGTCCAATTGAAAGGGAACTACCGTTACAAACTGAGCCATCGGGTGTAGGTGGTATCGTTGGCGATTTTATAGAAACAGTAACATACTCATAACCCGAATTTCTTCCGCAAGCATCGGTTACCAGTAATCTGTATAACCTAGCTTCATTGGTAAAACCTCCTATCGTCGGATTTGATGCAGTTGATGTAAAACCTGGTCCTGTCCAACTGTAAGTATAGGGTGTTACTCCGCCCCATGCAGTTGGCGCGCCTCCCACAGGAGATGATGTTCCATTGCAGATAAATTTATCTACACCGGGATCAGCATTTGGTGGCAGTGCACCAGTACATCCTGGAATTGTTCCATCACCTGGGCTTGGCGAACCTATTGGTCCACCACCCGAACAACCTGGGTTAACGGTTACTTTCATGGTGTCCCTCTTTGTACATCCGTATATATTGGTTACGGCTAATACATAATTAGTTGTGGTTGTTGGGTTAGCCGTTGGGTTAGCAATCGTAGTGCTGTTTAACCCTAATGGTGGCGACCACGAATAGGTAAAACCAGCTTCGTTACTACCCACTCTAGTTGCCCCAATTGGGGTGGTTCCACCTAAGCAAATAAGTCGATCTATTCCGGCATTTGCAACAGGTGTCGGGTTTACCTTAACCTGAATAGTAGCTACATCCGATTGGCAATTGCGACTATCCTTGGCATATACCGTGTAAGTGGCGTTTGCCGTCGGAGAAACAGTGTGTTGTGCTGCGTTTGGCAAACTGTTCGACCAGAAATAGCTGTATGGAGCAAGTCCACCAGTTGCTGGAGTACCAATTACAGTGCTAGATCCTAAACAAATTTCTTTGTTTGCCGATGCTACCGTTGGGCGTTGATTTACGTTGACCATAACGGTATCGCGAACTTTACATCCGCGCTCATCCTCTCCTTCGAAAGCATAACTCGTAGTAGAATTGGCAACAATCGATAATGTAGAATCGCCTACAACATTATTCCAGCGGTAAATGAAAATACCAGAAGGGGTTAATTTCCCTTTCAACGTTACTGGCGAACCTTGACAAACCGTGGTATCATTACCTGCATTTGCCGTTGCGGTTGACAGAATAACGAATTGAACTGCATCAGATCTTGTACATCCTGCTGCATCGGTAACAGTTCCAACATAGGTTGTGTTTTGCGTAGGCGCTACAACCGGCATAGCCACGTTGGTAGCATTTATAGCCGTGTTTGGTGTCCAACTATAGCTATATGGAGCAATTCCACCAGTGGCGTTTCCACCAATTGTAGTTGGCACGCCTGGGCATTGCGTATACGTTGGGGCACCAGCATCGTAATTCATTGATGAAACCGCAACGATTACAATATCGCTTGACGAAACACCATTTTTGTCGGTCACCACAACGGTATATGTCCCTGCTGCTGGAACAAGACTTGGATTTGCTACCGTAGAATAATAGCCATTTGGCCCCGACCAGTAGTAAGTATATGGCCCGGCTCCACCAGCTCCAACTGGGCTTCCGCCCAAAGTGATGGTAGTTCCTGAACAAATATTATGGTCATCACCGGCATCTGCAACAACAACAGTATCAGCTACGCATTCAAATTTCAGCGATAACTCATCAATGTAGAAATAAGACTCTAATCCAGTAAGACGAGCATAGTCGCCACCTATTTCGATTGGATCATTTGGATTAAAATTGATGGTTAATAAACTATCAATATAGGACTCAACATAAAGAAAATCATAGCTACTATTGGCGGTGAATAAAAAATCTACCTGCTGCCAAGTTTGCGTATTGGTGACAATTCCTTTCGTTATTTCATCGGCCGACAAAGGCTGAAAGTTGGTGTTGGTCACCATTCCATCGCTCATTTTAATTTTAAATGATGCATATGGCGTAACTCCATAATTGTCGATTTCGCCCTTTTCAGCACGAACAATTTTAAAAGTCAAACGATATTTTTCTCCGGCAACCAATCGAGTAATCGGTATAGCCATTGCTTCAACAGCCACATTAATCGTTGTGTCTACCGTAGGTTTTATGGTATGTATTGCCCCTTTTCCAACACCAGCCCATAATCCGGCATAGTAATAGGTGTTTATCGTATTTACATCTTGAAAACCAAAATGATTACACGGAATTCCAATACAGTTATAATCAATAGGACTTGTATTGCACAAACCAATTGTTGGCAATGGTGATACAGTTAATTCACAACCTGTATACCCTGTGTAGAAAAGGTCGGCATCGCCAGTAGCTTTTTTCCACGATTGGGCATTTTCGATTGCTCCACGACCCGTAGGGGAAGTGGTTACCGATTCAAAATCGCCATTTGGCAATAATTCGGCTCCCGGTACAACCGCTACATTTACCACATCGGACGCAACACATCCGTTGACATCAGTTACCACCACAGTATAGTTAGTACTTGTAACACTGGTGCCTCCATTGGTAGGCGAAGCAACTGGGTTTTGTTTACTAGAATTACTTAAGGGCCCTCCCGACCAAGAATAGGTATACGGCCCAGTTCCATTGGTAACCAACGCATTTAGCCTAGTATTTGACCCGTTGCAAATCGTCTTATCGGCTCCTGCATTCACCACCATGGAACAGGGTGGTTCTGGTCGATTTTTTGCAGCCACCGCAGTGGAATTGACCCATGCAAGGAGCAAGGGTATAATCAACCAACTTCCATTGATTTTTTTCATTCGCGCAATTGTTTATGTTTAACAAAAAGAGGCGGGATTCCCCCTGTTCCATCAAGGAGAACAAACATATCCATTAAACACAGCTAGGTTGCCTGCTGATTCGCGCCTGTCCAGCAAAGAAGAAAATCACACCACTATCACTTCATTGATTAACAACTACTTAACAAAACAAAAACATCACCGAACAATTAGCAAGTGGTAGGTTTTATTTATCAAGTGGTAAAAATTGGAACACAAAAAAACCGCCTCAAATTGAGGCGGTTTTTTGCTTCTTTTCAAACGGAAATTAAGCTGTATTAATTCGCTACTTCGCTTAAGAATTTAATGCGCATTAATTTTATTTCTTCCTCGGTATAGTCACCGTCAAATTCATTGTAGCAATCTTCCAGGTTGTCGGTATCACTTTCCATAAAGTAATCGTAAATCTCGTCCTGCACATCTTCGTCTATCACATCGTCAATGTGGTAGTCAATATTTACCCGAGTACCCGAAGAAACCACTCGTTCCAGTTCTTCAATAATATCGGTTAACGAAACACCTTTAGCACGAGCAATGTCTTCCAAAGGAAGTTTACGATCTATACCCTGAATAATATGCACCCGAAGACCCGATTTTGCTGGTGCAGTGCGCACTATCAAATCATCTGGCCGTTCAATTCCGGTCTCTTCAACATATTTGGCAATAAGTTCAACAAACGGCCCACCATATTTCTTTGCTTTTCCTTCGCCTACCCCAACAATTTTCTTCATTTCCTCAACAGAAATGGGATATTGAATGGACATGTCCTCTAAAGATGGATCCTGGAAAAGAACGTACGGTGGCAGGTTCTTTTGTTTGGCCACCGACTTGCGCAAATCTTTAAGCAAGGCCAACAAGGTCTCATCAGACGCACCACGACCGCTAGAAAGACTTACACTTTCGTCATCGTCATCAACGCTGTAATCGTGATTTTTGGTAATCATGAAAGAATAAGGCGCTTTCAAGAAATTACGTCCTTCATCGGTTAACTTAAGTGTACCGTAACTTTCAATTTCCTTGAACAACAATCCTTTCACGGTGGTTTGACGCAATACGGCATTCCAGTAATTTACCTCATGGTGCTTACCAGCTCCGTAAAACTCGTTCAAGTCGCCTTTGTAGGTCTGAATTTCAGCATTATCGGCACCAACCAACAAGGCTGAAATGTATTTGGCTTTGTATTTTTCGTTCAGCGAATCTACCGTGCGCAAAAGCATCAGCACATCATCCATGCCTTCTGCCTTTTCTTTCGGATGGCGGCAGTTGTCGCACATGGCGTTACAACCTTGCTCGTCAAACGATTCGCCAAAATAATACAGTAAATATTTTCTTCTACAAATTGATGTTTCCGCAAACGAAACCGTTTCCGACAACAGCTGCCGCCCTACCTCAATCTCGGCAACTGGTTTTCCTTGAAGAAATTTTTCAAGTTTTTCAATGTCTTTGTAACTGTAAAAAACAATACAGTTTCCTTCGCCCCCGTCACGACCGGCTCTACCGGTTTCCTGGTAATAACCTTCCAGCGATTTTGGAATATCATGGTGAATAACCCAACGCACATCCGGCTTATCGATACCCATACCAAAGGCAATGGTGGCAACAATTACGTCACAATCTTCCATCAAAAAGGCATCCTGCGTATTGGCTCGCGTATGTGCATCCAATCCAGCGTGATATGGTCTGGCTTTAATACCGTTTATTTGAAGGGTTTGTGCCAATTCCTCTACCTTCTTCCGGCTCAGGCAATAAATAATACCCGATTTGCCTTCGTGCTGTTTGATAAAGCGGATAATCTGCTTTTCAACCTGTGCCTTTTGGCGTACTTCGTAATACAGGTTCGGACGGTTAAACGATGCTTTGAAAAAACCAGCATCAACCATACCCAATGTTTTCTGAATATCGCCTTGAACTTTTGGCGTAGCCGTAGCCGTTAAGGCTATAATGGGCACTTCGCCAATTTCATCAATAATGGGTCTTAGTCGACGGTATTCTGGGCGGAAATCATGTCCCCATTCCGAAATACAATGCGCCTCATCAATGGCAAAAAAGGAAATTTTTACACTGCGGAAAAAGTCAACATTTTCTTGCTTGTTCAACGATTCCGGAGCCACATAAAGTAACTTCGTTTTGCCGTCGGTAATGTCCTTTTTAACTCGGGTAATCTCAGTTTTAGTAAGCGAGGAGTTTAACACGTGTGCCACGCTATCCTCATCGGCAAATCCACGAATGGCATCTACCTGATTTTTCATTAACGCAATAAGAGGCGAAACCACAATAGCCACCCCTTCGCTCATTAATGCAGGCAATTGGTAACACATTGATTTCCCACCACCCGTTGGCATTATTACAAAAGTGTCTTTTCCATCCAAAACATTTTGCACAATCTGCTCCTGATCGCCTTTAAACTTATCGAAACCAAAAAATTTCTGCAAGGCTTCGGTAGGTGTCAAGGTGACTCTGTCTGTCTTCACGAAATCAATCAATTATTAGGAAATTATGAATAGTTGGTAAAAGTAAGAATATTTTTGGGTAAGGAGGGTATTTTTCCATCTTTGCAGCATGTTTGCAAAACCTTTGGTTAACACACAGGAAATACTTGATGTAGCGAAAGATGCCATCAATCAGGTTGCCCTGTCGGTGCAGAAATTAGGGGACTTTATTGACCCTAATTTTGCAACAATTGTGAATCTTTGTCTAAACTGCCGAGGCCGCATTGTGGTAAGTGGCATTGGCAAAAGTGCCATTATTGCCCAGAAAATGGTGGCTACCTTCAACTCTACCGGCACACCGGCTCTTTACATGCATGCTGCCGATGCCATTCATGGCGACTTGGGCATGGTGCAGCCCGAAGATGTGGTTATTATTATTTCAAAATCGGGTAATAGCCCAGAAATAAAGGTACTTGCACCGCTTATTAAAAACACTGGCAACCCACTAATTGGCATGGTGGGTAACTTGCAAAGTTTTTTGGCTACCGAAAGCAATTACGTATTAAACACCACCATCGACAAGGAAACCTGCCCGAACAACCTGGCACCAACAACCAGCACCACCGCGCAAATGGTAATGGGCGACACACTTGCAGTGTGCCTCATTAAACTGCGCGATTTTGGCAAACAAGATTTTGCCAAATACCACCCAGGCGGTGCACTGGGTAAAAAGCTTTACACCAAGGTAAGCGACATTATTGCCCAAAAGGAAGCCCCACAAGTAAAGCTGAGTAGCTCGTTGAAAGAAATTATTCTAGAAATATCGGCCAAACGCCTTGGCGCCACAGCGGTTATTGACCAAAATACTTTGGTGGGTGTAATTACCGATGGAGATTTGCGCAGAATGCTTGAGAAATCGACCCATCTGGACAACATTACTGCGGTGGAAATTATGACACGCAACCCCAAAACCATTACTGCCGACAAATTGGCTTTCGAGGCTTTTACGCTAATGGAGGAGTTAAAAATAACCCAGCTGGTGGTGGTAAGTGCCGACGGCGGTAACTACCTGGGTTTAATTCATTTGCACGATATTTTAAAAGAAGGAATTTTCTGATAAATGGCTGAAGAAAAAGAAATGGGTTTCCTCGATCATCTTGAGGAACTGCGATGGAGGTTGGTGAAATCGGCGGCTGCAATTTTGGTTTTTGGCATACTGGCTTTTATTTACAAAGACCTTGTTTTCGATGGTATTATTTTAGCCCCGAAAGACAACACTTTTGTTACCTACCGGGCATTTTGCTGGCTGGGCAACCAGCTGGGGTTAGGCAGCCAATTGTGTTTCGAACCCTTCAATTTTACACTGCAAAACCTTAGCATGTCGGGGCAATTTGGTACCCACATGATGGTGTCGGCCATTGCTGGTATAATTGTAGCCTTCCCTTACATTTTTTACCAGCTGTGGAGTTTTATAAAACCCGGCCTTCGCCAAAATGAACGCAATCTGGCTAAAGGCATTGTTTTTTATGCCAGCATGCTGTTTTTTCTGGGTGTGCTTTTTGGGTACTACGTGCTTGCCCCCATGTCCATTCAGTTTTTGGGTACCTATCAGGTAAGTGCTGCGGTGCAAAACCAAATAAGCTTAGACAGTTTTATCAGCACCGTTACCTCGCTGAGTCTTTCTACCGGCGTGGTTTTCGAAATGCCTATTGTTATTTACTTCTTGGCTAAACTGGGCATCATTTCTTCTGCATTTCTTAAAAAATACCGCAAACATGCGTTTGTAGTGGTGTTAATTATTGCGGCCATTATTACTCCGCCCGATGTACTTAGCCAGCTGATTGTAACCGGCCCGCTGATGATGCTTTACGAAGCCGGCATAATTGTAGCCAAGCGCATAGAAAAACGCAGACCGAAAGACGATTAATCGATTCTAATTTTCCTGTCATGAGCCACCCATTAGTTGACGATTTTAACAGCTACCGCACCCGAATGAACGAGCGCATTATGCAATCGGACAATTTGGTTATTAAGCGTTTCTTCAACCTCGACACGAATACCTATGCGGAAGGTGCATTACCAACCAAAACCAAAGAAATGCTTGGTTTGGTGGCCAGCATGGTATTGCGTTGTGACGATTGCATAAAATACCACGTTGAAAAATGCAAGGAGGAAGGCATCAATCAGGCCGAGATGGAAGAGATATTCTCTGTTGCTTTGGTGGTTGGCGGCAGCATTGTAATACCTCATTTGCGCAGGGCGGTGGAGTATTGGGACGCGCTGCACGCTTAACGTTTACATAACCACCAGCCAATGTGCAATTAAGATTAAGGAGGTTCTTTTGCCTAATTAATCACTGGGCTTATGCAAACCATGTTGTCGGTACAAGAAAAACATCCTATTCCGGTTCATTTTAACTCTACCAACATTGCCCAAGATCTTTTCGGGCGGTTCGACACCATTGTTTCGGTTGATGAAATAAATGTTTGGGAAATTCCAAATAGCCAATCTACCGTAATTATAAAACTGAAAGTTTACCCCGCCGAGGTTTACGAATACAAACGCTTGCAACGCGAACTAAAACAACGCATGCTGCAGAAATTTGGCATTAACCACCTTTCGGTGGAATTGGATTGGTGAAACCGTTGTCCTACTATAAGGCCAGAAACCTGTTCAAGCGAACGTAGCAAGATGCTATGTTGAACAACGCTGAAATTGTGTTCTATGGTTAACGGGGGCAAGGCGAGTAAAAAAATCGAGAAACATCTTTTGTTGTTTCCACTTTTTTGAAAAAGTGGAGCAAAAACTTTGTCACCGGAAAGCGCAAGGAAGCGAGTTACCTTTTCCTTCGTCTTTTGTGAAGAACCTATGGAGCGCTGGAAATTTTCGCGACTTTTTCTTCACCAGCAGATGATTTCACTTCGATCGAAAATTTAAGGCGCTTTTACCTAAACATAGGCTTTCAGGATGAGTTCTTCACGTTGGCGCTCCGGTGACGGAGCTTCGTATTAAAGCAGCAAGGCAATAACCGATTAAGTCTAAAGACCTTATAGCTTGGAATTTTAGCTAAAATTAAGATTCAAATTATCATTCACTAAAAACAAGGTATAAACCTAAAAGTATACCAAGCACTCCAAACAGAATTAATCTAAAATTAGTCAGTGTAGGGTCGGGTTTAAATTTGATTTTTATTCCCATAAAAAGCGATACTGCACTTAAGAGAAAAAGAACAATTCCCAACAATAACTCTTCCTTCATTATTTAAGGATTTCCCTAATTGTTTTTGGCACATGTTACCAATACTAAAAACTCACTAAACCATTCTGAATTTAAACCAGCATACTAGCGAGGTTGTTAGACTATTACTTCGGCTTATTGAATTTCACCGACCACTTAATCAGGATGCGGTATTTGCCGTTTTTCACTTCTATTTCTTCGTTTATTTTTTGAGGCCAATGCACCTTGCCGTCGTAAACGGTTTGGCTTTTGTCGCTCACTGTAGTGGCCTCTTCCAATATAGGGTTGGTAATTTTGCTTTGCAAAATCCACTCCCTTAAGCCATCGTAACGATAGCTGAGCTCTTCATTAAACGTGAATTTTGTTCCTTTTATGTCGCTCAGGTACATCACCGAGTTGGCCGGAATGGTTTTACTGGCTTCTGCAAAAAAACGTTTCGGATCCAGCTCTACAGCCGCCGTGGTAGTATCGGTATTGGTCGGTATTTCGCGACCATAAATGCCAATAAAATTGCGCGCATAAGCCATCAACACACGCTTAAACATGCTTTTGTTGTCGAGCGCTTGGGTAAGTGAGTCGGCCAATGAAAACTTTTCTTCTTTGCTGAGTTTCCCGAATTCCTCCTGTTCAAACTTTTCCCAATCGGCAATAAACTTGGCCCTAACCTCTTCATAACTCTCCACACCCAAAATGACGCCGGTCTTATCTAAAACTACCTCAAAACTGCTTGTTTTGTTGCCTCGGTTCATTTTTTTAACCACGTCATTAAATTCCAGTTGACCGTCGACTAAAGTTTGATCGATGCTTACCCACAGATTTTTACCATCGGCCTTGGTCACTTCAATAGAACCGTCCCACTTTGCCTTTTCGTTAGAAACCACCGAATCGCCAATCATCACCGTAATATCACTCTGCATGGCTATTTCGCGATTATCGCCAAGTACCCAATAAGGTTTTAGCACGGTAAAGCCTGCTTTTGGCCTTGGTGCTTCAGGACGGGGTGGACGCTCGGGTTTAACTTGTGCACTTAAGTGAAGACAAGTGAAGGCAAGTAAAGTGGCAAAAACTGTTTTCAATCGGATAAAATTTAGGTCAATAACAAAAAATGTCCTCCGAAAAGTTTCGAAGGACATTGGTTTTATGCGTCAATTCTAGCGTATTTGGCATTTTTCTCGATAAACTCTCGACGAGGGGGAACTTCATCGCCCATTAACATCGAGAATATATGGTCGGCTTCCACGGCACTTTCAACAGAAACCTGCCTTAAGGTTCTAAAGTTAGGATCCATGGTAGTGTCCCACAACTGCTCGGCGTTCATCTCTCCAAGACCCTTATAACGCTGAACGTGTACGTTGGTTTCACGACCTACACCTTTCATTTCCTGAATGGCTGCTTCGCGTTCGTCCTCGGTCCAACAATATTTAAAGGCTGTACCCTTCTTCACTTGGTAAAGTGGTGGAGTAGCAATATACAAGTGACCTCCGTCAATCAACTCGCGCATATAACGGAAGAAGAAAGTCATAATAAGTGTTTGAATGTGGCTACCGTCAACATCGGCATCACACATAATGATGATTTTGTAGTAACGCAGTCCGGTAAGGTTTAGCGCTCGGCTATCTTCTTCGGTACCAATGCGCACACCCATTGCGGTGTATATATTCTTGATTTCATCGTTATCAAGAATTTTGTGCTGCATGGCCTTTTCTACGTTCAAAATTTTACCCTTCAATGGCAAAATAGCCTGGAAGTTACGGTCGCGACCCTGCTTAGCAGTACCGCCCGCCGAATCCCCTTCGACAAGGTATAACTCACATTTTGTCGGGTCTTTATCGGAACAGTCGGAAAGTTTACCCGGTAGGCCAGAGCCACCCAAAATGCTTTTACGCTGAACCATTTCGCGTGCCTTTTTAGCGGCATTACGCGCTTGTGCGGCAAGAATTACTTTGTCTACAATGATTTTTGCGTCTTTCGGATTTTCCTCCAGGAAATTAGTAAGCATTTCACTCACTGCCTGACTAACCGCCGCAGTTACATCGCGGTTACCCAGTTTGGTTTTAGTCTGCCCTTCAAACAACGGCTCTTGCACTTTTACCGACACAACAGCTGTAAGTCCTTCGCGGAAGTCATCGCCCGATATCTCGAATTTCATTTTTTCGAGCATCTTGTTATCGTCGGCATATTTCTTCAAAGTGGTTGTTAAACCCCTTCTAAAACCTGCAAGGTGAGTACCACCTTCGATAGTATTGATGTTGTTTACGTACGAGAAAATATTTTCGGAATAGGTGGTGTTGTAGGTCATGGCCACCTCAACAGGTATACCGCCTTTGTCGCCTTCCATGTATATTACCTCGGAAATAATTTTTTCGCGGGTACTGTCCAGGTACTCAACAAACTCTCTTAAACCACCATCCGAATGAAATTGCTCTACAATTACATTTTCCGCATCGCGGGCATCAGTAAGTGTAAGGTTGATTCCCTTATTAAGGTAAGACAACTCCTTTAAACGGTGACTAAGTGTTTCGCGGTTGTATTCCGTAACCTCGAAAATAGAATCATCGGGCTGGAAGGTGATAATGGTACCACGGTAATCGCTGGTACCTGTTTCACGTACCGGATACAAGGGTTTACCAATGCTAAATTCCTGCTCGTACGATTTTCCGTTTTTAAAAACCTCGGCCTTGAAATTGATAGAAAGTGCGTTAACACACGACACACCCACCCCGTGAAGACCACCGGAAACCTTGTACGAATCTTTATCGAATTTACCACCGGCGTGAAGCACGGTAAGTACCACTTCGAGAGCAGAACGCTTCTCTTTTTCCATGTAATCAACCGGAATACCACGACCGTCATCTTTTACGGTAACCGAGTTTCCAGGATTAATGGTTACAAAAATATTTTTGCAATGACCGGCTAGCGCCTCATCAATCGAGTTATCTACTACTTCCCAAACCAAGTGATGCAGACCACGCACTCCGACATCACCAATGTACATCCCGGGACGCTTACGCACGGCCTCCAAGCCCTCTAGTACCTGAATACTATCGGCTGTATATTCCTTCCCTGGCTTAACTTCTTCGTTTACAGACATTTCCTATTTTTTCAAATGTTAGCAAATATAGGCTTTTCAGCCTAAGCAGCACAGTTTATTTAAAGGGCAAAAAGGCGTTTTTTCAACAAGGAATTAACAGTTTGGATTACGTAGGAAGTACCACGTACATCGTAAAGCGTATGATTAACCGTAGCAAGTTGCTTTGACCCCTATACTACCCCCATCGTTTACGACCTACGATGTACGTCATACGATGTACGTTATACGATTACGCTGTAAATTCAACTTCAAAAACTAAACGAAAATCCACCAAATACGTTTATGCCTTGCACATTGTATCGGTAGTAACGTTGGTATTTTTGCGAAGCCAGGTTATTGAAATTTAGAAAAGCCGAAAGTCGCTTGGTGTAGCGGTATTCTACTCCCAAATTCAAGTCGATGACCTTGCCAATGTTCACTAACTCAAAATTCCCACTTGAATTTGGCACCCAAGCAAAACGATTGCTTTCAATAAACAAATCGGTACTTAAGTACAACTTTTCCAGCATGTTATATTTTCCGGTGATGGTTCCTTTTGCATTGGGTAGGTTAAATGCCCGCGAAAGGCTGTCGAGCTTATAAACAAAGTATTCTCCCTTCACCAAGAGCTGAAATTTCTGCTGATGATGAAACGACAACTCTCCAGTAAGGTGGGTTACAGCACCGTTGTCGTAAACCGCAGCGAAGCGATTGCGATAGCCCAGGGTGTCGTTCGCAAAAAACTGAAGTTGCTCAATTTTACTCTGTTCTACCGCCAAATTAAAGGATGCCGAAGCGGAAAAATTACCTCGAATACCCGCATAAATTTTCAGTTTTTCGATGCTATTCCTCAGTTCCAAATTACTGTTTACAAACGGGTTTAGCTGCGTTGCTTTTTGAAATGAATTTCGGCTCACCGAACCACTTAAACCGGCATAAGGCATGATGACATTATCGACTAAGTAGTAGCTAAATTCAGCATCGGGAAAGAAATAGAACTTGGTGCCCGCATCGACCTGCCCAAAAATACCCAAGCCAACTTTAAGCTTGTATTTTTCTTTGCTGGTTATCACCTGTGGAGAAAAACTAAAGATGGTGTTGGTCTGTTTGGTTGTTACCGAGTCGTTGTATTTAAATGTATTATTATCAAGCCCAATATTTAAACCAATTACCTCGCTATTCAGTGCTTTGCTCAAGTTAATGCTTGCTTTCAAGTTTTGCTCGGCACTTTTGTAGTTGTCGGTAATGGAATAGAAGCTAACGGCTGTAGCATGGTTTAGCTTTTTCAAGTTGTCGTAATAACTCTCGAACTTTACTTCGCCTGAAAGTGTTTGAAACCGTTGACGAATGCTATCAACAGTTGGCCCGTTTTCCTTTGTTAAATCCAAAAGCGACTTATCGTATCCGTAAAAATGGTTTACATCCTGACTGAAGTTAACGTTGCCCAACAAACCGTGTTTACCTAAAAAGGTTTTACCCCAAAGCTGTGCCTTGTTTTGACTAAATGCTCCGTTGCTCAACACATTCTTAACTCCACCTGCCGATGAATAATGCTGTGCGTTTACCCCAAATCCACCGGTTCGTGAACGCAGCGAATTGAAATAAAACTCACCAATTGGCGAGGTGTACATGCCCACGCCACCTTTTAGGTACACGCGGTACAATTTGGTAAGCGGTTCAACAATGCGCAAGTTGGCCGCCTGTATGGGTTCTACCTCATATTTGGTGGCTGCCACCACTGGCTTTATTTCGTAACGAACATTGGTTTTAACAATAGCCGTGTCGAAGAGTTGAGGCAGACTTGAAATTCGGTAAGCATCGCGCAGTTTTATATCGCGGTTACCAATGGTTATAACTTCTTGCGTTAAACCCGGCCCACCATCCTCGGTTTGCTGCGCAGTGGCCAGCAACGGTAAACTAAACCCAGCAATCGCGATAAGATTAACTATTTTCTTCATAAAATACCTTATTAATTCTTGGGTTGGGGGTTAACAGCCTCTTCGGGTTGCTTTTCGGTTTTCTTCTTGTCCTCCTCAAAAAGCTTGTCGTATTTCTGGTCGTAACCCTCGGTTTTCAACTCAGTAGGTGCAACCACTTCTACTTTTGGAGCATTTTCCAATTCAATAATTTCCAGCAATCGTTTTCTGGCTTCATCCACCAATTCCTTTCCATCGTGATTGTCGATAACACTTTGCAGCGTAGCCTTGGCCTGGAAGTTATCACCCATTTTCAAATACACCTCGGCAAGCATCACAAACGATTTTGCAATCCAGTTGTCATAAGCCGGTTTTTGGTTCACCAATTCAAAAATGGCTTCCTCGGCTTTTTTGTATTCGCCTTTTACAAAAAGCATGTAAGCCAATTGGTAGCGCGCTTCAGCCCCTTCCACAGTTTTAGTGGTATTAGCAATTTCGGTGTAAATTTTGGCCGCATTCTCCAAATCGCCCAAGCCCATGTGCGCTCGTGCTTTGTTAATTTGCGCTTCTAACTTTACTTTTTGTGCAGTATTTACGTTCTGCAAGACTTTGTCGGCATATACCAACATATCGATAGGGTTGTTCAACTTATTGTAGCAGCGCATCTGCCACATTTGAGCCTCTAGGACGTTGGTTTTATCCTCGGCCACATTTTCCAACTGACGGTAATTGTCCAACGCCAGCGTATAATTTTTCAAGTTATAGTTAAGGTATGCTGCAGCTACTAAAGCTGCTTCGGTATATTTATTGGCTGGCCGATTGATAACTGCCGTGTAATGCTCTAAGGCATTCGAGAAATCCTTGTCTTTGTACAGACATTCGGCCAGATTGAAGTGAGCTGAGGTCACAAACAAGCCGTTTTCAAACTTGGCCAAGTAGTTTCTAAATGCGGTCTTGGCGCGCTCGCAGTCGCCAGATATGTAAATGTTTTCTGCCGACCTGAAATTGGTCGAATCGAGTGCGGTGGTGCTTACATTATAGAATTTTAGCGACTGCACCCAGTCATTGTACTCCTCTGCTCTGCCGAGTTCCACATAAATATCTTCGGCACGTGCAATGGCCTCTTGCGCATCATCGTAACTCGGATAATCGGCTGCAATCTTCTTAAACACCGCAATGGCTTCCTCGTATTTTTGCTGGCGGTAAAGTATCAATCCAGTCAACAAGCTACCCTTGCGGGCATACTGGCTGCCCGGAAACTTTTTAGACAGCGACCGTAATGCCTCAAGCGCCTTTTCGTTTTCGTTGTTTTTAAAATAGGCCTCACCTGCCTCATAGGTAGCATCAACCGTAAAGTTCGATGTTGGGAACTGCTGCTGCAAACGATTCAGTACCACAATTTTCTGTGCATCCCGACCCAAATAACCGTTGGCTAAAGCAGCCTGATACAAGGCGTAATCGGGGTCTACCAGTCCAATTTTATTGGCTTTCTCATAAAACTCTATGGCCAATTCGTATTGCTTCGAAACAAAATAACAGTCGCCAGCACGCAAATACGCATCGCATATTTTCTTTTCGTCACCGGGTTTGCTGGTGTATTTCCTGAAATTTACCGCTGCATCGGCATAAGCCGACTGTTTAAACTGGCAGTAACCCATATTGTAGTAAACCTCATCGTAATGGCCAGAACTGTAGGCACCGGGTAGTTTCTGGAAATTTTGATACAGACGAAGTGCCTCACCAAATTTATTGTCGCCAAAACGAATATCGGCCTGCCAATACTGGCTTAAGGCCTGAATTTTCTTGTCTAACGGATACAACCGCGACTGCTCTAACAGGTCGTAAGCCTCGTCATTTCTGCGTGCCAACATCAATTCTACCGCACGGTTGTAGGCAATGTATTGATGGGCTTGCTTCAGCCGTTCGTCTTTGTTCTTTATCAAATTCAAGGCTTCCAGACCAGCCTCGTAATTTTTCGTATTTAAGAAAACGTAAAACAAAAACTCGTTGGCCTCGTCACTGCGCTCGGTGTCGGGGTATTTTTCCAGGTATTCTTTAAATGCTGTAATGGCCTCGTGATAAGGGTTAAACGACAATTCGTAAGCCAGTTTGGCATAATTGAACAGCGCATCTTCGGCAATTTTCTTGTCAAAATCGACTTTCGATGCGGCCCTAAATGCGTTTCGCGCTGCGGGCTTGTTACTTACTTTCAGGTAACAATCGCCCAAATGATACTGGGCATTTTGCCCCAACAAGCTATCGGCTGATGCCACCGGACTAAATTGCTTAATGGCTTTTTCAAAATCGCCGGTTTTGTAGTAACAATAGCCCAGTTGGTAATAGTCGTTGTTGTTCATGCGCGCTGACTGTGCCGCAAAAACTTCAAGAAAAGGAAGTGCTGTGGCAAACTCCTTGCGGTTGTAGTGGCTTTCGCCAACCAACTTATTTAACTCAACGGCTTGCTGGGCGGTAGCAGTGGGCAGCAACGGAGTGGCATATTCTATAACCCGATCGAACTTGCCCTGAAGAAAATAAATTTGGGCAATGTAAAAAGGGACTATATCGGAAAAGCCTTTTTCCTCTACTATTTTCTCAAAACCCGTTAATGCGGTTTGGTAGTTTTTAGCTTCGTAATTCAGGTGCGCCAAGTAATAATTGGCCGGAGCAAAATACTCCGATTCCATGTTGGCCACTTCATCAAAATTGGTTCTGGCTTTTACAGAATCGCCCAATTTCATTTGGCTGTAGGCCAACTTAAACTTGTACTCCACTTTTTCCTCGGGCGTAAGCCGAAACTCACTCACCTTGGCAAAATAATCGACCACCTTGTCGTAATCCTTTTTACGGTAGTAGTAGTTACCCAACTGAAAATAAGCCGGTTCCAGCCATTTGCTTTCGGGGTGGCGCTTCACAAAATCGGTTAACAGAAAAACTGCATCCTTGTTAAACAATTTAAGTGCGCACAAGGCTTTGTAATACTCCGCATTGACCCTTAATTCATCGTTGCCGTTGGGAGTAAAGGCAATTATCTCCTCAAATTTTTTCTGAGCAGCCCCGTATTTTTCTTTTTCAAAAAGTTCGGAAGCTGCTTTGTAAGTGGCCGACGTGTTGCCATGAATGGCCGTTTTTTGAGCAAGCGCTTGGCTTAACACAAAAAACAAGCACAAAGGCAAACAAAACCTCAGGTTTCGCATGTACACAGTTTAGGTAAATTAATTGGTAAATGTAAAGAAGCGCTTATGGCTTAAAGGTTAAGTTGGAAACATCTTTTCAACGGAAATCTGTTCAAATTATTTCCGGCCACTCCCAGCCTAAATTCTATTTTTGCAATTATCGGGTTCGAAGGTACATTTCCTTCCCCAACATTATTGCAACACATACACCGCTTTAACTTATGACCGAGGCTCCAATTATTGAATTTACCGCTGCCAGCATCATGCAACGGAACAACCTTATTTTGGGCGACATTAGTTTTTCGGTGTTTCCAAAAGAGTTTGTTTACCTGGTTGGGCGCACCGGTAGTGGAAAAAGCAGCTTGCTAAAAACCATTTACGGCGAACTTTCGCTGGCATTGGGGCATGCACGCTTTGGCGAATACGACTTGACCAAACTTAAAAAAAGGCAAATTCCTTATTTACGTAGGAAATTGGGCATCGTTTTTCAAGATTTTCAATTGCTGCCCGACCGCAACGTAAACGAAAACCTGTTTTTTGTAATGAAAGCCACCGGCTGGCGCGACAAGCAAAAAATGGAAATTAGAGCCCGCGAAGTGCTGGAAATGGTAAACATGACCACCAAAGCCGCTCAAATGCCGCATCAGCTTTCGGGTGGCGAGCAGCAACGAATTGCCATTGCCCGCGCATTATTGAACAAGCCAGCGGTAATACTAGCTGATGAACCTACCGGAAATTTAGACCCGGTAACCACCCAAGAAATATTGCAATTGCTAAAAGAAATTTGCGAAACCGGAACGGCTGTGCTTATGGCCACCCACGACTATGCCAACATGAGCCGCTTTGCCAACAAAATATTGAAATGCGAAAACGGTCAACTAAGCCAGGAAGTGGCTAGCAAAACAGAAATCCATTTTCAAGCCTAGCTGTTATGATATCTGTACTTATACCCATTTACAATTTCGACATCAGGCCATTGGTTGCTGAACTGTACGAAGAGTTGACCGAACTCAATGTTCCGTTCGAGATTCGCTGTTATGACGACGGTTCGTATTTCGATTTTAAAATGAACAACCAACGTGTAGCAGCCTACCCGTATGTGGTGTATCAGGAATTGCCCGAAAACATCGGCCGTTCGAAAATCAGAAACCAATTGGGACGGGATGCCCAGCACCCGTATTTGCTTTTTTTGGACTGCGACAGCCAGTGCGCCAAAACCAATTTTATTCAAACCTACCTGAATCATAAAGAAGAAAATACCGTGTTGTGTGGTGGCACCAGTTATGCCGCAGAAACTCCACACAACGTCAACCTTATTCTTCATTGGGCTTATGGCGTTCAGCGCGAAATGACGCCGTTGCAAAAGCGCGTTAAAAAGCCTTACAAAAGCTTCAAATCGAACAATTTCTTTATTCCAAAATCGGTGTTCTTGTCCATTTTGTTTGACGAAAGCATCATTGGTTATGGACACGAGGACACGCTTTTTGGCGTAGAACTAAAAAGCAGAAATATCAAGGTAGTTCAAATCGACAACCCTGTTCACCACCTAGGCTTGAAGAGCACCCACCACTTTCTGGAAAGTGCACACCACGCGGTGCAAAGCCTGGCCACCTTAATGACCCAAGGCAAAATAGACAGCAGCGTAAAACTGGTAAAGGCCTATAAATCGCTGACCATGTTGGGTTTAAAACACCAAGTAAAAAAACGCCTGGTACGCAAACGCAACTACTACATTAACCAGCTGCACTCCAACCACCCCGACCTCAAGAAACTCGACAAGTTGAAACTACTTTGGTTGATGGAGGAGTTGGAGAATAAAGAGGCCAAGAACGCTGGTTGAACAATCATAAGTCCATGTCTATATATGCGAGAAAACGCCTCCTATAACTGAAGAGGCGTTTCGGTGCTAATGCAATACCAAAAATTTATCTGGCAATTACCAATTGCTGTGTTCGTTTTTCTGTACCCGTTATATTTTCCACCAGATAAACCCCATTGGGTAAATTAGAAACATCAACCATTCCTTTTGTTTCGTTAGCTGAAAAAGCCTTTTCCAATACTATTCTTCCGGTTAAATCGGTAATTAAAAGGTTTTGACGGCCTTGTCCATTTAAAGCAATAGTTAATTCATTGCTTGCTGGGTTGGGAAATGCAAAAGTGGGTTTACTTAACCCATAGCCAAGTTCCAGCATGCCGACCATCTGGCAATTGCCATCTATCTTAAAAGCATAAAGGTTTAATTGGCCTTCCGGTGCAGTAGCGCATGCAATGCGGGTGCAAAATACCAATGCACCACCATCATCGGTACCTATAACAAACCGCGGGTAATGGTTGTAGCCATCTCCACCAAAAAATTGCTGTGAGCAAAACGGAAGCATGTCAAGATTGGTTTTGTGTAAATAGAGTGAGTTGTCTCTGGCATCATACTTCGATTGATTATACATATTTCCCTCATTACTCTGACACTGGCTGGGTTGGGTTGGACCATTATTAGGGGTTGCCAAAAAAACTTCGTTTTTGGTGTTAATATCGAAGTTTCCCGCCTGAAAATCAGTATCAAAACCTTCACCTCCAACGGTTTTTATAAACTTCCCTACAAAATATCCTGGGTTGGTACGAAACAAGGTGTCGAACCGAAACAAAAACAAATCACTGCCTCTAAAACCAGAAGAATCAGAAAACGAAGTATCCGAGACACCACTCTGACTCATTTTTACCCCGGCCCCACTCATAAATAGCCAATTTTTATTTCCGTAGTTATGTTTTAACACCTTACCTTCTGGAATATATGATTGGTCTTGCCCTTCTGCAGCCTTAACCGCAAACGTGGCAATTTCTATTCTCGACGTTTCATAATTATCTCGGAAAATAATTTCATTTGCCGTGGCAAACGCCAATTCTGAACCCTCCCACAACCCTGCCCTAACTCCAACTTCAGTATAAGTTGTATCCCTTAATACTACTCCACTACGGTCAACTTCTCGCAAACGAAACGCAAACTCGCAGTAGCTAGCTATAATATAGGTGGAGTCCAACCTGATTCCAGACACATAAACATCCGCTTTGGTTGTGTTCGTTCCACCGTAAACATAATCGGGATGCCAAAATGGTTTATACCAAATCGTATCCAGGTTATGATCCAATTTCACCAAATAGGGAGCAACATGATGCGCTGAAAAATCAAAAACCTGCCCGGAAAAAACATACCCTTCCTCATCTTCCTCCAAAAAATTATACAATTGTGATGCACCACGGCTACTCAATAAATCATGTGACACCTTTTTCTTCAAGTGCAAATCTTGGTCGAATAGGTAAAAATCTACTGTGCCAAAATCATAAGCATTTGGATACTCTCCAGCAATATTATTGGCTACCACCAGAATGTCGCCACTTTTGGTTTTGGTGGCACTATACAATTCGGCTCGGGCTGGAGCATTAGTAAATAAAGTATCACGAAATTGGGCGTGAAGGTTTATGCCTGTCTTGAACATGACCAGCACAACGAATATAATTTTTAAAGTTCTCATCTTGATTTAGGGTTTTTAAGTAGGCTACGTAATGAAAATTACCCCTAAAACTAGAAAATTATCTCCAAGTCTCATCCATTTTTGCCGTCATTATCGCTGAATACAATGGAGAGTCTCCAAGTTCAAATTTTGAATCGAAAAAAACTTTGGTTTAAGTCAAATTATCGAATCGTCAATTTACTTGTCGCGACAAAATTGAAAAAGACTAACAAGGAATTATTTTGCCTTGAATTAGGAACGCCCACCCATACTCCCGCTCGCTACCGCAAGCTAACTCTGACTCTTATACCACCCCACCAACTCCTCCACCTCATTTTCCCATCTTAACTTTGCAGCAGCAAGCTTTGTGTTGGCCTTTATCTCGGAATAAATTGGTGAGTGGGCTATTTCACGAATTACGGTGGCCATTTGTTCGGGCTCGTGTTTGGTAAAAACCCAGCCAATCTGGTGCGTTTCTACGATGGCTTTAATTTCGGGCAAATCGCTTGCCAAAACTGGGACTCCGGCTTTTAAGTAGTCGAAAATTTTATTGGGAAGGCTGTACAAATAATTGAGGTTGGTACCTTTATCAAGTGTCAGTCCTAAATTGGCTACAGCCGTAACCTGCATCATTTCGGCATAAGGCATTTTGGGGAAAAATTGAATGCGGTGGTTAAGTCCCAGTTGCAATGCCTGTGCTTTTAATTGCGGCACCACATCGCCATTGCCCACAATGAGCCACAAAAACGTATCGTCCAAAAACCGCATGGCAGCCAGCATTTCCTCGGCTCCGCGATCTACATTTATGCCACTCCCTTGCAAAATCAACACAAATTTATCTTCCGGAATGCCCAACTCGGCCCTGGTTTTTAGTGCTATTACCGAATTTCCCTCGGGAATGTTGCGCATTACAGTTAATACCCGACCGTATTTTTCTTGGTACAAATTGGCAATAGACTGGTTTACCGTAAAAACCTGAACCGGCAAACTGAAAAACACCCGCTCAATGAATTCCCATGTCTTCTTAACCAATGGCCTACCTTGAATTTCAGGCGTTTCGGTAAAATATTCGTGGGTGTCGTAAATCAGTTTTTTGCTGCGGATTTTAGCTACCATGCCATTGGCCAGCAACGTATCTAAATCGTTGGCATGCAGCACGTCAAAACGAGAAAACAACAGGTAGAAAAACAGTCGCAGGTTGTATTCGGCATAAAACAAAGCGCCTTTTGTAAAAAACAGCCTCATTCGATGCGTGTGGTAGGTACGCTGCAAAGGCAATGAATTTCGCAAAAGGCGACCTACCAACACCACTTCCCAGCCCAAGGCCTGAATACTTCTGCACACCTTATCCACCCGGTTGTCGGTAGTTAAATCGTTGGTTACAGAAACTATTACTTTGGGCATAGGTTGGCAAAGGTGTTTAAAAATTGTAGAGCAAGCAACGGCCTTTTGCTAAATTGCGCACCTTTAGCAACTACATGAATTTTCTCGAAAACGTTTCGCTTCAGCCTTATAACACTTTTGGCATCGACCAACATACGGCCTGGTTTTGTGAATTAAATGCTACTTCAGATTTTTCGGCGGTAAGAACCTTTTTAAGCAACCAACCCATGCCTTATTTGGTGGTTGGCGGTGGCAGCAACATGCTACTTACCAAAGATTACAAGGGTTTGGTAATAAAAAACCAATTGAAGGGCATTGAAATTATCAAGGAAGTTGGAGACGGGGTATGGGTAAAAGCCCAAGCCGGAGAAGTGTGGCACGAGCTGGTTATGTGGTGCATTGACCGAGGTTTGGCAGGATTGGAAAATTTGTCGCTTATACCCGGTTGTGTAGGTGCTGCACCTATGCAAAATATTGGTGCCTACGGCGTTGAGATAAAAGACACTTTTTTTGAGTTGGAAGCACTGAACTTTACCACAGGTGAGCTCCGAAAATTCAACAACAGCGAATGCCAATTTGGTTACCGCGAATCGGTTTTTAAACGTGCTTTAAAAGATCAATATTTAATTACTTCGGTTACCTTCAAACTTAGCAAAACCCCCAATTTTCAAACCACATACGGTGCCATTCAGCAGGAACTGGAGAAAATGGGTGTAAACGAATTGTCCATTAAAGCCGTTAGTCAGGCGGTTATTAACATCCGTAGCAGCAAATTGCCCAATCCTAAAGAAATTGGTAATGCCGGTAGTTTTTTCAAAAACCCCGTGGTTTCGCAGCAAATTGCCGATGCCTTAAAAGCCAACTATCCTGATGCACCTGTTTATCCCGTAGCTGATGGTTGCAAACTGGCAGCCGGATGGCTCATTGAAAAAGCCGGCTGGAAAGGCCTTACCATCGACCATAAATATGGCGTACACAAGCTACAAGCCTTGGTTTTGGTAAACTATGGCGGAGCAAGTGGCAATGAGGTTTTTCAACTCTCGGAAGACATTCTACAAGACGTGAAACAAAAATTTGGGGTAATGTTGGAGCGTGAGGTGAACATTATATAAACCCATAAACAATTGACTATCAGATAATTTTAACCACATAGACACATAGTACCTGGTCGGTTTTTAAAAAAAATATAGTTAGCACATAGTTTCAAAGCTTTGCTTTAGGCTATGTTTCCTGATACAAAGCAGAGGGTAACTAATGCAAAAACTCTATGAGTCTATGTGGTTAAAATTAAGTCCATCAAGGTTCGGTCACTTGACCTTTCAATGCCCGTTTCCGTAAACCATTCATAGCTTTTATCATCATAAAAATGGAAAAAGCAATGATTACAAAGTTGAAAATAGCCTGAATAAACGAACCATAGTTTAAAGTTACTGCGGTTACATTGGCCGCCGGATTGGCCTGCTGTATCACCACTTTCAACTCCTTAAAATCAACACCGCCAATCAACACGCCCAGTGGCGGCATAATTACGTCGTTTACTAACGAGTTTACAATTTTGCCAAACTCGGCTCCAATAATCACCCCCACAGCAAGGTCTACCACGTTGCCCTTTAAAGCAAACTCTCTAAATTCTGATGCAAAGCCCATATTTTGATTGATTTTATTGAACCGGAAGGTAATAATTTTGAAAACGAAAACGCCAAACTCAAAACACGCAACTCGCAAACCCGAAACCCTAAACAACAAAACTCGCCCCGATTGTATTATTTTCGCAGCAAATAGCCACCGCATGGAAACCATCGTAAAAAAGAAGACCCGTATATTTTTGCCTTACAATTTAAACATTGAAACCTGGGACGACATAAAACCCTATTTCGATCAGTTAAAAAAGCGAAACGTTCAGGATTGGGTCGATTTTGAGAAATGGTTGTGCGACCTAAGTGAAATGGAAGCTGTGCTGGAAGAAGAAGCGGCTTGGCGATACATTAAAATGACCTGCGACACGGCCAATGACGAACTGCGCAACCGCTACAGTTATTTTGTTACCGAAATAAGTCCAAAAATTGCCCCACTGGCTAACGAATTCAACAAGCGAATTCACCTGTCTCCCTTTAAAGAAAGGCTGCCTGAACACGAACAGTACCGTAATTATTTCAAATCGATAGCGAAAGACATAGAAATATACCGCGAAGCCAACATTCCATTAGAAGCCGAATTGGCCAATCAGGCACAAGAATATGGCGCCATGCAAGGTGCCATGACCATAGAACACGATGGCAAGCAACTTACCTTGCAACAGGCAGCAGTTTTCCTAAAAAACAACGACCGCGCTTTGCGCGAAAAAATATGGCGCGCCATTGCTGAAAGGCGTTTCGCCGACAAAGACAAGCTGGATACTCTGTTAAGCGATTTAATTGCCAAGCGCCACCAAATGGCGGTAAATGCCGACTTTGAAAACTTCAGGGACTACAAATTCAAAGCCTTAGGCCGTTTCGATTATACCCAGGAAGATTGCTTCAATTTTCACGAAAGCATTCGCCAATTTATTTCTCCCATTATTGCTGAACAAGCCGAAGAACGCAAACAACTGATGGGACTTGACAAATTACGCCCTTGGGATGGTGATTGTGATGCCTTGGGTCGCGAACCGCTGCATCCGTTTGAAGGCGGAGCAGAATTATTGGCCAAAACAAAAACGGTTTTTAATAACATCGATCCCTATTTCAAAGAATGTCTCGACATTATGGAAAATATGGGCCATCTCGACTTGGAATCGCGCATTGGCAAGTCGCCCGGTGGTTACAACTACCCACTTTATGAGGTTGGGGTGCCGTTTATTTTTATGAATGCGGCCGGAACCCAAAGCGATTTGGTAACCATGGTACACGAAGGGGGGCATGCGGTACATAGCTTTTTAACCAAAAACTTAAAGTTAACTTCATTCAAAAGTTTCCCTTCGGAAGTAGCCGAATTGGCCAGCATGAGCATGGAGCTAATTACCATGGAGCAGTGGAACCAATTTTATCCCGATTCGGAGCAACTAAACCGTGCCAAAATTGACCAATTGGAACGCGCGCTGTCGGTATTGCCATGGGTAGCCATTGTCGATAAATTTCAGCACTGGCTGTACGAAAAACCCAAGCACACGCTCGAAGAAAGAAAAGAAAACTGGTTACGAATTAACCAAGAAATTCAACCTTCGGTAACCGACTGGAGTGGATTGGAGCAATATCGCGCTTACAACTGGCAACGGCAACTACACATATACGAAGTTCCTTTTTATTATATCGAATACGGCTTGGCGCAACTTGGTGCCATAGCCATTTGGAAAAACTACAAGGAGAACCCGGAAAAAGCACTTTCGCGTTACAAATGGGCACTTTCATTGGGCTACACCAAAACCATTCCTGAAATTTATAAGGCCGCCGGCATCCGATTCGATTTTTCACCGAAGTACATACAGTCGTTGGCGGCTTTTGTGAAAGAAGAGTTGGTGAAGTTGAAAAGCTGATGACCCCCGCCAATCTTGAAACCGAAATAAACCAACTGTTGCAAAACAGTCGCGTTCAAATTATGGAAAATCATGGCTTGCCGGTTGCTGCACTTCACTTGCTTCGCGAAGACCTTATTCATCCTGAGATTTCTGGCAATAAACTCCGCAAGCTAAAATACAATCTACTCGAAGCAAATCGTTTGGGGTATAAAACGCTGCTTACGTTTGGTGGTGCTTACAGCAACCACATTGCGGCAACCGCTGCAGCCGGACAATTATTTGGCTTCAAAACCATCGGAATCATTCGCGGTGATGAACTTAATGCGGAAAGCAACCCTACCCTTCGTGAAGCCAGCGAAAAGGGTATGCTATTGAAGTTTATCAGTAGAATTGCCTATCAAGAGCGGAATAATGAAGCTTTTCTTGAGCAATTAAAAAATGAATATCCAGGTGCTTTTATAATCCCAGAAGGTGGTGCCAATAAATTAGGATTAAAAGGATGTGGTGAAATCATTCCACCTTACCCCGACTATACCCACGTGGTTTGCGCCTGTGGCACTGGCACTACTTTAGCGGGAATAATAAGTACCTTACCCAGTAACCAAGCGGCTTTGGGCATATCTGTCCTTAAAGGTGATTTCCTAATCAACGACATAAATCGCATCTTATCCGATATAGACAACCATTCATCGAATTGGATCATCAATAATGCCTTTCATTTCGGGGGTTACGGCAAGACAAACCCAGCGCTTTTGCAATTTATTTCTGACTTTCAAACAATTAACCGTACCTTTGTCGAGCCAATATACACCGGCAAGATGCTGTTTGCATTGTACCAATTGATAGAACAGGGTTATTTCCCTAGGAATTCAAGAATACTAGCAAT
>CAYMJL010000010.1:0-98639 GCA_964390915.1 uncultured Flavobacteriales bacterium
AAACTTATACTAATTACAAACCAGCCGCTTAATCCTTAACTTAATGACATTGCCCGAAGGGATTCAACCCGAATAACACAAACTACCTAGAAGCTAGTCAACCCCCAGAGGGGTTGAATGTAAAAATGGCCAACCCATTCAGGGTTGTGAAATACACTTACGATTCATCAACTATTCGTAATGAATCCCTTCTGGATTTTTAAACAGTTGGAGTACCACCCGCAATTTTTAGCCATGTCTTAAAAACTGTCAAACCCACAAGCTTTGGTCTTGACCTTTAATGCTAAACATATAAAATCAGTCTATCTAATAATAGAAACAATCAATTTGATTTATAGTTTAGTTAGGGGTAGGTTTGTTTACCAGTAGATTAAAAAGTATCAGTGTTGGCAATCATTCAATACTAATAACTAATTTGTCGGTAATATTTCAAAAGAATAAAACTCAAAAATTTAACCAAATATGGAATCTATAGCTAGCAGTGGTAAATGCCCGTTTCATCATGGTGCAAACACCGAAATTAACAGCAACAATACGCAATGGTGGCCCAGTGCTTTGAATTTGGACATTTTACACCAGCATGACAGTAAAACTAATCCCTACGAAGCCAATTTTGACTACCGAAAAGAATTTCAAAAATTAGATTTTGCAGCGGTAAAAAACGATTTGAAAACCTTAATGACGGAAAGTCAAGACTGGTGGCCATCAGATTGGGGACATTATGGTGGTCTTATGATTCGTATGGCTTGGCATGCAGCCGGGACCTATCGTGTAGCAGATGGTCGTGGGGGAAGTAATAACGGAAATCAGCGCTTTGCTCCGCTAAATAGCTGGCCAGACAATGGTAATTTAGATAAAGCCCGCAGACTATTATGGCCCATTAAAAAGAAGTACGGAAACAAACTCTCGTGGGGCGATTTAATTATTTTGGCCGGAAACATGGCTTATGAATCGATGGGGTTTAAAACCTTTGGATTTTCGGGTGGTCGTATAGATATATGGCATCCTGAGAAAGACATTTACTGGGGAGCCGAAAAAGAATGGTTGGCCCCAACCAAGAATCGTTTTTCCGATGAGCAAGACCGCGATACATTAGAAAACCCGCTTGCCGCCGTGCAAATGGGGCTCATTTACGTTAACCCCGAAGGAGTTGATGGCAAGCCTGATCCATTGAAGACCGCAAAAGATGTGCGCACCACTTTTAAGCGTATGGCCATGAACGATGAAGAAACTGTTGCACTCACTGCGGGTGGACATACCGTTGGTAAGGCACACGGCAATGGCGATGCAGGTGCGCTTTCGCCTGCTCCCGAAGGGGATGTGGTGGAACATCAAGGCTTTGGTTGGATGAACCCAAATGGGAAAGGAAATGCCGAAGATACCGTTACCAGTGGTTTGGAAGGGGCTTGGACAACTACCCCAAACAAATGGAACCACACTTACTTTCATCTATTACTTAACCACGAATGGGAATTGAAGAAAAGCCCTGCTGGTGCTTGGCAATATGAACCAGTTAGCATTAAGGAGGAAGACAGACCGTTTGATGCCCACAAACCCGGCCTGCGCCAAAATCCTATTATGACCGATGCCGATATGGCCATGAAAATGGATCCAGCATACCGCAAAATTTCGGAACGATTTTATAATAACCCAAAGGAATTTGAAGAAGTTTTTGCACGTGCATGGTTTAAATTAACGCACCGTGATCTTGGGCCACAAAGTCGATATCTGGGGCCTGATGCTCCTAAGGAAAGTTTATTGTGGCAGGATCCTGTTCCTGTAGGAAACACAAAATTGTCTGCTACTGAAATCGCCGATTTGAAACAGCAATTGTTAAACAGTGGCTTGACTGCTGCCGAGTTAATTTCAACTGCTTGGGACAGTGCTCGTACTTTCAGGGGTTCTGATTTCAGGGGTGGCGCCAATGGGGCAAGAATTCGATTAGCACCCCAGAAAAATTGGGAAGGCAACGAACCAGAAAGACTAAATAAAGTATTAACTAAGCTTACGGAAATTCAAGCGAAATGGAATGGAAAAATAAGTTTGGCTGATTTAATTGTGTTGGGTGGCACCGCTGCGGTAGAAAAGGCTGCTCAAGCTAATGGTATAAGTACAACCGTTCCTTTTACACCCGGCCGGGGTGATGCTACTGCCGAAATGACCGATGCAGAATCGTTTGAGGTATTAGAGCCCTTGCACGATGCTTACCGCAACTGGTTAAAGAAAGATTATGCGGTGCAGCCAGAAGAACTACTACTCGATAAAACCCAACTACTAGGGTTAACTGCTCCTGAAATGACTGTACTTATTGGCGGTATGCGTGTTTTAGGTACCAATTATGGCGGCACAAAGCATGGCGTATTTACAAATAACGTAGGTGTTTTGAGCAACGATTTTTTTGTACACCTTACCGATATGCAGTATAAATGGAAACCCGCAGGTAACAATTTGTACCATTTGACAAATCGGAAAACGGGACAAAGTCAATGGACAGCCACCCGCGTGGATTTGATATTTGGTTCAAACTCGGTATTACGAGCTTATGCCGAATTTTATGCGCAAGATGACAACAAAGAAAAATTTGTTCATGACTTTGTAAAGGCCTGGACCAAGGTGATGAATGCCGACCGTTATGATCTCGAATAATGGTTTGCTCTCATTCCAATAGCTGCCAGCAAAAAAAGTTGCGATGAAAGACCTGGTTAATGCGGCTAGCCGTTATGGGTATAATTTTTCTGAGTAATTAGATAAATTATTCGGTAGTAATAACTTTATGTAGAATTAAAATCTGTAAATTATTTTCTTTCAAGTTAATTTTGCTTTTCTATATTTGTGAAAGTTAAAATCTCATCAGACCAAATGGCGACTTTAAATAACAACATGATCATAAATAACTCAAATAATAAATTTATTCGAGCTGGGTGGTTGTTGTCATAAGTACCAAAACATAAATTTTGCAACAAGCCTCTCGGAAACGGGGGGCTTTTTTTATACCTAAACTTTTAAAAATGATCGCAATAAACATCAATGAGAATAATAATAAAGCACCTCCGCAGGGCGGCAGCATTTCTATTAGGTATGCCCGCTTCGAAAGCGGGTTTTTTTATGTCCAAAAATTCACAATTTAAAATCAATGAAGATGCAACAACATGACCGGTTAAAAACAGAAGAAGCCATTACTTTTATTAAAGAAACGTTCTCCAAAACAATAGCTAAAAAATTAAATCTGCTCAAGGTTTCGTCACCACTTGTGGTGCTTGACGGAACAGGAATTAATGATGATTTGAATGGCATTGAACGGCCTGTTTTGTTCCCAATAAAAGGTCTTGAAGAACGAAAAGCTGTCGTTGTTCATTCTTTGGCCAAGTGGAAACGTGTTCGCCTTAAGGAGTTTGGAATTGAGCCAGGCAAAGGTATTTTGACAGATATGCGTGCTTTGAGACCCGACGAAGATTTTAGCCCGCTACACTCGGTTTATGTTGATCAATGGGATTGGGAAAAACACATGCGTTTGGAGGATAAATCATTGGCCTATCTTAAAGCTACTGTAGGTGAAATTTACGATTCCATGAGGGAGGTTGAATTGGAGGTAGAGCGCGTGTACCCGACTATTAAAGCTGTTATGCCCGATAAAATAAAATTTGTGCACGCGGAAGAATTACTCGCTCAATACCCGCTACTCTCAGCCAAGCAAAGAGAGCATGAGCTTGCCAAAGAATTTGGTGCTGTGTTTATCATTGGAATCGGAGGGAAGCTGTCCAACGGTGAACCACATGATGGTCGTGCTGCGGATTATGATGATTGGAGTACAAAGAACGAATTAGGACACATGGGTTTAAATGGCGACATAATATTGTGGCACCCGGTTTTAAAATGTGCTTTCGAAGTTTCTTCCATGGGAATCAGGGTTGATAAAGTAGCGTTGTTGAGACAACTGAAGCTGAGTAAGCAAGAAGACAGAGCCGAGCTTTGGTTTCATAAAATGCTGTTATCCGATCAGTTACCTCAAAGTATTGGAGGCGGGATAGGTCAATCAAGAGTCTGCATGTTTATGCTTAAGAAAAAGCACATTGGCGAAGTTCAGGTTGGCATTTGGCCAGAGAAAGATCGAGCAGAAATGCAATTGGAAGGATTGGAATTGTTGTGAGCCAACCGCTTTATTCAATTCCTACAGATTTTATTCAAGATATCATGCACAAAAAAACCGACCCCATCAGAGTCGGTTTTTTGTGTTTCTTATTCGTACGATGTACTAAATACGCGGAACGATATACGTTTAGTGCTTGCTCAAATAATCGGCAACACCGGTGTGCGTGTCTTTTAGACCATCTTGGCCAGGCTTCCAGTTGGCTGGGCAAACTTCGCCTTTGGTTTCTAAGAAGATTAATGAATCAACTATTCTTAAGGCCTCGTCAATGTTACGACCTAGTGGCAAATCGTTTACCAATTGGTGGCGTACAATACCTTTTTTGTCAATTAAGAACAAACCGCGGTAAGCAATCAATTCGGCGGTTGCAGTAAGTTGTCCTTCATCGTTGTAGTTAAATTCACCGTTTAACACGTCAAAGTTGGTAGAAATGGTTTTGCTGGTGTCGGCAACAATAGGGTAGGTAATGCCCTTAATTCCGCCATGCTTTTTGTCAACCTGCAACCATCCCCAGTGCGATTGTTCGGTGTCGGTAGAGCAAGCTACAACGGCAACATCGCGTTTGTCGAACTCAACAATTTTCTCCTGAAAAGCATGAAGTTCTGTTGGGCACACAAAGGTGAAATCTTTTGGGTAAAAGAAGAAAATGACATACTTCTTGCCCAGGTACTGATCCAAAGAAAAATCGTTAATAATTTCCTCGCCACCAATTACGGCCTTTGCCTTAAATGATGGAGCTTTTTTACCTACTAATACGGCCATTTTGTTTTATGTTTTTGGTTGTTTTTTCGTGAGCAAAAGTAACGGATGAGGGTTAAATTAGGTGAATAAATTCAATCAATAGTTTCTATAATGCGATAGGTTTTACTGATTTCAAATAAGAGAAACGTAAGCCAGGAAACTACCCGCAGCTATTGTACCCATTTTATAAAGGTTAAAGCGGTGACCCTCGCCACTTTCAAATAAAATGGTGGTTGAAACATGTAGGAAAATTCCAACTACAATGCCCATGGCCAGTTCGAAGAAATGTGGCGATAAAGAAAGCAAAGTAGTTTTGAAAACAGCACCACTTAAAATACCAATGGGCCCCATGGCAGCGAAGATAAACAGCGATAGGAAAACAGATTTTTTGCTGATACCCGATTGAAGTAAGACTGACATTAGGGTTATAGATACTGGAATGTTGTGTAAAATAATGCCGGTAACCAATGAGTAGCCACTACTTCCCGAAAAAAGCCCGTGATGATTGTCCATATTGGCCAAAGGCAGGCACTCCAAAAAAGCGTGTATGCAAAGACTAATCATGAGGGTAATGGGGAAGTTTTTCTCGTTTTTGCTATGAAAGTGAAAGTGACCGTGCTCTATACCACCCGAAAGAAACTCGAGCACCAGCTGCAAGACAAAGCCAAGCAAAATAAAAATACCGGCTAAACTTTTGTCGCTTTCGTAAACTTCGGGAACGATGTGTAATAAGGTGATAGCCAGTAGGTAAGCTCCGCTAAACGAAAGCAGTAGCTTAAGTTTTCCGGGAGATTTTGGCTTAAACCAGAACAGCAATAAACCGCTTAGCAACGGAAGGGTAAAAAGAAGAAAACCAGCGAGTGAAATCACAATTCAACTTTTTTAGCAACCAGAATCAAACGCGGAGAACGATCTGGTATGAAAGGGTTCAAGTTATAGTCGCCAAATGTATTAATTAATTCAAACCCTGCTTCACTCAATAGTTTCTTGAAATCGCTACGGGTAAGGGCCTGTACCTTTTCCGAGAAATGAAATTCCTTGCCCATGTCGGAAAAAGTAATGTCTTTGGTGATAATACCATCGTTAAGCGTTTTTTCAAGCTTAAATTCAATATTATCAACCATTTTAAGTTCGCTGGCGACCAAGTTTTTAATAACCATGTCGGCATTGAAAAAATCAATAACCAATCTTCCATCCCAATCAAGCATTTCTTTACAGGCTTTCAGTACCTTCAGGTTTTCCTCTAAGTTTTTGAAGTAGCCAAGACTGGTAAACAAGTTGATAATAAAGCGAAATTTCTCGGGGTATTTTTCACGCATGTCGTGCACCCGGAAACGCAGGGTATCGTTGCTTGCCGCGTTGGCTATTTTTACGTTTTCCTCGGCCAAATCAAGTCCTAAAACGTCGTATCCCTTTTTGTTTAGGTAAATAGAGTGCCTGCCTTGTCCACATGCCAAATCCAGTACTTTATCTCCAGGGTTAAAGTGAAGTGTACGGGCCAGATTTTTTAAAAAGCCTTCGGCCTCCTTCTGATCGCGATTTTTATATAGAATGTGATAATACGGTGAGTTAAACCATTCCTCAAACCAAGCTTTCCCTTTACCCATCATTTACCATTAAGTCGGCAAAAATGGTGATTTTTCTTATTTTGGACTAACTTGTAGCCTATGAAACGTATTGGATTATTAACATCTGGGGGCGATTCGCCCGGAATGAATGCCTGTATCCGAGCTGTGGTCCGTACCGCTTCCTATCACAAGGTAGACGTTTATGGAATTACGCAAGGGTATAATGGCTTGATTAACGGTTTGTTACGGAAGTTGGAGCCGAAAGATGTAAGCAACATCATTCAACGTGGAGGAACTATTTTGGAGACGGCACGGTGCAAGGAATTTCATACCGTTGAAGGAAGAAAAAAAGCATTCGCCAATCTGGAAAAGCACCAAATTGATGCTTTGGTGCTTATAGGCGGTGACGGAACCTATACTGGAGCTAAAATTTTTGAGCAAGAATTTGGTACAAAATGCATTGGTATTCCGGGTACGATAGACAATGATTTGTATGGAACGGATAATACCATTGGTTATGACACTGCCTTAAATACCGTGGTGGAAGCTGTCGATAAAATTAGGGACACCGCTTCTAGCCATCATCGATTGTTTATAGTCGAAGTAATGGGACGCGATGCCGGGTTTATTGCTTTAAGAAGTGGGATAGGTGTAGGCGCTGAGGCCATTTTGGTTCCCGAAACACCTACTTACATCGACCATTTAATTGCCAAGTTGGAAGCCGATTTTAGGCAGGATAAAAACAGTGCCATAATTATTGTTGCCGAAGGTGATGATTTTGGTGGAGCCAATCAGGTTGCCGAGGCGGTAAAGCAGCGGTTCGATAAGTTCGACATTCGTGTATCAATTCTGGGTCATATTCAGCGTGGTGGCAGCCCATCGGCCTACGATAGGGTATTGGCCAGCCAATTGGGTTTCGAGGCGGTTAATGCCTTGGTGGCTGGTAAATCGGGGGTGGCCGTAGGTTTAGTAAACAATGAAATCGTTTTCACTCCTTTTGAAAGTGCGATAAAACACCATTTGCAGCTGAACCAAAACTTGCTACGCATGGCCGAAATATTGTCGCTTTAATAGAAAAAAAGGAAGACAATAATTGGAACATAAACAAAAGTAGCACCCAAAATGCCTTGCGCACCGCGCTCCCAATTCAGCTTTAAGAAAAGGAAAAACAAGCCAAGGTTAAACAGCAGGCTTAAGGTTGCAATAGGCGACTGGTAGGGTTTTGTACCAAAAAACACATCGGTAACAAAGTAGGACATGCTGGTTAAAAACCGGTAACAAAAGTAAAGCCCGTAAAGGAAAAACCCAATGAGGGGACCAATAAGTCCCACAATCATTCCAGCCGCGAAAGTATTGAGTTTATTGGCCATAGTTCCAACTATTTAGTTGCGAAATGGCGTGATGTGCGGTCATGTCAAACTGAACAGGAACCACAGAAACATAGTTGTGGTCGAGCGCCCAAACATCGGTGTCTTCGCCTTTATCTCTTCCTTCAAACATGCCTGTAAGCCAGAAGTAACTATTTCCGTGGGGGTCTTTTCGTTTTTCATAGCTGTCGGCCCAATAGGCTTCAGCTTGTCGGCAAACCTTTATCCCTTTAATCTCGTTTAACGCCACTGCCGGAAAATTCACGTTCAAGCAAGTTTTTGTTGGGAAATCGTTTTCCAATGCCCCTTTGATAATTATTTTGGCATAATGCACTGCGGCTTCAAAATTTGCCTCCCACGAAAAATCGCAAAGTGAGAATCCTATACTTGGAATGCCTTCCATTGCCCCTTCAACTGCCGCCGACATGGTTCCGGAATACAATACGTTGATTGAATTATTGGCACCGTGATTAATGCCCGACACCAAAAGCGTTGGACGTCTTTTAACCAAGTGGGTCACTGCCAGTTTTACACAATCGACCGGAGTTCCTGAGCAGCCGTAGGCTTCGACACCTTTAAATCGGTCGACTTTATGAATGCGAAGAATGTTACCTACCGTTATGGCGTGTCCCATCCCAGATTGCGGCTTGTCGGGGGCTACAACCACTACCTCGCCAAAATCTTTCACGGCTTCTACCAAGGCAAGAATGCCTGGTGAAGAATAACTGTCGTCGTTGGTAACTAATATCAAAGGTTTTTGCTGCATGTGGCAAATGTAATAGCTAAGGTCATTTTTAACGCAGTTGTGCAAATTTTAATCTCACTGAACCATGAGGAAAAGATGTCCCGACTTAAGCATTTGATTATTGAAAAAGGTTACAAGTGGATAACAGAAACTTGAGCAAATTCCGTTATTTAGCGTTAAATAGCTTTTACTATGAATGTTAAATTCCTTTTCGGTGTTACAATGCTTTTTTGCTCGACCGTTATGTTGGCGCAAGAAACAACAACGGTGCCTTCGAAAATTAAATCGGCAACCATCTATTTGAACCAAGCCGAAGTGCACAATGCCGCACAGGTTGTTTTAAAACCAGGCTTAAACAATTTGGTTTTCAATAATTTAACACCATTTCTGGATGTTAATAGTCTTAAAATTAATGCAGACAAGGAAGTGACCATTACCGGGGTGAATGTGTCAACCAATTTTCTTGATGACGCAGAAATGCCGGCGGGTTTCAAGGAACTGGATGCAAAACTAAAAGAGGCTGAACTGAACTTAGAGATTCGGAAATCGTACAAAAAAGTTTACGAAGAGGAGCGCTCCCTTATTGTGTCGAACAAAACCATTTTGGGTGGCGATAGTAAATTGACACCTGAGGATTTGAGCGATTTGGCCAACATTTACCGTACCCGGTTGAAGGAAATTGAAATTAAGATCATAGAAATTGGTCACGAAGAACAGAAATTATCCAAGGAAATAGAAAAGTACCAAGCACAAATGGGTGACCGCCGTAATAATTTGGTGCAAAACCGAAACGAAGTGGAAGTGACGGTTTATAGTAAAGCCGGGCAAACGGTAAACTTTGACCTTAATTATCTGGTGACAAATGCCGGCTGGGTGCCAACGTACGAAATTAGAACTGATGACAATTCAGGTGCGGTAAAATTGGTCTACAAAGCCAATGTTTTTCAATCAACTGGAATTGATTGGAGCGAAGTTAAATTGACGCTTTCTACTGGAAATCCAGCCAATAACGGAACACAGCCACAGTTAAATCCAGATTATGTAGGGTATAGAGAACTGAGAACTCGAGGGGCAAGAGCTGAAATGAATATGAAAGCGATGTCGATTCAGGATGATGTAACCGACGAACGAGTTGATGGCTTACCACCGATAAGGGTAATTGAAGGCAATGTAAATGTATATTTTGAAATTAGTGTTCCATATCAGGTTTCAAGTACCAATAGACCAACGGCTGTAGAAATTCAGCAGTTTAACCTCACTGCCGATTTGCAGCACTTGAGTATTCCGAAGTTAGAGCGCGATGTTTTTTTATTGGCCGGAATTAATGGTTGGGAAAAGCTGAACCTGTTGCCCGGACTGGCCAATGTTTATTACGGCAATAATTTTGTTGGCCAAAGCTTCATTGACCCAGCCGAAACTGAAGAGAAGTTGGAGGTTTCATTGGGCCGTGACAAATCAGTTGTGGTAGAAAGGAAAGACCTGAATGAAGTAAGTAAAGACGCCAGTTTGTTAGGGAACAACAAAAAGAGTTTTCACTATAAATTCAGCGTTAAAAACACCAAACAACGGGCCATTACCATTCGGGTAGAAGACCAAATGCCGCTATCGACCAATACGGATATTGTGGTTGAGCACGAGAATTTGAGTGGCGGACAATTAAACCCGGAAACGGGCATTATTAGCTGGAATATTGTGTTACAGGCAGGGGAATCAAGAGATTTTGAACTGAAGTACTTCATTAAATTTCCGAAGGGAACAAAAATTGACCATTAAACTGATTTCGCAGTATTTGTAACCGGTAAAAACAGGGAATTAATCGATAGAAATGGCCTAGTGTTTAGTTATTGGTTAAATTGGTGGTAAATCGATAATTATAATGCGATTCACCTCAACCACGTGGTTTGTAAACATACTGGCAGCACTCATCTATTTTGTTAGCGACAGAATAGGTCTTTTTCTTGCTTTCGATCAAACCAACGCTTCTCCGGTTTGGCCAGCTTCCGGCTTGGCCATTATAATGGTTTTATTGTGGGGTTACCGAATTTTACCTGGAATCTGGTTGGGGGCTATTGTCGCCAATTTTATGGCTGTTTCGGGCAATGGCTTTGACGACCCAACCAAGGTTATTTTAATTTCGCTGGGCGTTTCAATCGGTAACATTTCGGAAGCATTTATTGGCGGATTTCTAGTTAAGAAATACCTAAAAATAGAGCAGGGCTTTACAGCATATTATGAGGTTTTTGGGTTTGTTTTAGCCGCATTTGCAGCGGCACTTGCTGCAAGCGTTATAGCAATTTCTACCTTTTGTCTGGGTGGGGTAATTTCATGGGATAAGGCTTTTATTCCTTTAATAACTTGGTTTTTAGGCGATTTCTCAGCCATTGTTCTTTTGGTTCCTTTGGTTTTATTGTGGCGGGTAAAAACCAACGATGTGCGAATTTCAAAGCCGGTAGAATTTTGGTTAAACCTTGCTCTTGTTGCGTTTTTAACTTGGTATATTTTTATTGATCGGCAAACCTCGGAAGCCCAAACGTTAAAAACCTATTTTATTCTCCCTTGCCTTATGTGGGCTGCGTTTAGGTTCAGTAGAAGGGAAATCACGGTAATATTAAATTTTGTTGCTCTTGTGGTTATTCTGGGTACTGCTTTAGGGCGTGGACCCTTTATTTCCAATAATCTGCAGCAGTCATTAATCGAGCTGCAGGTATTCATCGTTGTAATTTATATTTCCTTCCTGAGTTTGTCGGTTATTCTTTTTCAATACAATGAAAATTTAAAGCAACTGGAATTAGGAGGGAAGGAGCTATCCCTTAAAGTTGAAGAACGAACTAAGGAGTTGAGTTATCAAATAGAAGAGCACAAACGTACCGCGCACGAATTGGCTATCATGCAAGAAGAGTTTGTTCAGGCATGCGAAATTGCCAAATTAGGTCATTTCCAATGGGATGTGATTCAAAACAAACTCTATTGGTCGGACCAGGTATATGAGATTTTTGGTGTGAATAGTAATGTGGTTGACGTAAGTTATCAAACCTATCAAGAGCGCCTGTACCCATTGGACAGGGATTATGTCAATGAGGTGCTGACCCACTCATTTGAAAGTAAACAACCGTATTCCATCTATCATAGAATAGTTCAGCAATCGACCAGTAATGTTCGGTGGGTGCATTCACGTGGTTCGGTAGTAACTAATGACAAAGGTGAAGTTGTGCAAATGCTTGGGACAGTTATAGACGTTACCGATATAAAAGAAAAGGAGTTGCTTAATGAGCATTTGGCGGAGATTATTGAGAACTCTTCTGATGGAATATTGAGCTTGGCTACCGACGGCACTATTGTAAGTCGCAATAAGGCTGCCGAGATTATGTTGGGTTGGAACGGGAAAAATGTGGTTGGCGCAAATTTTTTTGATCGCTGGCCCTTTTTAACTGCCAAGGAGTCGGGTTTAAACAGAATGAAAAGTGCTTTAAATGGCCACGTTCTGACGGTCGATGAGCAAATTTTGAATGGAAATGGCGTTACCGAAATGGATGTGTGGGTTACTTATTCACCAATTCGAGCCAATAATGGTGCGGTTGGCGGGGTTTCTTTAATTGTGAGGGACATAACCGAAAGAAAAGAGAAAGAAGATACCCGGTTTAAATTAATTGTCGATTCTGCTCCAAACGTCATTATTCTTGTGAATCAAGAAGGGACAATTGAAATGGCCAATTCGCAGGTGGAAAAAACATTTGGCTATAACCAAGCTGAGCTTATCGGACAGAATATGGGGATTATTTTCCCTGAGCGATTTCGAGATAACATAGATCCAATTAACCCAAGTTTTTTTCATTTTCTGGAGTCAGTTAGTAGTTCTGCGCGGCAAGATGTTTTTGTGTTAGATAAATCAGGGATTGAAATTCCGGTCGAGTTAAGGCTAAGTCCAATTGAAATTGCAGGTGGCGAAATGATGCTGGTTTCTATAGCAGATATCACCAGTCTTAAAAAAATGGAAGAGGCTAGACGTGAGCAGGAAGTGGTAAAAGAAACCGTTCGACTCAAAGATCAGTTTATGGCCAATATGAGTCACGAAATTAGAACACCCATGAATGCTATTGTGGGTTTCACTGATTTGTTAGATAAAACGGAATTAAAACCAGAACAAAGAGATTACCTCTGGGCAATAAAATCATCAGGAATTAATTTACTGACCATTATTAATGATATTCTCGATTTGTCGCGTATTCACGAGGGTAGAATTCAACTAGAACGTCTGGCTATGTCGGTTCCTGACATAGCGCGTAATTTGAGTGAAATATTTGGCCCGCGTGCTAAAGAAAAAAATTTGGAACTAGTTTATACGAGCGTGGTACCCGAAAATTTGGTGGTGTGGGGAGACCCGGTTCGTTTGTCCCAAATTTTGATGAATTTATTGAGTAACGCGCTAAAATTTACCGAACATGGAAAAGTGGAGTTGGGAATGCGTGTGGCTGAAGAGGATGAGAAATACATTAGTTTGGAGTTTTGGGTAAAGGACACTGGAATTGGTATTCCGCACGATAAGTTGGTTGATGTTTTTGATCGATTTACCCAAGCCAGTTCAGACACTACCAGAAAATATGGCGGTACGGGCTTAGGCTTAAGCATTGTAAAAGGACTTATTGACATTCAGGGCGGAACGGTTGATGTAGAAAGTAAGGTTGGTGAGGGAACTAAGTTTGTGTTCAGCATCGAATACGAGCGGTATTTGGAAAGCGAGGAGTTTGTCTCCAAGCCTAGTCACCCGGTGAATAACGGTTTTGAGAATAATATTCTAGGCTTGAAAATTTTGCTGGTGGAGGACAATAAGCTAAATCAAAAACTAGCCGCTACGGTGCTCTCTAAAAATGGGGGAATTGTAGAAGTGGTAGAAAATGGAGAAGAAGCAGTAAAGAAACTTGCTAGCGGTGCGCAATACAATGTGGTTCTTATGGACATTCAAATGCCGATTATGGATGGATATGAGGCAACCAAGGCCATTCGCGAAAAACTGCATAACAACATCCCTATTGTAGCCATGACTGCCCACGCCATGGCTGGGGAAAGGGATAAATGCTTGAGTTTGGGGATGAACGATTATTTGTCAAAACCGTTTCAACAAGATCAACTCATTCAAATAATTTTGACCAATTCGGTAAAAATAGAAGCATAAAAAATGCCAGCGAAACCGCTGGCATTTTTTATATTGGTAATAAGCAATTTGCTTATTTTTTCTCGTCTTTTACTTCTTCAAAATCAACATCAGTCACTTCACTGTCGTTGCCACCAGTTGGTTGACCTTGTTGTTCAGCACCAGGTTGATTACCTGCAGCATACATTTCTTGAGCAGCAGCTTGGAAAACCTCATTCAACTTGTTCATTGCAGCATCGATAGCAGCAAGATCGGTTTTGTCTTCGTAAGCTTTTTTCAAGTTGTTAAGCGCATCCTCAATTGGCGCCTTTTTATCAGCAGGAAGCTTATCGCCAAATTCCTTCAACTGTTTTTCAGTCTGGAAAATAAGGCTGTCGGCTTGGTTAATTTTTTCAACCGCTTCTTTGGCTTTCATGTCCGATTCGGCATTTGCTTCAGCCTCACGTCTCATTTTTTCAATTTCTTCTTGAGAAAGTCCTGAAGACGCTTCAATACGAATAGATTGAGATTTTCCGGTTGCTTTATCTTTTGAAGAAACGTGAAGAATACCGTTGGCATCAATATCAAAAGTCACTTCAATTTGAGGCACACCGCGTTGTGCTGGTGGAATACCATCCAGGTGGAAACGGCCAAGTGTTCTGTTGTCTTTCGCCATCGGGCGCTCTCCTTGCAAAATGTGAATTTCAACCGAAGGCTGATTGTCACTAGCGGTAGAGAAGGTTTCCGATTTTTTGGTCGGGATAGTAGTGTTCGATTCAATTAGTTTGGTAAACACACCACCCATGGTTTCAATACCCAAAGAAAGTGGAGTAACATCTAAAAGCAATACATCTTTTACCTCGCCGGTAAGTACACCACCTTGAATGGCAGCACCTACAGCAACTACCTCATCAGGGTTAACACCTTTAGATGGTTCTTTTCCAAAGAATGCTTTAACCGCGTCCTGAATAGCAGGAATACGGGTTGAACCACCAACTAGAATAATTTCATCAATGTCGGAAGTACTAAGACCTGCATTTTTAAGTGCAGAACGACATGGTTCGATGGTACGTTTTACCAAATCATCAACCAATTGCTCAAATTTAGCACGAGTTAGCGAGCGCACCAAGTGTTTAGGTATGCCATCAACCGGCATAATGTATGGCAAGTTGATTTCGGTAGTCGCAGTGCTTGAAAGTTCAATTTTAGCCTTTTCAGCCGCTTCTTTCAAGCGTTGAAGAGCCATTGGATCTTTGCTAATGTTCAGTCCACCGTTTTCATCTTTAAACTCTTGAACCAACCAGTCAATGATTTTTTGATCAAAGTCATCACCACCTAGGTGTGTATCACCGTCGGTCGATTTTACTTCAAATACCCCGTCACCTAATTCAAGTACAGAAACGTCATGTGTACCACCACCACAGTCGAAAACAACAATTTTAGAATCGTGGTGTTTTTTGTCCAAGCCGTAAGCCAATGCAGCCGCGGTTGGTTCGTTAATGATACGGCGAACTTTAAGACCGGCAATTTCGCCAGCTTCTTTCGTTGCCTGACGTTGTGCATCGTTGAAATATGCAGGAACGGTAATAACTGCTTCAGTAACTTCCTGACCAAGGTAATCCTCGGCCGTTTTCTTCATTTTCTGAAGAATCATGGCAGAAATTTCCTGTGGGGTATATAAACGGTCGTCTATTTTAACACGAGGCGTATTGTTGTCTCCTTTTTCTACTTTATAAGGTACACGAGCCATTTCCTTGGTAACCTCATCAAAGCTGTTACCCATGAAACGCTTAATAGACGAAATAGTTTTTTCTGGATTGGTAATGGCCTGGCGTTTTGCCGGATCACCAATTTTGCGTTCGCCACCGGCTACAAAACCAACAATAGAAGGAGTGGTTCTTTTTCCTTCGCTGTTGGCTATAACAACCGGTTCATTTCCTTCCATAACCGAAACACACGAGTTGGTGGTTCCAAGGTCAATGCCAATTATCTTTCCCATTTTATTTTTTATTGAACTTTAATTAACAAAATAATTTTGCAGCCCAACTGACAAGGATTGTGCCATCAGAACATTAAGCTTTCTGCTGTCAGATTTAGTGACAAATGGGCATAAAAAAAGGAGCGAAAGCTCCTTTTTGTCATTTTATTCCATGTTACTTACATTGGATGTTTGAACGCCCAATTAAATCTGGGTTAATAGAACAAAACTTTAAATCCGCAAACATTGGTGCTAATGCCAGATAGATATCGGTAAACTTGTTAAAGGGCTTGGAGTGCATCACATCAATTTTGCTGGCAAACAGGCCAATTCCATTGTTAACATTAGTAAATTCAGGCTGTTCGGTTAAAATACCGGAAACAGGATTATTTACATCCATGTACGCCTTTAGATCAATGTTGTAATTGATGACATTAATATCGAAGTTGCCAATAATGCGCTTTTTAACATTCGGGTCAGGCTTTACTGAGTAAGCAATTTGGTTAAAAAACGAAATTGGCTTATAGGTTAGGCGGCCTGTTGTCGTCTTTCCGATTCCTAATTCAATAGTTTTTTCTGCAGAAGTATTGTCGTTGTAAACTTCGGTATAATGGAAGGTAACGAACATTTCAGCTTCAACTGCATGCAAGGCAGAGCCTATAGCTACGGTAAGATCCTTAAGGTTGGTAGTTGGGGTTTGTTCGTAGTCCTTTTCAACCAAGTTAACATTAAAGTTAGAAGTTGGGGAAGTTATGGTTGTTTTCGCGACTAGCTGGGTACTAGCACTCACTTCTTTGCCATCCAGAGTAAACAAAATTTTCACCTCATCGAGTTCATCTAACGCAGGCTCGTCAAAAGTGTAAGCAAATTGGTCGCCGGAGAAAAAAGTACCTTGTTGCTTGCCCGAAATAATGGTGTCGCGTAAAGTGTAGCTTTTTTTAAGAACGCCGTTTCTCCAGGTTTGAACGATTGGTTGTAACCCTTGGATTCTTGATGAATCGGCAACTTTAGCAAAGTCGAGCGCATTTCCGGTACCTTGAAAGGTTTTACCGATTTTAATAATGTGCTTGGATTCGTTTTTGTTTAAAATGCCATATATAACGGCAGTTCTAGAGTAGTCGGCATTTACTTTTAATTCGGTTTCACATGCCGTGGTAAGGCCAATGAGGGCTATGCCAAAAAATAGTTTCCAGTTGTTTTTCATGCTTTTTTATAAGGAAGACAAATGTAGAATTTTTGTTGAATTTTCAATGTGCCGGTTTTATTTCAGATGTTTGCACTAATCTACTAATCGTTCAAGTATGTCAGTTCACTCTCAAGTAAAACGAGTTACCACCCACACGCTTCAAGAGATGAAAAATCGGGGCCAAAAAATAGCTATGCTAACTGCCTATGATTTTTCAATGGCGGGAATTATTGACAAGGCTGGAATTGACATTATACTTGTTGGTGACTCTGCTTCGAACGTTATGGCTGGGCATGAAACAACCTTGCCGATTACGCTCGATCAGATGATTTATCACGCATCGTCTGTGGTAAGGGCAGTTGAACGTGCTTTGGTGGTTATCGATTTACCATTTGGTTCTTATCAAGGTAACTCAAAGGAAGCCTTGACCTCGGCCATTAGAATAATGAAGGAAAGTGGCGCTCACGCTGTAAAAATGGAGGGTGGCCACGAAATTGTGAAATCAATAAAAAGAATTCTTACCGCCGGTATCCCGGTGATGGGGCATTTGGGCTTAACGCCACAATCCATCTATAAATTTGGCACCTACACTGTTCGGGCAAAAGAGGAAGAAGAGGCAGCACGGCTAATTGAGGATGCCAAACTCCTTGAGGATGCAGGTTGTTATGCCTTGGTATTAGAAAAAATTCCTGCCAAACTGGCCGAAACGGTTGCCAAAAGCATAAACATTCCGGTTATTGGTATTGGTGCCGGAAGCGGTGTTGATGGGCAGGTATTGGTAATGCACGACATGCTTGGAATTACGAACGAATTTAGTCCCAGATTTTTACGCCGATACGCTAATCTTTATGAGGAAATAAAAGGAGCAGTCGAACATTATATTTCAGATGTAAGAAAAGTCGACTTTCCAAATCAGAATGAGCAGTATTGACGTGGAAGACAGAATTCATTCAACACCAGAAAACCTCAGGGTTCTTTTCGAGGACAACCACATTATTATTGTAAATAAATATCCTGGCGATATCGTTCAGGGCGATAAAACAGGCGACACAACGTTGTCGGATGTGGTAAAGGCCTATTTAAAAAAGAAATACAATAAACCGGGTGATGCGTTTTTAGGAACAGTTCATCGCTTGGATAGACCGGTTAGCGGATTGGTGGTTTTTGCCAAGACCAGCAAGGCGCTTACGCGACTGAATGAATTGTTCAAGAACAAAGACCTTAATAAAACATATTGGGCAATTGTGGAAGCAGCACCGACAAAACCAAGCGACCACTTGCAACATTTCCTAATTAAGGACGAGGCAAGAAATAAGTCGAAAGCCTACTTGTCTGAAAAACCTGGAACTAAGAAAGCCTTGCTGAATTACACCACTGTTGGGAAAGGCGATAAATATGTTTTCCTTGAGGTTCGCCTTGAAACGGGTAGGCATCACCAAATCAGGGTGCAATTGAGTACCATTGGGTGTATTATTAAAGGTGATTTGAAATACGGTGCCAAGCGTTCCAATCCGGACGGTTCAATTTGTCTTCACTCCAGAAGCTTAAGTTTTATACACCCAGTAACTAAGGAGGCCATACTAGTAACCGCACCTGTACCCAATGAAAAAATCTGGAAAGATTTTGAAACTTTATCAAAAGCATAGTATAAAAGGGTCAACCTTTCGACCTGAATTTTAACACCACCGATTTAATAGGTTCATCATCAGGAAAGCAATTGTTTTTGTTGCTTTCGAGCCTATATACCCGCAGACATAAGTTATTTATCAATTGGGAGGGCTCATGATTGGGTGGCTTTCCGTTGAAATTGTAAGATTCCAAGACCAACCGATAATTTGTTCCGATGAAAAAACAGTCTTGAAACGGTTGTTCTGACTGACTTGCAGTCATTTTTGTGTAAAAAGGTGGCAACCTGTTTGGGGTTTGAACGTTTAACTTTTAAGAAAAGAAGTTTACTTTTAATCTATCCAAATAAACCCTATGCGCCAAGGAAGTACGTTACAACAAGAATTATTAGAAAAGGCACACTCCCTGAGTAAAGAGCAATCCTTCGTTCGGCTTAGATATTATGTGCATGCTGATGTTTTAATTACAACCTATGTTTTAATTCGTGATATTATTTCTACCGATGGAAATCATGAGCTTGTTTTGGCAAACGGCACCTTGGTTCCACTAGAAAAGGTTTCTGAAATTCGGGAACTGGAAACAAACGAAAGAATTGAGACAAAATCGACCGTTGATGAGGCAGAAATTTTTAAATTTCAGCTTCAAAATTGGTCAGTGGCATGAAAAAAGCACAAGAATGGTTCGATGAATATGCGGTTAGTCACCAAAACCCAACCAACAAATTCATTCATTGGATTTGTGTTCCCACCATTTTTTTTAGCGTTGTTGGCCTTTTAAGTGTTATTCCCAGTTCAGGAATTCAAGAATATTTTAGCGAAAACCTTCGACCCTATATTCATTTCGGTACTTTGTTAATTCTGATCGGTTCTCTTTTTTACCTGAGCATGTCATTTCCAATTTTTATTGGAATGTTAATAGTTTCTTTATTAGTGCTGTGGGGGAATTCCGCGTTAGGTCAGTTAAACTTTGCTCCGCTTTGGGCAATTTGCCTAACTCTTTTTGTTGTAGCCTGGATTGGCCAATTTATCGGCCATGGCATCGAAGGAAAAAAACCTTCGTTTTTAAAAGACTTGTTGTTTCTACTCGTTGGGCCAGCTTGGTTACTCGGTTTTGTTTACAAGCGCCTTGGGATAAAATATTAACACGGGTCAACATCAATTACCACTCTTACCGGCCGATGCTTAGCTTCGGAATGGAAAAGGGTAATTATTTCTAATAGTCGAGACTTTATTTTTTGATGGCTCATTTCGCGAGGAAATTTGAGCAAGATTCCCATGTTATATTGATTGCGAATTCGTTCAATGGATGGGAATTCGGGTCCTAATACCATTTCACCAAAACTTGCTTTTAGTTGACCGGCCAGCCAATTGGCAGCATATTCGGTCATTGACTTGTCAATATGGCGAATGGTGATGTTAATCAGGCGGTAAAAAGGAGGGTAACAGTATTGTTTTCGTTCGCTAATTTCGCTTTCATACAATCCTTTGTAATCGTTTGCCATCACCTTAAGGATAACCCAATGCTCTGGCTGACTACTTTGAATAATAACCTTACCTCTTTTTTTATCGCGGCCAGCCCGACCGGCCACCTGGGCCATAAGTTGATACGCGCGTTCGTAGGCCCTAAAATCGGGGAAGTAGAGCATTTGGTTGGCATCCATTATACCTACAAGGGCTACATTTTTAAAATCTAAGCCCTTGGTAACCATTTGTGTACCTACCAAAACGTCAATTTGTCCCTCTTCAAAATCATGAATGATTTGGCTGTAGGCATTTTTAGAGCGGGTGGTATCGTAGTCCATCCTGAAAATGCGTTTTTCGGGAAACAATCCAGCCAAATCATCTTCAATTTTCTCAGTGCCAAACCCAACCATTTTTAAAGCACTGCTTCCACAAGCTCCACATTTCTTTGGCGGTGGTTCATGATGCCCGCAGTAATGGCAGGTAAGCAAGTGTTTCGATTTGTGGTAGGTTAAACTGATGTCGCACTGCACACACATCGGGGTCCAGGTGCAGGTTTCGCATTGCCAGCGGGGTGAGTAGCCCCTACGGTTTTGAAAAAGAATAACCTGCTCGTTATTTTTAAAAGCTTCTTCTATATTGCTTATTAGCAGCGAACTAAAATTTGCCCGCATGCTTTTTTGTTGGGTTTCTTTTTTAATGTCGGCGGCTTGAATTTCGGGCAACATCACATCACCGTAGCGGTTAAATAGTTCAACCAGCCCAAATTTCCCCTGTTGGCACTGCCAGTAGGTTTCAATGGCCGGGGTTGCCGAACCCAGCAATAATTTGCAGCGGTGATAATTTGCCAATACCATGGCCACATCGCGGGCATGATAGCGAGGGGCGGGGTCGTATTGTTTAAAAGAGTTTTCGTGTTCTTCGTCAACCACAATGAGCCCAAGGTTGGAGAAGGGGAGAAACACGGTAGAACGCGCACCAATAATGACTTGATAACGCTCGTTGTTCAACAGTTTATACCAAACTTCGGCACGCTCTTGTGGATTAAAGCGCGAGTGATAAACTCCAACGGTATCACCAAACCTGCGTTGTAGGCGGGTAATTAATTGGGTAGTGAGCGCAATTTCGGGCAACAGGTAAAGTACCTGTTTGCCTTGCTTTATGCACTCGTCAATCAATTGGCAATAAACTTCAGTTTTTCCAGACGAGGTAACCCCGTGCAATAAAACCACATCTAGGTTTTCGAAATGCGTTTTAATGCTGTTAAGTGCTGTATCCTGAGCAGGGGATAAGGTTTTAAGTTGCTCGGTTACAGCTTTAGCGGTGGGAAGGCGATTAATTTCGAATGCCTGCGAAAAAAGGATATTCTTTTTTACCAACTGGCTGATAATTGAACCGGTGCTGGATGATTTCTTAATTAACTCGTTCTTTTTTAACCAGTTGAAATTTTCTATTCGCCCATCAAAAACCTGTAGATAGGCCATTAAAACGTCCAATTGTTTAGGCGCTTTTGTCAGCGTGTTTAGCAAGTCACGCAGTGAATCATCGGTTTCGAAGGCTGCATTTAGGCGAATGTATTCCTCAGTTTTTGGCCTGTATTTTTCCTTAACCTCTTCTTCTACGGCCACCACACCTTTGTCGAGCAAGGCTTTTACAATGGGGTAAACCGTTTTAAGGCTAATTATTTCAGCAATTTCAGCAAGACTTAAAACCTGCCTTAATTCTAAGGCATCATAAACCTGTAGTTCTTTGCTGGTAAGGTGTTCGCGTTTTTCAAAGACATTTTCGCGCAATAATACTTTGGTTTCGCTGGCCAATTTTAAACTGGCTGGCAACGCAGCGGTCATTACTTCACCAAGCGTACAGCAATAGTAGCTGGCAATCCATTCCCAGAGTTTAAGTTGGTAAGCATTTACAATAGGTTGTTCGTCCAGAATGGTTTCGAGGTACTTCGCTTCGTACTTGGCAGGGGCGGTTTCATGAATTTTATAAACAATGCCCGTGTATAATTTTGTTTTGCCAAGCTGCACAATGACCCTTTGCCCACACTTAATATACGTGTTCAACTCGTGTGGAACCCTGTATGTATAAGTGTTTGGTATTGCCAGTGGCAATATTATATCGGCAAAAAAAGTAACTCTTGGCATAGAAAGTCCGAAAATAGTGAACTTGTGTCAAATCATTGAAACAATCGGTTTTTTTAAGAAATTCGGCCGAAATTTAAAGTTTAAGTCTTGGAGCAACTGCCGAATCAATATTCACCACCAGCCAGCGGGAAACGCTATTTTATTGTTGCGGGTGAAGCCAGTGGCGATTTGCACGCTGCCAACATGATTAAGGAACTACGGTTGCTTGACCCCAACGCCCAATTTGAAGGTTTTGGTGGCGATTTAATGGAAAGTGCCGGGGTGAAGCTCCGTAAACATTACCGCGAATTAGATTTCATGGGGTTTATAGAGGTTATTGCCAACCTTAGAACCATATTTAAAAATCTTGATTTTTGCAAAAAGTGCATCGATGAATTTAAGCCTGATGTGCTTATCCTTATTGATTATCCGGGCTTTAATCTGCGCATTGCCCCGTATGCCAAGGAAAAAGGAATTAAGGTAGCATATTATATTTCACCGCAAATCTGGGCATGGAAACAGGATAGAGTGCATAAAATAAAAGCCTGTGTCGATAAAATGTTGGTGATTCTGCCGTTCGAAAAAGAGTTTTACGGACGTTTTGGTATGGCGGTAGAATTTGTGGGTCACCCATTACTGGACGCCATAAACCAATTTTCGACTGATTTTAACGACGTTAGCCAATTTCGCCAACGTTATCAATTAACCGATAAGCCCATCATTGCGCTTTTGCCTGGAAGCAGAAAGCAAGAAATTAAAGCCAAGTTGCCGGTAATGCTTAAAATGGCGACTCATTTTCCCGAATATCAGTTTGTGGTAGCCAAGGCCAAATCGCAACCAATGGCCTTTTTCAATGAATTGATTGGGGATGCCAAGGTGGCTGTTGTTGAAAATGCAACTTACGAGGTACTGCGCTATTCAACCGCTGCCTGTGTTACGTCGGGAACTGCGACTTTAGAAACTGCACTTTTCAATGTTCCCGAAGTGGTTTGTTATAAGGGAAGCAAGATTTCCTATTACATCGCCCGGCAATTAATTAAAGTAAAATTTATCTCGCTGGTAAATTTAATCATGGATGAGGAAGTGGTGAAGGAACTGATTCAGGACGAAATGAATGAAAAAAACCTGAAGAATGAACTGGCCAAAATTCTTGCTAGTGAAAACCAATCTCGGTTGTTAAGTCAATATGCCGCACTGAAAGAAAAACTCGGAGGCCTTGGTGCTTCCCGCAGGGCTGCTCAAGTTATTGCCAGTGTTTAATCGACTTTACATAACTTATGGCTTGCTGCTGCTTAATTTGCTGGCAGTTATTCCAACATCCTTAATTCGGGCACAGGAAATTAAGGTTGGGATTCTTAGTAATACCAAACCCAGTCAGTTAATCATTTCGGTGGCTAGTGGCGCCTATGCGATGAGGGTTCAAGATAAGGACACCCTAACCCTTAAAGTAGGTGAGTCGTTGTACATTTTAGCCGCCGAAGGCAATTTAAACACCCGTTGCAATTCGCTGGAATTGTTTGGCGACAGCTTGGTTTCATTAATTCCAGCGGTACCTGGCGCGGTTTTAAAAGTACAGGCAAGGGGAACAACAACTGTTGAGTATTGGTACGAGGGAAGCGTGGCCGTTCGTCCAAAAGGCGACTTTCTGCAATTGTTAAACTTGGTAGATCTAGAAAGCTATATTGGTGGGGTGGTTGAAGCCGAAACCGGCGGGCAACAAACCAAAGAGTTTTATAAGGTTCAGGCCTGCATTACCAGAACCTTTGCGTTGGCCAACCTGAAAAAACATCTGCTTGAGGGCTTTAATGTTTGCGATCAGGTTCATTGTCAGGTTTACCGTGGTAGGCCACGTAGTAATGCGGCAATTCCGCAAGCCGTGGCCGAAACCGATGGGGTGGTTATTGTAGACCGAAACTTACAATTGGTTGATGCTGTTTTTCATGCCAATTGTGGCGGACAAACGCATAATTCGGAAGATTACTGGGTAGACACCGTGTCGTATCTGCGGTCGGTGAAAGACCCCTATTGTCATGAAGGGTTGCAATATACCTGGCAGCAAACGTTGCCTAAAGACAAGTGGTTGAGGTATTTATACGGTAATTATAACTTTCCCATTGACTCGGTAGACCAAGCTGCCGCGGCATGTAATTTTATACCAACTGAGCGAGCTGAATTTTTTCTGGATAAATCTTATCGAATGGGTTTAAGGCGCATTCGCTCCGACTGGAATTTTCGCTCCACCTTTTTTGAAACACAAGAGCAGGGCGATAATGTGCTGATAAAAGGCCGTGGATTTGGCCATGGGGTTGGTTTGTGCCAGGAAGGGGCAATGAAAATGGCCAAGTTGAACATTAGTTATTCCGACATTCTTCATTTCTATTTTAAAGACGTATTTGTCATTCCAAAAAAACAGCTGCTGTACCTAAGGACCTTTTTGGTAAATTAGGCCTACATGTTAACCCTCAGAAAAACCCCACTTGTTCGCGTAGTTGTTCCCTTTATTTGTGGTCTTTTACTGCAAATTATTGGTGGTTTCCCAGTTCTGCTTTATGTTACGCTAATAGGGATAGGGTTTGTGGCGACCAGTCTTTTGTTTGTGTTCAGCCAGTTTATACAGCACCGTTTCCGCTATTTTTCAGGACTAAGTATGGCTATCCTTTTTGCCGGATTAGGTGCCTTGTTTGTTTGGTTGCTAAAAATGGATGAACAGCGGGTAACAAGCCTCGCACAGCAAAAAAGTCAGGTACATTGTGTTCGAGTTACTGCTCCTCCAATTTCCAAAAAGAAGTCTTATCAGCTGGAGGTGAAATTGATTGAAAATCAGTTGAATAAAGGGGTAGAACTTAAAGCTTTGCTTTATTTACCCAAGTCCGACTCGCTTAAAATTGAATCGCTTCGAATAGGCGATTTGGTGTATGTAAAAGCCAGATTTCAACTGCCAGAAACACCAAAGAACCCGCTGCAATTTAATTATCGCCGGTATTTAATGTTTCAGCGCGTTTATCTTCAGGCCTATGTTTCACCACCAAATCTTTTAAGAATTGAATCGCAACATCAGTTCTCGTTGGTGCAGCAGGCTTTCGAATTAAGAACCAGTTTGGTCAACAAGATGAAAGCTGCCGGATTAAGTGGCAACGAGTTGGCCATTGCCGGAGCTTTAATAATAGGCGAGGAGCGCGATTTAACTCCTGCACTGAAATCGGCTTACTCGGCATCAGGCGCCATGCACGTTTTGTCGGTAAGTGGTTTGCATATTGGCATTGTCTTTTTATTACTGAAGTTGTTGTTTACTCCGTTGCTAAAACGAGCTAGGCTGCGCAAATGGATAGTATTGTTAATGATTGCGGTGTTGTGGGGTTATAGTTTTGTAACCGGCTTGTCGCCCAGTGTGCAAAGAGCCGCCATGATGTTTTCGTTTATTGCTTTGGGTGATGTGCTGAATCGTCGGGGAAACATTTATAACATGCTGGCTGCATCCGCACTTTTTCTTTTATTGATAGAGCCTTATTTAATTATGGACGTTGGGTTTCAGTTGTCATACCTGGCTTTATTGGGCATTTTAATTATTCACCCTTTGGTTTTTAAACTCATTTTTGTCAAAAATAAAGGGCTGAGAAAGGTTTGGGAAATCACCAGCGTTTCATTGGCTGCGCAACTTACCACGGGATTTTTAAGTGTTTATTATTTTCATCAATTCCCAAGTTTTTTCCTGTTGTCCAATTTGGTGGTTATACCTGTGTCATTTGTTATTCTGGTATTGGGTTTTGTATTTATTCTTACCTGCTGGATACCTGGTGTTGCAGCATTTGTTGGGTTTGCATTGAAGTTTACCGTGTGGGGTCTCAATGAATCGCTGTTCTGGTTGGAAAAACAGCCCGGAGCTACTTGGGACAATTTATTTCTTTCGGCGGTAAACACTTGGTTTTGTTACGTTTTTCTCGGGATAATGCTCCTGATAATAGTACTTCGGCACAAGTTAAGTCTTTGGATGCTGGGCGGTTTTACCGGTTTATGGTTGTTGGTTTCTGGTTATCAACAAATCATAGCCGTCGAATCTCCGCTAACCATCTATTCCGTTCCTAATGCCTTGGTGGTGGGGGTGCAGCATGAATCGGGTAGCCGCTTAATTTGCGAACCCAAACAGCCGGCACAACTCGATTTTTTTCTGGGCAACGAGTTGGCCAGGTTAGGAATTCGAAATAGTTTGTCGCCAACAACTAACCATGAGCTTTTAGGTATTTTAATACTTCCAGACAGCAACTTAATCTTGATTGGTGAAAAGGAAAAAGTGCTGGTGGTTCGTAAACCACCTGTACCCGAAATTTATCCTAACATAAAGTTTTCGTACCTCTTGCTCGAAAACAGCTTGTTTAATTGGAGCCATTTGTTGCAAATTCGCTTTAATCAATTAATAGTGGGCAACACCATTCCATTGAAAAACCGGCGGAAATTGTTGCGGTTTTGCCAACGAAAAAAATTGCCAACTACGGAATTAGCAACCCGAGGATATGTTCAGGTTTGGTAGGTTTTTACACTCATTTTTCAATCTTTAACAGCTTCAATAGCGGTGGACATAAGCCGTTAAACTAAATTCGACCCCATGAAATTCAGTCTACCCCTTTTTCTGCTTTTTTTAGTTGCTCAAACCAGCTTTGCGGTTGATCCAGAGAAAAAAACGGGCTCGGCAAACCGAGTGACCAAGAAGCCTGTTTTAGATGGGATTCCTTCGGAAGATATTTGGAAGAATGCGCAAATTTTAACCGGGTTCACCCAATTGGAACCTAACAACGGTCAGGTAGCGAGTAAAAACACCACAGTAAAAGTTGTTTACGATGATGATGCCATTTATGTCTGTGCACAAATGGAAGACGTATCGGGCGATAGCGTTTTGCGTGAATTGACAGCTCGCGACAACATTGGCAATGCCGATTGGTTTGCCGTTTTAATTGATGCATATAAAGATGGAAATAATGGGGTAGGGTTCATTGTAACCGCTTCTGGCGTTCAAACGGATGTGAAATACTCGGTTTTTGGTGAAGACGAAACATGGAATGCGGTGTGGCAAAGCAACGTTAATATCAATGAAAAGGGCTGGACGGTTGAGTTCAAAATACCGTATTCAGCGCTTCGATTTCCCAATCAACCCGAGCAGCAATGGCACATCAATTTTATTCGTTATAGCCGAATGAACAGGGAAAAGGCCAGTTGGAACTACATTAACCCAGCTGTAAATGGCTTTTTAAATCAATCGGGGTTACTGAACGGAATTCAAGGCATAGAACCACCAATTCGCTTGCAGCTTTTCCCTTACGTATCCAGTTATTACAACATTAGCGGCAAGGAAAAAGCGACTTCATTTAACGGCGGAATGGACGTAAAATATGGCTTGAGTGATGCTTTTACGTTAGACATGACTTTGGTGCCCGATTTCGGTCAGGTGCAAAGTGATAACCAAGTATTAAACCTGTCGCCATTTGAAGTTAGGTACCAGGAAAACAGGCAGTTTTTCACTGAAGGAACCGAGCTTTTCAATAAAGGGGATTTGTTTTATTCGCGAAGAATTGGCGAGGCACCATTCGATTATTACGATGTTGACTCAAAATTAAAAACAGGGGAAAAAGTAGAGAAAAACCCGAGCGATACCCGTTTGATTAACGCAACCAAAGTATCAGGACGCACAACGACTGGTTTGGGAATTGGGGTGTTTAATGCCGTAACGCGTAACACTTTTGCCACTGTGACGAACGAGGCAGGAGCCAAACGTGAAGTACTTACCGGGCCAGCCACCAATTTCAACGTAACGGTGTTGGATCAAAACCTTCCGAATAACTCGTATGTAACACTTATTAATACTAACGTTAGTCGCAACGGGAGTTATTACGATGCCAACGTAACCGGGGTTCAATTCAACTTGCAGGATAAAAACATAAAATATGGCTTGTCGGGCTTTGGTGCAGTATCGCAGAAGTACGAAACCGCCGGAAAACAAACCTATGGCAGTAAGCACAGCTTGGATTTTGGAAAGGTGTCCGGGAACTTTACGGCAAACATTGGCTACAGCATGACTTCTGACCGGTATGACCCAAACGATATGGGTTTTCTTTTGTACAACAACACGGTTGAAAAATACCTAAACGCCAAATACAATTTTTACAAGCCGTTTGGCAAGTTTAATCGGGCTGGAATCAGCGGCTACATTACCCATACTACTATTTTTAAGCCAGATGCTTTTAATAACTTTGGAGCCGGGGTAGATGCGTTTTTTATCTTAAAAAGTTTCCACGCCTTCGGAGGCTTTTTTAGCACCGAGCCCATTACTACCTACGATTATTTTGAAACCCGAAGCAACTTTCAGCGTTATTACACCTATCCGGTAAACCACAATATTGGGGGCTGGGTTTCAAGCGACTACCGCAAGCGATTTGCTTTCGATATTAACGCCAATTATCGCTTTTTTGACGAACCCGGCAGAACACGGGTGAATTGTTCCATTTCTCCTCGCTTCCGGGTAAATAATAAGCTGTCGTTTATTTATACCTACAGCGTCTCTAATTGGCAAAACGACGTGGGTTATGCGGTAGAAAACAACAACTGGTACAATGATTATTACAGTGGGAACCTTAATAACCCAACCAACCAGATCGTTTTTGGTATTCGCGACCAATACACTTACACCAACCTGTTGACCACCAAGTATTCGTTCAATAACAAAATGGGGTTAACCTTCCGTTTACGCCATTACTGGAGCAAAGTGAAGTACGACAACGTTTATGGCTTAACCGATGATGGAATGCTGGGTAGTACCAACTATACGGGCTACGATGCCAAAGGCAATTCCTACCACGACAACAGTTTCAATGCGTTTAACATCGACATGGTTTACAGCTATGTTTTTTCACCGGGGAGTGAACTGCGCTTGGTTTGGAAAAACTCTATTTACACCTCCGAAGATTTTATTCGCCAACGGTATGACGATAACCTGAATTTCATGTTCGATCAAACCCAAACAAATAGCTTCTCGTTAAAGTTCTTGTACTTTCTCGATTATTCGATGTTAAGGAGAAGAAAAGTTTAATGTTAAGCAATTTGTAAAAAAGCCCCTAATTGGGGCTTTTCTCGGCTATTAAATTCCCTTTAGTCTAAAGGTATCTGCTCAATGTTGTAGTTAGGCTTGGTATCATTCCACCGGATAGTGGCAAGCCAGAATTGATTGTCGGAGTTCGTGATTCCAAAAACCCTTAAATTCTGCTCTATCTCATATGATTTTTCTACATGGAAAGGGGCTAGGGTACATTTGTGAATGTTATTATCGCTAGCTAAATACAATTTGCCACTTACAATTGCAATGTCCGACACAGGTGAAGAAATTGCAGCTATTTTCTCAACGGTATTCAAGTTAATATTATAACGAAATAGTTCGGTTAAACGTGTCTGATTATCTCGACTGGCCAATATCAAATCAGTTCCGTCAAACGCCATAGCTTCAAACCGGTTTTCACCAATAGCTATACTTTGAAAAATACTTTCTCCTGTAGCTGGGTCTATCTTTTCAATGGTGTTGCCATTGCCAACCCAGTAATACCCATTTGCATAGGTAAAAGAACCCTCAACCCCAGCTTGATTATTGACTAAAAAGTAGATTGGCAAACTATCAATTGTTGTTTTACTGTCTTTGTCAATACTGTAAATGGTAGGTTGGTTATCAAAATTAATCATTATTAATTCCAGCGTTTGCCCTTTAGCACAAAGGCCAGCGCTTAAATTTGACATGTGATTTCCTGGCGCATCGAAACAAGTGGTGGGGTTTACAAAGCTTAATAAGGTGCTTCTCTGTGGAAGTCCGGGACTACTTTCGTAATATACGATGGAACCAGATTTTTCATATACGAGTTTAAGTTCAGAGCCTAGTTTGGTAATTGTAATGGGGAGTCCGTTGTCAATAAAAGTGTTATTGGATAAGATCAGATTCTTTCCATAACGGAAACCCATAGAATCTTCGTCAATAATTTCTATGGTGTTTGCGTCTGAAATGTATAGATACCGATTCCCGTTTTCCGAGCTACTGCTAGTAGTCGTTTTTTGCTTAATATACTTGCCAACCAAATCGTCAGCTTTGGCTTCAGGTGTTGGTTCTTCTTTGGTGCAAGAGAATAATGCTACACATAGGCTACTAGCCAATAAGATTGAATTAAAAATTTTCATGGATTAGGGTTAGGGTCGTTAATTTTTTGAGCAAAACTATTATTTAATTTGAACCACAACATTTTATGTTCGCACACTAAGTACATGACAAAAAACGAATAAACATCTGATTGGCAACAACTTGTGGTTTATTTTTATGAATGAATGACCTCGAAGCAGGGCTTCGAGGTCATTCATTAGCATGAATTCTTCTTTAATCTACAGTTATTTGCTCAATTCTACTATATACGCCAGTTTGGCGGATTGTCGAAATCCAAAATTCGTTTCCAAAATTAGCAATTCCAGAGGCATGTAAGTCCTCCGCAATCTGGTACGATTTTTCTACTTTAAAAGGTGAAAGCGTGCATCTATAAACGTTGTTGTTACGAGTTAAATATAACTTCCCATTTACAAATGTTATTCCCTCTATTCTAGATGTGACATTCGTTATTTTTTCAACAGTGTTCGCAGCAATGTTGTACCTGTATAACTCACTGGTGTTTGCATTGAAATTGGACTCAGCTAGTATCAAATCGGTTCCGTCGAAAGCCATGGCTTCAACTGGTAAATCACCAACGGCGATACTTTGAAAGATGCTTTCTCCAGTGGTGGGGTCAATCTTTTCAATGGTGTTACCATTTCCCACCCAATAATACCCATTAACAAAACATAATGCTCCTGTCATATTATCATCGGAACTGCTTAAAAAATAGAAAGGCAAGCTATCGGTTATCAATTTACTTACCCTATCTATGCTGTAAATGGTATGTTGATAGTCAAAATTATCCATGATAATTTCCATATTTTGTCCATTGGCTATAAGCCCGGTTCCATAATTCGTTACTTGCGTACCTGGGGCATCTAGACTAGTTGTGGTATTTACAAAAGTTAGCAGTGTACTTCTTTCAGGTAGTGAAGGGTCGCTCAAATAGTAAATAGGCAACTCAGACTCTTCATCTTGTACTTTAAGCTCTGTTCCGTTTTTTGTTAGGGTCGACTTGTCTCCGTAAGAATCAACAAATGTGTTACCCGTTAACGCCAACTTTTCCCCAAAATAGAAATTCGAGGAATCTTTCGTCAAAATTTCGATGTTGCCAGTTCCCCCAATAAAAACATACTGATCATAGCCGGTAGGCCATCCTTGATATGCCATTTTTACCTTGTTTATACGGTAATTACCAACAAAATTGGTGTCAGCGGTAGCTGGTTCAGGATCGGGTATTGGTTCCTCTTTGGTGCAAGAAAATAAACTAAGGCTTAACCAGCCAGCCAATAAGATTGAATTAAAAATTTTCATCGTTTAGGGTTGTTAATTTTTTTTGGCAAATTATTCTTTTTTACGCCACCTCTCATTATAAATCATTCAGCGTTAAATACTGGTCAAGGCGAATGCCTCGGTCGGTATTATGTACCGAGCACATTTCATGCTGGGCATCGTGTTCGAAAAACAGCTTTACGTTATTTTCGACCGCCCAGGGCAGAAAACGTTCTTTTTCGGACAGACTGGTAAGGGGCCTTACATCATAACCCATTATCCAAGGCATGGGTAGGTGATAGGATGAGGCCAGCAAATCGCCCATGAAGGCTACTTTGGTGCCTTTGTAATTTACAATGGGCAACATTTGCGCCTCGGTATGCCCGTTTACAAACAGCAAATCAATGTTGGGAAAAGCGTTTGATAACATCCAATCAGTTGTTGCAAAAAACTTCAATTGGCCGCTTTCCTGAATGGGTAAAATATTCTCTTTTAAAAATGATGCTTTTTCTCGTGCGTTGGGCTTTACTGCCCATTCCCAGTGCTTTTCGTTACTCCAATAGGTGGCGTTTTTAAATGTGGGAACAAATTTTTCTTGTGTCGAATCCCATGAAATTGCTCCTCCACAGTGGTCGAAATGCAAGTGAGTGAGCAACACATCGGTAACGTCGTTGCTGGTGAAACCGTGTTTGTTTAAGGCCTGTTCAAGCGTAAACATGTTGTGCAGCGAGTAATGGCCAAAAAACTTATCGTCTTGCTTGTCGCCAATGCCTGTATCGACCAAAATGAGTTGCTTGCCGTTTTCAATTAACAGACAGCGCAAGGCCCAGGTACACATGTTGTTTTCGTCGGCGGGGTTTTGTTTGTTCCACAACGATTTTGGAACAACACCAAACATGGCACCACCATCCAACTTAAAATTTCCGGTTTCCAGGCTATACAATTTCATCTGCTTGTTTTTTTAGGAGCACAAATGTTGAAATTTTTTGTTGAAAACAAGGTTTAATCTTATTTCTGTCGATGGCATTTGGGCTTTTCTTTGTGATAACCGAATAAATAAGCAAACCCATGAAAGTTCATTTTATAGCAATAGGCGGTAGCGCCATGCACAACCTGGCCATAGCCCTTAAAAATAAGGCGGTTGACGTAACCGGTTCTGACGATGAAATTTTTGAACCTTCGCGAGGCAGGTTAATGAACAAGCAAATTTTACCGGTCGATTTGGGCTGGTTTCCTGAAAAAATAACGAAAGAGCTGGATGCTGTGATTTTGGGAATGCATGCCCGCGAAGACAATCCCGAATTGTTGCGTGCCAAGGAATTGGGATTGCCCATTTACTCTTACCCTGAATACCTGTATCAGCAAACCGCCAATAAAACCCGTGTGGTTATTGGGGGTAGTCACGGAAAAACAACCATCACTTCCATGATTTTGCATGTTTTACAGCAAGTGGGTTTAGAAGCCGATTATATGGTTGGTGCGCAGTTGGAAGGTTTTGATTGTATGGTTCGCCTGAGTGAAACCGCCAAAGTGGCCATTTTGGAAGGAGATGAGTACCTGTCGTCACCCATCGACCGCCGACCTAAGTTTCATCTGTATCAACCCAACATCGCCTTGTTGAGCGGCATAGCCTGGGACCACATCAACGTCTTTCCAACCTTTGCTAATTATGTAGATCAGTTCCGCATTTTCATTAATAAAATTGAACCTCAAGGCAAATTGATTTACTGCGAACTAGACCCGGATGTTAAGCAATTGGCTGATGAACGGTCTAATTCAGTCATTAGTTATTTGCCTTATAATGTCCACCCATATCGCATTGCCGATGGAATAACCTATTTAAAAACCACCGATGGCGAGGTGCCTTTGCAGGTATTTGGCGAACACAATTTGCAAAACCTGAGCGGTGCCAAGTTGGTTTGCAATGCACTTGGCGTAAGCGACCAACAGTTTTATGCGGCCATTAGCAGTTTTAAAGGCGCTTCCAAACGATTGGAGTTGGTAAAAGAAACCCCAAAAAGTGTTTTCTACAAAGACTTTGCCCATAGCCCATCAAAGCTAAAAGCCACCACAGCCGCTTTAAAACAACAATTTCCCACACGTAAACTGGTGGCTTGCATGGAGTTGCACACCTTTAGTAGCTTAAACAAAACCTTTTTAGAACAATATCACGGTGCCATGGAAACCGCCGACCGGGCTTTGGTTTATTTTAATCCACATACCTTGGCACATAAGCGATTGCCTGAAATTAGCCCAGCCGAGGTGAAAGCCGCTTTTGGCAGCAACAACGTAGAAGTATTTACCGAAGCCGAAAAAGTAGTAAACACCCTAAAGGCCGAAGATTGGAGCAACGCCAACCTGTTGATGATGACCTCCGGTAATTTTGACGGAGTTGATTTTAAGCAATTGGGCGAGGAGTTGTTGGGGTGAGGGGGGAGCATTTATTCCGTTAAAGCTCTATGATATTTTGTTGCGTATAGTGAATTAATAAGGATTCTAGACGTCGTGCGCATTCTTAGGTGCTCTGGGAGGATTGCCATTATTGAAAGTTTATATAAATGCCCTTGTATAAGTTGACTTTAGAGTTAACTTTGTGTCATGGGGTTTACCGGTCGGTCAATTATATTTCACGGAACATACTTCACCAACTTTTATCTTGATCAACCCCTAAAGGTTCAAGAGAAGATTGAATATGTACTTCGGATTGTTAGGCAGGTGGAGCGAATTTCTAAGAAATTTTTCGACCACATGGAAGGCTCTGAGGGCATTTATGAGATTAGGGTGGAGGTTGAATCTAACATTTACCGTATTTTCTGTTGTTTTGATGAGGGGAGTTTGGTTGTATTGTTTAACGCTTTTCAGAAGAAGACGCAAAAGACACCGAAAACCGAAATTGAAAAAGCAGAACGACTTAAACGAGAGTATTTTGATCTTAAAAATAAAGACAATGAAAAAAGAGGAAATAAGAAACGCCAAGACTTTTGATGAACTTTTGGACATCAAGTATGGTAAAATTGGAACTTCGTTGAGGGACGATTACGAGGCAAGAGCTAATTATTTTGTGGTATGTGAAATGCTGAAGGAAGCGAGAAAGGCAGCTAACATAACGCAAGAACAATTGGCTGACAAAATTGGTACGAAGAAAAGCTATATTTCAAGACTTGAAAACGGAAAGGGCGACATTCAGTTGTCAACACTTTTTAAAATTTTTGAAACTGGGCTTGGTCGTGAAATTAGGTTCACTATTTTATAAAAAGCCCATCACTCAAAATCTGCATACAACAAATAAATTTTGACAAAACACACGTATCTTTGTTTTTTAAACACGTATCATGACCACCAAGTTAACGTTGACCGTTGAGAAATCGATAATTGAGCGGGCCAAATTGTATGCTAAGAATACGGGAAGGAGCTTGTCTGAGTTAATTGAGAACTATCTAGAAACAGTAACCGCAGAGAAGCAGGACGCAAATATTTCGCCCAAACTGAAAAAGATAGTTGGAGCGGTGAAGCTACCGGCAGACTTTAATGAGGATAAGGAATTGCGCGAGTATCTGGAGAAAAAGCATTTATGAGGGTATTTCTGGATACCAACATTTTAGTGGATCTTATTGCTGATAGAAAACCTTTTAGCAAGTACGCAGTGGAAATATTTTCCAAAGCTGAGGCGAAGGAAATTCAATTATTCGTATCCTCTCACTCTGTAGCAACTACGCACTATTTATTAAAAAAGTACCTCGGAGCAAAGGGATTAAGAGAGGTGATATATAATTTACTCGATTACTTAACAGTGGTTCCGGTGGATGTTGATGTAATAAAAAAGGGCTTACGTTCAAAGCACAAGGATTTTGAGGATTCCATTCAGATTTTATGTGCATCGAGTATTGAAAAGCTGGATTACATTGTTACTCGAAATATTAAAGACTTCAAACAGAGTGAATTGCCAGTTATTACCCCTGACGAATTATGTATGAAGCTTGATTGACATGGTTTTTGTCAATCCACCTCACTCAAAATCAGCATACAACAAATACTTCTTACGAATTAGCTTGTAGTTGTCAATACCGGGTTTCCAGGTAGCGCGTATTACATCTTCCGATATGCCGGCAATGATTTGATCTTTTAGCTCGGGGGTTCCTGCCAGGCGAAGGAAAAAATCGGTGAAAAAAGCCCCTTTGTTTGCCGAAGCCTCGTAGGCGTTACTCACCCAGTCGATGTTTATTTGGTTGATGTATTTAAGGTCGAAGGTGCGTAAATCGACTCCGTAGCAATTTTTGTCCTTGTGTGGCGGAAACTTAGCCCCCTCACGACTTTGAGGTATAAAAGCAAAATCGAAACCTTGCATATCCGGCGAGCCAAAAACCTGAAAAGGGTAATCGGTTCCGCGACCAACAGAAACGTTGGTTCCCTCGAACAAACATAGGGAAGGGTATAGCTGAATGGCCTGCATATTAGGCAGGTTAGGCGATGGTTTAACTGCAAGCTGGTAATGGGTGTTGTGGGTATAACGCGAGCAGGTAATAACTTTAATAGATGCGTTTACTTTGTTGGCCAGCCAGCCTTCTCCGTTTATCATTTGCGCATATTCGCCAATGGTCATACCGTGTACAATGGGTACGGGGTGCATGCCTACAAACGATTTGTATTTCATGTCCAAAATTGGCCCGTCAATGTAATACCCATTTGGGTTGGGGCGGTCTAAAATAACCAGCGTTTTCTTGTGGTCGGCAACCGACTCCATGATGTAGTGCAACGAAGAAATATAGGTGTAAAACCTGGCACCAACATCTTGCACATCATAAACAACGATGTCAATGTCTTTCATTTCTTCGGCTTTGGGCTTTTTGTCTTTGCCGTAAATAGAAACCATGCGTACGCCAGTTTTGGCATCGTAAGTCGATTCTACTTTTTCCCCTGCATCGGCCGATCCACGAAAACCGTGTTCAAGCGTAAAAACCTTGCTAACCGTTATACCCAAACTAATGAGCGTGTCTAATAAATGCGTTTCGCCAACCAATGAAGTTTGGTTGGCCACCAGCGCAATGCGTTTGCCTTTAAGCAGCGGAATGTATTCTTCGGTGCGTTGTGCCCCCACTTTTACCTGAGCAAACGAGCAGAATGAAGATAAAATGAAAACAAGACCGAAAAAAGCAGTGCAAAAAGTGCTTTTGTAATTAGCTTTGCTCTCCATACAATTATTAGCCATTGAATCTGGAATTATTTATTGCGAAACGCATCTTCCGAGGCAAAGATAATGCCAATAGTCTTTCCAAACCCATTGTAAACATTGCTGTTGCCGGAATAGCCATTGGTGTTGCCGTAATGATTCTTTCTGTTGCCATTGTAACGGGGTTTCAACGCGAAATTACCAACAAGGTAACCGGCTTTGATGCGCACCTAAAAGTAGTGAGTCTACTAGAAGGTTCCGACGAATACAACAAACTTGTTATCGACCAACAACTGTTAGGAAATCTGAAGGCTATTCCAGGGGTTGAAAAAGTGCAGGTTTTTGCCGAACAGCCCGGTATTATTGAGTTCGATAAAGAGATTCAGGGAGTAAATATTAAGGGACTGGACAGCAGTTACCATAAAACTTTTTTTGAAAAGTATTTGGTGAAGGGCAATTTACCCACATTTAGCAGCAACAGCAAGAACGAAATACTCGTTTCTCAGGCGCTTGCTACCAAATTGGGTTTTACCGTTGGGCAAAAAATAACGGTCTATTTCGTGAGTAGAAACAAGCCGGCTACTCCCAGAAATTTTAAGGTAACTGGGATTTTTAATTCGGGTCTTGCGGTTTTTGATGCCAAAATGGTTTTTATTTCCTTGCCGCAATTGCAGCGCATAAAAGGATACGGTTTGCAGGTTTACTTGCAATCAACGCCATTGGCGAATAACGAATTTGAGGTTGAAGCCAAGGCTTTTGGCGGGAATAAAAAGTACAGCTATCAATGGAATAACGGTTGGAAAGGAGCAGGGCCGCACCAACTGGCATTAACTGGTTCGGACAGCTCCGTTCAGGTAGTTTTAACCGATGACGCAAAAACCTTGGCCGACACGGCTACCATCAATTTTCCTAGTGGTGAGGCCACGTCAACTGGTGGGAGCGATAAATGTTATGCTGACGGTTACGAGCTTTTTCTAAGTGATTTTTCCAAGCTGAATCGTATTGAAGAAACAGTTTATGAAAAATTGGATTACAACCTGTCTACCAGAAACATAGTTAGTGATAATCCTGAGATATTTAACTGGTTGGAAATTCTGGACGTAAACGTTTACATCATCATTATTTTGTTGGCGGTGGTGGCGGTTATTAATATGTCGTCGGCCTTGTTAATTCTTATTTTAGAAAAGGCCAACTTGATTGGTATTATGAAAGCCATTGGTGCCGAAAATCGCAGCATTCGCAAAATATTTCTTTGGCACGGATTATTGTTAATTAGCAAAGGCTTGTTAATTGGGAATGCACTTGCATTGAGTATTGGGCTCATTCAACAGTTTACAGGCATTATAACCCTTCCAGAAGAACAGTATTACATCAAAGAAGTGCCGGTAAATTTGTCTTTGGCGCCCATTTTACTACTTAATGCGGCAACCATAACGGTGAGCGTTTTGGTGCTTTTGCTGCCATCTATGTTAGTGGCCAAACTTAACCCGGCAAAAACCATTCGCTTTGAATAGGACGTGTTACGATTTTTTCTCCCGCAGATTTCGCTGATGCCCGCAGAAAGGCTTCTGCGTCAATCAGCGTAATCTGCGGGAACTTTTTTAATTGCCAATGATTACATTATATATTGATTTTCAGCTTTCTTGAATATTCTTAAAATCGTAACCCAAGTAATATTTGAATTTGTGAAGAAATTAGAAAGAAAACCTCTTTTTTCGCTTAGATTAAGTTTTAATTTTGCCCGCGAGCTCGAATGAGTCCATTATTTAGAAATATTTTCTTTTTACCTCCATTTTGTTTATGAAAAAGGTTTGTAACAATATTCTCGAAACCATTGGAAATACCCCTATGGTTCGTCTTAATGCCATTGTAAAAGATATTCCGGCAACGGTTTATGCCAAGGTAGAAACCTTTAATCCGGGAAACTCCATTAAGGACAGAATGGCCTTGAAAATGATTGAGGATGCCGAAAAAGATGGTCGTCTTAAGCCGGGCGGAACCATTATAGAAGGAACCAGTGGAAATACCGGTATGGGTTTGGCCATTGCGGCTATTATTAAGGGTTACAAATGTATTTTCACTACTACAGATAAACAGTCGAAAGAAAAAGTAGATGCACTGCGGGCTTTTGGTGCCGAGGTTATTGTTTGCCCAACCGATGTCGACCCCGAAGATCCACGGTCGTATTATTCGGTTTCATCGCGTTTGGAGCGTGAGGTGCCCAATTCGTGGAAACCAAACCAGTACGACAACTTAAGCAACTCGCAAGCGCATTATGAAAGTACTGGCCCTGAGATTTGGGATCAAACCGACGGAAAAATTACGCACCTGGTGGTTGGGGTTGGTACTGGCGGAACGATAAGCGGAACAGGTCGTTATTTAAAAGAAAAGAACCCAAACATTAAGGTTTTGGGTATAGATACATACGGTTCAGTATTTAAAAAATATAAGGAAACTGGCATTTTCGATAAAAACGAAATCTATCCTTACGTAACCGAGGGCATTGGTGAAGATTTCTTACCTGAAAATGTTGATTTTTCGGTGATAGATCATTTCGAGAAAGTAACCGACAAAGACGCTGCCATTTATACCCGCGAGGTAGTGCGAAAGGAAGGTATTTTTGTAGGAAACAGTGGTGGTTCGGCCATTGCAGGTTTGTTGCAAATGAAGCATTTCTTTAAGCCAGAAGATGTGGTAGTAGTTATTTTCCACGATCACGGTACCCGATACCTGGGCAAAATGTTTAACGACGAGTGGATGATTGAAAAAGGGTATTTGGATGTTTCCGGACTTGCTGCTAAGGATTTGGTAAGCGGCCAAAAAGGACACGTAATGACCATAGAAACTGACCAAACCGTATCGGAAGCCATTGCACTAATGACCAAAAATGACTTTTCGCAAATGCCGGTAACCCGCCAAGGGCGTATTGTTGGTGCCATTAGCGAAAAAGGGCTTTACGAGAAATTAATTGGTAACCCAGAAATCAAAACCCAAAAGGTAGAAGCTATCATGGAAACGGCATTTCCGTTTACCGACATCAGCACGCCGGTTCAGTCGCTGGCACACATGTTAAACGCCGATCACGATGCGTTGCTGGTGAAAGACTTTAAAACCGACAACACCTACATTATTACCAAAGCTGATATTATAAAGGCACTGAGTTAATGTTTATTACAATCGATAATATTTCAAGTTTCAATGCGCCCGCAAGGCGCATTGTTTCTGTGGTGCCGAGCCAAACCGAGTTGTTGTATTCACTGGGATTACAGGAGGAGGTTATTGGAATTACCAAATTTTGCATTCATCCAAGTACTTGGTTTAAAAGCAAAACTCGAATTGGTGGCACAAAAAATCTAAATCTCGATAAAATCAGGGCTTTAAAACCCGATTTAATCCTTGCCAACAAAGAGGAAAATCAGCAAGAGCAAATCGAACAACTGGCTGCAGAATTTCCATTGTACCTAAGCGACATTTATAACCTTAGTGATGCTTATGCGGCCATGCGCCACATGGCTTTGCTTACAGGAAAGGTGCAAAATGCGGAAATCCTTATAGCTGATATTCAAAAGAGTTTTCAACAGTTGAAAACGGATGGGATAAAACGAAAGGTACTATACCTCATTTGGCGGAAACCCTTTATGTCTGCTGGTAAGCAAACGTTTATTAATTGTCTTATTGAGCAATGCGGTTGGGAAAATGTGTTGGCCAATGATGCTGAATATGCCCGCTATCCGGAGCTATCGCTCGAACAAATAAACTGGTTAAATCCCGAGTTGATATTTCTTTCAAGTGAACCGTATCCGTTTAAAAACGAACATATCAAAGAACTTCAAGCCAATAATCCAAACGCAAAAATCATGTTGGTAGATGGCGAATTGTTTAGTTGGTACGGCTCGCGGTTGATATTTTCTACTACTCATTTTGCCGCCTTAATTGAAAGAATCCGTTACTTGTAGGTCGATTTAATGCCGTAATGACACGTCAAAGCAGAAGCTCATTCTCCCCATTAATTTTATTCCTGTTTTTGGTTTCGCATTATTCCGCTGCGTTTTCGCAAAAGGTAGGCGTGGTTTTAAGTGGCGGTGGCGCCAACGGACTGGCCCACGTAGGTGTTTTGCAGGCTTTGGAAGACAGCGAAATACCAATAGATTACATAGCCGGCACCTCGATGGGAGCCATTGTTGGCGGACTATATGCTGCTGGCTATTCGCCAAAAGAAATAGAAGTCCTGCTTACCAGCGAAGAATTTATTGACGACATACAGGGTGAGTTGAGCGACAAGTACATTTATTACTTTAAACAGGCTCGACCCGATGCCGCCATTTCTCAGGTTCGATTTTCTAAAGACACACCACTAACGGCCAGTTTGCCAACCAATGTGGTAAGTCCGTTTGGTTTAGACTTTAAAATGATTGAGGTTTTTGCAGGGGCCAACGCCGTTTCCAAGGAAAATTTCGATAACCTTTTTGTGCCTTTTCGTTGTGTCGCATCTGACATCAAGAACAAAAAGGTGAAAACTTTTAATTCTGGCCAGTTAAACATGGCCATTCGGGCATCGGCTACCTATCCGTTTTACTACAAGCCGGTTTTAACCAACAATGAACTGCTGTTTGATGGCGGTTTATATAACAACTTTCCGGTTGATGTTTTGATTGAAAATTTTAACCCGGATATTATCATTGGAAGTAATGTTTCCTACAACTACGAGTCACCCACCGCCGAAGATTTGGTTTCGCAAATCAAGAACATACTGGTGAGCGTCACCGACTATAGTTTGCGCGGAAAACCGGGGGTAATTATTGAACCAAAAATCGAGAATTCAGCATTTAATTTTTCAAACCCTACGGCATTAATTCGAGAAGGATTTATGGCTACCATCGAAAAAATGGAGGAGTTAAAACCGTTGTGCAAAAGGACCGTTTCGGAAACGGAAATGGCGACAAGAAGGAAGGAATTTAATAGCAAAAAACCTCCACTGATTTTCAACGAGGTGAGCATAAGTTCAGGTTTAAATAGGGCACAGGGTTTTTATATCAAAAACTCACTTTACCGAAAAAACGATAGCATTACCTACCATTTTTTACGACCACGGTTCTTGAAATTATTTCAGGATGAACAACTGAAATACGTTTATCCCACCATTAAACATGACTCGCTAAGTGCGAAATATGCCTTGCAGCTACAGGTAGAAAAGGAAAAGGATTTCCAGGTTAAATTTGGTGGGAACTTCTCCTCAAAACCTATCAATACAGGGTTTCTTTCCTTGAAATACAATTACCTGAGTAAGCATGCGTATAGTTTCGAGGCAAACAGTTACTTCGGTAAATACTACGGTTCGGTGCAGCTCAATGCCCGTATGCAAACTACTTGGAAAATACCCATTTCGTTAGAGGCATTTGCCACATTAAACCGCTGGGATTATTTTAGGAGTAAAGCCACGTTTTTTGAAGAAATTAAACCGTCGTATATCTTGCAGGAAGATAAAATAGGTGGTTTGATTGTAAGTGCACCGGTGCGTTACAAGTCCAAAGTTTCGCTCGACTACAAGTTTTTCGAACAGGATTGTAATTACTATCTCACCGAGGATTTTAGCGCCAAGGACACGGCCGATTTAACTCGATTTGACGGAAATACGATTGCGCTTAGTTTTGAACGAAGTACACTCAATAAACGCCAATGGGCATCGGCTGGTACCTTCTTAAAACTTCAATTTCGTTATCTTCAAGGCAATGAGCGGACAGTGCCGGGTAGTACGGCGTTGGCACCGGCGGTTAGCAAGCAGTTTCAGGACTGGGTGGCATTCTCATTAAAGTACGATAACTATTTCAAGACTTTCAAGAAACTGACCTTCGGTTTCCATACCAGCGGAATCTATAACTCGCTGTATTTGTTCAGTAATTATAAGGCTTCTTTAATTTTTTCTCCGGCTTTTCAACCCATTCCAGAAAGCAAAACCTTGTTTCTTAATAACTTCAGGGCCAATAAATTCCTGTCGGTTGGTGCCAGTACCATTATCACTTTCAGCAAAACGCTCGATTACCGAATAGAGGCTTACATATTTCAGCCCATCAATAAAATAGAGGAAACTCCTTTGCAACGTGCCGCACTGGGTGAACTATTTAAAAAGCGCTTTAATATGCTTTCTACCTCGATGGTTTACCATTCGCCTTTTGGGCCAGTCAGTCTTAGTCTAAACTACTACGACCGCGAAAAGCAACCCGTAAGTTTCATCTTCAACTTTGGGTATATCTTGTTTAACCGGACAGTTAATGAGTAATTGAAAGATTGGAACATTATTGCCCCAAGGCAAACATTACCAGTTGTTTGTGCAAATCAGGACTTTGTTTTTTCCAATCGGCCACTGTTTTAGTGCTTATTTTTTCGTTGGCTAGGGTTAGATTGGTGCCTATACACAGTTTCAGTTTTCCTGAACAATTGGTTAAAACATCGGCCAGTAATTGGTTATTGCGAAAAGGCGTATCCATAAACAGCTGGGTTTGATTGCCTTTTAGCACCTTTTGCTCCAGGTCTTTAATTTTGCTAGCTCTGGCGGTTTTATCGATGGGCAAGTAGCCACTAAAAGCAAAATTTTCGCCATTGAGACCGCTAGCCATTAAAGTGAGTAGAATAGAGGAGGGGCCTACAAGCGGCACCACAGTAATTCCTTTTTCCTGAGCGATGGCCACTACCTCTTCGCCTGGATCGGCAATGGCAGGACAACCTGCTTCTGAAATTAGCCCCATGGAAATGCCGTTTAACAACGGAGCGACAAACTGCTGCAAATTTGCATTTACATCATGTTTATCGAGTAAATACAAGGTGGCTTCGGAAATCGGGTAGGTGGGAATAAGTGCTTTAATGAAACGTCTGGCCGAACGCTCATCTTCAACAATAAAATGCTTGAGTGAGTTGGTCACTTCAGTTGCCCGAGCCGAAACATCGTTGGCCGGACTTACATCGCCCAAAGTGCACGGAATAAGGTAAAGTTTACCCTTCATTTACAACAGGAACTTTTTGCAAGAACACGGTACAAGCCTGGTCGAGCATTTGATAAACTTCTTCGAAGCCATCAAAATCGCCATAATACGGATCGGGGACACTTATTTTTTCGCCGGGATATACTTGCGACATAATCAATTGAACCTTTTCAATATCTTCATGAGTTCTGGCTTTTGCCATCACATCTTTGAAGTTTTGTGTATCCATTACAAAAATGCGGTCGAAATTATCGAAGTCCGCTACCGAGAATTGACGACCGGTTAATTTGCTAATGTCAATGTCGTGCTCAAAAGCCTTTTTAACGGAACGTGGATCGGGAGCATCACCAACGTGGTAATTGGCCGTACCGCAGCTATCTACCGTTACAGACAAGCCCTTCTCCACAGCTCTTTTTCTTAGAACACCCTCGGCCAATGGCGACCGACAAATATTCCCCAAACAAACCATTAATACTCGCATAGGCTTAAAATAAAAACTGCCGTTACTTTCATGCAGTGCACATTAGTAACGACAGTTAAATTCGTTTTATGTTGCTTACTGTATAGTTAATTTTTTGTCCAAATCTTCCAGGTACTTTTTGAACTGCTTATCGGTTTCCGATAGGTTGTTAACCGTACGGCAGGCATGAAGGACAGTGGCGTGATCTTTTCCTCCGCAATGGGCACCAATGTTGGCCAATGACGATTTGGTCATTTTCTTGGCAAAATACATGGTGATTTGACGAGCTTGAACCACCTCACGCTTACGGGTTTTCGATTTCATCAATTCAATAGGTAAATCGAAATAATCGCAAACCACTTTCTGAATGTAATCGATAGAAACCTCGCGAGCCGTGTTTTTAACAAACTTGTCAATCATTTGCTTTGCCAAATCGAGCGTTACCGCCTTTTTGTTAAGCGATGATTGCGCAATAAGTGAGATAAGCGCGCCTTCCAGTTCACGAACATTGCTGGTGATGCTGTAACCCAAGTATTCTGTTACGTCCTTTGGTAATTCAATACCGTCGGCCTGCATTTTTTTATCCAGAATGGCAATACGAGTATCGAGTCCAGGTGCTTGCAAATCGGCACTTAAACCCCATTTAAAACGGCTCAACAAGCGTTGTTCCATGCCCTGCATTTCAACCGGAGCCTTGTCTGACGTAAGTACAATTTGTTTACCGGTTTGGTGAAGGTGGTTGAAAATGTGGAAGAAAATATCCTGTGTTTTTTCTTTTCCGGCAAAAAACTGAACGTCATCAAGAATAAGCACGTCAATCATTTGGTAGAAATGACTGAAATCGTTTACGTTATTGCTTTTAATGGCATCGATAAACTGATTGGCAAATTTTTCGGAAGAAACATAAAGAACCGTTTTGTTCGGAAACTTGTTCTTTATCTCAATTCCAATGGCGTGAGCCAAGTGTGTTTTACCTAAACCAACACCACCATAAATAAGCAATGGGTTAAAAGCGGTGCCTCCCGGCTTGTTGGCCACTGCATAACCCGCAGAACGTGCCAAGCGGTTGCAATCACCTTCAATAAAATTCTCGAAAGTGTAATTCGGGTTTAAGTTGCTGTCTACATTAATCTTTCGCAATCCCGGAATAACAAACGGATTTTTAATGGGCGCACGCCCCATGTCAACCGGCATGCTCATTTCTGGATTTTTCACTGCCCGCTGATTGCTGGTAGGTAGTTTAACCGTATACGGATTAGGATTTCCGTTTACGTTGTCCATAATGATGCTGTATTCCAAGCGACCTTCTTTACCCAGTTCTTTCTTTATTACACTTTTAATAAGGTCGATGTAGTGCTCTTCCAACCATTCGTAAAAGAAGTTCGAGGGAACTTGAATGGTTAACACGCTGGTACTTAATTTCAAGGGTTTAATTGGTTCGAACCAAGTCTTAAAACTTTGCATACTAACATTGTCTTTAATAACATTAAGACAACTGTCCCAAACTTTAAAATGATCTGACTTCATCGAATTGCAACATTTTTAATTAATACTCTATTTATATCGTAACCCTATTGTTAGGGCATAACTCTTCCATCAAAGGAAATTGGGCAAAAAACCGAATAACTCAGTTTTTATCCCGATTTTTAACCCCTTCGCATAACCAATCTGAGAACTTCAAGATTTTTGTTAACAGTGGGATGTTTAACACGCACTGGACAAAAGTTTGGATAAAAAAATGAAAAAAAAAATGCCTTGCCTCTTGACTTTAAAAAAAGTTTGGCAATGAGAAGTTAAATACTGCAAATGATAGGATTTCAAGGCACTTTAACTCGTTATGAATTAACTCTTTGACTCGATTATTTTAACAAAAACTTCCTCTAACTACCCATAACTTAAGACTAACTTTTGGTTAAGTTTCCATTACCAAGTTGATAATCAGTACTCCGGGAGCAAATGTTGCCAAACCAAACGACCCGGAATGACCAATATTAATTTTTTGAGGTCAAAAAGATAATAACAGTCAGAAACTGGATGTTGGTGTACAAGTGGATTAAACGCGAACAACTTTTAGCCCCTGAATAGTGCTACAATACTGGTAAAATGCACCCGAATTTGACTGCGGAACGGCGATACGGAAAAAACAGCCTTCGCTAAACAATTTTTCAACAACCCGCACCTCAAATTGCTTAAAAGTTTTCTCTAGTTCCGCTTGTAAGCTATAAGGAAAATCGAGCGTAAACTCTTCAGAAATAAGTACTTCTATTACTTGAGCAGCGGTTAAGGCTTCTCGTGTCGCCTCTTTGTAGGCATTAATAAGTCCGGGAACCCCAAGTTTTGAACCACCGAAATACCTTACCACAACAACCAGCGTATCAAATAGGCCAAACGACAGGAGCTGATTGAAAATCGGTTTTCCCGCCGAGCCTGATGGTTCCCCGTCGTCATTGGCGCGAAACTGCTGGCCAGTCGGCCCCATCCTGTAGGCAAAACAAAAATGACAAGCTCCCGGGTGGTTTTTCCGCAACTCGTCAACAAGTGGTTTCACCTCGTTTTCATGGCTAATGGGATAAGCAAGCGCAATGAATTTACTGCCCCGTTCCTTAAACAAACCTTCCGACTGTTCTTTTATGGTGTGGTAAAAATCGGCACTCATTTATATCATCATTAAGCAGATGGCCAAAACAGAGGCCAAAAGTCCCACAAAATTTGCCTTTGAAATGGTTTCTTTAAACAACAGACGGGCCAACAAAACACTTAGCGCCACAATACCTACATTGTTTAATGGATACAACGTTGATGCTTCAAGGCCGCTGTGTGCCAATGCTTCGTATAAAAAGAACAGCGAATAATAATTAAAAACACCCAGACTTATGCCCAAAAGGAGACTAACACCGGACACCTGTTTTAATAAACCACGTTCAAAAAGCAACAGGTAAATAAGTCCTGTAGAACCGGCAACTAAAAACAAGGTAGCCGGCATAGCGTCAAACCAGATATGACCGCCGTAAATGACCTGCGAATAATTGATAAGCAAATCGACCAAGCCACAGCCTAAGAAAAGCAGTACAGGCAACCAAAAGCTGGCTTTCTGAGTAGTAGCATCTTTTTTAACCGAGGTAAGAAAAACCGCCACCAAGGCAATAACAATTCCGGCAGCTTTATATACCGTAAATGATTCTTTGAAATAAACCAAAGCAAATACAACAGGAACAACCATCGACATTTTGCTTACCACCGCAGCCACATTCACTCCTAATTTTTGAGTGGTTTTTCCCATTAGGTTGAAGGTAAAAACAAAGCAACACCCTAAAATAAGGGCTAGCGGAAGCCATTCGCAGTGTATTAATTCAACGGGTGAAATAGGCTTGCTGCTGGTAACAAAACCAACCGTTGCCGCCGAAAAGTAGTTGATGACAATGGTTAAAAGTGGTGGGATTCCGTATCGTTTCTGGAAGGAAAAAACCAGGTATAACGAAGAGGCAAAGAATATGCTTAACGCCAGAAAAATCATGCCTTTTCAAAAATTCGTAAGGTATCGCTATTTAATAGTTGCTGGCTGTTGACCAACTTGGAACTGCTAAGTTGTGGTGCGAACAAACCTTCGCCAAACGATACGTTTCCGGTTAACACGCGTGCTTCATCCCAGTAACCCGATTCAATAAAATGAGTCAATGTTTTGGCTCCTCCTTCAATCAAAATGGACTGTATGCCTTTTAGGAAACATTCATCCAGAAGAGCGGGCAATGTACCCTGAAACAACAAATCGTCTGCATGAATTTCAGGTTCAATTGGTTGAGTTAAATTTTGACTTAACCAAATGATACGCTTTGGTGATTTTCCTGCAAAAGCCCGGGCGGTAAGTGATGGTCTATCGGTGTGCCAGGTATTATATCCCACTAAAATGGCCGATTCCTCGGTACGCCATTTATGCACCAATTGCTGCGTGCTGGGCGCGGTAATCCAGTTGATGCCTTTGCTGTTGCTGGTTCTAATTTTGTCAACATAGCCATCACTGGTTTCGGCCCACTTTAAAATAAGGTAGGGGCGTTTCAATTTATGGAAGGTGAAAAAACGCTTATTGAGCGCCAATGCTTGTGCTTTCAAGACGTCAACTTGCACGTCAACTCCGGCTTGTTGTAGTTTCTGAATTCCTTTTCCGGCTACTTCGCTAAAAATGTCGGTGCAGCCGATAACTACCCGCGGAATCTTATGTTTAATGATTAAATCGGAGCAAGGAGGTGTTTTGCCAAAATGGGCACAGGGTTCTAAATTAACGTATAACGTGGCCTGAGGCAGTAGGCTTTTATCCTTTACCGAATTTATGGCATTCACCTCGGCATGCGCCTGGCCGTATTCTTGATGAAAGCCTTCGCCAATTATTTGCCCGTTGTAAACGATTATGCTACCCACCAAAGGATTTGGAAAAGCAAGTGGCAAACCCTGCGCAGCCAATTGAAGGCAGCGCTGCATATAGTGTTCGTGGTGCATTAGGATGCAAAGTAACCCATTTTAAAGAATTTCACGGCAGGTTTCCTTTAATTTGCAGCCAAATGAAAGTACCCGATAATACGTTAAATGCACTGCGCAGCTTTTACCACAGCGAGTTAAGCGCTTTTTATGAGGAGCGCGAGGCAAAGCAAATGTTTAAACTGGCATGTGAAAGCTACCTTGGCTTGCCTTTTAATCGACCGGTGTTGGGCGATTTGCGAATTTCGGAAAGCGAAATGCTACTGTTTTTTGGCTTAATAAAACGCTTGAAAAAGAACGAACCGCTGCAATATATTTTGGGTGAAGCTTTTTTTTGCGAATTGAAATTGAAGGTTAGTCCGGCAGTGCTGATTCCTCGTCCAGAAACTGAGGAGTTGGTGCAATGGGTCATTAGCGATTTTCCAACTGCTACTAAAATAGTCGATTTGTGTGCCGGCAGTGGTTGCATTCCCCTGGCCTTGAAAGCACATTATAAAAATGCGCAAGTCACCGGTGTTGAGCTAAGTCCACCAGCTGTTGAAATTGCCAGAGAAAATAGTCAACAATTACAGTTGGAAGTTGAATTTGTTACTGCTGATGTGTTAACACTTGCCTCAGATACGCTTGAAAACGGTATAGATATTCTAACCTCCAATCCGCCCTATATTCTTCACGAAGAGAGCAGTGAACTGCATCCAAATGTATTGACCTACGAGCCTCATTTAGCGTTATTTGCCCCCAAAGGAGAGGGTTTTGTTTTTTACAAAAAAATAGCGCAATTGGCTGCCCAGGTGCTTAAACCGGGTGGGAAGGTTTATGTGGAAATTCATCATTTGCATGCCCCAGAGGTAAGCGAAATTTTTTCGGAGGCCGGTCTTACCGAAATAACCGTAAAACACGATATTAGCAACCGTGCCCGAATGATTAGGGCCACCCGCCAATAAGCCATCATGACAGAGAAAGAGCGTATAAATCAGTTAGAAGAGCTGCTAAACGAATACAATTACCAGTATTATGTCCTTTCTGCGCCTACCATTAGCGATTTCGAGTTCGATAAATTACTGAAAGAACTGGAGCAGCTGGAACAGCAAAACCCGGAATTGGCCAGTGCTAACTCACCAACGAAACGGGTGGGAGGTGATATAACCAAGAAATTTGCCACCATTAAGCACAAATACCCCATGCTGTCGCTTAGTAATTCCTATTCGATAAGCGAAATTGAGGATTTTGACAACCGGGTTCGTAAAATATTGGGTGAAAACACGGAGTACATCTGCGAGTTAAAATATGACGGGGTAGCCATTGGTGTTCATTACGAAGATGGCGAAATGAAGTATGCTGTAACCCGTGGCGATGGTGAACAGGGTGAAGAAGTTACGGCCAACGTGAGAACCATTCGCTCTATTCCTTTGCGCTTGAAGGGAAACGGTTTCCCCAAGGAGTTTGAGATACGGGGCGAAATTTTTATGCCTCGAGAAGTATTCGAAAACATTAACAAGGAACGCGAATTGGCTGGTGAGGCACTTTTGGCCAACCCAAGAAACACAGCCTCTGGAACACTTAAACAGCAAGACAGTGCTGCCGTAGCACAGCGTAAACTCGATTCCTATTTGTACGGATTTTACGCACCCAATCAGCATTTCGATAATCACCTCGACAGTATTGTTCAGTGCCAAAAATGGGGATTTAAAACCCCTTCACTAAGCCAAAATTATATAGCAAAGTGTAAGGATATAAAGGCCATTGAAGACTTTATAGCCTATTGGGATCTTAACCGGCACCAGCTTCCTTTCGACATTGACGGAATTGTAATTAAGGTAAACAACTATAATCACCAACAAGAATTGGGTTTTACGGCCAAGTCGCCTCGGTGGGCCATTGCTTATAAGTTTAATACCGAGCAAGTTAGCACCCGTCTCATTAGTTTGGTCTATCAGGTTGGTCGAACCGGAGCCATAACGCCGGTAGCCAATCTTGAACCGGTTTCGCTAGGTGGAACCACAGTGAGACGCGCTTCTGTGCACAATGCCGATCAGATAGCTAAACTCGATTTACACCTTCACGACTACGTTTTTGTGGAAAAAGGAGGTGAAATTATCCCAAAAATTGTCGGTGTAGACTTAAGTCAGCGAAGACCCGACTCGCAGGCGGTTGATTTTATTACACATTGCCCTGAATGCGGCACAGCCCTGCAACGCGAGGCAGGCGAAGCACAGCACTACTGCCCAAATTTTACTGCTTGCCCACCACAGATTACCGGCCGTATCATTCATTTCATTAGCCGAAAGGCGATGAATATTGATGGTTTGGGAGAGGAAACCATCGAGTTGCTGTTTGAAAAAGGACTTATTAAAGATGCAACAGACTTATACCACCTTAAATACGAGGATTTAATCAGTCTTGACCGCTTTGCGGAAAAATCGGTGCAAAACCTGTTGGCAGGAATTGACGCCAGCAAAGAAGTTCCTTTCGAGAAAGTGCTGTTTGCTTTAGGTATAAGAATGGTAGGCGAAACAGTAGCCAAGAAATTGGCTCGGCATTTTGGGTCAATGGACGCCTTACTGGCCGCTTCGCTGGAGGAGTTAGTTGCCATCAATGAAATTGGAGATAAAATTGCCGAAAACATTCGCCAGTTTGCCGAAAATCAAGCGAACCTGGATTTCATAAATCGACTCCGTTTGGCCGGCTTAAAATTTAGTTCGGATAAACCGGCTGTAACGCCCGGAAACAAAATTCTTAGTGGATTAAGTTTCGTGGTGTCGGGAGTTTTTACTTCTTTTGAACGCGAACAGTTAAAATCGCTGATTGAGGAGATGGGTGGCGAGGTGAAAAGTGGGGTTTCCAACAAGGTTACCTACTTGTTGGCGGGCGAAGGAATGGGACCCGCAAAGCTGCAAAAAGCACAAGAAATTGGCGTAAAGCTAATGTCGGAACAGGAGTTTAAAGAATTAATACAACACGCGTGATTCGAGCTTTTATAAAACGCATTGCCGATAGATCTATCAACCGGAGTCTTGCCGTAGAACGCAAGGTGGAAGCCATTAATTTGTACAAAGCCAAGCGCATTGGTATTTTGGTAAACGGAACCGATAAACCCAGTTACCTCGAACACCGGAAACTGGTAAATGAATTGGAATCCAAAAAATCGAAGGCCGAAGTGCATGTTTTGGTGTGGTACAAGGGTAAAAATCAACCCGAATATATTAAACCTTCTAAGCAAGTAAACTTGTTTAATGGTCAAGATTACAACCTGTTATTTAAACCAAAGAAAAAAAGTGAAGCCATTGCAAGTTTCCTTGCACACGATTTTGACTTGCTGATAGATTTAACACGAAACGAAATTTACCCGCTCCGCAAAGTACTTTCCTTGGCCAAGGCTTCTTTCAAAGCAGGTGCTTTAGAGCCGGGAAACGAACCTTTTTACGACTTCATGGTTAAATTCCGTGGAACAAAAGATTACACCGTTCAATTAGTACATTACTTATCATTGCTCAATAAAAATGCATAACACAGCTTTTTCTGGATTGGGAGTTGCCATGGTAACCCCGTTTTTAGCCGATGGAAAAATTGATTTCAAAGGCTTAGAGAGATTAACCAATCATTTAATTTCTGGTGGGGTTAATTACCTTGTGGTTCAAGGAACTACCGGCGAAAACGTAACACTTAGCGAATCGGAAAAACTAGAGGTGGTTAACTTTGTTATTGAAGTAAATAAAGGCCGCATTCCAGTAGTGTTGGGAGTAGGTGGTAACAATACCCAAGAAATTGTTGCCAAACTAAGCAAAGGTTTACCGGCCGGTGTTGACGGTATTTTGTCCGTAAGTCCGTATTACAACAAACCAACGCAAGAAGGTATTTATCAGCATTTTAAAGCTATTTTGGAAGCTACCAAGTTGCCGGTAATTCTTTACAACGTGCCGGGTAGAACCGGTAGCAACATGGCGGTAAGTACCACTTTGCGCATAGCCAACGATTTTAAAAACGCAGTTGCTATAAAAGAAGCCAGCGGAAACGTAGAGCAAATTATGCAGCTTATAAAAATGAAACCCGCCGGATTTGAGATTATTTCGGGTGACGATGGCATTACTTTGCCATTAATGGCTGCAGGAGCTATTGGGGTAATTTCGGTGATTGGAAATGCTTTTCCACAACAATTCTCGGCAATGGTCAATGCGTGTTCAACCGCTAATTTTGCTGCGGCCAGAACCCTTCATTACCAGTTGTTTGATGTGTACAATGCCTTGTTTGAAGAAGGGAACCCGGGCGGAGTAAAAGAAATTCTTAAACACCTGAACATCATTGACCACCACATGCGTTTGCCATTGGTGCCGGTTAGCGAAGCACATAGCCAAAAACTGTACAAGCTTATTGCTGAAAACGGCTTGAATTAAGGCATTTGCAATTCAATAAACACGGGTAAATGGTCGCTGTAACCACCGTGATATTGTTTGCCCGAGTACGTGCGGGCCAAGCTTTTTGTTCCTTGTTTATTCGTATAAAATAACGGGTTGTATTCGGTGTGAATGGCAACCCGTTTTACTTTTAGAAAACCGGCTTTGTTCAGGTTTTTAGAAACCACCACATTGTCCAGCATTTCCCAGTTATTTTTGTAGAAATAACTACCACCGCCCAATTTCTGAATGGGATAACTTAGGTTTTGCAAGCGCGATTTCCCATTCGTCAAAGTATCTGCGCCCAAATAAAAGGTTAAGCTACTATCGCTGGGCGTATCGTTAAAATCGCCAATGATAATTTGCGGGATATTGGGTGAAAGTTGATAGAGCGAATCGCACAGGTGGCGCACTTTTTTGGCTACCGCATACCGGTTGACGGCCGATTTTTCTTTGCCTCCTAATCGTGATGGCCAGTGGTTCACCAAAATGTAAAGTGGGTACTTATGATCCAATTGAACCTTGGCGAGCAAAATATCGCGGGTACTGGGTTCTTTGTGGTTGGGTAATAAAACCTGCGTAAACGAAACCTTTTCAACACTTATGCGGTCTTTGCGGTAAATGGCGGCACAATCAATACCGCGTTTGTCAGGGCTATTCTGGTGCAGCACGGCATAATGGCCTTTTTTCAAGGGGTTTTGATTGATTAAATCGTTAACAACCAGTCGGTTTTCCACCTCGCAAAGTCCTACAAAAATGGGCAGGTTATCGTTGTCAATGCTCGAAATAGCCTCGGCAATGTGCTGTAGTTTCAGCTGGTAGCGGGTGGAGTTCCATTTTTTGGCCGATTTGGGTAAAAACTCATTGTCCTGCTTGTGTGGGTCGTCAACGGTGTCGAACAAATTTTCGACATTATAAAACGCAACAATTCCGGTGCTTTGCGAAGTTCCAATGACCGAAATTAAGACGCAGAAAACAGTGAAAAAATTTCTCATCTTAAAGTTTACCTTGTTGTTGCAACACATAAGCCTTTAACGTTCCAGCCACGGCAAGACTGTCAGTAATTTCTCCGTTCATCACCATTTCGACCAGTTTGGCAAAGGGAATTTTTTTTACTTCCAGCAATTCTGTGTCCTCCGGTTCGGCAGCATGTTGCGTTAATCCTTTGGCAACGTAGATAATCCCGCGCTCATCGCTTACCGAATTGCTAAGGTATATGTCCAATATTTTAGTCCAGTTTTCGGCCTTTAATCCACATTCTTCCAGTAATTCACGTTTCGCCGAATCTAAAGGGTCAACACCTAATTTTCCGCCACCTTCGGGAATTTCCCAGCTGTAAGTTTCTAGTGGGTATCGGTACTGGCCAACAATCCACGTGTTCATGTCATCATCGAGCGCAATAATGCCAATGGCCAGGTTTTTAAAATGAATTTTACCGTAAATGCCCGGATTTCCATTGGGGTTTAACACCTCTTGGTGGTGCACCCTAATCCAAGAATTTTCGTATGTTATGGTATCGCTTAGCTGTTTCCAGGGGCCAATTTCCTTCACGTCAAAAAAAGATTTGCCACAAAACTAAACCAAATGCCGATGTGGGGTAAATTTGCCGCACATTGTTCAAAACGTTTAGGTATGAGTTTCAGTAAAGGCGATAAGGTTATTTTTATAAACGACACCGGCCGCGGAAGGGTGTTGGAAGTATTGCCAAATGGCGATTTGAAGGTAGAGGACGAAAACGGTTTTGACTACGTGGTGAAAGCCACTGCGGTGATGAAGGAACAAGGAAACCTGAATAAGGTTGTCGACAATATTGACGAGTACGATGTGCAAATTGCGGCCAATAAAGACCAGCCTAAGCTGAGTAAACTAGAAAGGCAAGTAATTAATTCAGAACCATTTAGTAAATATTCTCCCGATACGCTGGAAGTCGATTTACACATTGAAAACCTGGTTGACCATCCTAAAAAACTGAGCAACGGCGAAATAGTAGAAGTGCAACTAAAGGTTTTTGAACGCATGTTGCGCAAAGCCATTGAACAACGCAAACGCCGGGCTATATTTATTCATGGCGTAGGGCAGGGGGTACTGCGCACCGAGATAAGAAACCTGTTGGCTTATTATCCAAACGTGCTGTTTCAAGATGCGTCTTACAAAACCTATGGTTATGGCGCTACCGAGGTGCTGATAAAGCAGGGAAGTGGGTATTGAGGTGACTTAAGTTTTACCTTATTTAAGTTTCCTGATTTCCACTTAATGTTTTAAGACGAAAAGCATGGCGTCAAAAAGTTAAGAAAACATCTTTTTTGTTTCCACTTTTTTGAAAAAGTGGAGCAAAAACTTGTCACCGGAAAGCGCGAGGAAGCCAGTTACCTTTTCCTTCGTCTTTTGTGAAGAACCTATGGAGCGCTGTAAATTTTCGCGACATTTCTCCCTGCAATAATCGGCATCCCATTTAGCGAAAATTTAAGGCGCTTCTGCCCATCCAAAGGTTCTCAAGAATAGTTCTTCACATTGGCGCTCCGGTGACGGGGCTTCGTATTAATGCAGCAGGACAATAACCGCCGAGGTGCAGATGGACCTTACAGTATTATGGGTTTTACGGATTTTTCTTGCCTATCAAAATTAAGTTAACAAAGGCTTAATGACATAAAGTCATGGCTTTTGCACTATTTTATTAGCTTTAACCATTGTTAAAACACCTCATCATGAAAAAGCTAATAACCGTTTTTCTTATTGTCTTGTTTTCTGGGTGGATACCCGTTTCGTGTACAAAGAATTCTGATGCAGAGTGTTACGGCCTGACAAAGACCAAAGATTTTCACATAAAATCGCTGGCTATTAAAACGGTAGATGCTGCAGGAAACATGAGGAGCTCAAGCGAAACATATCCGGTAGACAGTATATTCCTGGCTATTTATCCCGATAAAACAGAGTCAATTGCGGCAGCCAAGCTATCCAGCTTTTTTCCTTCAGGATTTTCGAATTTGGCCATGGCTTGCTCACCAGCCACACCGGTCGCGCTAGAAAAGTTGTCCCAACTTGATATTATAGCCACCGAAAATTTTGTATGGAACAATCCAATGGATTCAATCAATGCAGGAGATACAATTACAAACCTTTTTCTGGTTGCTATAAAAAGTTATGGGGCACCCTCATTTGAACCAATCAATGAGTTTTTTCAGCACCAAGACCGGCTTGACGATAACGATAAGTTTTGGCTAAAACTTGCTACAACACCGCAAATGACTACTAGCCTAAAGTTCGAAATCAATATCCAATTAACTGATTCTGCTAGATTCAGCTTTAATGACCTGGAACTAAACGTCAATTAATTCTCAAATCTAAGGCAAAAAAAATCCCGATTCAGCTAGTGAAACGGGATTTTTGGTATCGTGTTTTGGAAAAATTATCTGTCTAAATCGTCAAAATTTACCGCGGTAAAATCGTTTTCTACTTCGCTGTACTCGGCGGTCTGTAGCTCATTACGGTCATCAGAAGTATATTCTTCAGTACCATTTAAGCGCATTTCATCAATTTTGGCAATGGTTTCGTTTAGTCCTTCTACAAACTTTTCGAAATCTTCTTTGTAAAGAAATACCTTGTGTTTTTCGTAGGTAAACTTTCCATCATCGGTGTATTTCTTCTTACTCTCGGTAATAGTCAGATAAAGGTCGCTGCCTTTAGTGGTTTTTACATCGAAAAAATAAGTGCGTTTTCCGGCTTTCACCGATTTTGAATACACGTCTTCTCTGCTTTCTCTTCCTTCAGTCATCTATCAGGGATTATTTTCAATTCTGCGGAAACAAAAATAAAATTTTTTCGATTCAAGCATCTTTCGCAGGCGTTAAATTTGATTCTTCGAGCAATTGTTTCTGGTAAAGCTCAAAGTATCTGCCTTTTAGCTGCAACAATTCGCGGTGCGAACCACGTTCTACCACCTCGCCATGGTGTAAAACTATAATGTGATTGGCATTTTTAATCGTTGAAACGCGGTGACTGATTAAAATCGTAGTTTTTCCGGCCATCACGCGGCTTAGGTTGTGCAAAATATCGTCCTCGGTTTGTGTGTCAACTGCCGAAAGACAATCGTCAAATACCAATATTTTCGGTTCTTTAATAATGGCCCTGGCTATAGAAACACGTTGTTTTTGTCCGCCAGAAAGTGTTATTCCGCGTTCACCCAATAAAGTGTCGTAACCATTTTTAAAGGTTTGAATGTTTTCGTGAATGCAGGCATTTTTGGCTGCCTTTTCGATACTTTCTTTGCTCGCAATGCCTTTAATGCCAAAGCTAATGTTGTTGGCAATGGTGTCGGAAAACAAGAAAACATCCTGCGGAACATAGCCTATCTGCGTTCTAAGGTGCGAAAGGTGGTGGTCGGTTAGCGTAACGCCGTCCAATATTATTTCGCCAGAAGTGGGGTCAAATTGACGGGTGATGAGCGAAGCAATGGTCGATTTTCCTGAGCCTGTGTGACCAACAATAGCCAACGTTTCTCCGGGACTTATCTCAAACGAAACATTTTTCAGCGCCTGAATACCGTTGTCGCTATAGGTAAAACTTACGTTTTTAAAACTCAGTTTTCCGTTAATTTCCTGTTCTTCCGATTGTGTGTTTTGTATATCTGGCGTAAAATGCAAGAATTCGTTGATCCGTTCCATCGAGGCCGAAGCCTGCTGATTGATAGAAGTAACCCAGCCTACAGCCGCAAACGGCCAGGTAAGCATGTTGACGTACATGATAAACTCGGCAATATTCCCCACGGTAACCGTGCCAGCAATGCTTTGTAAACCACCCACATAAATGGCAATTACGGTGCTTAAACCAATAAGCAGCGTCATGATTGGCATAAACAGCGCGTCTACTTTTACCCGGTCCATTTGGCGGGTTTTATACACATCGCTCTGGGCAACGAAGTTTTCCTGAAAGGCCTTTTCACGGTTGTATGCCTTCAATACCCGAATACCCGAAAACGTTTCTTGCGCCAGCGTTGACAAGTGCGATTGCTGGGCTTGTACTTTTTCGCTTTTGCGGTTTATTAAATCGCTGACGTAATAAATAAGTACCGACATAACTGGCATTGGAGCCAGCACCCATAAGGTAAGCACCCAGTTTTCGCGCACCATAAACCAAATGGTGAAAATGAACAGAAACACCAAGTTAAGTGTATACATCACCCCCGGACCAAGGTACATGCGCACTTTGCTCACGTCTTCGCTTATTCGATTCATCAAGTCACCGGTGTTGTTTCGCTTGTAAAAAGCGGTGTCGAGGCGTTGGTATTGCTCAAAAATTTCATTTTTCAAGTCGTATTCAATGTATCGCGACATCACAATAAGGGTTTGTCGGGTAAAGAATAGAAACACACCTTTTATGACGTAGATAATAAGATAGAGCGCTCCCAGAAAAATGGACATTTTCAATACAGAGCGGGTCACGGCCTCAGTGGTGCTAAAGTCGAACCAAGCCGAGAAATCGTAACCCAAATCGCGTTTTAATTCACCAAAAACACTGAGTTTGGGGTGTGTTTTAGCAGCAGAAGCAATAATCTCGGTCATCAAATCGATGGCCATTTGTACAATTTTCGGGGTATAAACGCCAAAAAGGTTGGTGAGGATAATGAACAGAATACCTAAGCCAAATAGCCTTTTGTACTTCCAGAAGTATTTATTTAAAGTGGAAAGGTGTTTCATAGTTGCTTGTTGCTGGCTGAAAGTTGGTGGGACTAAATAATTCCCTACTTTTGCCACCTCTAAAAAAGAGTTCAGCAAAATTAAGCATTTACGCAAACGAATAAACCAAGAGATGTTCGAAGTAAAAGATGTAGCAGAAACTAAATTGGCAGAGTCTTCAGTACTTAGCCAATTAGCCACCCTGGGTCATGAGCAGGTAGTTTTTTGTAATGATACCGCAACTGGTTTGCGTGCTATTATTGCGGTTCACAACACGGTTTGTGGTCCGTCGTTAGGTGGGACACGTATGTGGCCATACGCCAGCGAAGCAGAGGCACTTACCGATGTATTGCGCCTGTCAAGAGGTATGACCTACAAATCGGCCATATCAGGACTTAATCTTGGTGGTGGAAAAGCCGTAATCATTGGCGATAGCCGTACCCAGAAAAACGAGGCTTTGTTCCGTCGTTTTGGGAAGTTTGTAAACAGCCTAGCCGGTAAGTACATTACCGCCGAAGACGTAGGTATTAACACCCGCGATATCGAATACATTGCCATGGAAACCAAGCACGTAGCTGGTAAGCCAGAGCACATGGGCGGTAGCGGTGATCCTTCGCCAGTTACAGCTTACGGTGTTTACATGGGTATTAAGGCATCGGCCAAAAAAGCTTACGGAAATGATAGCTTAACAGGTAAAACCATTGTGGTTCAAGGTGCCGGAAACGTTGGTGCTCACCTGATAGATTACCTGGTTAAAGAAGGTGCGAAAATTAAGTTGTTCGATATTCATGAAGATAAGGTGAAAGCCATTACCAGCAAGCACAGCAGTGTGATTGCCATTTCAGGTGATGAGGTTTACACCACTGATATGGACATCTACGCGCCTTGTGCACTTGGTGCAACCGTTAATGACGAAACACTTAAAACCCTTAAGTGTCAGATTATTGCTGGTGCGGCCAACAACCAATTGAAAGAAGAGAAAAAACACGGTTTGGAGATTCTTCAAAAAGGCTTGCTATATGCACCCGACTTTTTGATTAACGCTGGTGGGGTAATTAACTGCTACACCGAAGTTGTTGGAACCGACCGTACTGCGGCACTTAAGCACACCGAAAATATTTACAACACGACGTTAAATATTTACGAAAAATCGGCTTTGGAAAACATCCCAACTTATTTGGCCGCCAACAAACTAGCCGAACAGCGCATTGAAGCTATCGGAAGAATTAAGCAAACGTTCTAATTTTATTTTTTTAAGACTGTTGATCGATGGGATTGTTAAATCGCAGGCATTTACGTATTAAGGTACTACAAGCGTTGTATGCCTACCAGCAGTCGGAAAATCATACCATCATTAAAGGCGAAAAGGAGCTTTTTCATAGTATTGATAATATCTATGAGCTTTATTTTCGCCTTCTTTCCATTTTTGGTGAACTGCGCAGGCAGGCCGAACTCCGAATTGAAGAAAACAGCAATAAGCTTAGGCCTTCTAAGGAAGATTTAAATCCTAATTCGCGGTTTGTCGACAACAAGGCTTTGGTCTTACTCGATGAAAGCAAAAACATTGCTGCCTACATTAAGTACTACAAAATAATGTGGTCGCAGGAAGAAGTGATGCTGCGTAAATTGTTTACCTCATTGACCCAAACCGAGGAATACGAGGCCTACATGGCAGCCGAGTCGACCGACTTTAACACCGATAAAGAAATTCTTACCAAGCTTTTCAAAAAATACATTGCCAACCATCCGGCCCTACACGAATACTTGAACGAATTAAGTATTTATTGGCAAGACGACTTGGACTTGGTTTGTGTTATGGTGCTGCGAACCATTAAAGACCTGAAAGAATCGGACAACGATTTTTTTGAGGTAATGCCCTTGTACAAAGACGAAGAAGAGGATAGTGAATTTGCCAAGTTGCTTTTTTCGCAGGCAGTTCGTTTTCAAGAAGGCCATTTTGGGTTGATTGATGCCAAGGCTGGAAACTGGGAATTGGAGCGCATTGCCATCATGGACAGGCTGATTATGAATTTGGCACTTACCGAAGCGCGTCAGTTTCCAAATATCCCGCTAAAGGTTACCTTGAACGAGTATATCGAAATTTCTAAATTTTACAGCACCCCAAAAAGCAATGGCTTTATAAACGGTATCCTCGACAAAATTTTTGCCGAAATGAAAGCCGATGGAACCATTTCAAAATCGGGGAGAGGTTTAATAGAATAACATCAATTTTATAGCATGAACAAGCTTTTTATCGTTGGAATCTGTTTTTCACTGTTGGCCTGTAAGCAAACTGACAAAGGTTTAAGTACCGACATCATTAAAAATCCGGCTTCGGTTACCGAAGGTGAAAATGCAGCCTACCCAGAAATGACTTTTAAGGTCGAACGCATTGAATTTGGCGACATTACGCAAGGTGAAAAAATTACTCGCACTTTCGAGTTTACCAATACCGGTGCTGCCGAATTGGTAATTTCAAACGTAAGTGGGTCGTGTGGTTGCACCGTTGCTAACAGTTGGCCAAAAGAACCCGTTGCTCCTGGCGAAAGTGGTAAAATAGAAGTAACCTTTAATAGCGAAGGAAAAGAGGGGCAGCAGGTAAAACAAATTACCGTATTGGCCAATACCAATCCGGCATCCAATACAGTGGCTTTAGCTGGAAACGTTATTGCCCCAACCAGTAAATAATCTACACAAAAAAATAACAAAATGATTTTTAACACTATTTTTTTAATGGCTCCGCCAGCTAAAGGCGCAAACCCAATCATGACTTTTTTGCCATGGATTTTAATTATGGGGGTATTTTACTTCTTCATGATTCGTCCGCAAATGAAAAAGCAAAAGGAGTTGAAGAAATTCCGCGAAAGCCTACAGGTAGGTTCTAAAATTGTAACCATCGGTGGTATTCACGGAAAAATTAAAGAACTTAACGATACCACTGCGGTTATTGAAACCGAAGGTGGTCGTTTACGTATTGAAAAGGCAGCCATTTCGTCAGAATCGAAAGTGGAGCTTGGTCAAACAAACGCTTAACATAATTTGATGCTTAAAATTGGCATCACCGGAGGCATAGGCTCAGGCAAATCGACAGTTGCAAAAATTGTTGAATGCCTGGGCTTTCCTGTTTATTATGCCGACGATAGGGCAAAGGTGCTTACCGAAACCAATGCGGAAATTTTAATTGGTATAAAAGCGCTTTTTGGTAACGAAGTTTTTACCGGCAAACAATTAAACCGCGCGGCATTGGCTCGCTTGGTTTTTGCCAATAAAAGCAAACTAGAAAATTTAAACCAGTTAATTCACCCGGTGGTTCGGCAAGATTATGCCAGCTGGTTGGCACAGCAAAATACCACTATGGCATTTAGCGAAATTGCCATTCTCTTTGAAACTGGCCGTTACCGAGATTTTGATAAATCCATTTTGGTAACTGCTCCCGAAGCTTTAAAAATAGCGCGAATCAAAAACCGCAATGGCTTGTCAGAAATCGAAATAAGAAGTCGAATGGCCAATCAATGGTCCGATGAGCAAAAAGCGGCCTTGGCCGATTTCGTGATTGACAACAGCGAAACCAAGGGTCTAATCCCGCAGGTGGTTGACATAATAGCTGAATTAAAAGCGAGTTAATTTCATAATTATTTCACCCTTTCAGGGTTTTGTTACCGGCTTTTCCCCGGTTAGAATAATTACATCCCTTCGGGATTTGGGTTTATCATTTTCCTTTTGAAGAGCCAAAAGGTTGTTGTAACATAGAGTAACAATACCCTTTGGGATTTTGGTGAGTAAATGTCGTTCTGAAAAGCCCGAAGGGCTGAAATTATGGTAACTAACCATAAGCTATCGGATTCTTGAACCCTGAAAGGGTGATATTGCTTGCGATGAAGTTCTGTTTCCTAACCAGAATACTTTCATCCCTTCGGGATTATAGTAACGCCAGACCTTTTTTAGAAGCCCAAAGGGCTGGAATTATTATAACAAACCATAACCTTACTTTCTAAAACCCTGAAAGGGTGATATTGTTTGTGATTAAATCCACCGCGCTTATTGCACATCAACCGGAATTCTACCCAGTGCTACGTTCCTAAAACCGGGGTTTCGGTAAAGAAAATAAACCTGGCTGTTGTTTACTTTTATCTTCTCACAAAACGGATATTGTATGGTGGTTTTGTTTTGAATGTCTCCCGTTTTTGTTGTTATTTCATACAGGGTGTTTATTCCATTTAACTCGAATGCCGTATAGAATTTATTGGTCATTTTGTCCATGAAAACAGTGGGTTTCCAGTTTTTTACCTGATGAAAATTTACAAGCTGCGTGTGAATTAATGAATTGGATTTGGAGAAAAATTCAATTTGATCCTTTGAAAAATTGAAAATAATCGGGGCGGTATCTTGTGTAAAAAGTGGGGCGTAAATTTTTCCAATTAAAATTTGCTCCCCAAAATTTAAATCGCCCTCCCGATTTACGGCTTTCGCGAATTTAGTTTCACCGGGGTACATATCCTTCATGACCATTAGCCGGTCGTGGTACGCCTCATTTTTGGCCAGTCTCAATCCTGTTTCCGCCAAAAATATCGGTGGGAAAAGTTGTTGTTTTCCACTTTTTCGGTCGATGGCTTTGTATTGAAGAGTTCTAGGGTTGGTTGTCCGACGAAATGCATACATTACAACTGTGCGCGCACCATAGCTAGTTTCGGTAAAGAGATTTTCATCACTTGCCGCAATACACGGCCTAATTTTGGCATTAAACACTTCTTTACTTATCCCATAAATCAATTGGATAAGCTCTCCTGAAAAGTAGAGCAGATAGGCACTGTCGGAGGTGATGATGTGAGAATTACCAAAGCAATCTGTATACAATTCTTCGGGTTTGTTCGAAAGCCCGACTTGACCTAGCGTGTCTAAATTCGAACTAAACAAGTAAAGGAGGTATTTCCCCGATTTATATGAACTCAATACATATATAGCTGAGTCGAGAAATGTATAATCTAAAACGGTAATATCTTCCTTATCAATTAACCCACACTTTTGATTTCCCGTTATGGTAACCGTAGATAATTCGCTAAAGCGCGGGATAAGTTCTACCAGTATTTCCTTCTTAATTTTATCTACAGCAATGGTTTTACTAACATAACCTAAAAGTGAAAAAGTCAAGTATTTGTCAGTTTTACCCAGTTCAATTTCAAACCGACCAGCGGCATTGCTTATTGTTCCCGTCTCACCGGCGCTAACCGCCACAAATTCAAGTGGTAATTTGGTTTTTGCATCTATTATGGTGCCGGAGATTTTTTGAGCTTTAGCGGCAACAAAAAGACAAAGGAAAATTGCCAGCAAACAGTAGGGAAGCGTGCAGGATTTCATAATGGTTTTAAAATGTGGGTTTTAATTGATTTAGTTTTCTATTCGTTTTTTTTCCTTTGTTGGTGGTAGAAAATTCTCGCCAGTAACTACGCTTTTCCCTGTTTTGGCTTCAAGTTCAAGTCGGGCATTTTTGGCAACCGCACCGCCCTTTTTGCTGGCACTGGCATTTTCAGGTAATCCCTTTGCTTGTTCGCTTTCAGCAATTTGTCGGGTCGAGAGTTCGGCCAGTGCTGTGAAGATAAGCTCCGCCTCACTCATGTGATCTCTCAGGTTTTCGGTTTGAAGATTTTTTAAGTCCTTGTGTTTCTTAACCGTTAAACCCGTCCATTCTTCGTGTATAATGTTGGTTAACAGAGCAAATTCATCTTTTTCTTTTATTCCAGCATCCTTCCAATAGTCGGTTAGTTTATTCCGGGTTTCTTGCCCTGTCATGCGCTGCTGAATCCATTTTTCACTGCGACCAAGCTTTTGCCAGTTTTCTCGCGCGCGATATAGGCCTTGCTCCGGGTCGGCCATTTCTTGCATACGCTCATAACCCACTTTTGCCAGCCATTGTTTAAATGGTTCCGCTTTTGGAGAGGGAATGGATTGAATTATTCGGAGTAATGATTGCACGGTGGCGACATCGGTTAATCTCATTTTGCCATCCGGAGCCATTAGTTTCAACTGTCGACAGATTGTCGACAGTTCAAATTCACCCTCCAGCTTAACGCGAATTTTCATTTTAAACCAATAATCTCTTGCGTTTGTGCTATCGGTCAACACTTCAACAACGTCAATTACAGAGAAGTACCATAGTTGCTCTTGCTCATCCCAGTGAGTTCTTACTTTTTTTTCCTCGAATAATTTTACAGTGCTCATGATGATTGGGTTTAAGGGTTTTTAAAATTGTTTGTAAATCAGACAATATCGATTGAAGTAATATACAGCAAAAGAAATTTAATTCGCTAGTTTCTTGGCTATAAATTTCTCCAAATTTCCTTTGGCCATTCGCCTTACTTTCTCCTTGAAAAATGGCATCCAGCCGAATAAAAAACCACTAATGCCTAATGCTTGACTGGCCCAGTTGTGAAAGCTAAAACTATCACGGTGTTGGGAAATTAAGCCATCCTTAAACTCAAAATTGGCCTGAATACGGTTCACCACTTTTTTGCCGGTTTTGGAAAAGGTGTAACGTGCTACCCAAGTGGCTTTTCCAGTTTTGTCGTTGGCAGTTACCCCGGTAAACTCAATTTCCAAATCCTTACCATTTAAGCACAGCATTTCCCACATGGCCTTTACTTCGCTAGCATTCAAGTTAGTAAAAACTGCATCGCTAAATGTGGCTGTGTCGGCATAACAGCCTTGCATGCCTTGATAATCTTTGCTTTGAAAGCTTCGGTAGAATTTATGAATAAGTTCCTCATTCGGATTCATGGCGGAAAATTTGATAATGAAATTTGACTAAATGGTTGTTGCTGTTTTTGTGGTTTAACTTAACCCGTAAGTTGAACCTTTTGTTAAATCTACTTCAATGATAATGCCGACAAACTCACTCTTAATTCACAACTAGGTAAACTTTGCGTTCAAAGTAACTGCCCGTCATGCCCGCTTTAGCATTGCCCTTTACCGATTCATCTTTGGTCAGCATAACTTGCAAGCTGAGTACAGCATTTTGTGCATTTTCCATTGGTTGAATAGTCATAGGTAAACTAGTAATATGGGCATCTTCATACCCGGCCATAATGTCGCCAACCAAGCGACACGACATGGGTAAATTAACTTCCCAATTGGGCGCAAATTTTGACAATGAACTTTTGCCTATGGTAGTTGGGTCAATATACAGCCACGCATTTCTATAGGAAGCAGGTATCGTTTTGTTCTTCCTGCTTCCAATAACGGTTAATACCGTTTTCTGTTCGCCCTTTTTCGCTTCAATTAAAAAAGTTCCATCGGCTTGTTTTAGCGATTTTTTAGTGTCCTTGTCAATAATATCAACAATGGTGTTGGCATCATCTTTCCATGGACCACTATTACTATGACAGCTCAGGCAACTGGTTGAATTGCTTAAAATTCCAACGCCCGGCGGGTAAGCATGGGCTTTATTAATACCAAATAAGGGAGGGCTTTGTGCGACACCAAATTCCGGGTGGTAGCTTGTTGACCCGGTGGTTAGAACAGCAGCAGTAACAATGATACCGCCAATAAGTAGTAACATACTAATTTTTGCCTTCATGATTTAACGTTTTTGAGTATTAATAATAAGTGGTTCGGTTCTGCCGAAATCGGTAGACCATAATCAAGTAGCTAAAAACAACTTGAATCTAAACGTTGATAGGATGAAAATTAAACATTTTTGGTTGCTTTTGCTTAAACCAAAGTCAAAACCCATTTCTAGATGAGAAATGGAATGAATCTGCGGAGAAAGGAATAATCGCTTAATGGTGATGAACTTGCATCTTACCTTTTTCTAGCTAGCTTTATAGGACAAAACAAAGCTAAACCAAATTCCGATTTATAGCCCTACATGAACACCACCAAATACCGAGAATTAAGAATAAAGAACCTAGGCATAGACACCTACCACGAAAACATCATTTTTATGCGTGCCGACTGCCATCTCTGTGTTTCAGAAGGTTTTACGGCTTTAACCCGAATTGTTGTTAACTCGAATGGACTTAGCATAATTGCCACTATAAATGTGGTACACTCCGACATTATTGCCCCCGGAGAGGCCGCCCTTTCTACCGAAGCCATTAAGCGGCTGAATGCTTCCGAAGGCGATATTATTACTGTTTCGCATTTGCAACCCATTCCGTCGGTAGGTTTAGTTAGGGCCAAAATGTACGGAAAGGAATGGACGGACGCCGAGTTGGAGGAAATCATTACCGACATTACCAACGGACAATATTCGAACATTGAGTTGGCTGCTTTTATAACCGCCTCGGCCGATGAAAACCTGACCATAAATGAAATAATCGGCTTAACCCGCGCCATGATTAAAACGGGCAAAAGGCTAAGTTGGAACAAACACGCCATTTATGATAAACATTGCGTGGGTGGCTTGCCTGGCAATAGAACCACACCAATTGTGGTAAGCATTGTAGCCGCTGCCGGACTTAAAATTCCGAAAACCTCTTCGCGCGCCATTACCTCACCGGCCGGTACAGCCGATACCATGGAGGTAATGACCAATGTGGAGTTAACGATGGCCGAAATGAAGCAAGTAGTAGAAAAAGAAAACGGTTGCTTTGTTTGGGGTGGCTCGGTTAACCTTAGTCCAGCCGACGATATCCTGATTTCGGTTGAAAAAGCACTGGATGTGGATAGTGAAGGTCAAATGATTGCCTCGGTTTTGTCGAAAAAAGCAGCTGCCGGATCTACGCACGTCATTATCGATATTCCGGTTGGGAAAACGGCCAAGGTGCGCACACCCGAGGATGCGCAAAAACTTAAATCGCATTTCGAACTGGTTGGCAAGGCCATCGGTATTCAGGTAAAATGTATCATTACCGAAGGTACCCAGCCAGTGGGTAGGGGAATAGGGCCCGCACTGGAAGCCATGGATGTATTGAATGTGTTGCGCAACGAGCCAGACGCACCAGCCGATTTACGTGAGCGAGCGTTAGTGGTTGCCGGAGAATTGCTGGAATTGGCCAATGTTGCAACCCAAGGCCACGGTGCTCTGGCTGCCGAAAAAATACTTAACTCAGGTGCAGCTTATAGTAAATTCATAGCCATTTGTAATGCACAGGGTCGTTTTGTTGAACCCGAATTTGCGGCCCATAAGCATGCTATTTTGGCAAAATCAACTGGTACTGTGGTAGAAATAGACTGTCGAAGGTTGGCCAAATTGGCAAAACTTGCCGGTGCGCCAAAGGCACAAAAGGCAGGCATTCTCTTTTTATCGCCGTTGGGTACAAAAGTAAAAAAGGGCGAGGTGCTTTTTATTATTTATGCCCAGGCACAGGGAGAACTTAATTACGCATTGGACTACTACCACGACCAACCCGAAATAATACACATTGCATGACGGCCACAGAAAATATATTATTTGCCCTTCCGGGAAATGACCAATTCACTCGTTTACTAGCCAGTAAAACAGGTTTTGATATTGGTGAGATGGAGACTCGACAATTCCCCGACGGAGAAACCTATTTGCGGGTCAACTCAACCGTTACGGGCAAAAAGGTAACCTTGGTCTGTACCTTAAGTCAGGCCGATGAAAAACTGCTGCCGCTGTATTTTCTTACAAAAACTTTACTGGAGCTGGGCGCAAAGCAAATTACCTTGGTAGCTCCTTACTTGGGCTACATGCGCCAGGACATTCGTTTTTTACCCGGTGAGGCCATTACCTCCAATTACTTTGGCGAACTGCTTTCTGGCTTTCTGCATAACTTAATTACCGTTGACCCGCACCTGCACCGGTACACCGCGTTGAGTGAAGTTTACACCATACCCAGCACCGTTTTGCACGCCACCGGACACATGGCCAATTGGATTCACCAAAACGTTGAAAATCCTATCCTAATTGGCCCCGATAGCGAGAGCAAGCAATGGGTTTCGAAAGTGGCTCACTTGGCCAAAGCACCTTACCTGGTTTTGGAGAAAATAAGGCACGGAGATACAGATGTAGAGGTTTCTGTGCCCGAATTAGGGAAGTATCTACAGCACACCCCGGTGTTGGTCGATGATATAATTTCTACCGCTCGTACCATGATTGAAACGGTAGGTCATCTTAAAAATGCCGGCATGAAACCACCCGTTTGTGTAGGTGTGCACGCGATTTTTGCTGGAAATGCCTATCAAAACCTAATGAATGCTGGCGTACGCCAAGTAATTACCAGCAACACCATCGAACACCCGTCGAACGGAATCGATATTAGCGATTTGGTTGCGGGAAATTTGTAGGTAGAGGTTTTTTATGTGGACAATACACATATTGACAATTTTGAACTTTGATAGTTACAAAAATTAGCAAAAGAATATGAGGATATCTCCAATTATTGAAGTGAAAGAATTGCTGAAAATTTACCAGAATTCTGATGTATTGATTTTCGATGTAAGTAGCAGTAAAAATGCTAAAACCAACTACGATACTGAGCATTTAGAAAGTGCGTTATTTGTTGACCTAAATACTCAATTAGCAGATATTAAAAGTGACTTTTCATTAGGTGGACGGCATCCACTACCAAGCATAGAAAATTTTGCTAAAACTTTGACCAATATAGGAATCACTAAAAACAAGCATATTGTAATTTATGACGACAATAATGGCTCAAATGCTTCGGCAAGATTTTGGTGGATGCTAAAATCATGTGGACACGAAAAAGTTCAAGTATTAAACGGTGGACTAAATCAAGCTAAAGAAAATAATTTTCCTTTGAGTTCAACGGCGGGAATTATTAAAAGAGCTTCTGAAATATATCAAATTGACGCATGGAATTTACCAACAATCGAAATTAACGCGGTGGAAAGTGTAACAAAAAAACCGAATTACTTAATTGTGGATGTTCGAGACAAAGAACGATATGAAGGGAAAACTGAACCAATTGATTTAATCGCAGGACACATTCCAGGAGCAATAAATATACCTTTTACAGAAAATCTAAACCATAACGGATTATTCCTTAACCCACACGAATTAAGAAATAAATTTAAAGCTCTATTTGGAGATATTAAAGCTGAAAATATTGTCGTTCATTGTGGTTCAGGTGTAACGGCATGTCATACTTTACTAGCATTAGACTATGCAGAAATGGAGATACCAAAATTATATGTTGGTTCGTGGAGTGAATGGAGTAGAAATAATAGAATGATAGAAAAAACAAACGCCTAACAACGTTTGCGTCAGGTGTGTTGACTTATAAACCTGTTAATTTGCTCCAAAACCCCTTCCATCGCAAACCTGCAAACCGCTGCGGAACGTAATTATCAATAAAAATACGTAGTTATGAAAAATGAAGATTGCATTCTTACTCCAACTAGGAGAAAAAGGTTTGAAACTCAAGGTTACCATGGGTTCAGTGATACAGAACTAAATGATTTCAAATTTGGAATTCGATTTGCGTATTATTTATGTGGTTCTCTGGTGGTTCTTGGATTGTTGCTGACAAATTTGAAAATTTTAGCTGTTGCAATGATAATAGCCTTTTTCGGCTCGCTACCACCTTATCATCCCTTTGATTATCTGTATAATTATGTAATAAGACACCTAATAAACAAACCAAAAATACCAGCTAGGTCAAATCAGGGAAGGTTTGCCTGTGGAATAGCAACGGTTTGGTTAGGCGGTACTATATATTTCTTTTATGTTGGATTAAATGTTTTGGGATACATCGCCGGAGGAATCTTGGTGTCGATAGCAACTCTGGTAAGCACTATGGATATTTGTCTCCCATCAATTATCTACAATTTAATGTTTAAAAAAGGATAGACTCCCCTAAAACGGCAAATTCCCTAAATCGACATTTCCACCACTTAATACAATGCCTATTTTTTTGCCGACAAAGGCTTCCTTGTGTTTTAGCAAAGCAGCCAACGGAACGGCCGATGAAGGTTCTACGATTATTTTCATGCGCTCCCAAATTAAGCGGGTGGCGGCTACAATTTCGGCTTCCGAAACCGTAAATATTCCTGCTGCGTGTTTTTGAAGAATGGCAAAGGTTATGTCGCCCAGCGAAGTCATAAGCCCATCGGCCACCGTAACTTTCCCCGTAGCCGGAACAATTTCACCTTTTTCCAGCGATAGAAAAGCATCGTTTACCAATTCCGGTTCGCCGGCATATACATCAACTTGGTTACCAAAATAAGCCGCCGAAAGGCAGGTTCCGCTAAATAAACCACCACCACCCACTGGCACAAACAGCGTATTTAGATTTGGTATTTCCTCCAGCAATTCTTTTGCGGCAGTCGCCTGTCCTTCAATAACCTTTAGGTGGTTGTAGGGGTGTATAAATTCGGCACCGGTGTTTTGCTGAACGGTTTTAACCGTTTCTTCCCTTGCTTTTTGGTTGGGCTCACAAAAAATAACCTCGGCTCCGTAACCTTTCACCGCATCTACTTTAACCTTGGTGGCAGTTTTGGGCATGACAATGTAAGCCTTGGTGCCGAGCATTTTAGCGGCAAAGGCAATAGCCTGAGCATGATTGCCCGATGAGTGGGTGCAAAGTCCTTTTTTTAATTGGACAGGGCTCAGAGATAAGGCTGCATTCAATCCTCCTCGGGCTTTAAAAGCTCCAATTTTCTGAAAATTCTCAGCCTTGAAAAACACCTCACAACCGGCCAGTTCATTAATAAACTGGTTGGTAAGTACCGGTGTGCTGTGAATAAAAGGCTTTATGCGCTCGTGAGCTTGCTCAATATCGTGCTTAGTTGGTGTCATTTACGGAAGTCGGAAAATAGGGTATTGGTTGTGGGTGGTTTCGTAGTAAGGACTATTTCGGTAAATAAAATCGAGTTGAGCCGCACCGTTTTTGGCAAAGGCCGCATCAGTTGCCTTTTTTTCGTCCAGCTTTTTCTTGAGGTCTGGCTGCGATTGCAACAATTCTGCGGCGGTGTCCTCGAACACATAATCCGAGAAATATTCTTTTTGCTGAAGCATTGAGTCGAAAAAATTCCAATTGAAATAACTATCCGTTGCCCGTGGTTCAAGTGTTTCCATCAGAAATCGAACAGCGGGTTGATTGGTTTCCACCACCAAGTCGCCTCGGAAAAATTGCTTTTGAATGGTTTTTTCTTCCAGCTGAACATTACTATGCCCATAATGACCCTCGTAGGGGCGTTTTCCCGTTTCGTAATTGGTAATGTAGTAGGCAACAACATTTATGATAGTATCGCGCCTCAATTCGCTCAGCAAAACCCCATTGGCTTTTAAGCGAGCAATAACCTGATGCCAGCCTTGCGGAATAACATAGCCGGTGGGTTTCAGCACCGAATCGCTTGCCGAGTAGGAGTTGAAAAAAGGTACTTTCTTTGAAAAAGGTTGGGCTCGGTCGTAATAAAGTCGGGGTAAACCAGATACTTGGCTCGTTTTTTTACCAGCCTTGTACCCATTAAAGATTAACGAATCAGTTACCAAAGTGTCCAATTGCCAGCTAAGCGGGAAATAGGTCTTATCTAAATCGGCCTGAATGGCTTCTTTTTTCAATGAAACCAATTCCGAATGATGTTCATGCGCATTGCCACAGATACTTTCCATCAATTGAATAGTGGCCGTTACCCGACTGGCAAACGGTTTTAGCATGTGTGTTTCCGGTACAAAACCGATGCAATGAAAAAGTGCTGCATAACCGGTTGCAAAACGCGGAGTTTCTAGAAAACCAACTAATCCTGAATCTGCCGTTTCCTTTAGGGTGTTTACGTAGGGAATTATTGGGTTGCCCTTATTTGCCATATCCTTATAAATAGCGGGTTCCATGTTGCTTTTTACATAATTCCCGAGCACCGTCCCCAGTTTATTCAGCTGACTGGTTATCAGGGTCATGGTATATTGATAATCGGCACCGTTGCTAACGTGATTGTCAATTAGTATATGGGGCTGATAGCGATGAAACACGGTGTAAAAGGCAAAAGTATTGGCCGCATCGGCTTTAATAAAGTCGCGGTTTAAATCCAGGTTACGGGCGTTTCCGCGAAAACCTTGATTGCTGGGGCCATTTTGGTTGGCACGGGTGCAGCACGATTGTACAGAAGCCCCGTCAACATTATAAATGGGAATAAAAACAAATTTTACATGCGAAAACTGCTTTGGGTTTTGTAAAATTTTCTGCGCAAACTCAATGCTGGCATCAATTCCATCGGGTTCACCGGGATGAATGCCGTTGTTAATTAAAACCGTAACCGCCGGCCCATAAGTGGTATCGGTTGGTTCAATAATAAAAGCAACAATTGGTCGGCCGTTATCACCTTTCCCGGCAATTTCCATGTGGCATTGCTTTAGGTTAGTTTTCGCCATTCGGTTATAGGTTTCAATAACCTCCTGATAGGTGAAAGACTGATTTTGTTGATACCGCAGTTTTGGCTGTGCCATCAAAAAAAATGGTGAAAGAAAACTAATTAGGAATAATTTCTTCATTATCGGCTTTAAGTAGAACGAAATTGGCAACATCTGTGCTATTTTCGCGGAAATTATAAATAATAACCTGAATTTAAGCATTGGCATTGCAAATAGCCGATTCTTGCGATTGAGGCTAACGTAAAAACGAAAACCATGAACTGTAGAAAACTAAAGAAACACATCAATTTGGTAGTTGAGGACTTTGCGGACACATGTCTTGATGTTGAAAGCCGTCAGCCACAGAAAGCTTTGCAAATCAATTTATTGCTTGACGATGCAGCCGAATTATTGGATGATTTAATGCATGAAGTAGGCACCCACAGCCAGTTTGTAGGGCCTGAAATTAAAGTACATTTTGCCAGAATTCACAAAGATTTAGATACACGCATGGCCGATTTAGAATCGCGCTTGGCCGAGTTGGGATAAGGAAAAACAAAAGAACAATAAATTAAGAATGGTAATTATGAAGTTTGGCGGAACCTCAGTTGGTTCTGCCGCTCGTATGAACGAGGTTGCTAACCTAGTGTTGGCCGAAAACCGTCCGAAAATTGTGGTGCTTAGCGCCATGAGCGGAACCACCAATGCTTTGGTGGAAATAGCTAGTTACTTGCACCAGCACAACGTGGTGGCTGCGGGTGAAAAGATATTAGAGTTGGAGGCCAAGTATAAACAGGTTTGTAAGGAACTTTATGCTACCGATACTTTCATTGAGAAGGCGGAACAACTTGTTTTAGCGCATTTTAAGTTTTTAAGAACTTTTACCGAAGATCTTTTTACGGTTCACGAAGAGAAGGCTGTTTTAGCCGAGGGCGAATTGCTGTCGACCGCTTTGTTTTACTTGTTTCTGCAAGAGAAAAACATCGACTCGAAACTTATTCCAGCACTCGATTTTATGCGGATTGATGCTGATAATGAGCCGGAAATTCCGTTTACTACTCAGCACATTGCCCCATTTATAAAGGGCGATGAAAACAAGGTAATTATTACCCAAGGGTACATTTGTCGCAATTCATTTGGCGAAATTGACAACTTAAAAAGGGGGGGTAGCGATTATACCGCATCGCTCATTGGTGCAGCCATTCAAGCTGATGAAATTCAGATTTGGACCGACATTGATGGTATGCACAACAACGACCCGCGCATTGTTGACAAAACGGTGCCAATCGAAGAGTTGTCGTTTGAGGAAGCGGCTGAGTTGGCCTATTTTGGTGCTAAAATTCTGCATCCTTCCAGTGTGTTGCCGGCTAAGTTGAAAAACATTCCGGTAAAATTGCTGAACACCATGCAGCCAAAGGCCAAGGGCACAGTAATAAGCAATAAAACTGAGGCCGGTAAAATAAAAGCGGTAGCCGCCAAAGATGGTATCACCGCGATAAAAATTCGCTCTGGCCGCATGTTACTGGCTTACGGATTTCTGCGCACTGTTTTCGAAGTTTTTGAGCGGTACAAAACCTCTATCGACCTCATAACCACATCAGAAGTTGCCATTTCGGTAACCATCGATGACGATAAATTTTTACCCGAAATACTGGCCGAATTGAAAAAATACGGAACGGTTGAAGTGGATAAAAATCAATCGATTGTTTGCGTAGTTGGCGATTTTATTGCCGAATACAAAGGCTTGGCGGCCAGTATTTTTAGCGCTTTGGAAACCATTTCTATTCGGATGATTTCATACGGCGGTAGCAAAAACAACATTTCTATTTTAATTGGAGCCGAAGACAAGGTTAAGGCCCTTCAGCTGCTCAATAAGCAGGTATTTAAATTGTAAGTTATGATTAGCTCAAGTCAAATTGGCCTGTTAAGCAATCGGCCAACGCCTTATTATGCTTACAATCTTGGTTTGTTGGATCAAACCCTGAAAGCCTGTCAGGATGCTGCGTCTAAACACCGCTTTCATGTTCATTATGCGCTAAAGGCCAATACCAATCCGCGAATACTGCAAAAAATTGTAGCTGCCGGTTTTGGTGCCGATTGCGTAAGTGGAAACGAAGTAAATCATGCCATTAAATATGGCTTTTCGCCCAAAAAAACTGTTTTTGCCGGGGTGGGGAAAAGCGATAAGGAAATTATTGACGCACTGAATCAAGATATTCTGTGTTTCAATTGCGAGAGTATTGAAGAAATAACGGTTTTAAACGAATTAGCAGCCAAGCTGAACAAGGTGGCGCGCATTGCCCTGCGCATAAACCCCAATGTAAATGCCAATACCCACCATTACATTACTACGGGGTTGGAAGAAAACAAGTTTGGCATCAGTCAACAACAATTGCCCGATATTCTGCATGCCAGCCAATCGTGGAAAAATATTGACATCTGCGGACTTCATTTCCACATAGGTTCACAAATTACGGACTTAAGTGTCTTTAGAAACCTTTGTACTCGGGTTAATGAGTTCAACAAATGGTTTCAAGACCAGCATTTTAACATCAAAATTGTTAATGTCGGTGGTGGTTTGGGTGTCGACTACAATCACCCGGAAAGAAACCAGATTCCTGATTTTGAGGCTTATTTCGAGGTCTTCAAACGTTTTTTAGAAGTCCTACCCAGTCAGGAGGTTCATTTTGAACTAGGACGTGCTTTAGTGGCGCAATGTGGTGACCTAATTACCCGACTGCTTTATGTTAAAAAAGGGCTAAAAACCCAGTTTGCTATTTTGGATGCAGGAATGACCGAATTATTGCGACCAGCACTTTATCAAGCTAAACATAAAATTATAAACCTGAGTAATCTCAATGGGGAGGAGCAGGCCTATGATGTGGTTGGTCCAGTTTGCGAAAGCTCCGATTGCTTTGCAAAAGCAGTGATGTTGCCAATCAGTCAGCGGGGAGATTTCTTTGCGCTGCGGACGGCCGGAGCCTATGGCGAGGTAATGGCCAGTCATTACAACTTACGGGAGTTGAACGAAGCCTTGTTTTATTAAGCCCAATGAGCAAGGTATATCACAGTGATGAGGTTTTTGAAAAGACCGATGCAAAACGATTTGCCGAAGGAATTCACCAATTCGAAAACTGCTCATTTCAAAATTGCGATTTTAATGCGGCCAATTTCGCAGATTTCAGTTTTACTGATTGCGAATTCAACCACTGTAATTTGAGCATGAGCAAATTGCTCAAAACAGCATTAAAAGGAGTGCGATTTGATAATTGCAAATTGCTGGGCATACATTTCGAACATTGCAATCCGTTTCTTTTAGCAGTGGAGTTTCGTAGTTGTTTGCTGGATTTATCCTCATTTTACAGACTTAATCTGAAAAACACGCTATTTCACCACTGTTCACTGAAAGAAGTTGACTTTGTTGAAACCGATTTAAGCGGTGCAACTTTCGAACAATGCAAGTTGGTGGGTGCTACTTTTGACCAAAGTAAACTTCAAAACACCGATTTTAGAACGGCCCAAGGTTACGCTATCGACTTGGAAATCAATAAGGTTGCCGGTGCCAAGTTTTCGTTACAAGGTATTGAAGGGCTGCTGCTTAAATACAAGTTGGTTATTGAGTAAGTCCAGCAATTTTCAGGACGAGACACCCAACAAAAAACCCCGAACAAAAATGCCCGGGGTCTAGGTTCGTTGAGTTTTCGTTCTTATTTCTTGAACGATTCGGCTTTAGCAATGTATTTATCAATATCTCTGCCTTCCACCGAGTTGGGGTAGTTATCTTTAATGGTATTGTAAGTTTCAAGTGCCTTGTTAAAATCACCCAGCTTTTCATAAGCCAAGCCAGCTTTTAGCAAATAAATAGGCGAGGTGAAGTTGTTTTTGCTGTGTTTAACTGCTTTTTCGAAGTACTCAATTCCTTCTTGTGTTTTACCAAGCTCAACATAAGCATCACCAATAGATCCTTTTGCAATGGCACCAACTACTTCATCCTCAAGATTGCAGTTTTCAAGATGCTCAATAGCCGCTTGGTATTCTCCTTTTTGGAAATAGCAGATACCCAAGTAGTATTCGGCCAAATGACCAGTTTTGGTAGCCCCGTAGTTATCGGCAATGTATTTAAAACCTAAGAAGTTACCATCTCCATTGATGGCTTTGTCTAAACTGTCCGCTTCAAAGTAATATTCTGCTTTCCAGATTAACTCAGCTGCCTCATCGTTCTGAGAATCGGTGTAATAGTTATAACCCAGTAAACCACCTACAACTAGCACTAATCCGCCAACAACACCGTAAAGACCTTTGCGGTTGTTGTTCAAAAAATTATCAGCTTTAGCGTATGCTCCCTGAATATCAAGTATAGTTTCGTCCTTTTTAATTTCTGACATTGGTTCAAATTTGTCGGGCAAAATTAATAGAAATTCTAAACTGGCAATTTATTACCTGCTGCTGCTTTCAACAGCTTTTGGTTAATTTTGACCCATGCAGCTAGATTCTTTGTCATTAGTCAATTTTAAAAATTACGAAAGCCTTGATATTCAGTTTTGTAACCGAATCAATGGCGTAATTGGAAATAATGGACAGGGGAAAACAAATTTGCTGGATGCTATTTATTATTTAAGTTTTTGCAAAAGTTTTTTTAATCCGGTCGATGTCCAAAACATAAAATCGGGTCAGGATTTTTTTGTTATTCAAGGTCGTTTTGCCCACGAACAGGACGATATGGAGGTGTATTGCGGGGTAAAAAAGGGGCAAAACAAGGTTTTTAAGCGCAACAAGAAAGAATACGACAAACTTGCCGACCACATTGGCACGGTTCCCTTGGTGATGATTTCACCGGCCGACACCGATTTAATTACCGAAGGAAGCGAGGTGAGACGTAAGTTTTTGGACGGAATCATCGCCCAATTTGATCGAGTTTACCTCGAAAATCTACAGCATTACCAGCGAGCCTTAAAACAGCGCAACGCTGTACTGAAACAATTTTGGGAAAATCGGCGGTTCGATGAGGAAATACTAAATATTTACAACGAACAGCTGGTACAATACGGCTCAGTGATTTTCGAAAAACGCAGTAATTTCCTGAAAGAGTTCTTGCCGTTGTTTACCCATTATTTTCAGTGGCTTACAGCGAGTGAAGAGGAGCCTTCGTTGGCTTATGATTCGAAACTAAACGAATATACTTGGGAAGAGGGTTTTGCCCGAACCAGTGAAAAAGACCGCATTTCGCAGTTTACCAATTTCGGGGTACATAAAGACGACTTGGAATTGATTTTAAATGGTTTGCCGCTTAAGCGTTTTGGTTCACAGGGGCAGCAAAAAACTTATGTGATTGCACTTAAACTGGCTCAGTTTCATTGCATTCAAGCTCATTTGAGCATTACGCCCATTTTGCTGCTTGATGATATTTTTGATAAAATTGACGACCGAAGAGTTAACCGACTAATGGAGCTCATTAATAAAGAGAACTTCGGACAAATTTTCATTACCGATACCGAGTACGAGCGGTTGGCCAAAATTCTAGAAAACTTGCAAGGAGAACATAAACTGATCGAAATAAATAAGGGAGAATTGGTAGCATGAAACGCAGCGACAACACAGAACCCCTTAAAACGGTAATAGACCGCCTTTTAAAGGCCTATCGCCTCGAAAACAAGTATTACGAGGCCGGACTGATTGCCAGTTGGGAAAAAGTATTAGGTAAGGCCATTGCTAACAGGACAGATCAGATTTACATCAAAGACCGTAAACTTTTTGTCAGGCTCAACTCAGCATCGCTGCGACAAGAATTGAGTATGGCCAAATCGCGTTTGGTAGAGCTGTTGAATGAACAATTCGCAAGTGCTGTTATTGATGAGGTAGTATTTTTATAGAAAATAGGGCAAGCCTAAAACACGAAAGAAGAGGTAGTTTTAATGTTCCATTTTATTATTACATTAACTAACCAGTGATTGTGAGTATTTTTGAAATAAAAACCTAGATGTTATGCCTGTAATTTCAATGTTTTACGGAATTATTATTCGCATGTTTTATTTTGATAATAAGGAGCATAAACTTCCGCATATTCATGTGGAATATAACGAGTTCAACGCGGTTTTGGCTATATCGAATGGTGAAATATTGGCTGGCAATTTGTCCAATAACAAATTGAAATTGGTTGAGGCTTGGATAGAAATTCATAAGGACGAGCTAATGGCAGACTGGAAGTTAGCCATAGAGGGACAACAACTGTTTAAAATTGAACCACTTAGATAGGATGAGAGCCATAACTGATGTGAGAATTGAAAAAGGGTACCAGTTGCGAGTGGTATTTGACGATGGAAAACGCAAGTATTTTGATATGGAATCCTATTTAGATTACCCAGCATTTCAAGTACTTAAAAGCCCGATGGCTTTCGAAGACTTTCGCAACGGTAAATTTTTTGTAGAATGGCCAGCTTACGAACTTGATTTAAGCGCAGACACCTTATGGCACGAAGGTACAGACTCGATTATCGTTTAAGTTCAAAAAAAAAACAGAACCTATCTTGCGAATAGTCCATTTAACTGACATCCACATTAACCTAGATTCGGCTTCCGAGAGCGGTTTCATTGCCTGTCTTCAGCAGGTTCATCAATTGAATCCACAACCGGAATTAATTGTTTTTGGAGGCGATATGGTGCGTGATGCCTTGGTTGATGACCAAGAAACGGTTAGCAAGCAATGGGATAAGTTTACCCAGATTTTGGCCGACCATTGCACCATCCCTTTTATTCACTGTCTTGGCAATCATGACATTACCGCATGGGAAACCCCGGCCTTGGCCAAGCAATTTGCTTTAAAGAAAATGGGTTTGGGTCGTGCTTACTACAGTTTTCAAAAAGACGATTGGAAATTTATAGTACTGGACTCCAATCATTTAAAAACTGACCAAACTTGGTACGAGGCTAGGTTAGATAATGCGCAGTTTGAGTGGTTAAAAATTCAACTGGAGGGTGCGAAATCATTGAATACCCTTGTCATTTCTCACATTCCGATTTTAAGCGCTGCTGTATTTTTCGACGGTGAAAATGTCAAAGAACACCAATGGGTAGTTCCGGGTGCTTGGATGCATTTGGATGCCGCCAGAATAGTCGAGCTGTTTAGCAGTAATCCGCAGGTAAAATTGTGCATTAGCGGTCATATCCACCTGAACGATCTGGTAAAATACAATGAGGTTACCTACGCCTGTAGTGGAGCGGTGAGTGGTAATTGGTGGGAGGGTGCGTATAAACAAACTTCGCCAGGTTTTGGATTAATTGACCTAAACGCCGATGGAAGCTTTAAGGTAAATTACTTGCGTTATTGAAACCGCCAATTACCGCGTTTGGTAGGGAGTTGAAGTGCTGTTTTTAGCCGGCTTAAAAATTCGATTCTTGTAATTAAACTGGCTCCAAGACTTTCCAAGTGTGGGGTGTAATTTTGACAATCAATTAATTTAAAATTTTGATTATTAAGTATTTCAGATAGTTTAATGAAAGCAACTTTTGAAGCATTAGGTACCAAAGAAAACATGCTTTCGCCACAAAAAATTCCACCCAGGCTAACTCCGTACAATCCACCAACCAATTCCTTTTCCTGCCACACTTCAAGGCTATGGGCAAATCCGGTCTCATGTAAACGAATATAAGCCACCTGCATGTCTTTTGTAATCCATGTTCCACCTTGGTCTTGACGATAAACCCGGGCGCAATAATCGATTACCCTCGCAAAGCAGGTATCAAAAGTTATGATGAAATTCCCCTTTTTCAAAAGTTGCTTCATGCTGGCGCTCACCTTGTGTTTTCCAGGTTCCAACACCATTCTTTCTTCCGGACAATACCAAATTGGGTAGGGGTCATGTTCTGAAAACCAAGGGAAAATTCCGCTAGAATAAGCCTTCAGCAGAGTATCTACCGACAAATCGCCACCCACAGCCACAATGCCTTCCTCCGAACTGTGTTCAGGGTTCGGGAATTGAACAGGGCTTAGTAAAAACGGTATTTGGTCGCTCATTAAAGTCGGAAAAACAAAAAGGCTGCTCAATACGAACAGCCTTTCAAAATTATGGTGATTTGCTTATTAAAGCACTCTTTCGCGACCTGAGAAAAAGAAAGCACCTTCTATGGCTGCATTTTCATCGCTATCAGAACCGTGAACAGCATTTGCAGCAATTGATTTAGCAAACATGGCACGAATAGTTCCTGGAGCCGCATCAGCTGGGTTGGTTGCCCCAATTAACGTACGGAAGTCTTCAACAGCATTGTCTTTTACCAAAACTGCAGCTACAATTGGGCCACTGCTCATGTAATCAACTAATTCGCCATAAAAAGGACGAGCCGCGTGAACTGCATAAAATGCTTGCGCATCAGCTTTGCTCAGTTGGGTATATTTCATGGCTTCAATAGAGAAACCGCTTTCTAAAATTTTGTCGATAATTTTTCCGGTGTTTTTTGCTTCAACAGCATCCGGCTTAATCATGGTAAAGGTCTTATTTCCAGCCATTTGATTGATATTGTGTTATTTTTGCTGCAAAAGTAGCAAAATATCATTTCCTTAAATGTTTCGGAATGGTCATATTTACACCCAATTAATCAAAACATAGCCTTTTAAGCCCCAATGACCACTAGCACCAAAGATAAAATTTCGGCCACCCTCGAATTAATAAGCAAAGCCAACAAGATTGTAATTACCACACACGTAAGTCCCGATGGCGATGCAATTGGCTCTACGCTTGGTTTGTATCACTTCTTAAAGGGCTTTGATAAAAACGTTACCGTAATAACACCCAATGCTTTTCCCGATTTTCTAAAGTGGATGAAGGATTCGGATAAGATTGTTCCTTTTACGGAAAACGAAGCCTTGGCCAAGGAGCTAACCGCCAATGCTGATTTGATGTTTTGCCTCGATTTCAACGACTTAAGCCGCCTCGATAAGTATTCGGAAACAGCGTTGGCTTGTACCGCGCCCAAGGTGATGATAGATCACCATGAGCAACCAAAGGATTTTGCCCTGGTTATGTTTTCCGATATCAAAAAATCATCTACCTGCGAAATGGTTTACGATTTCATTGCAGGAAGTGGGAGAGAGGACCTGGTAACACCAGAACTGGCTGCATGTCTGTATACTGGTTTAAACACCGATACCGGCTCGTTTCGGTTTTCGTGTACCCGTCCTGATACGCACCGTGCAGCAGCTCGGTTAATTGAATGGGGAGCCGACAATGCTAAAATTGCTCAACTTTTAAACGACACCAATACCTTCGACCGCTTGCAGTTAATGGGATACACATTAAGCAACAAGCTGGTGTATTTACCCGAATACCATGCCATTTATTCATCATTGACGCTGGAAGAAATGCAACGTTACAATTATCGTGATGGCGATACCGAAGGCTTGGTGAATTTCGGCCTCTCTGTTGGCGCTGTTAAAATGAGTGTGTTTTTTAAAGAAGCTGACGGCAAAATCAAAATTTCATTCCGCTCAAAAAATGGCTTTTCTGTTCAGCAGATTGCCAAAAAATATTTTAACGGTGGTGGGCACTTTAATGCATCTGGTGGTGCCAGTTATGTTTCATTGGAAGAAACCATACAGCAATTTTTAGCCATTTTACCAGAATATCAGGAGGAACTTAAAAATGCATAAATCCCTTTTTACTGTAACGATGCTTGGGCTATTTACGGCCTGTAACACCGAGCAACCTAAACAAATGCTACCCAGCAAAGCCGAAATGATGGAAATGAATCGTTTGGCGGCTAAAAAAGAAAGTATCCAGATTCAACAGTTTGTCGACCAGCAGAAATGGCCAACCATTAAAACCGGCTCGGGCTTGCATTATTATGTTTACCAGCACGGTTCTGGCGATTCGGCTAAAACAGGCATGAAAGCCACCGTAAAAATGGTTATTACCCTGTTAAATGGGGATACTTGCTACAATTGGAAAAAAGGTGGTGAAGAAAGTTTTACCATTGATTACGACCATAACGAAAGCGGACTGCACGAGGCCATCAAAAAAATGCGCGCTGGCGATAAAGCGAAGGTAATTTTACCCTCACATCTAGCTTTTGGTGTAGCCGGCGATTTTGATAAAATTCCAACAAGAAGCTCTGTGGTTTACGATATTGAATTGGTGAGGGTTAACAAATAGTTGATTTACTTACGGGAATTCGTTGTAAATGTCCTTTCGGTGGGCAACTTTATCGAAAATAACCGTATTCGCTTCGATATATACACCAATTCGGAAGTCGCCTATTTTGATTCGGTATGCATTTTTATAGCCAGTCATTTTCTTTAGACCCCTAATGTCTGCAATAGTTTTGGCCGCAAGAGTATTTTTATAAGCCTTCACCGAATTAGCCTCAACAGCTTTATTTTTCAACTTACTTAGGCATTTTATGTAGCCTGTGGACGCAATGACAATCACTTTTTCTTTGCCAGTTTTTCGAAAAAAGATTTGGTTTCATCCTCGGTAAGTAATTCCTTACCACGACTTTCTTCCATCATTACCCCGAAAGCAATATCCTCTTTTTCAGTAAGGGTGAGTGGTTTACCTTTTTCGGCCTCATATTTCTCAAAAAGAGCCTTCACCTTTTTTTGGGTAGGCGTTAACGCTTTTGTTTTTTCAACCTTTTTCGGTAGAAGAATTTTCGCACCTTCCTTTTTAAGATAAGCTGTAATCTGTTCTAGTTTGCTATCTGGAATACTGAACGAAATTGTGGTCATGACAAGTAAGTTTCTAATGCAAAGTTATAAAAACAGGTCGGGAATCAGGCTATACTGTAAAAGTCAAGATTGTCCCCAAAATTGAGATAAATATTATTCCGATAATTTATATTATGTTAACTTGTTGTTTTTAAAACAAGGCCGCACTTGGCGGCCTTAGTATTTTACTTTCCCTCTAGTTTCTTTTTAACCTCGTTGTATTTGTCGGTCATCTCTAACCTTACGTACAATTGTTTCAGCGATTGCAATACACTTACATCTTCACCTTTAATACTCAATGCTTTTTCAAATACCGGCAACGATTCTCTGAACTTTTCGTCAGCCTTTTTGTTTAACGCATCAATTTGCGGCTTTTTGGTTCTGTAGTCCAAATCGTTGGCCTTGTTGTTAAATTCTACACCGTCATTAAACAACAACGCTCCGTAGTTGTATAAGGCGTCAAAAAAGTCTGGTTTAAGCTCCAAAGTCTTTTTATAAGCATCTTTTGCTTTTACGACAAGCTCGTCATAGTTAGCCGGTTTAGCCAAATCTTTTCCGCTGGCATCTTTAGGATTCGCCAGGTTATCGTAAGTAACACCCAAAACGTAAAACATCTGCTCGTTTTTCGGATCGGCTTCAACCGCCTGTTTTAGCAATTTCTCCGATTCTACATAATTTGAAGTCTCCAGGTAGTAATTCAACTCCGACACCAATAGATTCAACTCCGTTGGATATTCTTTTCTACCTTCCTTAATTATGTTAAGCATATTCTCCTTCTGCCCAAGGTCCTTGTAAATTCTTGCAGCCGATTCGTATGGCAGCGCTCCGTTGAATTTAATTTTAGCACACTCCTTGTACAACTCGGCGGCTTCTTTTTTCAATCCTCCAAGTTCGGCACACACCGCAGCACTATAAATGTTGTTTGAATCAACAATACCTATAATGTCCAGGGCATTTACACTCTGGGCAAAAAACATGGTTGCCATTTGGAATCTGGTTTTCGCACCTTTATCCAAACACTCCATTAGCCCGGCTGGGCTACCGTCAAGACATTTAATAACCTCGTCTTTACTGTTTTTGCTAAGCTTAGCAGCCTTTTGTTTCAAAGCCTCCATGTTTGCGGTAACGGCCTCTTCCCTCACCTTGTCACCGTCAAGCATGTTAAATCGCTTTAAGGTGTCTTTAAACGCAACGAAACCTTTTGCCGCTCCATCATACGCCTCGATACCCTGATTGTTCATCATCACGGCCATCAATTTGGCTTTGGCTTCAATTTCCTCTACAAACTTTTTCTTAGTGTCGTATTCCTTGCATTTTGCGTACGACTCCTTCAGTTTTAATGGAATTTCCTCAAATTTAACCAAGCTTTTGTACTCAATAGGAGCCTTCGGGTCTTGAAAAGCACCCATAAGGTTCATTAAAATATCGAAGCGATATTTCCAGGTTTTAGGTTCGATACCTGTTTTAGGATCTTGAACAGCGGCTTCAATGTTCTCCCAAGCCTTGTCCAATTCGCCTTTTTGGTTGTAGTTGTATGCGCTAACCACCTTTGCACTTTGAGCAAATGCAAAGCTTGAAGCCAATATCAAACCTGCGGTGAATAGTTTTTTCATAGTTGTGTGCTATTAAATATTAGTTCAAATCTATTATTCTTCAGTACTCGGTGCCTCAGTTTCAGTTTCAGTATCACTACTGCCTTCAACCGGTGTTCCGTCAATACCTTCGGCAAATTCATCCTCATCGCCTGGCTCTTCCTTATCAACTTTGGTCGTAGCGGCAATTTGGTCTTTTCCGCGCAGGTTAATCAACTTAACGCCTTGTGTTGCACGACCTAATACACGCAATTCGGCCACCGACATACGAATAGTAATACCAGATTTGGTAATAATCATCAAATCGTTTTCATCGGTAACGTCCATAATGGCAATCAAATCACCGGTTTTATCCGATACGTTAAGAGTTTTAACCCCTTTTCCGCCACGGTTGGTAATGCGGTAATCGTCAACATCCGAACGTTTTCCGTAACCATTTTCTGATAGTACTAAAATATGCGTTTTCGGATCATCGATACAAACCATGCCAATGATTTCGTCTTTGGCACTTAAGTTCATACCACGAACCCCCGAGGCATTTCTACCTACGGCACGCACCGTACTTTCGTTAAAACGAATGGCTTTACCGGTACGGTTGGCCAATATAATTTCGCTGGTTCCTGAAGTTAATTTGGCTTCTAATAAACGATCACCTTCTTTAATAGTAACCGCATTGATACCGTTTTGACGTGGACGCGAATACGCTTCCAACGACGTTTTCTTAACCGTACCATTTTTGGTACAAAGAATTACGAAGTTGTTATTTATGTACTCCTGATCTTTCAGGTCTTTTACATTAATATAAGCCCTGATTTTGTCGTCAGGTTCAATATTAATTAAGTTCTGAATAGCGCGGCCTTTCGAAGTTTTGGTTCCTTCCGGAATTTCGAAAACACGCATCCAGAAACAACGCCCTTTTTCAGTGAAAATCAACAGGTAGTTATGGTTTGTGGCCATAAACAAGTGCTCTAAGAAATCCTCGTCACGTGTGGCACTACCTTTCGACCCAACACCGCCACGGGCTTGGGTTTTGTATTCTATAAGCGAAGTTCTTTTAATGTAACCAAGGTGAGAAATGGTGATAACCACGCTGTCATCAGCGATAATATCCTCAATTCTAAACTCGTCGGCAGCGTAAACAATTTCCGAACGACGGGCATCACCATATTTGGCCTTAACTTCTAACGTTTCGTCTCTAATAATCTGCATTCTCAAATTCACATCGGCCAAAATGGCACGAAGTTTATTGATAAGCTGCATTACCTCGTCAAACTCCTCACGCAACTTGTCAATCTCAAGTCCGGTAAGGCGTTGTAAACGCATTTCCAAAATGGCTTTGGCCTGAATTTCACTCAACGTAAAATTCTCCATTAAACCTGTTTGTGCATCGTTTGGTGTTCTCGATTCACGAATAAGCTTAATAACCGCATCCAGGTTATTAATCGCAATGATTAAACCTTCTAAAATATGCGCACGTTCTTCCGCCTTTTTCAAGTCGTATTGCGTACGGCGGGTAATTATCTCATGTCGGTGTTCCACAAAATACTTAACCATATCGCGCAGGTTAAGCATTACCGGGCGACCATCAACAAGAGCAATGTTATTGACTGAGAATGAGGTTTGTAGTGGTGTGTATTTATATAATTGATTTAATACAACGTTGGCAATTGCATCACGTTTCAATTCATAAACTACACGAACACCATTACGGTCAGATTCGTCACGAAGTTCTGAAATTCCTTCAATTTTCTTTTCTTCAACCAGTTCATAGGTTCGCTTAACCATTTCGGCCTTGTTCACCTGATACGGTACCTCGGTAACCACAATCGTATCGCGGTTTCCTTCGGTTTCAATAATGGCTTTTCCGCGCATTACAATTCTACCGCGGCCGGTTTCGGCAGCTTCACGAGCCCCGTCGTGACCATATATAATACCACCAGTGGGAAAATCAGGTCCTTTAACGAACTTCATCAACTCCTCTACAGTAATATCGTGGTTATCGATATAAGCTCCAACTGCATCACAAACTTCACTTAGGTTGTGTGGCGCCATATTGGTTGCCATACCCACCGCAATTCCGCTCGATCCATTAACCAATAAGTTTGGAATTTTGGCAGGAAGTACCGTTGGTTCAACTAACGAGTCGTCAAAGTTGGGTCTAAAGTTTACCGTTTCCTTATCGATATCTTCCAGCATTTCTTCGGCAATTTTGCGAAGACGTGCCTCGGTGTAACGCATTGCCGCTGGATTATCACCATCCATCGAACCAAAGTTACCCTGACCATCAACCAAAGGATAGCGAAGTGACCATGGTTGCGCCATACGAACCATTGAGTCGTAAACTGCTGTATCGCCATGTGGGTGATACTTACCAAGTACTTCCCCAACAATTCTAGCTGACTTTTTGTAAGGTTTGTTTGCAAATACGCCCAAATCGAGCATACCGTATAATACCCTGCGGTGAACTGGCTTTAAACCATCACGTACATCAGGAAGTGCGCGAGAAACAATTACCGACATCGAATAATCGATGTATGCGGTCTTCATTTCCTCCTCAATCATTACGGGGACTACCTTTCCGCCTTCTGCCATAATTACCGTTTTATATTAAATGCACAATAGTTGCAAGTAAGGAGGCGAAAGTAACTTTAAAATGGCGGTCGGACAAAAAAAACATATCAACGAATTCTAACAACATTTTGTTAAAAAAACGACCTTATCAACTTAGGCGGTTGTATATTCGTTAATACATTTGAGTTCGAGCATTATTTAGATTATAAAACATGTCAACTAACAATATGGAAGCAAAATTTTCGCCCCGGGTAAAAGACGTAATATCTTACGCACGGGAAGAAGCACTAAGACTAGAGCATGACTTTATCGGAGTCGAGCACTTGCTACTTGGTCTTCTTAGGGAGGGCGAAGGAACAGCTATGGAAATTTTAAAAAGACTTGAGGTTGATTTCCCAAGTTTGAAAAAAACCATTGAAAGTTCTATTAAGACAACCTCAGCAAAGCCTTACGCCATTAGAAATGCCAACAATATTCCTTTGGTTAAACAAGCAGAAAACGTGCTTAAAATCACGTACCTGGAAGCCAAAGTGTTTAAAAGTGATATTATAGGTACTGAGCATTTATTACTGTCTATTCTTAAAGATGAGGACAATGTTGCTACCAGGGCTCTTTCTCGCTTCAATGTGAGTTACGATTTGGCCAAAGAAGAGTTTGAGACACTGCTAGGCGATCGCGGACAAACCGGAAAAACACCGAGTACACCTAAAGCCGAGTTTCCAAGCACTGGAGATGAGGACGAGGGCCAAGGTTCTGGATTTTCGGCCGGGCAAGCTCGCCGACCAACCGATAGCAAGTCAAAAACACCGGTTTTAGACAACTTTGGCCGCGATTTAACCAAGGCTGCGGAAGATGGCAAGCTGGATCCAATCGTGGGTCGTGAAAAAGAAATAGAACGCGTTTCGCAAATTCTTAGCCGCCGTAAGAAAAACAATCCAATCTTAATTGGAGAGCCCGGTGTGGGCAAATCGGCTATTGCAGAGGGTTTAGCGCTTAAAATTGTTAATCGTGAGGTTAGCCGCGTACTGTTTGGCAAACGAGTTGTCGCGCTTGATGTGGCTTCTTTGGTTGCTGGAACAAAATACCGTGGGCAGTTTGAAGAGCGGATGAAAGCCGTAATGAATGAATTGGAAAAATCCAACGATGTAATTCTGTTTATTGATGAATTACACACGATTGTTGGTGCCGGTGGCGCAAGTGGTTCGCTCGATGCTTCGAATATGTTTAAACCTGCATTGGCCCGGGGAGAAATTCAATGCATTGGGGCTACAACGCTTGATGAATACCGTCAATACATTGAAAAAGATGGTGCTTTGGAACGTCGTTTCCAGAAAGTATTGGTTGAACCTACCACGGTAGAAGAAACCATTCAAATTCTTAACAACATTAAGGAAAAATACGAGGAGCATCATGGCGTTAGCTACACACCAAAAGCAATTGAAGAGTGTGTAAAACTAACCAACCGTTATATTTCCGACCGTCACTTGCCCGATAAAGCCATTGATGCGCTTGATGAAGCTGGTTCGCGAGTTCACCTTAAAAACATTAATGTCCCAACCGAGATTGTTGAAATTGAGGAGAAAATTGAAGGCATTAAGTTGGAGAAAAACAAGGTCGTTAAAAGTCAGAAATACGAAGAAGCGGCCAAACTTCGCGACACTGAACGTCAACTTAATGAGCGTTTGGAACAGGCCAAGCAAAAATGGGAAGAAGAGAGTAAAACCCATCGTGTAACGGTAAACGAAGAGAACGTAGCCGAAGTGGTTGCCATGATGACCGGAATTCCTGTTCAGCGTATAGCCGAACATGAAAGCGGTAAATTGGCTAGAATGGCTGAAGAAATCGAAGGCAAAGTAATCGGTCAAGACGAAGCCATTAAAAAAGTGGTTAAGGCCATTCAGCGAAACCGTGCCGGACTAAAAGACCCAAACAAACCGATAGGCTCATTTATATTCCTTGGCCCTACCGGTGTTGGTAAAACCCAACTGGCTAAAATTTTAGCGAAATACCTTTTTGATTCTGAAGAATCGCTCATTAGAATTGACATGAGCGAATACATGGAGAAATTTAGTGTAAGCCGCTTGGTTGGTGCACCTCCGGGATACATTGGTTACGAAGAAGGTGGTCAGCTTACCGAAAAAGTACGCCGTCACCCCTACTCAATCGTATTGCTGGATGAAATAGAGAAAGCTCACCCTGATGTTTTCAATATTCTGCTACAAGCCTTAGATGACGGTCAGTTAACTGATAGTTTGGGTAGAAAAATCGACTTCAAGAACACCATCATCATCATGACCTCCAACATTGGTTCGCGTCAGCTATCCGATTTTGGAACAGGTGTTGGTTTTGGAACCAAAGCAAGAACCGATTCTGAAAGTGAATCAACCAAAGGTGTTATTGCCAACGCGTTGCGAAAAGCTTTTGCTCCTGAATTCTTGAACAGAATTGATGACGTAATTATGTTTGCTTCGCTTAAAAAAGAAGACATTCATAAGATTATCGATATCGAACTTAAATACCTGTACGATAGAATTGAGGCTTTGGGTTACCGCATTACCTTATCGACTGCCGCTAAAGATTTTATTGCCGACAAGGGTTACGATGAAAAGTATGGAGCCCGTCCATTGAAACGTGCTATTCAGAAATACGTTGAAGATCCGTTGGCCGAAGAAATCATCAACCAAAAAGTAAAAGAGGGTGATAAAATAATCATCGACCTTGATAAAGAAGAAATCAAAATCAAAGTTGATAAAACCAAACCAAAAAAAGAAACCAAAGAGGAAAACGAAGGTTAACCTCGGTTAAATAACACGTTAAGAAATGGCCTCAAAAGGGCCATTTCTGCGTTATAAGGCACTTATTTTTCAACAAAACACGTGTGCATTACTTTCTCACCTACCCATTGAATTTATTAAATGTAGCGGTTACATTTAGTAAAAAATAACGGTATGGCTAAAGTAACGAAGAAAGCACCAAAAATTTTCGTGTTAGACACCTCAGTGATTCTACACGACCACAACTCCATTTTTAATTTCAAGGAGCACGATGTAGCCATACCAATTATTGTTCTCGAAGAACTCGATAACTTTAAACGAGGCAACGATAGTAAGAATTTCGAAGCTCGGGAAGCCATTCGGCTAATTGACAATCTGGCTACCGAAAACACACTGGACGATTGGATTCCGCTTAGTAAGGAGTATAAAAGTCGCTTAAAAGTGCTCTTTAATGAGAAAATGACTGGAGTTGATGCCGAAAAAGTGTTTGGTGAGAAGAAAGCAGATCACAAAATACTGAACGCGGCACTTGAACTTGGCGAAAAAGAAAAAGGTCGTCAAATTATTCTGGTTTCAAAGGATATTAACCTTCGTCTCAAGGCAAAAGCACTGGGCATGCAGGCCGAAGATTATTTGACCGGTAAGGTTAAAAATGTAACCGGGGTATTCAACGGTATTGATATTGTTGAAGACGCTAGCAGTGATGACATCAAAAAGGTGTTTAACAACAAGAAGACTGATGACTTAAGCATGATAAAGGATCGTGTTGTCGCTAATCACTTCTACATCATTAAAAACGGCACCTCTTCCCTGCTCGCTTATTACAATCCATTTGATGAATCGATTGAACGGGTTGAAAAACAACTTGTTTACGGTATAAAGCCCAGAAATGCAGAGCAAACCTTTGCTATTCACGCCATTTTAAACCCAGACATTAAACTGGTTACCCTTTCGGGTGCCGCTGGAACTGGGAAAACACTGATAGCACTAGCTGGAGCTATTGAGCAAAAGAACCGCTACAAGCAAATCTACCTTGCCAGACCTATTGTTCCATTGAGTAACAAGGAAATCGGCTATTTACCGGGAGATGCCAACGAGAAGGTAAATCCCTACATGGCGCCATTGTGGGATAATTTGAGTTTTATCAAAAACCAATACAAGCCCACGGAGAAAAAGTACATTGCCATTCAGGAAATGCAAAACGAAGGGCAAATTGTAGTTACCCCGCTTGCTTTTATACGGGGAAGGAGCCTTTCCGATGTGATTTTTATTGTTGATGAGGCGCAAAACCTTACCCCACACGAAGTAAAAACCATTGTTACCCGAGCCGGAGCAAACACCAAGATTATTTTTACTGGTGACATTAACCAAATTGACACTCCGTACCTGGATGACCAATCGAATGGTTTGTCGTATATCATAGACAGATTAAAGGGACAGTCGCTTTTTGCACACATTACACTCGAAAAAGGCGAACGTTCTGAATTGGCCAACTTAGCAAACGACCTATTGTAAGTTATGGACAATGCATCTGGAATACCTTCGGTTGACCTGCGTTTATTTACTCACGGAACCCAAAACGAGCGGCAGCAATTTGTTGCCGCTTTGGGTTTGGCTTTTCAGGAAATTGGCTTTGTTGCGGTAAAAAACCACGGAATACCTACCCAATTAATTAATGACCTTTACGAACAGGTTAAGCAATTCTTCGATTTGCCTGAGGCGATTAAGAAAGGTTATGAAATTGACGAATTAGGCGGTCAGCGTGGGTACACATCGTTTGGCAAGGAACACGCCAAAGACAGCAATGCCGGTGATTTAAAAGAGTTTTGGCACTTTGGGCAAGAAGTAACCGATGGAGATGCGATAAAAGCGAGCTATCCAGACAATATTCTTTGTAACGAATTACCAGCTTTTAATCGAGCTGGATTGGCCGCCTATCGGGCCTTAGAAAACTGCGGTCAGGAGCTGCTAAAGGCTATTGCCCTGCACCTAACGTTGCCCGAAGATTATTTTGTAAAATGGGTACACAACGGTAATAGCATTTTACGCCCCATTCATTACCCCGCCATCACCAGTGAACCGCAAACAGCCATTCGTGCAGGTGCTCACGAAGACATAAACCTAATAACGCTCCTTATTGGTGCTTCTGCCGAGGGTTTGGAAGTATTACGTAAAGATGGACAATGGATACCCGTTACCGCCGTGGAAGGGCATATTGTGGTGAATGTTGGCGATATGTTGCAGCGACTCACCAACCACAAGCTTAAATCAACCACACACCGAGTAGTTAACCCACCACGTGAACGCTGGAGCCAACCGCGGTACAGCATACCTTTTTTCCTGCACCCAAGGGGCGACATGCCTTTGAATTGTCTGGAGCAATGTATTGACGAAAATCACCACAAACAATTTGAAGACATAAGTGCCGGTGATTATTTATACCAGCGATTAATCGAAATAGGCCTTATAAAGCAGTAATAAACATCAAAAGCCCCTAAATAGGGCTTTTTTTTACGCTGAAAAAATCATGTTTATTCTGGCATTAATAATGTGTAAATCAATTAGTTGCGGTAAAAATGTTTAGCAATGCTTCAAGTGAATTAATCTGCATCATGTAAACATAATATTACATTTGTAAAATTCAATATTGAATTACCGTAATTCACATCTGTAACCAATTTAACCATGGATTTTGCCGAACGTTTAACCCTATTACTCAAAGAGAAAAAGCTAAATGCTAACGAACTCTCTAAAGTTATCGAAGTTCAGCGCTCAACCTTATCACACCTAATGAGTGGGCGCAATAAACCCAGTCTGGACTTAATAGAGCGGTTTTACACTGCCTTCCCTGATGTTCGGGTGGAATGGCTTATTTCTGGGAAAGGTTCAATGTATTATAAGCCCGAGTCGGAAATAAAAGAACCAGAATCCACTTTGTTTACGGACTCAATGACCTCAGAAACACTTCCGGTTACAGAATCCATCGCGAATCCGCCCAGTGCGCCTGTTATTGAGGTAACTCCAGCCGTTAGGGACGAATCCAGTCAATCCACAACTGAGCCTCTAAGACCTATAAGCAGTGTCAGCAATCGACAAGCTACCCGAACGGTTATCTTCTTCAACGATGGAAGCTTCGAGATTTACAGCAATTCACAAATGTAAACATCAGTAGATTGCCTTTTAATTGTACTTTTGCGCGATTTTAAAAGGCATGACTCACTTACAAGAAGAAATAGGCAAACGCAGAACATTTGCCATTATATCGCACCCCGATGCTGGTAAAACTACCCTAACAGAGAAGTTCCTGTTATTTGGTGGGGCTATTCAAGCCGCTGGTGCGGTTAAATCAAACAAAATAAAGAAGACGGCTACCTCCGACTTTATGGAGATTGAACGTCAAAGGGGAATATCGGTGGCTACCTCGGTTATGGGGTTTGAATACAGGGATTTAAGTATAAACCTGCTAGATACTCCTGGTCACAAGGACTTTGCCGAAGACACTTATCGGACGTTATCGGCTGTGGATAGCGTTATTCTAGTAATTGACTGCGTAAAGGGTGTTGAGGAACAAACCGAGAACCTGATGAGGGTTTGTAGAATGCGGCAAACGCCCGTGATTATTTTTGTAAACAAAATGGATCGTGAAGGAAAAGATCCTTTTGACTTGTTGGATGAAATTGAAGCCAAACTTGCCATAAAAGTTCACCCGCTTTCTTGGCCAATTGGTATTGGCGAACGCTTCAAAGGAGTGTATAATTTACATGCCAAGACATTAAACCTATTTGCAGCCAATAAAACCAAAATTGAAGATGAATACGTTGCTGTTCAATCGCTTAACGACCCGCTATTGGTTACTAATGTAGGTGAAGAGTTTGCTGAAAAGCTGGTTGAAGACGTTGAATTACTGGACGGAGTTTACGGTGAACTTAATCAAGTTGATTATGCCGATGGTCATGTGGCTCCAGTGTTTTTCGGTAGTGCTGTAAACAACTTCGGGATCCAAGAATTACTTGATACATTTGTAAACATATCACCACTTCCTGCCCCTCGGGCAACCAATGTGGCCGAAGTGGCACCTGACAGTAAAAAGTTCAGCGGATTTATTTTTAAGATTCACGCGAACCTAGACCCCAAACACCGTGACCGAATTGCTTTCTTGCGGGTTTGCTCGGGTAAGTTCGAACGCAACAAATTTTTTCACCACGTTCGTTTAAATAAAGACATTCGTTTCTCCTCGCCTGCCAGTTTTATGGCACAACGCAAAAGCATTATCGATGAAGCCTATCCTGGTGACGTAATTGGCTTATATGATACGGGAAACTTTAAGATTGGTGATACTTTAACTGAAGGCGATAAGTTCTTTTTTAAAGGCATCCCCTCTTTTTCACCCGAAATATTTAGGGAATTGGTTAACAAGGATCCTATGCGTACCAAGCAATTGGAGAAAGGTATTGCGCAATTGACAGATGAAGGTGTTGCCCAGCTATTTATGGCGCAAATGGGTACAAAGAAAGTCGTTGGAACCGTGGGTGAACTTCAGTTTGAGGTAATCCAGTACCGACTAGAGCACGAATACAACGCTTCGTGTATGTTTGTCCCTATTCAATTGTACAAAGCTTGTTGGGTAACTTCCGACAATGAAGAGAAACTAAAGGAGTTCCGCCGAATAAAAACCAGCTTCATGGCCGTTGACAAGGATGGCAACGATGTATTCCTTGCTCAAACCCCCTGGATTCTTAAAGTTGAGCAAGAAAACTACCCTGAATTAAAGTTCCACTTTAATTCAGAATTCAAACTTACCGACACTATTTCGTACAGCTGAGTTTAAAATATTGTTAACGCTGGCAAACCTTTCAGAAACTTACCGTTATTTTAACCGACTGAAAAAATCGTTATTATACCTATGAAATTCAAATCAGCTGTAGCAGCAGGTTTTCTGCTTTTGGCCGGAAATGCCGTTTTAGGGCAAATTAAAGATTATCACTACAAATTTAACGTAAAGGGTACCAAAGATCGGGACACGGTTTACTTGGCCAATTATTTTGGCAAGCAGTTGTATTATAATGATACCGCGTATGCTGACAAGAATGGCAATTTCTCATTTAAAAAGAAACGTGATATTCAACCTGGTCAGTTTGCGGTGGTCTTGCCAGGCTCGAAGTATTTTGAAATAATGGTAAATGAACCCACCTTTACTATTAAAACCGATACCACAGATTTTGTGAAATACATGGTAACCGAAGGATCTGTAGAAAACAAACTTTTCTACGACTACATTACCTACATAAATAAGAAAAAGGAAGAACGAGATCCTATCTTGGCAAAATATGAGAAAGCAGAGGGAGATAAGGAAAAGGAAGCCATTCGTGCGCAACTACTTGTTCAAGACTCTATCGTTAAGGCCTATCAGAAAAAAATTGCGGTTGAAAACAAAAACTTGCTGACTGGCCAGATGTTGGCCTTATCATTAGAAATTGAAGTTCCGGAAACACCAAAAAATGCCGACGGAACCATTGATAGTACCTGGAGTTATTATTATTATCGTGATCATTACTTTGATTTGGTTGACCTGCGCGTTGACGGCTTGGCCAGAACACCAGCTTATCACAATCGCATTGAGAATTTTTTCAATAAAGTGGTTTTACAAAATCCCGACACTATTTGTGCGGTAACCAAAACCCTTACTGATAAAATGAATCCGAAAGGAGATTTATTTAAGTATACAGTTAACCATGTTACTGAAACCTATAACAAATCTAACATCATGGGTATGGATGCGGTTTTTGTATGCATGGCCGATAATTTTTACCTAAATGGTAAGGCTTTTTGGGCGGACAGCGCGAGGGTTGAAAAAATCCGTGAGCGGGTAGAAGATCTTCGCCCAACCTTATTAGGAAAAACAGCTCACTTACTTTCCCTAGCCGATACTACCCACCAAAACTGGCTAAAACTGGCCGATGTAACCAACGATTTTACCGTATTGGTTTTCTGGGATCCAGACTGTGGTCATTGCAAAAAAGAAATCCCTAAGTTGGCCGAAATATATAGCAAATCGAATGGTAAGGACTTTGGTGTTTACGCGGTGAGTTCGGATGATAGCGATAAGTGGAAAAAATTCATCATTGACAACAAATTAACCTTTATAAATGTAGCCGTTCCTCATGAAATTCGTCAAGACCAAGATGCCTTAATCAAATTGATTGGTAGCGGTAAGACCGATTTAAAAAGTTTGAACTACCACGATACTTATGACGTGTTCTCTACTCCTAAGATGTTTATTTTGGACAGAACAAAGAAAATCGTAGCCAAGCAAATTGGTGTAGAACAGCTGGAGGATTTAATTCAAAAACTTAAAGAGGCTGATAAGAATCGAAAAAGTTAGTCTCACTTCATATCCGGAACCCGCATCAAGTATGCGGGTTTTATTTTATACAATCATCAAACAACCCTATTCATGATTAAGTACATTATTTCGGTGACTTTATTTTTTGCTGCTAGCACCGGATTCTCGCAAATTAAAGATTATCATTTCAAATTTCAGTTAAAGGGGCTCTCAGCCGGTGACACGGTTTACCTGGCTAACTACTTTGGGAAACAGTTATATTATAACGACACTGCAGTAGCTGATAAGGCCGGGAATTTTAATTTCCGCAAGAAAAGAGAAATTCAAGCAGGTCAATTTGCCGTAGTAAATAAGGGCGTCATCCGTTTTGAATTATTGATAAATGAACCGTCATTTAGCCTTAAAACAGATACGGTTTCTCCAGCCAAAAACATGGTTATCGAGGGTTCTCGCGAAAACTTGATCTATTTCGAATACATCAACCGAATAAATGCCATGCGAGAACAGGCTCAACCCTTGACTCAGCAACTTGACTCCGCTAAAACAGAACCTGAAAAGGAAGTTTACCGAAGTAAACTAAAGGAGATGGAAAACCAACTCAAGGCTTTCCAATTGAAGTTAATAACCGAAAACTCAACTACCCTAGCTGGCCAGCTTATTGCCCTGGCGGTTGAAGTTGATGTTCCAGAAACTGCGCCAGCCAATTACTCCAGTCAAGATAGTACTTGGCGATATTATTATTACCGTGATCACTACTTTGACCGGGCCGATTTAAAATTTGACGCATTGGCTCGAACCCCGGTGTTCTACCATCGCTTAGATAATTTTATAACCAAAATTGTATTGCAGCATCCTGATACTATATGCAAAGTAACTCAAGGCTTAACCGCCAAAATGAATCCAAAAGGCGACCTGTTTAAATTAACGGTTAACCAGGTTACCGACACCTACAACAAATCGGATATTATGGGGATGGACGCGGTTTTTGTTTGTATGGCGGACAACTACTATCTAACTGGAAAAACTTTCTGGACTGACAGTGCTCGTGTAGTAAAAATAAAGGAAAGGGTTAATACTGTTCGCCCAACGCTTATTGGTAAACTGGCTCACCCCTTGGCTTTGGCCGATACCACCTTTAAAAACTGGGTAAAATTATATGACCTGAAAAGTGAATTTACCGTATTAGTTTTTTGGGAATATACCTGTGGCCATTGCAAAAAAGAAATCCCAAAACTTGCCGAATTGTATAACAAAACGGCTGGAAAAGACTTTGCGGTCTATGCAGTTTGCTCGGATGGCGATGAAGCCTGGAAAAAATTTATAATTGACAACAAGATGAATTTTACCAACGTTGCTATCCCGGCTGATTTAAGGCAAAATTCTGAAGTGCTTCAACAACTTATGATTGAGGGGAAAACCGATTACAATAGCTTGAAATACCAAGAAACCTTCGATGTGTTTTCTACCCCAAAATATTTCATTTTAGATAAGGACAAAAGGATTATTGCTAAGCAAATTGGCGTAGAGCAACTCGAAGGTTTTTTGACGAGATTGAAAGAAAGTAAGAAATCGACGGCTCATTGATTTAAAAAAATACGGATTACCGGTTTACTTCTAGGCAAACCAATTTCACCAAAATTGGCTGCCATTACCTGTAAAGCAGGACGGCCTCAGCCGGTTGGTGCAGTTTTTCCAGAGAAGAACCGGTAAGTTCCATTGTTTGGGAACCAACTCGTCAGGCACAACGCT
>CAYMJL010000011.1:0-87636 GCA_964390915.1 uncultured Flavobacteriales bacterium
TTCAGGATGAGTTCTTCACTTTGGCGCACCGAGGACGGGGCTTCGTATAAGTCCAACAACACAATGCCAACTGGGTAAAACTAACCATGTCTTTTTGTGGGTTTTTAACACATGATTTACTCAGCGAATAATCCTGATAATTATCCAATGAGTAACAAACCGCATCTTAAGGAGAGACTTAGCAACGATTTTTATTTTGTCGTTTGGCAGTCATATTGAAAACAAGGCCGTAAATAATAGTTGATCAATTTCTCCAAAACAAAAGTCGTTTATAGAAACGCTTCCAGATACTTTCCCGAGAAACTCCCGTACTACTTGCATAAAAATAACTTCCCGTCCTTGGTGGCATTCTTTCTATATCTGATCTAGTAATTGGAGTTCGTAAATGGGGATTATAACTAACGATACTATCCTTACCACCCGTAACGTGTAGTTCAACCACCGAGTGACCTGGTTTTTCAAAGACTATTGCAATATCTTCAGCTAATGCCAATGGCCCTTTAATAATCAATTCATAATTCCCAACCGAATCTGAACTTACACATTGCGTTGTCCCTCGCATGAACACTGAGACATCAGATAGCTTTCCGGTTGGCCCAGAAATGGTTCCTTGAACTTTAATCTCCGTAGCTTTGGTTTGACCTTGACTTGGCCATGAGGCTCCAAGCCAAAGCAGCACCGCGGCCAATTTGAAAATGCCTGATTGGTTTCCTTTATTCGAAACACCGTTCCAACTTTCCAATTGCTTTTTGGAATAAAAACCACAAATTGAATAATCGCCATCTGCTTGAATCGCGCGAACTTCAGGCCACTTCATCTCTGAGAAATCAACAACAACCTTACTGCACAAAGCACATTTCCGACCATATAATTGGGGCGTCATTTCTTCCCAAATTTGATTGCACGGTTTTGGTTTTGGCAGGGTCATAAATATTACAGCTAACTAACGAATAATACTCACTGTCCCCACTAGTTTATGCTTTTTCTTAAAATAGTCGACATAACTTACTTGCACGGCGTAAACGGTAGATGGACAATCTTCGCCTTGAAACCTACCATCCCATTGCGGATTCAGGTTGGAAATGCTGCCCACTTTTTGTCCCCAGCGGTTATAAATTTCGCCTTCAAAACGCTCCACATTGGAGGTGCTAATTTCAAAAAAGTCGTTTATCCCATCGCCATTGGGTGAAAAAGTAGTTGGCACATAAATGTTTATTGGCGGGTTTGCAACAATAACTCGTGAAACCACATCAGAACATTTACCCCGAGTTGCAGTGAGCGTAACTATAAAAGTTCCGGTGTCCTGATAAACATAAAACGGATTATCAGCAATGGAGGTGTCTCCATTTCCAAAATCCCATAAATACGTAGTCCCATTTATGGATTGATTATCGAAAGCCACATTAAAAGGCGCATCGCCACTGTAATTATCGGGAGAAAAAATAGCGGTAGGTGCAACAATATGAGGAACTTCAAAGGTTTTACTCAATTTGCAACCATTGGCATCGGTGGCCTCAATCACATAACTACCTCGAGTTAAATTTGTATAGGCACCCATTTCGGCAACAACAAGCGATGAATTCATTAAGAAGCTTACCGGCGAGGTACCACCAACTGCGTCTACATTCCCCAATTCCCCATCGCCGTGCTGACAATTCTCAGCCAACACATCAGCGATAATATCTGTTGAGCCGGCTGCATTGGGAATATTGACCAAAATCGGCAACACGCATCCGGCAGCATCTTTTACCCAAAAGGCTTGTCCACTGCCGGCAGATAGACTAGCAAACACGTTGTTACTGGTGTAGGTCAATTGATCGCTGGAATAAGTATATGGAGCAGTGCCGCCTTGTGCACCGGCTATGGTTACGGCTCCGTTTGCCAAACCGCAGGTACTTTGTGTAACCACCGGTGAGGTCGACTGTGGGCCTAAAATATCAGTAAGGATTACTGCCTGACTATTGGAACAACCATATTTGTCAGAAACCGTAAGGTTATAATTTCCCTGAACTAAGCCAGAGAATGTATTTCCAGCCAAAACTCCGGACGGGCTAATACTAAAGACAAACGGAGAAGTTCCACCTGTGATACTGGCCGGATTGACAGTAATGGTGCCATCCGATTTAGCACAATGTGGTTGAACCAAATTTACCGTTGGATTGCTTGGCCCGCTTACAATACCCACCAATCGATTAACGCTAACGGTACAACCATTGGCATCTTGAACGGTTACCACATAAGGTGTTCCTTTTGCCGGAACGGCGGTAAAAATGGGGGAACTTTGCAAGGATCCATTATCCAATTTATACTGAAATGGTGTAGCAGGTCCAGTAACATTGGTGACTTGAATCATTCCCGAATTTCGGCTACAGGTATCGTCGGCATGAACAACGGTTAAATTCGAGGGGCCAGCAATATCAGCCACTGTAGCACTACCGGTATAGGTGCAAAGATTCGCATCGCGAACTATCACCGAATAATTTCCACCAGCTAAATTGTTGTAAGCTGTGTTTGCAGAGAAAGTAGAGCCAGCAACTGAATAATTAAACGGAGCAGTTCCACCGGTTACCGCCCCTAGATTGATTGCACCCAAACTTCTTCCGCAAGAGGTAGGAACTGTGTTAATAAGCACCCCAGTTGGCGAAGGACTATCGGTAAGTGTAACCGAAGTTTGATAGGCGCACTGGTTGGCATCTTGCACATCGATAAAATAGGTTTGATTTATCAAGCTGTTGTAGGAGGTATCAGGAGTAAAAGCCCCCCCATTGATTGAATACAAATACGGGCTTGTTCCACCAGTTACTCCGGTAATGGTAATTCCTCCATTATTCTGTGTACAGGTGGTATGCTGCAAAGTAGTTTGAATAGCGGTTGGACTGTTTACCGTTTGGATAGTAACAGCATTATTTAGCACACAACCGTTGGCGTCTTTAACATCGAGCGAATAAGTTCCGGCAGCCAGATTATTGAAAACATTGGAAGCGGTATAAGCCCCACCAGCTAATGAATACTGAAACGGAGAAGTTCCTCCGGCCACCCCAATTACCTGTACACTCCCTGTATTGGCCACACACGCAGTAGGCTGCAAGGAAGTACTTATTCCTGTTGGTCCAGGGGTATCGAGCACGGTTATCGACTTGGCAAAGCTGCAACCGCTGGCATCAACCATATTTATTGCATGAGCGGATGGACTTAATCCGGCTATGGTAAGGTTGGTAGTAGATGGATTTGCATCAACTGTAATATTAAACGGTGTGGTACCACCGGTAATGGTAAAAGTTACCGAGCCATTGCTGTTTCCACAGGTTGCCGGAGTAATCACTTCTGAAACATTGGTTATAGGCGGTAGATAGCCAACATATCCCGTTTGACTTAATGGACACAAATCGGCTCCTTTTACGGTTACGGTATAATTGCCACTATCTAACGAAGCAAAAACATTGGCCGATTGGTAGGTAATTCCATCAATGCTGTATTTGTAGGGAGCAGTCCCGCCAGTTTCCTGCGTTATGGTAAGGGTGCCATTTTTTGCATTGCAGCTTTCACTGGTTGGGGTGATTACAAAGCTACTTACACCGGTTACCACTCCAACTGTTATTACTTTGGTGTACACACAATTTCCGGCATCTTTTACCGCAATAGAAAAATTACCTCCGGTTAACCCAGTAAAAGTATTTGCTGCCTGAAAAGTAGTGCCACCATCTTTACTGTATTGAAACGGGGTTTGTCCACCAATAACTGAGCTAATTACAATAGTGCCGTTTTGCCTACCGCAGCTATCTTTGGTTACCAACTCGTTTAATCCGCTTGGTCCAGAAGACGAACCCACCGCAGCAGTTACACCGAAAGCACATCCGTTTGCATCGAGCGCGGTCAATTGGTAGCTACCCGAACCCAACGGAGAGAAACTAGTTGAGCTTTGAAAAGAGCCTACCGCCCCGCTTGAACTGTATTGGTATGGCGCTTTCCCACCCGTAACGCCCGTTACCGAAATACCTCCACTGGGTGCTCCACATCCCGATGGAACCGTTGTGAAGGTTATGGCTGTTGGCGATGGGGTTATACCCACTTTCAACGTACTATCCATCAAACAACCTTTGCTGTCCTGAACGGTAATTTTATAATTCAAGCTATCTAAGCTTCCAAACGTAGTACCCGATTGAAATGTACCTGAATTTATGCTATATGTATAAGGCGAAACCCCGCCAGTTATAGTCCCAACCGCAATACTTCCGTTTGCCGCACTACATGCCCGTGGAACAACAGTAAAAACGCCTTTTGTAATTGGTGCGGCCATATTTACTGTAACCTGATGACTGTCTTTGCAACCATTAGCATCGGTAGCAATAACGGTATAGCTTGTGGCAGTAGTTTGATTGATGGTAATGCTTGGCGTGTTTTGACCACCCAGCGGCCAGCTATAACTCACACCACCAGTGCCGGTAAGGGTAGAGTTTACATTTGGACAAACCGATAAACTACCAGTAATACCCGCCACTGGCAAAGTAAATACGGTTACCTTAAGCGTGGTGTCTTTATAGCAACCCGTAGCTGTTAAGGTGGCCTTTAAATTATAGGTGGTTGTCGTTGTTGGAAATGCCTTCGGGTTGTTAATGCCTGCATTAGTTAATGTTGCAGCAGGACTCCACAAATAGGTGTCAGCTCCACCAGCCAGTAACTGCGAGGAATCACCCGGGCAAATTGAAACGGGAGAATTGAGTGTTACCGCAGGCAAGGCATTTACCTTAACCAATTGGATTACCGTATCCCGTTGTCCGTCAGATGCAATGGCAATTAACCGAACATTGTACACACCAGCCGATGGAAAAATGAAGGTCGGACTTTGTGCACTAGAAGTGGCCGTTGGTGTTACTCCAAAATCCCAATCCCAGGTACTAATTGTTGTTCCTGGCAAAGCCTTGGAAGTATCGGTAAAAGTTGTGGCCGTTCCCTGACAAACTGTGTCGGCAAAAAAACCGGCAGTAGGGTCTCCACTAACTATTAGGCATTGATCGGTAACTGCATTGGCGAGGTTAACTGTGTTACCAGAAATATTGCTAAAACCATTGGTAAATGCCGGAGGATTACTGGAGCAATCGGGGTTAAGCTGACCGGGTTTGTTGGTAACACACAAGGTTATGGTACAAATTTGACCAGCATTAAGGTTTAATCCACTTAAGGTAAACGTGTTTGTACCAGTCACAGCGGTTATCACTCCTCCAGTACCACCAGTTTTAACCACACAATTTGGGGTAGCAATCATTAAACCCGACGGCAAATTATCGGTAAACCCAATATTGGTAAGGTTGATGGCTCCAGCTTTTGTATTATCAACTTTAAACGTATACGTTGCGACACCTCCATTTGCAATACTGGTTGGTGATAATGATTTGGTAAGTTCGGCCGCAGCAATATCAACCGAAATGGCATATGTTCCACTGGCCAACGCATCACCTATCCCAGAAGCCTGTTCAAACCTAACGTTTATAGGTGTAGCACTAACCGGTAAAGCACCAGCCGCATTGAAAATATCTGCATCGTAATAAAATGAAGTTTTACCACCAGCAAAACCGTTGTAAGGCTTCCTTCCCGTATAATTTCCAGCGATAACCGGGCCACCATCAGCCGTTACATTGTTTTGACTACCTATTCCAATTGTTCCATTCAGCGCATTATCCGTAGCACCTGTAGTCGGGTCGGCCAATTGCGTCAAGGTTCCACCCACTCGACCCAACTTTACATTATCGGTAAGCGTTGCTCCATCCTCGCCCCAGCAACCAGTAAGTCCAACCACGGCATTTACTGTTCCAATGGCTGGCACCGTAATTCCATTAATATCTACCTGAACTGAGGTGCCAACCCCGAAATTTAAGCAACCATCTGCAATGGTTACATTTCGGTATTTTGAATTTGTATTGGAGTAAACCACAAAAATGGACCAGCCATAACCATAATTACTGGAAGAATTATCGAAGGGGGCCGGGTCGGCAACACAATAACGACCAATACCAGTGGCATTACCACCTGGAGTTAAGGTGCTATCGAAACCATTCATTCGAGCAGTAACGTCAATAATGAATTGAGTATATGTACCGGTTGTTGGATTAGCAATAAACCCAGTAGATGTTGTTGTTAAGGTTGTATATGCGACTGCTGCAGGTGCTTTAAATTTTACTGAAGAAATTCGTTTGGTATTGTCGGTTACATAGCCTTCGACATACAGAATGGCCTTTTCAATTTTTGACCCAGCTGGCAGAATAAGGTCTGAATAGGACGATGCTCGAGCGCCACCGGAGTTGTTGATATATATTGGCCCATCCCCCAACATAAGCGAGTTGGCAGCAATGGTGAAACCACCGCGTACGCTTTGCTGATAGCGCTTAGTTTGCGCGGTTGCAACATTAATAGATAAGAAAAGGAGGAGAAAAAGAATTATTCTATTATTCACTTTTATACCAGATAATTTCAGTTTTATGAATGCGTTTATTAAAAAATTGAACCAACATCAACAATTAATTCAATAGTCTAAAAAAGAACGATAAACTATATTTTTGGTTGCCCGTAGTTTTTTATACTAAAAATTCACTTCCCAAAGTTAAACACTATCACAGACTGAATAAAACACAGTTGCGTTTAACTTGACTTAGATTTTTACATTCTTGGATTACCAAAAGCCTCCGTTTTTAAAAAAATTCACAACTTAAAATGCATCTTTGCCAATACTCTTGGGGAAACCACGTTGTTGCATAAACACTTTAAACTTGAAGCAAACCATGACCACTAAAATTCTTTGGGCCGACGACGAAATAGAACACCTGCGTGCGCATATTTTATTTCTAAAAGAAAAGGGTTACCATGTTACCACAGTAACCAACGGAGCCGATGCCATTGACGAGTTGGATCATGATTTCTTCGACATTGTTTTTTTGGATGAAAACATGCCCGGTCTTAGCGGTTTAGAAACACTGCTTAAAATTAAAGAAAAACGCCCCGACATTCCTGTGGTAATGATTACCAAAAGCGAGGAAGAAATGATAATGGAGGACGCTATTGGTGGCAAAATTTCTGATTACCTGATTAAACCCGTTAACCCCAATCAAATTTTACTGGCATTAAAGAAAAGTTTGGACAGCAAGCGTTTGGTAGGAGATAAAGCCGTAACCAGTTATCGGCAGCAATTCATGGAACTGAGTAATACCATTAGCTCCTGCCAAGATTATGAAGATTGGGTTGAAGCTTATCAGAAACTGATTTTCTGGGAATTGGAACTCCAAAGCACACAAGACCCTTCGATGAAAGGCATGTTACAAGCTCAAAAAATTGAAGCCAATAGTCAGTTTTTTAAGTTTATCAGCAAAAATTACCTCAACTGGTTAAACCCTAAAAACGAAGATTTAGCACCACCGCTTTCGCACACGGTTTTCAAAAACAAAATATTCCCCCATACCAAAGAGGAAGGCCCGCTTTTCGTTTTATTGGTCGACAACCTGCGCATGGATCAATGGAAAACTTTGCGCAGCGTTTTGGCCGATTATTTTGTAGTGAAAAGCGAAGACAGCTATTGCACCATATTACCAACGGCCACGCAATATGCCCGCAACAGCTTTTTTGCCGGTTTAATGCCGTCAGAAATTGAAAAAATTTACAAAGACCTGTGGTTGAATGAAAACGATGAGGGAAGCAAAAATCAGTACGAGGCCGAACTGCTTGCCTTGCAACTAAAAAGATTGGGGTACACCCAAAAATTCAGCTACCAGAAAATTACCAACCTGGAGGCAGGCAAACGAATGACGGAAAACTTCTCTAATCTGGCTCAAAACCAGCTGAATGTGATTGTTTACAATTTTGTCGACATGCTTTCGCACGCCAGAACCGACATGGAGGTGATTAAAGAATTGGCTGAAGATGAGACAGCTTATCGTTCGCTTACCTTAAGCTGGTTTAAAAACAGTCCGTTGTTTGAGTTTATTCGCAAAGTAGCCGACAAAAAAGGCCGCCTTATTATTACCACCGACCACGGTTCGATAAGAACCCAAGAACCTTCGCAGGTTATTGGCGACCGCAATACCAATAGCAATTTGCGTTACAAAATTGGCAAGAATTTGAACTTTAAGGAGAAAGAGGTTTTTGCCATCACCAAGCCGGAACAGGCCTATTTACCAAGGGTAAATGTGAGTTCTACTTATATTTTTGCCAAGGAGGATTACTTTTTCGTATACCCCAACAACTACAACCAGTATGTCAACCAATACCGCAACACTTTTCAGCACGGGGGTATTTCGATGGAGGAAATGCTTGTTCCATTAATATATTTGGAGCCAAAATAAGTTCTTCATGGTTTATCGCGCCTCTTCGCTTGACGAAATTGCCAACGTTTGTCAGGAACTCATTCCACTGCTGGATAAAACCCCGGTGGTTTTATTAAATGGGGCGATGGGTGCGGGGAAAACCACCTTTGTAGCCGAATTGTGCCGGCAATTGGGCTGCACCATAGCTGCCACGAGCCCAACGTACGCGCTAGTAAACGAATACAAAACTACAACTGGTAAGATTATCTACCATTTCGATTTGTATCGCTTAAAATCGCTTGAAGAAGCATTGGATATAGGAATAGAAGAGTATTTGGACAGCGGAAACATTTGCCTGATTGAATGGCCCGAAATAGTTCTGGATTTAATTTATCCACCGGCATTGGTGCTGAATATTTCCAACCAAAGCGGAATTAGGCTTTATGATATTTCGACATTGTAACGGTCAATTTATTACATTTACCTTTCGTTGAAATACCCCACCGATGCAGAGCTCAAAAGAGACCATTAAAGCGCTTGCGCTTGAAGCCGTTTTATTACCACAAGAAGAGCTTTATCCGGTTGGAACAAAACAAAAGAAGCTGTTTATAGGTATTCCTAAAGAAATCTCCTTTCAGGAAAACCGTGTAGCACTGGTTCCATCGGCAGTTGAAGTACTTGTAAGTCAGGGTCACCGTGTAGTTATAGAAAGCAACGCGGGTAAAAACTGTAAATTTTCAGATAAAGATTATAGCGAAGCCGGTGGTGAAATTGTGTACTCGCCCGAGGAGGTTTACAAGGCCGATTTGGTGATTAAAGTAGCGCCTCCAACCCCCGAGGAAATTGAGCTTTTGCAAGAAAAACAAACCATCATATCAGCGCTGCAACTATCGGTTCAACCTAAGGATAGCCTGCGTAAAATGATGCAGAAACGTGTAACTGCGGTGGCTTGGGAGTTTATTACCGATGAAGAAGGCATTTACCCTGCCATCAGGGCCATGGGCGAAATTGCAGGAAACACTGCCGTTTTAATTGCCGCAGAATACCTAAGTAACGTAAACGATGGGCCCGGCTTAATGTTTGGCGGAATTGCTGGCGTTTCATCTACCGAAGTGGTTATTATAGGTGCCGGTACCGTTGGCGAATTTGCCACCCGAGCTGCCTTAGGACTTGGTGCTTCAGTACGCGTTTTCGATAATTCCATTTACCGCTTAAGACGATTGCAAAATGATTTAGGCATGCGCCTGAACACTTCCATTATTCAACCCAGTGTACTGGAAAAAGCTTTGATGAAAGCCGATGTAGCCATTGGCGCTCTGCGTGCCGGCATGGGGCGAACACCCTGCGTAGTAACTGAAGAAATGGTAAGTAAAATGAAACCGGGATCGGTTATTGTTGACATTAGTATTGACCAAGGCGGTTGTTTTGAAACCAGCGAAATTACTAACCACGCGCATCCGGTTATCAACAAATATGGCGTTATTCATTACGGTGTACCCAACATTGCTTCGCGGGTAGCACGTACCGCTTCGTTTGCCTTAAGCAACATTTTCACCCGAATTCTTTCTCAAATTGGCGAAGAAGGCGGCATTACCAACATTGTAAAACACGAACCCGGTTTCAGACACGGGGTGTATATCTACAACGGCTCGCTCACCAACGAGGTTCTTGGCGAAGCGTTTGGCATTCCTTACAAAAATCTAGACTTATTACTTCCTGCACTTTAATATGAATTTTTTCAAGCGTTTTCGTTCTTACCTAATTGGTGTTATTTTAGGTATGCTGGTTGTGGTAGTGGTATTTAAAGACAAAGCCAATCTTTTTACTTCCTGGTTACCTGAAAACCGGGTGTTGCTAGAGATTTCTGAAAAAAAGCTAATCACAACTCCAAAAAGTGCTTGTCAATTGCAATGTTTGGGTAAAACAGCAGCCGACATCAAAACCCGTCTGCTGGAAAAAACCTCGGTAGAATTTGCTAAAAGCGATACACACAGCAAGCCAAAAAAATATTGCTTAATGCAGGACTTCGACGGAACGCCAACTTGCATTATGGTGGCCATTCAAGACTCCACCGTTGCAATTGATGAAATAAAGTCGGGGAACACCTTAACTTGTGACTGTTAACTTTATCAAATTGGCATGACCTATCGCCTGCTAATTTCTGTCGCCATTTTGAGTACAATAAGCTATTCCTGCTCGAAAAAATGCAATGGTGAAAGCAAAAACATTGAAGGCATACTACGTTCATTACCCGATGATTGCGTATCGTCCACCGGCGAATACATTATTCGATCGGCCTCTGATTATGGTTATAACGAGCAAGATTCTGTTGCGTTTGAGCATTGCCAATCTAAAGTAAACTTTGCCACCGAAACAGTGATAGGCAAGTTTGTAAGTGGTTATTGTAAAATGAGAATTACCAGAAAAGTAACCCGAGACCAGGCTACAAAAAAAGTGCTTTATGAACTAACCCGCTACGAATGCGGTGCCTGCAATACTTTGCAGGCCAATAACAACCTAGTTGTGGTTGAAAAAATACCCAAAGATTGGAAGATTGAATTTAGCGTTATCGCGAAGTGACGCGTAAGGGCTCAAAATTTTTGCTTACTTCTTATTAATCCCTAGCTGAAAACAAACGGCTTCCAAAATTTCATTTTGCTTTTCTGCATCTTCAATTGCCCCATATTTTAGCGAGAGCCTTTGTTTATCAATTGTTCTGATTTGATGTCCTAGAACAATCGATTCGTTGGGTAATCCGTATTTCGAATGGAACGGGATTAAAACTTCATTTGGATAAATAGTGCGTCCTTCTTTTCGAGATGTGATAGGCAAAACATTCACGATGTTAATTAAATCGTTGATTGCGTCTTCACTAATAACCAACACAGGCCTTGATTTTCCCTGTTCTGAGCCAATAACTGGATCGAGATTAGCTCGATAAATGGCCCATTTCTTAAAACTCATAACGACTCGTGGTCAATAGCGCCAAAATCATCATTAACTTCTTTAACGTCAGCCTGAAACAGCTCATCCGACTGTGCCTGAATCATTAATTTCATTTTTTCGGCACGTACATCTACAGAATCATCCACAATTACCAAGACCTGCTTTTTATTGCTAAAGCCAGCTGGCAAATTAATAATCAGCTGATTATTGGTAATACTACAAACCTGACGAAGAGTCATATTAAAATTATTGGACTATCAAAGATAGCAAACTTAGGGTTTAGCTATCTGCTCTGCGCTGTTTCTCCTTAATAATTAAACCTAACTCACGGCCTGTTTGGCCTTTTACCGACGTATTTTCCTCGGCTCTTCTAATTAAATAAGGCACCACTTCCTTTACAGGGCCGTAAGGCACATATTTAGCCACATTGTAATTGCTGTGTGCCAGGTTGTAACTGATGTGGTCGCTCATGCCCAGCAACTGGGCAAAAAAGAAATGTGGGTGGTTGTGGGCTATTCCTTTTCGCTCTATTAATTGAGCAAGGAGATTCGAGCTGTCTTCGTTGTGTGTACCGGCACAAATGGCAATATGCTGATAATGTTCTACACAAAATTCCAAGGCCAGATTAAAATCGCGGTCGCTGGCTTCTTTGTTGGGTTGAATGGGCGATGCATAACCCAACTTCTCGGCACGTGCACGTTCTTTTTCCATATAGGCACCGCGAACCAATTTCACCCCAAGGAAATAACCTTCCTTTTCTGCATGTTCGGCGGATGTTTTTAAGAAAGCCAGTCTATCGTGGCGATACAGCTGAATAGTATTATAAATGATAGGATTAGTGCGGTTGTATTTCACCATCATTTCTTGTGCAATCCGGTCTATTCCGTCCTGAATCCAGCTTTCTTCGGCATCAATAAAAACAGGCACACCCAAATCAAACGCTTTTTTGCAAATGCTTTCTACCCTGCGGTGAAAATCGAGGTAGCTCATTTTTTCGTCGGCATTCAAATCATCAAGGCCGTTGTTGATTTTTTCCAATAAACTAACCTTGCCCAAACCAGTAAGTTTAAATACGCTGAAGGGGATATTTTTTTTATCGGTGGCGGCTGTTTCAATGGTCAAAATAATCTCGTGCGCAGTGGCTTCAAAAGCCGCATCATCTTCCTTTCCCTCCACCGAATAATCGAGGATGGTTCCAACATGTTGCTTGGCCAAACGATTCACTGCTTGTTTACATTCGGTAATGGTTTCGCCACCACAAAACTGTTTGAAAATGGTTGGTTTAATGGCCCAGCCTATGGGTAAATTAATGCCCAAAGCAAAATTGGTCAACTGCTTGCCCACCTTTACCAAAGCCGGATTCCCAATAAGTTTAAACAGCCAATAAGCGCGATTTAACTCGCCATTTGATTTTCCAGAAAAAGCAACCTCAGTATTATCGAATGAAAGCATTTACAAGTATTATAGGGCGCAAAAGTAGCAATTAGCTAATTAGCAAATTAGCCAATTGGAGAATTAGCCAATTTCCGTTTGTCACAGAAACCGTTATAGGTTAAATTAGCCTATCACTTGCTTAACTGCCAGATCGACCTTGTCAAATTCAAATTTTCCAAAAACCTCTTCAAATTGCTGCTTAATTAACTCATTACCCAAATTACCAATGCTTCCCAAGTGTGTATGATTTATCTGGCCTTCAAAGACAAAAGTTCCCGTTTCTATTTCCGTGCCTACCTTTTTATAGGCATCACGGAATGGAACTCCCTGTAAAACCAAATCGTTTACTGCTTCTACGCTAAAGATGTATTTGTACTTTTCAACTTTCAGCAAATCGGCATTTACGGAAACGTTTTCAAGCATGTAGGTTGTCATTTTCAAACAACTCTTAATGGTTTCAAGAGCGGGCAAAATACTTTCCTTGGTCAGTTGCATTTCCCGGTGATAACCGCTCGGCAAGTTGGTTTGCAGCAAACTTAACTCAACAGGAAGCGCTTGCAATTTGTTGCATTTACCGCGAATCAATTCGAACACATCGGGGTTCTTTTTGTGCGGCATAATGCTGCTACCCGTGGTCAATTCAGCTGGAAAAGAAATAAAATTAAAATTCTGGCTGAGGTACAAGCAGCAATCCATAGCAAATCTGGATAAAGTAGCGCCAAGTCCGGCAATAGCAGTTGCCGTAACTTTCTCGGCTTTTCCTCTGGTCATTTGGGCATATACCACATTTACGTTGGGTTGGGCAAAACCGAGTAATTGAGTGGTCAACTCTCTATCTAGCGGAAACGAGGTTCCGTAACCTGCACCCGAACCCAAAGGATTTTTATTGGCCACCTTATAGGCCGCTAGCAAAAGTTCCATATCGTCTGTCAAACTTTCGGCATAAGCACCAAACCAAAGTCCGAAGGAAGATGGCATAGCCACCTGCAAATGGGTGTAACCGGGCATTAAAACGGCCTTATGTTGCTCACTTAAACCTTGCAGCTGGTTGAAAAGAAGACTGGTGAGTTGCGCGATTTCGGCCAAATTGCTTCTTAAACAAAGCTTAATGGCAGTAAGCACCTGATCGTTTCTTGACCGCCCCGAATGAATTTTTTTTCCGGTTTCGCCCAGTTTTTCCACCAACGTTTTTTCCAATTGGCTATGAATATCCTCTACACCGGGTTCGACTTCAAAGGTTTTTGCCTGAATAGATTGATAAATTTCTTTGAGCACCCGATTTATACTTTCGGCTTCGTCTTGCGTCAACAAGCCTATTTTAGCCAGCATGGTTGCATGCGCCATTGAACCCAGCACATCAAATTCGGCAATGTGCATGTCCATTTCACGGTCGTTACCTACCGTAAACTTTTCTACTTCAAGGGTTGAGGTTATTGCTTTTTGCCAGAGTTTCATATTAAAATGATTACACGGATTAACTGATTACACAGATGTGTGTATGAATTGACTGAATTGTTCCAGCAGATTAGTATAGGTTTCTATTCCAGCCTGTATTTCGGACAGGTAAATAAACTCATCGGCCGAGTGCGACCTTGCTGAATCGCCTGGACCCATTTTTAATGCCGGGAAAGGCATCAAAGCCTTATCGGATGTGGTGGGTGAGCCATAAGCCATTTTCCCAAGCACCAAACCTGCCTTAACCAATGGATGCTCCATTCCTATTGCCGTTGACCGAATACGTGTGCTTCGTGGAGTCAATTCACTTTGCAGATTGACACTCAAAATATCAAGCACCGCCTGATGGGTGTACAGTTCATTTAAGCGAATGTCAATCACAAACGAACATTCGTCGGGCACCACGTTGTGCTGCGTACCGGCCTTGATTTGTGTTACCGTGAGTTTTACCGGCCCTAAAAACGGAGACTCCTTTTCGAACTGATAACTTTGTAACCACTGAATATCTTGAACTGCTTTGTAAATGGCATTTTCACCTTCGTTGCGGGCCGCATGCCCCGATTTTCCTTTGGCCACGGCATCTATCACCAACAAACCTTTTTCGGCCACGGCCAAATTCAATAAGGTTGGTTCACCAACAATAGCGCAGTCAATTTTTCCTAAATGCGGAAGCAAAGACTCAACACCGTTTTTTCCGCTTATTTCCTCTTCGGCAGTAGCCGCCAAAATAAGGTTATACGGCAAATTTTTGTTTTCGTAAAAGTGAAGAAAAACGGCAATCAGCGAAACCAAGCAACCACCTGCATCATTACTCCCCAAGCCATATAATTTCCCATCTTTTTCAAGCGGTAAAAATGGGTCGAGCGTATAACCCGTGTTTGGTTTTACGGTATCGTAATGCGAGTTCAACAATAAGGTCGGTTTAGCCGAATTGAAATGCCTGTTTCTTGCCCAAACATTCAATTTATGTGAATTAACCTCGACACTTTTTTCGCGTAAAAAATCGGACACCAGTTGGCAAACCGCTTGCTCCTCGCCACTAAATGATGGGGTAGCAATCATTTTTTTTAGCAGTTCAATCGCCTCCGAAATTCTTGTTTTATCGACCATGGCTGCTACTATTTCACCAGAACAGTACCGGCATTTTCGGCCTCGGCAACCATCTGAACTACCTTGGCCGAATTGCCAATAACCACGTGATCTACTCCCGCACTAATGGCGTTAAACGCGTTCTCTAACTTCGGAATCATGCCATCGGCAATGATGTTCTTTATTTTATAATACTTGTATTCCTCTTGCGAAATCAAGTTGATTACCGAGTTGTCGTCATTTACATCGCGCAATACCCCATTTTTCTCGAAGCAATAATGCAACACCGTTTTGTAGTGCGTGGCCATGGCTACCGACAAAGCCGAGGCAATGGTATCGGCGTTGGTATTCAACAACTGGCCTTTGCCATCGTGGGTTATGCCGCAAAACACCGGAACAATGTTATTTTGCAACAGCACATCGATGGCGGTGGTATTTATCTTATCCTGAACGATGTCGCCAGCAAAACCGTAGTCGATGGTTTTTACGGGTCTTTTTTCAGCCGGAATTACATTTCCATCGGCACCGGTAAAACCCATCGCATTGCAAGCCCTGGCTTGAAGCGCAGCCACAATTTGCTTATTTATTAAACCGGCATAAACCATGGTAACTACCTTCAAAGTTTCGGCATCGGTTATTCGTCTTCCATCCACCATCTTAGTTGGAATGCCCAAAGTAGCACTCAAAGTGGTGGCCATTCTTCCACCCCCGTGAACCAGTATTTTTGGCCCGTTTATTAGCGCAAAATCGTCTAAGAACTTACTTAGCGTTTCAGGATTATTGATAACGTTCCCGCCTATTTTAATGACTTGTACTGTTTTCATTTCTTTTTTGATAAACTGATTATGCCTTCGGCGATGATTAGGATGATTACACAGATTTATGTTTCATCCACAAATCAAAATATCACCCGGTCAAAATGTCTTTTGTCTTATGTCCAAAAATCTATTGTCTTAGTGTTCAAAATTGAAGCAATCACCGCCTGCGCAGCATGCAACCTGTTTTCAGCTTGTTTTATTACCAAGGAACGCGGCCCGTCCAGCAACTCATCGCTAAGTTCTACATTTCTCCGCACTGGCAAACAATGCATGATGTAACCTTGATTGGTTTTAGCCAAGCGGCTTTCGGTCAGCAACCAATCTTCCTGATTTTCGGCTATTTTACCGTATTCCGTATAACCGCTCCAATTTTTCACGTAAATAAAATCGGCATCAACCAAAGCTTCGTCCAAATTGTTGGTAATAGTTGCTCCATTGGTAAACTGTCCGTCCAATTCTAATCCCGGTGGATGAGCGATGGTAAAATCAACATCTGCCGCCGTCATCCATTGCGCAAAACTATTGGGAACCGCTTGCGGCAAGGCTTTTATGTGTGGAGCCCAAGCCAACACCACCTTTGGTTTGTGTCTTGTTTTGTATTCGTTGATGGTCACCAAATCGGCCAAACTCTGTAGCGGATGCAATGTTGCACTTTCTAAGCTTATTACCGGAACCGAGCAATTTTCAACAAACCTTTTGAAAACCTGCTCACTGTAGTCCGTTTCCCGGTCTTTAAGTTCGGGAAACGACCGCAATCCAATAATATCGCAATACTGACTCATTACGGCAGCAGCTTCTTTAACGTGCTCGGCTTTGTTGCCGTTCATTACCGCACCGTCTTCAAATTCCAGCAACCAACCTTCGGTGCCCACGTTCATTACCATCACGTTCATGCCCAGATTTATGGCCGCTCGCTGTGTACTTAAACGGGTTCTTAAACTTGGATTAAAAAAAATCAAGCCCAATGTTTTGTTCTCGCCCAATTTCTTGTTAGAAAAAGGATTCTTTTTAATGTTCAATACCTCATTTACCAGCTCATCCAGCTGGGGAACATCGTTTATGGAAATGAATTGTTTCACTGCATTTGTATGTATTTGTTATTCTCTTGGTATCGTTTTTAACCACATAGACACATAGGCTCAACGCAGTGCGTTGCTATGTTTCCTAAATAATTTCGCACCTAATCACAAGACATAGCCTTAACTATTAAAAAATCTATGTGCCTATGTGGTTATTTTTTCAGTTTAAATGGTTGCTCCTACTTTGTTTTAATTAAGACTTGTTGCATTTCTTGCTCAAATGCGTTTATAAATTTATCTAACTCGGTTTCGGTAATGGCCAGGGAAGGCAATATCCGCAAGGTGTTTTTATTGGAGGCCGCACCGGTAAATATGTGGTGTTTGTTCAACAAGGTTTTTCTTAAATCGGCACAAGGAAAATGAAGCTCTATGCCAATCATTAAACCCTGATACCTTATTTCTTTGACACCATCAATACCAGCCAATTTAGTTACCAGGTAGTCACCCATTTTAGCCGCATTTTCAATCAGGCTTTCCTTTTCTATAATTTCTAAAACCGCCAATGCAGCTGCACATGCCAAATAATTGCCACCAAAAGTGGTGCCCAGCATCCCGTGTTTAGCTATAAACATTGGACTAATGAGCAAACCACCAACCGGAAAGCCGTTGCCCATTCCCTTGGCCATGGTAATAATATCGGCTTTCACAGCTGCGTGCTGGTGGGCAAAAAACTTCCCAGACCGCCCATAACCCGATTGAATTTCATCTAAAATTAGAACAGCACCAACCTCATTGCACCTAGCGCGAAGGGCTTGCAAATATTGAGCAGTAGGAATATTTACACCACCAACGCCTTGTATGCCTTCAATAATTACCGCGCAAGTTTCGGCGGTAACTGCTTTTTCTATGGCCGTCAAATCGTTTAGCGGAATAAAACTCACGTTGTCGGTTTCATTTACCGGTGCCACAATACTAGCATCGTCGGTGCTGGCGACCGCCAAAGAAGTTCGTCCGTGAAACGATTTCCCAACGGCCACAATTTTCTTCCTACCGGTTTGGAACGAAGCCAGCTTTAGCGCATTCTCATTGGCTTCCGCCCCTGAATTACACAGAAACAGGCTATAATCCGGGTAACCAGAAACCAGCGCTAACTTTTCAGCCAACTCCTCTTGCATCGGAATTTTAACAGAATTGGAGTAAAAACCAATGTTGTTTAACTGCTTGGTCAGTCGTTCTACATAATGTGGGTGGCTGTGTCCTACCGAAATAACAGCATGACCCCCATATAAATCGAGGTATTCTTGTCCGTTTTCATCCCAAACCAAGCTTCCCAATGCTTTTGCAGGCGTAATGTCGAATAGTGGGTATACGTTGAAGAGTTTCATTTTAATTTTTGATTACACAGATTAGAGGATTACACAGATTTAGTTTTGCAGCCTAGCTTAACTAATTTTTAATTCTTAATTCTTAATCCCTATAAAGTCCCCCTGCTTTTTCGGCAGAAAGTTTAATTCCTTTTATTAAAGCAGAACTAAATCCTTGGTGTTCCATTTCGTTTAGTCCGGCTATAGTGCAACCTTTTGGCGAGGTTACTTTGTCTATTTCGTGTTCCGGGTGACTGTGGTTAGCCAACAACAAGGCTGCTGCTCCCAATGCTGTTTGAGTAGCCATTTTTAGGGCATCTTCGGCATGAAAACCAATTTCTACGCCACCTTGCGAGGCTGCCCGAATGGAGCGAAGAAAAAAGGCAATACCGCAAGCACACAAAGCTGTAGCACTGGTCATTAACTCTTCTGGTATGACTAAAGTTTCGCCAACCGAATCGAAAAGCGCTTTTACCAACAATAATTTTTCTTTATCGGCGGTATGCGAAGCGATGGTCGTCATTGATTGTCCAATTGCGATGGCCGTATTTGGCATGGCGCGAATCACCGCAACCGGAATACCCAGTCTTTGCTGTACATCACGGGTATCAACCCCTGAAATAACCGAGATAAGCAGGTGTTTATCGGCATCAACAAATGGTTTCACCTCGTCCAGCAACTGGTTCAGTTGCTGCGGAAGTACGGCAAGCACCACCACATTGGCCAGCGCGAAAGCTTCAGCATTGTTGGTCGTTGCGGTAAATCCTTGTTCGCGCAACTCATCGAGTGCAGCTACATTTCTCCGTGTTATAACAATATCGGAAGCTTGGTATTTTCCTGTTTTTATAAGGCCTTTGGCCAATGCTAAGCCAATATTTCCGGCTCCTATTATTGCTAGTTTCTTCATGGCCTCTCCCTAAATCCCTCTCCAAAAGAGAGGGACTTTTAGTTTATCTGTTCAGTTAATTATTCCGTTCTAAAAGGGTTCTAACTCATTTATTGTTCTTTAAGTCTTATACGTCCCAACTCCCCTCTCCGTCGGAGGGGGGTTGGGGGAGAGGCTCAATACCCCACACCCTTTAACCTTAATCCAGTCGTTTGGTCTAAACCGAACAGCAGATTCATGTTTTGCACCGCTTGTCCACTGGCGCCTTTCAATAAATTATCTATTACGCATACAACATGTAGCACATCCCCATGTTTCTCCAAATAAATCAAGCATTTATTGGTGTTTACAACCTGCTTTAAGTCAATGTTGCTAGGACTAACATGGGTAAACGGATGATTGGCGTAGAACGCTGTATAAACCTCAACCGCTTGCTCCAGGCTTAACTGCGTTTCTAACGTAATCGAAGCAATTATTCCCCGGGCAAAATCGCCCCGCATGGGTACAAATTGAAAGGGAACATCAAAATACCCCTGCAATTGACCAAGACTTTGCTTGATTTCAGCTTCGTGCTGATGCTCAAAAGCCTTGTACACCGACAGATTATTGCTTCTCCACGAAAAATGCGAAGTAGCGCTTAAACCCTGTCCGGCACCGGTGCTACCCGTAATGGCCGTAATGTGAATGGGTTTATTCAAGGCCATGGATTTGGCCAATGGCAACAGACCCAACTGAATGGCGGTGGCAAAACAACCCGGATTAGCAATTTTCTTGGCCTTTTTTATAGCTTCCAAATTCAATTCTGGCAAACCATACACCCATAAATTTGTTTCGGGTTTCGGGTTGTGAGTTTCGAGTTGTGGGTCGGCACTAGACGTTAATCTAAAGTCCTGACTTAGGTCAATAATTTTGATTGACTCCGGAAAAATATTTTGTGCTAAAAACTTAGCCGCTTCACCGTGCCCTAGACAAAGAAAAACCACATCTACCGTAACGTCCAGCGTGTCAGAAAAAACCAGATTGGTATCACCAAAAAGGTCTTTATGAACCGATGAAACCGGTAGACCAGCCTGACTTTTGCTGTGCGCAAAAACCAGTTGAACTTCAGGGTGATTAATAAGCAGCCTGATTAACTCACCACCTGTATAACCGGCAGCTCCAACAATGCCTGCTTTAATTTTTGTAGCGCCCATTTTCTAATTGTTCAAAAAATTGGTTGTAAAAGCACCATTAACCTGCTGATAAATAGCATTCTGGTTACCAAAAATTTTAGAAAAACCTTTCACATCGTCACCACTCCAGGTATTGTTCATTTCGCCATAACTACCAAACTTGTTGTTCATTAAGTCGTGTTTCGACTCAATTCCAATTAGCTTGTATTTTTCGGCAGAAAGCTCGATGGTAACTTTGCCGCTAACCGTTTTTTGGGTGTCCTGCAAAAAAGCTTCCAAATTCCGCATCACCGGGTCTAGGTATTGACCTTCGTGCAGCCAGTTTCCGTACCACGAAGCAAGTTGATCTTTCCAATACAATTGCCATTTGGTAAGCGTGTGTTTCTCCAGCAAATGGTGGGCTTTAATGATGAGTAAAGCTGCGGCCGCCTCGAAACCAACCCGGCCTTTTATGCCAATAATGGTGTCGCCAACGTGAATATCACGACCAATGCCAAACGGAGCAGCGATATCATTTACCGCCTGAATGGCAGCCGACGGATGTGCAAATATTTTTCCGTTTACAGTGGTAAGCTCTCCTTCAACAAAATCTAAAACCAAGGTTTCCTTTTCGGTTTTTGAAATTGGGGTTGGAAAGGCAGAGTCCGGCAAATATTGGTTGGAGGTGAGTGTTTCTTTTCCACCAACTGATGTTCCCCACAAACCTTTGTTGATGGAGTATTGCGCCTTTTCAAAATTCATTTCAACGCCATTTTCTTTCAAAAACGCGATTTCTTCCTCCCGCGACAACTTCAAATCTCTAATTGGTGTAATTACCCCCAATTGCGGAATAATAGCCGCAAAAACCATATCGAATCTAACCTGGTCGTTTCCCGCACCCGTGCTTCCATGGGCAACAGCAACCGCACCGCTTGTTTTTGCATATTCAGCAACGGCCACCGCCTGCACTATCCGCTCGGCACTTACCGATAGTGGATACGTGTTGTTTTTCAGTACGTTACCAAAAATCAGGTATTTGATTACCTTTTCATAATACTGATTGGTTACATGTAAGCAAACAAAATTGGCCAAACCCAATTTGCCGGCATGGACAGCAATTTTATCTACTTCATCCTGATTAAAGCCACCTGTATTCACTAACACACCATGTACCTGATAGCCTTTACTTTTAAGATACAAGGCGCAATAAGTGGTATCCAATCCGCCACTGAAGGCTAATATTACCTTTCCAGAATTATTTTCCATTTCATTTCAATTTGTACTTGTTGACACTTTTCCCGAACTATTTAACCACATAGACACATAGTCACCACGCTTTGCGTTGCTATGTTTTCTACATCGTTGAATAAGGTTTCATAGTTATGCGGGCATAAGACATAGCGTTGTTAATCAAAAATTACTATGTGTCTATGTGGTTAAATTGTTTCTATTAAATAAAATAAGCTTTAAGCCCCGATTTTGAAGCTCTTTTGCCCAATCCCTTGCCTTTCAGCAGTAAGTAGGCTTTAAAATTCATGTACCTATCAAAGAGTTTGCTTTTCTTTTTAAACTCTTCGGCATGTTGTTGCACCTTCTTTTCGGTGGCCACCGTTGGGTCGAAAACCAAGGCGGTGCACAAGCAGTTTTTGCGTTCCTTGCCCAGCAAAATATCGTAGTTCACGCAGCTTTTGCATCCTGCCCAAAAATCGTCATCCTGACTCAATTCTGAATAGGTAACCGGCTCGAAACCCAAATTGGAGTTCAGTTTCATTACCGCCAATCCGGTGGTTAAACTGATCACTTTTGCATGGGGAAACTTGGTTCTGGATAAATCGAAAACGGCCTGTTTCACCCGTTTTGCAACACCAAGCATTCTAAACTCAGGGTTAACAATAAGTCCGGAATTGGACACGTAAGCACCATCGCTCCATACCTCAACGTAACTAAATCCGGCCCAAGTACCGTTTTTGTGAAAAGCAACTACTGCTTTTCCCTCGATCATTTTTTGGCTAATGTCGGCTGGCTCGCGTCTGGCAATTCCAGTGCCCCTTACTTTGGCCGATGCGGCCATTTCATCGCATATCTGTTGGGCATAAAGCAAATGCTGATGGCCAGCAACCTCAACAATAATGTCGGTTGGCTTCATTTCAAAAAATTTAACCTGCGCAAAAACTGCGCGTTAAACCCCAAACCACACCTGGGTTTGAAGAAAACTAATTTGATTTTAAAAAAGTAAGATTCCACCACATAGGCGGAGGTGTAGCGTTAGTACACCCTTAGGGTCGGACAGCTGTGCGCGCTACCGGTGTAAAAACTGCTCGGGAGGGCTGAGCAGAAAAAAACACGCCCAAGTATTGGCTCGCAGCCATTGGGACATATGTTGTGTTTTTTTTCATTTCTTTTAAAAAAGACTAAGTTGGTTATTGATTTAATTTTCGCGGCAAATATTTCTAATTAAAATCGAAATAAAAAAATTTTCACCTGTTAAATTTGCATTAATAGATTTTTACATACATTTGCTCCCACAAAACGACACAAACGTAATGTTATACAATTTTAGTTTTTCCTATTGGTTTTACCGTCCTTACTCCGGGGTCAGTTGGAAAAATATTGTGTTAAGTTAACTAAAGACACTAAATAAGTTTCAATAATTGCTGAGCCCCGGACCAATAGTCCGGGGCTCTTTTTTTTACCCTAAACCCAACATCAAAATCATGAAAAAAGTAACAGTAGCTATTCAGGGATCCATCGGATCATTCCACGACCAGGTTGCGGCTCAATTTTTTGAGGGCAATCTGGATTTATTGGAATGTGAAACGTTCGAAGATTCATTTAAGGCGCTGGCCAATCAGCAAGCCGATTACACCGTGGTTGCCGTAGAAAACACTATTTATGGCCCAATCAGCAGTAATTACAAGCTTATTGAAGATTATCGATTTAGGGTAAGCAAAGAAATTCAATGGAAAATTGAGCTTCACCTCATGGCCTTACCAGGCACAACTATCGATGCAATTACGGAAGTGCACTCGCACCCCATTGCCTTGGCACAGTGTAGCAATTACTTGAACAAACTGACTGGGGTAAGCAAGAAAAATGCCGCAAACACTGCAAAAGCGGCACAGGAAATTGCCAAAAATCAGGCTAAAAATTACGCTGCGATTGCGAATACCTTTTGCGCACAACTCTACGGTTTAGAAATCATTGAGAAATACATTCAAAACGAAAAGGAGGACTACACCCGCTTCCTATTGCTGGAGCGAAACAACAGTCCAAAAAGCGTATTGGAGTTGGTTTTCCCCACTATACATCACATGAACAGCATTAAAACATCACAAAAAATATGAAAACTTTAGTAAGTCCAGCCACATCGGCCAGCTGGTTATCGGCCAAAAAACCTGCACTTATTGCGGGTCCTTGCAGTGCCGAAACGGAAACGCAAGTATTACAAACGGCCAAGCAAATTGCCGAACGCTTTCCAGAAGCCATTTTCCGCGCAGGAATCTGGAAACCCAGAACACGCCCCAACGCCTTTGAGGGCCTTGGCGAACCGGCGTTGGAATGGTTGAAAACAGCTAAACAGGAAACCGGGTTGCGTACTTCGACCGAAGTAGCCAATGGTGAACACGTAGAATTGGCGCTAAAACACGGTGTTGATATACTTTGGATTGGTGCACGATCAACCGTAAATCCGTTTTCGGTGCAAGAAATTGCCGATGCGCTGAAAGGTGTTGACATTCCCGTGCTTATTAAAAATCCGGTTCACCCCGATATCCAGCTTTGGGTGGGAGCTATCGAGCGGATTGCCGGTGCGGGCATTACCCAATTGGCTACCATTCACAGGGGTTTCCATAGTGCTACGGCAAGCTCGTTCCGTAACAAACCCAGCTGGGAACTGGCCATCGAAATGAAAAGGCTTTTCCCTGAAATTCCTATGATTTGCGACCCAAGCCACATTTGCGGAAACACCGAACTTATTCCACTAATCGCCCAAAAAGCGTTGGATTTGGACATGGCCGGATTGATGCTGGAAACACACATCCACCCGGAATTGGCTTGGAGTGATGCCAAACAGCAGGTAACCCCCGAACATTTGCAACAGATTATTGGGAATTTGCAAATTAGAACGGCTACAGCTCCTGACGAGGCCGGTAAAAATGTGTTGAGCGAATTGCGCGAAAACATTAACCGACTGGATTCCGACTTGTTACAGATGATGAGTGAGCGGATGCATATAGCTAGTAAAATTGGCCAATTCAAGAAAAACAATGGGGTTACCGTGCTTCAAGTTGCGCGCTGGGACGAGGTGTTAAATACCAGAATTAGTGCCGGCGAAATGCTTGGATTGGGAAAAGATTTCGTAACCAGACTATATTCGCTAATTCATAAAGAATCAATCGACATTCAGAACCAATTAATGAACCAATAAAATGGATTTATTTGCCCCGATACACTTCGAAACTGACAAGTTTGAGCACCTAAACCACTGGTTAAAAGAACAGGAATACTTATCGCTGGTATTTATTTTGGTCGATGAAAATACACACCAACACTGCCTTCCGCTGCTTTTGAATGAAGTGGAACCATTGCAAAGAGTCGAGATTTTGGAAATTCCGGCGGGTGAGGAAAATAAAACGCTTGAAATAGCTGCCCAACTTTGGAGCAGTTTAACAGAATTGAAAGCAGATCGCCATGCGCTGCTTATCAATCTTGGCGGAGGCGTAATAAGTGATTTGGGTGGCTTTGTGGCTTCTTGTTTTAAACGGGGCATAAAATTTATAAACGTGCCAACTACGTTGTTAGCTCAGGTAGATGCAGCACATGGTGGAAAAACGGGTATCGATTTTGAAGGATTCAAAAATCAAATTGGCCTTTTTGCCAAAGCCGAGGCGACATTCATTTTTCCCGGCTTTATGAATAGTTTGCCGTACCGCGAATTTATTTCTGGCTTTGCCGAATGTGTAAAACACGCCTTAGTTTTCGATGCCGACCTGTGGCAGGCGCTGTTAATTAATGGCATGCCCGACCCTGCTTTGGCCGAACACTTTATCGAGCCGAGTGTTGAAATAAAAAAGAAGATTGTTACTTCTGACCCCACCGAACAAGACTTGCGCAAAATTTTGAATTTTGGCCACACCTTTGGTCATGCGATTGAAAGCCTGAGTTTGGCCAACGACAAGGTGCCGCTGCTTCATGGTGAAGCGGTGGCCATGGGGATGATAGCCGAAATGTATGTGGCCACCCATCTTTGCAATTTCTCGCAAGCGCATTTGCATATCGCGTCTAACTTTATTAGTCAGATTTTCCCCCTGCGACCGGTGGACGAAAAGCAATTCGATATCCTTTTGGGGCTTATGCAGCACGACAAAAAGAACTATGGTAGTGAGATTTTGTGCAGTTTGATTTCTGAACCCGGGAAATGCGAATTTGATGTTCCGGTTTCTGAATTATTGGTTTTTGAAGGATTGGCCTACTTGAACCAAACGGTGAAAAAAGCCTACCAAAAACCTGCTGAAGAATGAGCTTCACATTAAGTTGTAAAACAACCAACATTGCCGGAGCCGTTCAACTTACCGGTTCTAAAAGTGAAAGCAATCGGGCATTGATTATACAAAGTCTGTGTCATGAAAACTTGGTTATTGCTAACCTTTCGGAAGCTCAGGATACGGTTACTTTAAAGAAATTACTGCACGACCTGCCCAAAGTTGTCAATTGTGGCCCAGCCGGAACCACGCTTCGTTTTTTAGCCGCTCGACTCTGTTTAGCACCCGGTGAGTTTATTTTGACCGGTACCGCGCGAATGAAAGAGCGACCTGTTGGCATTCTAGTAGATGCGTTGCGCAATTTGGGAGCAAGCATTGAATACACCGAAAAAGAGGGTTTTCCGCCGTTAAAAATAACAGGAGGAACCATTGTAGGTGGCCAAACCACCATTGACGGTAGTGTTAGCAGTCAGTTTATATCTGCACTTTGTCTTATTGCCCCGGCCTTACCAAAAGGACTGGTTTTAGATTTTGTCGGTGAAATTGCCTCAAAACCATACCTGGAAATGACCTTGGCTATAATGGCTCATTTTGGAGTAAAACATGCCTGGAACAATAGCAGCTTAAGCATTCAACCACAAACCTACCTCGGCAAATCCTTTACCGTTGAACCCGATTGGAGTGCAGCATCGTATTGGTATGCCGCAGTTGCATTAAGTCAATCAGCAGAAATTAAGTTGCCTAACCTAAAAAAAAACAGTCTGCAAGGCGATGCTGTAGTGGCCACCCTATTTGAAGATTTCGGTGTTTCAACCGAATTTTTACCCGACGGAATCGTACTTAGAAAAAAATCCAATTTCCAACCGCCCCAGCACATTTCTATCGACTGCGAACGATGCCCGGATTTGGCGCAAACCTTTGCCACCACCATTGCCGGACTAGATATTTCTGGGGAACTCCGCGGATTAAAAAGTCTGCACATAAAAGAAACAGATAGAATTACGGCTTTGATTTGCGAGTTGGCCAAGTTTAGCATTAAAGCCATTGAAAAGGGAAATTTTGTGCTAGCTATTGAAGCCGGCCAACTGAAAAAACCAATCCAAACTTTAACAACCTACGAAGACCACCGTATGGCCATGGCTTTTGCACCACTGGTACTTAAAGTTGGCGAACTGAGTTTCGACCATCCAGAGGTGGTGAACAAGTCGTATCCGGGGTTTTGGAGGGATTTTGGCCTCTCCCTAAATCCCTCTCCAATGGAAAGGGACTTTTAGCTTACCGGTTAAGTGTATGGTTCTAAGAATATATAGACCTCATTTAAAATCAGTTTAACCTGTACTCTTTACACGTCCTAAGCCCCCCTATCCACCGGAGAGGGGCTGGGGGTGAGGCTGAACAATACATACAACTCTTGGCACGATGATTGTTTTGACCCTGTCAACAAACAATTTAATACACAAAGCCATGAGAACTTTATTAATTGCACTGCTCACCTTAACTGTAAGTTTTACCGCTCAGGCTCATCATCGCTATAAAGCCAATTCTCAGTTTAACATCAGAATGGCTGATTTAAGCAACTATACCGTTGTTTTTAATAACACCACTTACTTCGCCACCGAATGGGTTAAAATATACAACGTGCCTCCGGGAAAACACTACCTGAGAATTGAGGAAACCATGCAAACCCGTGGTTACGGAATGAGAGCTACTGGCCGTAGACTTATTTATGACGGTTGGATTACCGTACCGGCCGCCAGTAAAGTGGTAACCCGAGTTAGTTTTAGCCGAAATTTTATGGTTGCCCGCATCGACCGGATGGATTGCCGAAAACCATATTACGGCCGCGGACATTATCAAGACGATGATTACGGTTACCAAAACGGCCCGGTTTCTCAAGGTCGACAATATCAAGACGATGATGATGACTACTCAGCCAGTGACCCAAACACCTACGATTACGGAACAGAACAAAACCCAAATTATGGAGGAACTTACGATGACGGCACCTACGGAACCAGCCAGTTAAAAGCCCCGAAACCCACCACACAAAAGGCTACCATTAAACAAAATCAGCAAAAAACGAAATAAACGAATACTACTAACAAGCAAAAGAGGCGGCCAAAACGGTCGCCTCTTTCTGTTTTAACCAGTGCTGTTCTTTTATCTAACCACCGAAATTTGCTGGTGGCTAACATTTCCTTTTACATCTTTGGCTGCCAATAAATAAGTTCCTTGTGGCAACAAACTCACATCAATGGCAATTTCACTGGTCTTGGTTTCGGTATTAAACTGTAACACCTCTTGACCAAGCGTGTTAATTACCTTAACATCAACCAGCCCAAGCTGATTAGTGTTAACCATTATTAGCGAGGAACTTGGATTTGGGTACACCTGCAGCTGGTTGTTGGTAGAAATCTCATTTACACCCAAAGTAGTATAACAAGGTTGACCACTTGGGTAGTTGTAGTCATCCGTGCGGTCAGATGAAAAACACAATAAATAGGGCGCACATTCAAACTGCATGTAATTCGGCTCAAAAAGACCCAATGAACTACCAATACCTTCTAGTAACTCTCCTCGGTACCATTCGCTTTCATAGCTCATTCGTAGTCTAGCCTCATTACCAACATAAAAAGTATCAATAGCAGTAACCACCAACTTATCTTCACCGGTAAACACATTCGCTGGCATGGTGTCACCCAATTGAAGGTTGTAATTGTAAAACAATTCGTCTGGTGAATTATTTCCTGACCATTTAAGAACTTTTTTTCCTTCTTGTCGAATTAAACCAAAAGAATGTGTTGACAACGATGTATATGAATCGCATGGTGCTGGTTGACTAGGGCCCCAATAATAGATACTGTATTTTTCAGTCGTAGACAACTGAAAATATTGCAAACCATTTAAAAGGGTATCGCCAACAATTCGAATATTTTGGTCGGTCTGATACATACAACCTTGTGGCCCGGCTCCAGAGCAGGTGGTGGTTTGATTCCACCGCATCCCAACTTTAAAATATTCCGGAGTTTGGGCAAAAGACCTCGTTACAAAAAATAAGCTGAAAAGTACAAGTACACGTGTTTTCATAATGTATTGGGTTTTGAAGTTGATTCGAAGATAGAAAAAAAATAAGCAACCTCCCCCTCCAAAAAAACATTAGTCGTTAATTTTTCGCATTTAATCTTCGATTAAGCGCTATTTAACCAATAAATAGCGCATCTATAATTTACCAAGCAAACCCAATGCGGAGAAAAAACGGCTTATTCACCGCAAAATATGCGGTGAATAATTGGTATATTTACCGCATATTCTCCGCAGATGTACATTCATCAAGACAAAAAATGGCCCAATTTTACTTGGAACAATAGTCAAATCCAACCCATTTTAGGTAAAGTTCGCTATCAACAAGGCTTATTATTGGGTAGAATGTTTTCGTTAGGCTTCAATCTACAAGAAGAGGCGGTACTAGAAAATATTACCCTTGATGTATTAAAATCATCGGAAATTGAGGGCGAAAATTTGAATCGCGAGCAAGTGCGCTCTTCGGTAGCACGAAGACTGGGAATGGAGATTGGCGGATTACCACCCACCGACAGAAATGTGGAAGGGGTTGTAGAAATGATGCTTGATGCTACCCAAAACTATCAGGCTGCTCTTACCCCCGAAAGATTATTTGGTTGGAGCGCGGCATTATTCCCCACCGGTTATAGCGGCATGTACAAAATTACCGTTGCCCAGTGGCGAAAGGATGAAACCGGCCCCATGCAAGTAGTATCAGGCGCATTTGGTAGAGAAAAAGTTCATTTCGAGGCACCCAAGGCAGTATTATTGGAAAAAGAAATGCAAGCTTTTCTTACCTGGTTAAACAGTACCAACCTTGCACTTGACCCTATCATAAAAGCAGCCATTGCTCATCTTTGGCTAATAACTATTCACCCTTTTGAAGATGGAAATGGCCGAATTGCCCGGGCGGTGACTGATATGCTTTTAGCCCGAGCTGATGGTAGCAACCTGCGTTTTTATAGCATGTCTGCACAAATTAAACTGAAACGAAATGAGTACTACAACCTACTGGAAAAAACTCAACGTGGTGACCTTGATATTAGCGACTGGTTGATTTGGTTTCTTAATTGTTTAGGTGCTGCACTTGCCAACTCTAGCCAATTGGTAGAAAAGGTGCTTACAAAAGCTCGTTTTTGGGAAAAACACGCCACCACCACTTTAAATGATAGGCAGTTAACCACTATCAATCGCTTATTGGACAATTTCTATGGAAAACTAAACTCTTCCAAGTGGGCTACCCTTAATAAATGCTCCACCGATACTGCCCTCCGCGACATTCAAGATTTGATTAAAAAAAACATCCTTGTTCGCGAAAATGAAGGAGGACGAAGCACTTCGTACCGGCTTATTGATTGAAAAGAATTATTTCCCCTCCACAATCCTAAACTCAACCCGGCGGTTTTTAGAGCGGCCTTCTTCGGTTTCATTGCCTAAAATGGGCGAGGTTTCTCCATAACCAACTGCCTTTAGCCTATTCGCCTTTATGCCTTTGGCAACAATTAAGCTTTTCACAAAATCGGCTCGGTCTTGCGACAGTTTTTGGTTGTAATCTATGGTTCCAGAATTGTCGGTATGCCCAATAATTTCGAGCTTTATTTCCGGATATTTTTTTAAGAATTGCGCCAACTCACCTATTCGTTTTTCAGTTTCCTGAACCGTTTCGGTGCGGTCGTAGTAAAAGTTAAACCGCGGTAGTTCGATGGTATAAAACTCGTCCTCTATTTTGGTTTGCTTATCCTCGTCCAGCTTAAAACGCTTTGGCTGCAATGGTTGCCTAGTTTTTACCTTCGAAAAATCTTTTATCTCCGGGTAATCAAATCCATCAATATCAATTTCCTCCGTTCCAAAAGCCTTTACCGGATTGGTTTTAAATTTATTGTCGGTAGACAGCAGCATGGCAATATCGGCCGGATTATTGTCGTACTCCACCACCATCGTGTCAGCAACTCCATTTTCATGGCATATTTTCAATAAATACACCTGACTTCCCTGGTCGTCGGTTTCATAATTTACGCTGTAATAGTTCACCGCTTTTTGATAAATATCGGTAAACACCCAGTCGAAATCGGGGGTTTGGTAAATGTGGTAATTACCTCCGTACGTGGTGTATGACAATGATTTTAGAAATGGCTCGTCAATAAGTGCCCCGAAACCCACCGAAAAAATGCTTACGCCACTTTGCAGGGCATTGGCCAACACTTCGTTTCGGGTGGCCAAGGATGCATTTTCGAAACCATCGGTAAGTAGCAGTACAATCTTTTTACCTACATTTTCGGCATTGCGCACGGCAAAAATTCCGGCGTTTAAAGCATCCAACAGAGCTGTTCCACCACCAAAATTTGAGTAATCGTTGAGGTACAACCTGCGTAACAGTTTTTGCTGATTGTCGGTTAGTTTACTTTCCAGCACCACGTGGTTGTCGTACTTAATTAAGGCTATTTGGTCCTTGGCTTTTTTTGCACGCAGCAATTTTTCAGCTCCGTCTTGCACCGCATCCACCCGCGCCCAGCCCATCGAACCCGAATAATCCATCACCACCGCAATGGCATTGGGAAGGGTATCCGTGTTTCGGTTTTCGGTTACCTGAAAATTGTCTATTTGCTTTACATTACCATCGCTCCCTTTCACCATGAGGTTGCACCAAATTTTCTTAAACTCGGCTGTTCCGGCACCGTAATAATAAATACCGTTTTTATCAATTAACTGCACTTGCACCCCACTGGTTTTACCGGCTTCAACCGTTTTCATAACAATTTGCAGGCTATCCTCGGGTTTGGCCTCCGAAATATGTTTGAAAGCCGAAATACGGTTGTATTTGGCACCGAGTGGAAGCAGTTCATCTTTCACCAAATCCTCGGTCATTTCTCTTTTTTCTTCCGAGAAATACGTGATTTTATGAATTTTTCCAGCCAATACGTCCGTAGCTTCCAAGTAACCAATTCGTCCATCGCTGGTATTTTCAACAAAAACATAAGCCGAGTTGGGCGAAAAATCTACCAGTTTATGGCCTTTAACCTCGCCCTGTGCCTCGCTTTCGGCCGTACTTCGCAGTAGCAAATTATCACCCTCGGGAAAAGCGGTCAATTTAAAATTAGAACTCACCTTACGGTTTTGCAACAATTTTTTGTCGCGAATACGCCCACTACCTTGAAAAAATTCCAATTCTAGCTGACTGTCATAACGACCTTGATTTGCATTAAACACACCTGCTTTAACCGCATTTACGGGAATCATCAGGCTGTCGTTGTACCACTTTACCTCAACATTTTGTTTTGGAGTTCCTACCACGTCTTCCAGCAAAATTTCACCGGTGAGCGTGTTCAACACCAACAACTCCTTTTCCTCGTTTGGACTTTCGGTAAAAAAAGCCACATAATGTCCAACATTACTCAATTTGTAGCCTTCGTTTATAAATTTTGAAGCCCGAATAATGGCACTTTTTTTACTTGGGTCTGACGCCCTTAACTCGAGGGTTTGTGCCCGGGCACGGTCGCGCAGAATTTTATCAAGACTTTGTTTTTTTAGGCGCTTAAACTCGGGGAGCGAATAGGTAAAAGTTGCCAAATTATTAGATGTAGCCCGGGTTACCGTAAGTTCTTTACCATCGGCACTTACTACAATATCGTCCCCATAAAATTTCTTGCGGGCTTTTTCTACACCCTTTTTCCAAACCACCACTTGCTTGCGGTCGGTTTTGGCAATAATATGGCTATCGTCGGGGGTTACAGTCAATTCGGTAATGGCATTGTCGGGGGCAATTTGGTAGTGTTCCAATTCCTCGGCCGTGTAACTGTCAAATGCCGTAACCCAAGCAAAATTGCTTACCACAAAATAGTTATCGTTGTGCGCAAAAGCAATGTGAACCGGCTCCTTAAATTTTACAATCAATTGCCCGGTTCGCACATTGTAAACCCGGTGTTCGGGTTCTTGATATACGTACAACAACTTACCGTTGTGCGAAAGGGTAATGCTATCGATATCTGCTTTGTTCTGAAACTTGATTTGCACATCTTGAATCAGCGAATTGTAAGCAACGCTGTACACTTTTGCCGAATACAACTGCATGCCGGTAGCCTTATCCTTTCCTTGGTAAATTATTTTCCCAACAAATTTACTGTTACCACTCGTTACGCTTTGGGTATGATTTTGCCCATTTACCGTGCTACCAGCCACTATCAATAACGCCAACAAAGCAATCCCGCAGCACGCCATGCGATATACCTTATACGATATACGTTGTACTCCATACGCTATACGTTGTAAGTTTCTCAAAGTATCTTGCTCCATTGGGTACTTGTTCGTTGCAATTGCTGCATTTTATATCGAATTGGGGCATTTTTAGGTAACTCCAGTTTTGGGTCCTCCTCAACAATTCGTAATGCCAAGTTACGGGCAAATTCCAAGGTCGCTCCGTCGGTAGTAAGGTCGGCAATTTTTAGATTCAAAAGTCCGCTTTGCTTGGTTCCTAAAATATCGCCAGGCCCGCGTAGTTTAAGATCGACTTCGGCAATTTTAAATCCGTCGTTGGTTTCGCACATGGTACTTATTCGTTCCCTAGCCTCTTTGCTCACCTTGGTTCCGGTCATTAAAATACAATAACTCTGGTCGGCACCGCGCCCTACCCTACCACGCAACTGGTGCAACTGCGACAAGCCAAAACGCTCGGCACTTTCTATCACCATTACCGATGCATTGGGTACATTTACACCAACTTCTATCACGGTGGTGGCCACCATAATTTGGGTTTCGCCTTTTAAAAACCGCTGCATTTCATATTCCTTATCGGCCGATTTCATTTTCCCGTGCACAATGCTTACGCAGTATTTTGGCAACGGAAACCTTCGAGTTATGCTCTCGAAACCATCCATCAAATCTTTGTAATCCATGGCTTCGCTTTCTTCAATTAACGGGTAAACCACGTAAATCTGTCTACCAGCGGCAATCTCATTTTCCATAAACTGAAAAACTTCCAACCGTCGGCTATCGCTTTTTGCCGCAGTTTGAATGGGCTTTCTGCCCACAGGCATTTCATCGATAACAGAAACATCCAAATCACCATACAGCGTCATGGCCAAGGTACGCGGTATAGGCGTTGCGGTCATTACCAGCACGTGCGGATGCAACTTGTTTTTCTCCCATAATTTGGCACGCTGAGCCACCCCAAAACGGTGTTGCTCATCTACAATGGCTAAACCCAGGTTTTTGTACTGTACCACCGGCTCTAGCAAAGCATGCGTACCCACCAGTAAATGAATTTCGCCAGACAGCAGGCGTTCATGAATTTTTGTCCGTTCCGACTTTTTGGTAGAACCCGTTAAGAGCGCAATGCCCAAGCCCAGTTTTTCGAAATAAGGTGATATAGATTGAAAATGCTGCGAAGCAAGTATTTCGGTGGGTGCCATTAAGCAGGCCTGAAAACCATTATCAACCGCAATTAAGGTGCACAAAACCGCCACAATGGTTTTGCCACTTCCCACATCGCCTTGCAGCAAGCGGTTCATTTGCTTGCCTTTGCCACAATCGAGCCTTATTTCTTTTACCACCCGCTTTTGGGCATTGGTAAGTGGAAAAGCCAATTGATTGTTGTAAAACGTATTGAAATATTCGCCTACCTCGGAGAAAACGTATCCGCGAATTTTATTTTTGGTGATGAGCTTTTGCAGCGCAAATGCCAATTGCATAAAGAAAAGCTCTTCAAATTTTAATCTGCGCTGCGCGTGAAAAACATCGTTGGGTGTCGCCGGTGCATGAATAATTTTATAGGCCAATTCCAAGCCGATTAACTTGGCTTCTTGCAATACATAATCGGGCAAAGTTTCCGGAATTTGACCCGACAAGCCCAAGGCATATTGACGAATAATGCGCTCAATGCCTTTGCTGTTTAAGCCCCTAGCCGATAATTTTTCACCCGAATTGTACATGGGCTGCAAGCCAATAATTGCCATTTGGTTCTCCTTCCACTCATCGAGCTCGGGGTGGGCAATGTTCAGCTTGTGATTGAACAAGCTAGGTTTGCCAAACAACACATAAGGCACACCGGGCTTTAACGCCGATTTTACCCAGCGAATGCCCTGAAACCAAACCAGTTCCAATTCGCCAGTTTCATCGTAAAATTTCGCCGAAAGCCGTTTTATTCTACCCGTGCCTACTTCGGTAAGTTCTTTTACAAAGCCTTTTATCTGCACGTAATTCATCCCATCAACCACTTCGCGAACCTTATGGAACTGGGTGCGGTCGATGTACCGAAAGGGGTAATACTCTAACAAATCGGCTGCCGAATAAATGCCCAACTCCTCGCGAAAAAGCTTGGCCTTGTCGGGGCCAACGCCTTTTACAAATTCTATTGGAGTATCGTTAATTAAAGACGGCATGGTGACGCTTTGCGCTATTTCAATTTTTTGGTTTAACCGGTCGGCTACCCATGTCAAACTCCAGTTTTGCTCCATTCCACAATTCTTCGTGGGTCAAGTAAAAGCGATTTAAAGTTTGTCCGTTCAATTTTACTTTTTGCACGTAAACATTTTTTTCGCTTTGGTTGTTCACCACGATTTGAATGTTTTTACCATTTTCTAACTGAATACTAGCAGCACTTACCAAGGGACTACCCAGCCAATATTGGCCAGAAGCAGGAGCAACGGGATAAAAGCCAAGTGCACTAAAAATGTACCAGGCGCTCATTTGACCGCAATCGTCGTTACCACCCAATCCGGCAGAACCGTTGTGGTATTGGTGTTTCATTATTTTACGAACCTGAGCCTGTGTTTTCCAAGGTTGCTTGGTCCAATTGTATAAATAAGCCACATGATGTGCGGGCTCGTTACCATGAACATAGTTCCCAATTATTCCTTCGCGGGTAATGTCTTCGGTTTCGGCAAAAAACTCATCCGGCAATTCCATGGTAAACAAAGAATCGAGGTGCGTTGAGAATTTCTCTTTTCCGCCCATTAAATCAATCATGCCTGAAGGATTTTGCGGCACATATAGGCTATAATTCCAAGCATTTCCTTCAATAAAACCCTGCCCGTCGGTTTTAAGCACATCAAATTCCTTTTTAAATGATCCGTCACTTAATCGGGGGCGCATAAAGCCAATGGAACTATCGAATACGTTTCGCCAGTTTTCGGCCCGCTTGGCAAAAGTTTGATAAATGTCTGGTTTATTCAATTTTTTAGCCAGCTGCGCAATGCACCAATCATCGTAAGCATATTCTAGGGTGGTCGACACCGAAACACGGTTTTTATCGGCCGGAATAAAACCCATATCCATGTACGAACCAATGCCTTCGTAATTTCTTCGGGTGGCAGTATTTACACATGCCAACAAAGCTTCCTCCGGGTTGCCAGTATACACCCCATTCAAAATGGCATCAGCCACTACCGAAACACTGTGGTACCCGCTCATGCACCAATTGTCGTTGGCATAATGCGACCAAATGGGCAACATACCCAACACACTTTGCTTGTAATGCGCCATCATCGATTTTACCATGTCGTTGTTGCGGCTTGGGTTTACCAAATTCAGGTACGGATGAAAAGCCCGATAGGTGTCCCAAAGCGAAAATGAGGTGTAATTGGTAAATCCTTCTGCCTTGTGAATATTTTGGTCGAGTCCTTTGTATTCGCCATTCACATCCATGTACACCGTGGGCATTATGGCAGCATGATACATGGCCGTGTAAAAATTGACCTTGTCTTCCGGGCTCTTCATGTCCACGATTATTTTACCAAGTTCCTTATTCCAAAGGGCTTTGGCCTCATTTCTGGTTCGGTCAAAATCCCAATGCGGAACTTCAAATTGCATATTTTGAACGGCATTGACCGTACTTACCGGCGACAGCGCAAATTTTATTTTCAGTTTTTCGCCTTCCTCTGCTGTAAAACTGAAATTCATGCGTAGTTGCTTTCCGGCCAATTCTGGAAAATTCTTGCTTTGATCGAACTTGCCCCAAAACCCACGGTAAACTTGTTTAGGTGAATAGTTTTTCGCTCCGTATTCGGCAATTGGTTTAGAAAAACTCATGGCAAAAAACACCGTACGGGTTCTACCCCAACCTTGCGTTTGTCGGTATCCGGTAACTAGCGTATCGTTTTCAACGCGAACAAAAGTCCACACGTTTTTTTCGTCGTGGTTGTAAATCCCCGCCATCAAATCGAAAATTATATTGGCCTGATTGGTTTTTGGGAAGGTATATTGGTGAAAACCGACCCGCGTTGTGGCTGTAAGCTCAGCCAGAATATTTCCTTCATCGAGTTTTACTGAATAATACCCCGGCTGGGCAATTTCGTTGTTGTGCGAATAGGCAGACCGATAACCACTTTCAGGATGAGCTGCCGTTCCTGGGTTTAGCTGCACTTCACCAACCGTGGGCATAATTAAAAAATCGCCCAAGTCGGAATGACCCGTGCCGCTAAAATGGGTATGACTAAAGCCCACAATAGTTGGGTCGCTATATTGGTAACCGGCACAGTACTTATAAACATCCTTGTTGTATTTTCCACCTACTTCGTAGGGCAAGGTGTCGGTTTCAGGACTTAACTGCACCGCACCAAAGGGAACGGTAGCTCCCGGAAAGGTGTGTCCCATTTTTTCCGTTCCAATCAGCGGATTTACATGTTGTGTAAGATCGGGCATTTGAGCTTGCGTCATTGTCCCGACACCTAGCATTAGGCCTAGCAAAAATCTATTCTTCATTTGTTTTCACTTGTTGAAAATGAATAAGGGGCATCCGCAGGATTAATACCTCGGTCATGATTAGGGTTCGGTGCCATATCAAAACGCAAGGTTGTTCCTTTTAACAAATCCTCATGGTCTACCCAATTTTTGGTATGGGTTTTTCCGTTGATGCTTAATGTTTTAACATACCGCATTTCGTCACTGTTTTCGGGCGCTTCAATAATTAACCGTTTTCCATTTTCAAGATTCACAGTAATTTTTTTGAAAAGCGGTGCACCCAAAACGTATTGCGTGGTAGCCGGACAAACGGGATAAAATCCCATTGCCGAAAACAAGTACCAAGCCGATGTTTGCCCATTGTCTTCATCACCGCAATATCCGTCTGGGGTAGCTTGGTAAAGGCGGTTCATGGTTTCACGTGCCCAGTATTGCGTTTTCCAAGGCTGTCCAGCATAATTGTACAGGTAAATCATGTGCTGAATTGGCTGATTGCCATGCGCATACTGTCCCATATTGGCAATTTGCATTTCTCTAATTTCATGTATCATGCCGCCATAATAACTATCATCAAAAAAAGGAGGTGAGCTGAATACCGAGTCAAGTTTTGCAACAAAACGTTTGTTTCCACCCATCAAATCGATTAGACCCTGCATATCATGAAACACCGACCAGGTGTAGTGCCAACTATTCCCCTCGGTAAAGGCATCGCCCCATTTGTACGGATTAAACGGCGATTGAAATTTTCCATCCAAGTTTTTACCTCGCATAAAGCCAGTAGAAACATCGAAAAGATTTCGATAATTCTGGCTCCGTTTGGCGTACAGCTCTATTTCCTTTTTTGGGCGATTCAACTTTTTTGCCAACTGATAAATAGCAAAGTCATCGTAGGCGTATTCTAAAGTTCGCGCGGCATTTTCATTAATTTTCACATCGTAAGGCACATAACCCAACTGGTTATAATATTTTACCCCCAAACGGCCAACCGCAGATATCGGACCTTCGGCATTTGCCCCGTGTATTAATGCTTCGTACAGGGTATTAATATCATATCCTCGCAACCCTTTCATATAGGCATCAACAACCACCGAAGCGGAATTATTACCAATCATTATATCGGCATACCCCGGACTACTCCACTCTGGCAACCAGCCACCTTCCTTATAGGCGTTGACCAAACCTTCTTGCATTTGGGTATTTATACCTGGGTAAACTAAATTAAGAAAAGGATAAAGTGCCCGAAAAGTATCCCAGAAACCGGTGCCACCAAACATATAACCGGGCAATACCTGGCCGTTGTATGGACTCCAATGGATAGGCTCATTTTGGCTGTTTATTTCATACAACTTATTCGGAAAAAACACGGCTCGATACAAACAAGAATAAAAGGTTTTTTGCTGATCTGTTGTCCCCCCTTCAACCTGCAATCGGCCTAGAGTCTTATTCCAGGTATCCTTTGCTTTGGTTCTGGTAGATTCAAAATCATCATTCCCCAATTCACGACTAAGATTCAATTCGGCCTGTGCTAAACTCACAAACGACGAAGCCACCTTAACATGAATCATCTCGCCCTCGGTGGTTCGAAAACCCACCACAGCACCGGTCTGATTTGCTGTCAACTCTAGCGTATCTTTTGCCAACACCTTGTCGTGCCAAGCCGACGAAAAAGAAAAATCTTTATCGAAGTACATGACAAAATAGTTTTTGAAATTGATGAGTTTTCCCCTGGCGTATTTGGTTGAATAACCAATGATTTTACGCTCTTCAGGAATGATTTTAATGTACGACCCTTTATCAAAAGCATCAACCACCACAAACGAAGAATCGCTTTTTGGAAAAGTGAACCTAAATTGTACTGCTCGTTCGGTTGGCGTGAGTTCTGCTGTAACATTCGCATCGGCCAAATAAACACTATAGTAATATGGCGTTGACTTCTCTGCCTTGTGCGAAAACCAGCTAGCGCGAGATTCTTGATCGAATTTCAAACCACCGGTTACCGGCATTATGGAAAATTGGCCATAATCATTCATCCATGGTGAGGGCTGATGCGTTTGCTTGAATCCGCGTATTTTCTCGGCATCATACTGATAAGTCCACCCGTTACCGTTTAGGTTTGTTTGCGGTGTCCAGAAATTCATCCCCCAAGGAAGTCCAACTGCAGGATAGGTGTTACCGTTGGATAGTTCCATTTTCGAGTCCGTACCCATTAGCGGATTAACCAAATCGACAGGGCTTGAATGCTGGGCAAAAAGGCCGAACCCAAGTAGATAAAAAAACAGTATAAAACTTGTGGTAAAAAAACGGGTCATGTCCTTTGGCTGTTTTGGTGGTTAAACATACCGAAAATATGCTTGTCGAACTACGTACAGCTTAAGCAAAATGGTTCATCAGCCGCGAATTTAACTTGCGGTTTTGGGTGGCTGTTTTGAACCTTTTCCTACTTTCGACTTTTCAACCCCACATGTCGCAAACCTACCCTATTGAAGCACCAGAATCGGATTACCTCTATACACAGGTTTCGCAAATACCCAATGCAGGAATGGGTTTGTACACCGCGATAGCCATTCACAAAGACGAAATTATTGCGGTTTTTGAAGGTGAAATATTAAGCCACATCGAAGCTGAAAAACGGGCTAAAGCAGGAGAAAATGGCTATTTTATCAATTTATTGAATGGAACCATTATGGACTCCAAACACGTTGACTGCTTTGCGAAATATGCCAACGATGCACACAATAGCCAGCTTTTTAAGAATAATGCCGTGATTACTTTAGATGACAGCAAGCGGATTTGTCTGGTAGCTACCAAAAAAATTAAAGCTGGAGAAGAAATTTTTTGCCGTTATGGCAAGGCTTATTGGGAAGGTATCTGAAAAAATTAGCCGATTGTTAGTGGAGAAAGAAAAGCCCTAACCGTGTGCTCCAATCTCATCATCTCCTTTTTATTGGTGCTTTGGTGTACAACCAATTCCGTTTTATCATCCGATACAATGGTCAATTGATATGGTGTATAAAAAGAAAAAAACTTGCTTTTCGCCTTTTTTACCTTTTTAAGACTTCCTATTTTTTCCACTTCATCGTTATCGATGGTTATGGATGCACTATGACTATCTACCATTATGGTTTTTCCGTTGCTATTTGCAAACTTGTAAACCGAAGAAAAACTATAAAATAAACCAGTTATGAAAGGCAAGAAAATAATTAGGTAGTACGCGCCTCCTGCAGCATGACCGCCTAATAAATAAAGGATGAATAGAATTACAGCAATTGAGAATACAAATTGAAGTATGCACTTCATCAATTCATACCAGTAAATTTTTGAAGTTATACGATTGATTTGAAGAACCCCTACATGGTTATCCACCTGTACTGTTCCAAATAATTGTTCTAGAGTCATTGTAAAATGGGTGTTTAATTCAATTGAAAAGTAGCAAAAAGAAATGCAGCTTCAGTCAAGTTCGTTTAAAAAGAAACACAGGCGAACCAAGGTAGAACCAAATAACTTGGTTTTATTCATTTTTGGGCAAAAAAAATGCCGAATCACCAACTTTAAAAGCAGCAATTCAGCATTAAAAGCTAAAATTGGTATTAACCTATTTTGCGAACGTTTACAGCGTTAACGCCTTTTTTACCTTCTTGAACTTCAAAAGAAACTTTATCGTTATCTCTGATGTTATCTACCAAGCCGGTTGCGTGAACGAAAACCTCGTTTCCGTTATCATCCTTAATAAATCCAAATCCTTTTGTGTCGTTGTAGAATTTTACTGTACCTGTTGCCATTATAAAAATTTTGCTCAATGATAATAAATAAATTAACCCGTCGTTACGCTTTTATCAGATTTAGAGCAATTTAATGTGCAATGCCCTGTCATTTTTGCAAAAAAATTTTAACAAATTTCCTTATCCTGCCCAGTTTTCGCGGTCTAAACTTCGGTATTGAATGGCCTCGGCCAAATGTGCCGTGCCAATTTTATCTTCGGCTTCCAAATCGGCAATGGTGCGGGCAACTTTTAATATTCTATCGTAGGCCCTTGCCGATAGGTTCAGTTTTTTCATGGCCGTTTTAAGCAATTCACTTCCGGTTTCATCAATTTCACAAACCTCTTTTAGCATTCGCGAACTCATTTGCGCATTGCAATGAATTTCGGTGGCATTAAATCGTTCGTTTTGAATGCCCCTAGCCCGAATGACGCGTTCGCGAATATTTTCGCTTTTTTCGGCCACGTGGTTGCGCTTGGCCAACTCATCGAAGCTAACTGGGGTAACTTCAATGTGAATGTCAATTCGATCGAGCAATGGCCCCGAAACCTTGTTCAAATAGCGTTGAACGGTGCCTGGCGGACAAACACACTCTTTTTCAGGATGGTTGTAATAACCACAAGGGCAGGGATTCATGGAGGCCACCAGCATAAAACTGGCTGGATACTCCACCGCAAATCGAGCGCGAGAGATGGAAACTACCCTATCTTCCAGTGGCTGGCGCATAACTTCGAGTACAGTCCGTTTAAATTCGGGCAATTCATCTAAAAACAAAACCCCGTTGTGTGCTAATGAAATTTCGCCGGGCTGCGGAAAACTACCCCCGCCAACCAGTGCCACATCGCTAATGGTGTGGTGTGGCGAACGAAACGGCCGAAGTGAAATGAGACTATCATCCCGCTTCATTTTCCCGGCCACCGAATGAATTTTTGTGGTCTCTAGGGCTTCTTTCAGGTTTAGGGGAGGCAAAATAGTTGGCAAACGCTTGGCCAACATCGTTTTTCCGGCACCCGGAGGGCCAATTAAAATAATGTTGTGACCGCCAGCTGCGGCTATTTCAAAAGCACGTTTTATGTTCTCTTGGCCTTTTACATCACAAAAATCGACCGGGAAATCGTATAACCTGTTGTAAAATTCTTCGCGGGTATTTACCTCGGTTTTCTTTATGGCATTTACCCCCATAAAAAAGTCGCATACCTCCGTAATGCTTTCAGCTCCATAAACGTCCAAGTCACTTACTATGGCTGCTTCCCGCGCATTTTCGGCAGGGAGAATAATTCCTTTAAACCCTTGCTTTCGTGCCATAATGGCGATGGGCAAAACCCCTTTTATCGGACGCAATTTTCCGTCTAGCGCCAACTCGCCCATGATTACATAATCGCCAACATTATCGGCTGCAATTTGCTCGGATGCTACCAAAATACCCATGGCCAGAGGCAAATCATAAGCCGAGCCTTCCTTTCTGATATCGGCCGGAGCCATGTTGATGGTAATCTGCTTACCCGGAATTCGATAGCCGTTGTTTTTCAAAGCAGCATCTATACGGTGTTGGCTCTCTTTTACCGCACTATCGGGCAAACCAACCATAAACAGATTTACACCGGGAATAACATTGGTTTCGATGGTAATAATAACGGCGTCTACTCCGTGAACTGCACTGCCAAAGGTTTTAACGAGCATGGGCTGAGGGTTTAATTAGTTGGGAAGATAAGGAAGTTTGTTATTCTCCTCCCATGGTTACTGACATATTTTATCGCGAAACAGGTTTAGTTAAATTTTTAGCAGCCACTTACTTCATAAAACAACATTATTTTGTTGACATAAACCCAATAATGAATAGGTTCTTCACAAAGTTGTCTGGAAGTTGCCTCGATTGCAGACCCTAATTGTTCCAAAAAACTACCACACTCTAGTAAATTTATTCCCTATTGAATCAACAAAAGAAATCAGGTTACCAAATTTGTCGTAATTTATGGTTTTAAAATATTCAGTATTTGATTCACTTTTCGAATATTGATTAGAGTCAGTAAAATCTACAATTTTTGGATTTTCAATTCCTTCAACAAATGACATACCAGCAAACTCAGTATTCTCAAAGAAATATGTAATCGTGAACTGAATAGAATCTTCTGATTGAAATTGTTGATACATTAAATTATCACATGAACACCCTTTTAAGATTGTTGTTCTACAAGAATACGGCATGGTTCGTTGCGATTCAACCAAGTAAAAAACTTTTTCTTGGGTTATTCCTTTAAACACAATGGTATCAGAAAAAATGAAATTTCTCCCGAACATCTCAACGTTAAATCCTGGACAAGTTACCTTTTCAGAAAAAAAATTACAGCCCATCATCGAAAAAGAAATCATCAATACAAAAAACTTCGTAAGCAATTCTGATTTTTTAATCGTCATAGACATAAAATGATTTTCCCGATGTCTTCGTAATATCCAGAGACTACATAACACAAACAACTATTCTTATAGCCCAAGTTTTTCTTCAACAAAACCAATAAGGCTATGGATAACCTTAATGTGAATTTCTTGTGCACGGTCGGCAAACGGTGCGTATGGCGCTCTTATTTCCACATCGACCATTCCCGCAATTTTACCACCGTCTTTCCCGGTAAGCGCAATCACCTTCATACCCTTGGTCAGAGCCACTTCAATTGCTTTAATAACATTTACCGAGTTGCCACTGGTACTGATGGCCAATAGAACATCACCGGGATTACCCAAAGCTTCCACATATCGAGAAAAAATGGCCTCGTAACCATAATCATTCGCAACACACGAAATGTGGGATGCATCGGAAATAGAAATTGCCGGTAAAGCCTTTCGGTCGTTTCGGTACCTGCCGCTCAACTCTTCGGCAAAGTGCATGGCATCGCACATGGAACCGCCATTTCCGCACGAAATAACCTTATTTCCACCAGCAAACGCTGCCACCAAAAGCGTTCCTGCCTTTTCAATTTGAAGAAAATTGGCCGGGTTGGCACTGAATTCGGCAAGTACTTTTTCAGCTTCTTTAAACTGGTTGACAATGTTTTGCATAAGACAAAAATAAAAAAGCCGCGATGTGATAAGTATCAGTCGCGGCTTTTAAGTAAAAAATTATCTTCTTATTTGGTTGCTGGTGCTTCCTCAGCTTTTTTCTCAGGATTGGCTTCAACCGAGAAGTCGATGTGAACATCGTCACCTAACACGCCAGCACCATAAACAATACCGAAATCGGTTTTATTTACAATCATAGATCCTTCAAAAGCAACAAAACTTTCACCCATTGGGGTTTCGCCATCGCCTAAATATCTAAAAGGCAAATCAATTGCTTTCGTAATTCCTTTAATGGTCAACATACCTTTGGCAATGTAACCGGTTGGAGTCGACTCAATTTTGTTGGCCTTAAACGTGATGGTTTTGTGTTTTTCAACTTCAAAGAAGTCTTTACCCATCAAGTGAATATCACGGTCTTCGTTACCAGTATTAACTGAGTTTACATCAATTACAATTTCAATAATCGAGTTGGTAATATCACCACCAGCAGGAATTTCAATTTTTCCAACTACCTTTTCAAAGTTTCCTTTTGAGGTAGCCATGATGTGACGAATGCCAAAGTTTACGTAGCTATGGTTTCCGTCCAAAACCCATGTCCCTGCAGGAATAAGCGCCATATCAACCTTTACGGTTTCTGGTGCCATTTCAATTTTGTTGTGCACATCGGCTTTCATTTTATTGGCCGATTCAACGTGAATAAGTGGCGCAATAACCAACGAAACGATACTCATCAATTTGATAAGAATGTTCATCGATGGGCCTGATGTATCTTTAAACGGATCTCCAACGGTATCTCCAGTTACAGACGCTTTGTGTGGTTCAGATTTTTTGTAGAACATCTCGCCATTAATCATTACCCCTTTTTCGAACGATTTTTTAGCGTTATCCCAAGCACCACCAGCATTCGACTGGAAAATACCCATCAATACACCACTTACAGTAACACCGGCCAATAAACCACCTAATACTTCTGGTCCAAAAACAAAACCAACAATTACGGGAGTAATTAAAGCAATTGCACCAGGAAGCATCATTTGACGAATAGAAGCTTGTGTAGAAATAGCCACACATTTCTCGTATTCTGGCTTCGCCTTATATTCCATAATTCCTGGAATTTCGCGGAACTGACGGCGAACTTCTTGAACCATTTCCATTGCTGCTCTACCAACCGCTTGAATACATAAAGCTGAGAATACGAAAGGAATCATTCCGCCAACAAATAAACCGGCTAAAACAGGCGCTTTGTATATATCAATAGCATCGATACCAGCAATTCCCACAAATGCGGCAAATAAAGCTAACGAAGTTAAAGCTGCAGAAGCAATGGCAAAACCTTTTCCGGTTGCAGCAGTGGTGTTACCAACGGCATCCAAATTGTCAGTACGCTCGCGAACTTCTGGAGGAAGCTGACTCATCTCGGCAATACCACCTGCATTATCGGCAATAGGACCAAAAGCATCAATAGCCAACTGCATTGCAGTAGTAGCCATCATACCTGCTGCTGCAATAGCAACACCGTAAAGACCAGCAAAATAATAAGAAGCCATGATACCGGCAGCCAACGTTAGAATTGGAATTACGGTTGATTTCATACCAACTGCCAAACCAGCAATAATGTTGGTAGCGTGACCAGTTGAAGACTGCTGGATGATAGAGTTAACCGGCTTTTTACCCATGGCGGTGTAATACTCGGTTACAATACTCATAATAGCACCAACCGCAGACCCTACAAGAATTGCCCAGAAAACATCCAGGTTAGAGAATTCATAACCACGAAGACTCAATGTTTCAGGCAACATCCACATTACAATAAAGTGGGAGGCAATTACCGTAAGAATTACAGAAGCCCAGTTACCCATATTTAACGCGGTTTGAACATTCGACTTCTCGTCTTTAATGCGTACAAACCAAGTTCCAACTATAGAGAAGAGAATACCTAAACCACAAATAACCATTGGTAGTAAAATTGGCGACATACCACCAAATTTATCGTTCACGTCAATTTCTTGACCCAATACCATGGTAGCCAAAATAGTGGCCACATACGAGCCAAAAAGGTCGGCACCCATACCGGCTACGTCACCTACGTTATCACCCACGTTATCGGCAATGGTAGCTGGGTTACGAACGTCATCTTCTGGAATACCAGCTTCTACTTTACCAACTAAGTCAGCACCAACGTCGGCAGCTTTGGTGTAAATACCACCACCTACACGGGCAAATAATGCAATAGATTCAGCTCCTAATGAAAAACCGGTCAATACTTCAATGGCCGTTTTCATTTCATCGCTGTTCACATCAACAACGTTAAATATTTTCAGGAACACGATAAATAAACCGCCTAAACCAAATACAGCAAGACCAGCAACACCAAGACCCATTACCGTACCACCGGTAAAAGAAACCTTAAGGGCTTGTTTTAAACTGGTACGGGCAGCTTGAGTAGTACGAACGTTGGCCTTTGTAGCCACACGCATACCTATATAACCTGCCGTTGCCGAGAAAACGGCACCAATAATAAATGAAATAGAAATAATCCAACTGGAGTGAATTGGTTTTCCGTTTATTTCATGAATGCTTCCTGAATAAGCCAATAAAGCCGCTGCAAAAGCAACAAATATGGCAAGCACTTTCCATTCGGCTTTTAAGAAAGCCATTGCTCCGTCGGCAATGTAGCCGGCAAGTTCTTTCATGTTACCGTCACCGGCATCCTGTTTGCTTACCCATCTTGATTTTACAAACATTACCAAAAGACCAACAATTCCTAACGCAGGAACCAGGTAGAGCATTTTAGTTGATAAATCCATTTTTAACTGTATTGAATTTTATTGTGGTTGTATAATTGTCGGGCAAAGCCCGTAAAAATTTATTTGTTGGCGTACATTACTTCTTTCACCGCTTTTACCGCTTTAGCCACGGTTGGTGAAGCTTCTTCAATTAAAGTTGTAGCAAATGCAAACGGGGTATCGCTTTGGGTTACACGCACGATGGGCGCATCCAAATAATCGAAAGCATTGCGCTGCACGCGGTAAGAAATCTCAGTAGCGATAGATACTACTGGGAAAGCTTCCTCAAGGATTACCAAACGATTGGTTTTTTTCACCGATTGAATAATGGTGTCAATGTCCAAAGGACGAATAGTTCTCAAATCGATTACCTCAGCATCAATGCCTTCCTTGGCCAGTTCTTCGGCAGCTTGAAAAGCCACTTTCATAATTTTGCCAAATGCAACAATCGTAACGTCTTTTCCTTCACGTCTTACATCGGCAACACCAATAGGAATAAGGTATTCACCCTCTGGAATCATGCCCTTATCTCCATACATGCGCTCGCTTTCCATGATTAAAACAGGATCGTTGTCGCGAATAGCCGATTTAAGCAAACCTTTCATATCGGCTGGGTTTGATGGGGTAACCACCTTTAAACCCGGGATATGCGCATACATACTTTCGAAACTTTGCGAGTGAGTAGCACCCAACTGACCAGCTGTAGCATTTGGTCCGCGGAAAACAATGGGCACATTGTATTGTCCACCAGACATCTGCAACATTTTAGCCGCATGGTTTATAATTTGGTCGGCAGCCAAAATGGCAAAGTTCCACGTCATAAATTCAACAATGGGTCGCAAGCCGTTCATGGCGGCACCCACCGCAATTCCGGTAAATCCTAATTCTGCAATAGGTGTATCGATAACCCGTTTCGGGCCAAATTCATCCAACATCCCTTTACTGGCTTTGTAAGCACCGTTGTATTCGGCAACCTCTTCTCCCAGTAAAAACACTCGCTCGTCCCTGCGCATTTCTTCGCTCATGGCCTCGCAAACGGCCTCGCGAAATTGTACTTCTCTCATAGTATGAAATTAAGTGGCGACAAAAATAGAAATATATCTTACCCACCCAAGGAACTAGCAGGGCTGTTTTTAACATTGCTGCCCCATAGTAAAAATGACCGTCAGTCATAAATTGTTTTTAGCCAATGGTTTTAGTCAGGGTAAACTATCATTTAGAAATCCTTTTTCATTAGTTTTGCCCGTCTAACAACTATTTGAAAATCGAGATACTATGAAAATTTTAGTGTGTGTGAGCAAAGCTCCCGACACCACCACCAAAATTGCTTTTGTTGACAACGACACCAAGTTCAATGAAGACAAAGTGCAATATATAGTAAACCCCTATGATGAGTGGTATGCCTTAGTAAGAGCACTTGAATTGAAGGAGGCTTTGGGCGGAACAGTAACCACCATTACCGTGGGTACGCTTGCCGATGAAGCCATTATTCGCAAAGCTTTTGCCATTGGTGCCGATGACGGTGTGCGCATTGATGCCACCCCAACCGATGCTTACATGGTTGCCTCAGAAATAGCCAACTACGCCAAGCAAAATCAATTTGACCTGGTTCTTCTTGGAAAAGAAACTATCGATTACAACGGATCGCAAATTGGCGCTATGGTAGCCGAATTAATGGATTTGCCTTTTGTATCGTTGGCTACCAAACTTGATGTAAACGGAACTACTGCAACAGTAGAACGCGACATTAAAGGAGGAACTGAAGTATTGGAACTTAAGCTTCCTGCCGTTATTAGTTCGGCAAAAGGAATGGCAGAACAACGCATTCCAAACATGAAGGGAATTATGGCGGCTAGAACCAAAACACTTGCGGTAGTTGCGCCAAGCAGCACTGAAGGACTTACCGCAATTAAAAAGTACACCTTGCCACCGGCAAAAGGTGCTTGCAAAATGATCGATCCTGAAAATATGGACGAGTTAGTTAGCCTTTTACATAACGAAGCTAAAGTTCTTTAATATATGTCAGTAGTAGTATTTGTTGAGTCGGCAAATGGTAAAATTGCCAAAGCCGGCCTTGAAGCCGTTTATTACGGAAGCAAAATTGGACAAACCGTTGCACTTGCCTTTGGCGACATTTCAGCCGATCAACTTGCCGCGTTAGGAAATTATGGTGCAAGCAAAGTAGTGGTGGCACGCGGTATTAAAACCGACGATTCGCAAGCCTTAACCAAATTTGTTGTTGCGCAGGCACAAGAGAACAGTGCCCAAGTGGTTATTTTTTCGCACGACACCATTGGCAAAGCAGTTGCCCCACGTGTAGCTGCGCGCTTAAAAGCTGGTTTGGTAGCTGGTGCCATTGCACTTCCTGAAACCAACGGTGCCTTTACGGTTAAAAAGAATGTATTCTCGGGCAAGGCTTTTGCCGATTATGAAATTAAAACCGGCGTTAAGGTTATCTCGGTTCTTCCAAATTCGTTGAAAACGGAAAAATCAGAAAACTCGGCTACAGTGGTTGAAAATACGGCTGATTTTGGCGCGCCAAAAGTGGTAGTTAAGGAAATTAAAAAAGACGCTGGCGACCATGTTCCGCTTCCAGAAGCCGACATCGTTGTTTCTGCAGGTCGTGGACTAAAAGGCCCTGAAAACTGGGGAATGATTGAGCAATTGGCCAACGAATTGGGGGCGGCTACAGCCTGTTCTCGTCCGGTTGCCGACATTGGTTGGAGACCTCACCACGAACACGTTGGACAAACGGGTGTTGCCATTCGTCCAAACCTTTATTTTGCAATCGGTATTTCGGGTGCAATTCAACATCTTGCTGGGGTAAATGGCTCTAAAGTGATGGTGGCAATTAACACCGATCCAGAGGCGCCCTTCTTTAAAGCTGCCGACTACGGTGTAATTGGTGATGCTTTTCAAGTAGTACCTAAGTTAATAGACGCAGTGAAAAAATTCAAAGTGAACAATCACTAAGACGCTTTTCTAATATCTTTGTAACTAATTCGGGGTCGTTCAAGCACTTTTTTTGGCACGACCCCGACTGTTTTTATGGAAAAGATTAAGCTGAACATTGTTGGATTATCCTACAGCCAGACTCAATCGGGCGCTTACGCTTTGTTATTGGCTGAAGAATATGGACACAGAAGGTTACCCATAGTTATTGGTGGAAACGAAGCGCAGGCCATAGCCATTGAACTGGAAAAGATGAGTCCAAGTCGTCCGCTTACCCACGATTTGTTCAAGCGCTTTGCAACCTCGTTCGAAATCGAGATTAAAGAGGTCATCATTTATAATTTGGTGGAAGGAATTTTCTTTGCCAAAATGCTATGCAAACAAGGCGAAAACATTGCCGAAATTGATGCAAGAACCTCTGATGCCATTGCCATTGCGGTTCGGTTTAACTGCCCAATTTATACCTACGAATTTATTTTAAGCTCGGCAGGCATTATTTTGGAAGACGAAAAACCAGCAATTGAGGCTGCTGAGGTGACTGAAGAACAAGAATTAGTTACCATTGATGAATTGGAACAGCAGCTGGAAGAGGCCTTATCAAACGAAGATTACGAAAAAGCTTCAAAAATTCGTGACGAAATAAACAAGCGAAAAGAAAGTTAAGCTTTCAACATATTTTTCCTTTCAAATTACTTAAAGCCCATACAATAGGGCTTTTTTAATGCCGTAAAACGTTCAAAAACTTCGGGCATTTACCAAAACTTTGCCGCCACAAAATATAACTTTGCACCATGCAAGCTTACCTACAACTTTTACAACATATACTTGATACCGGAACCGACAAAGCCGACCGAACCGGAACCGGAACCCGTTCCGTTTTTGGCTACCAAATGCGGTTTGACCTGAGTAAAGGATTTCCGGTAACCACCACCAAAAAACTCCACTTACGTAGTATTATTCACGAATTGCTTTGGTTTTTAAAAGGTGACACTAACATTGCCTACTTAAAAGAAAACCAAGTGCGCATTTGGGACGAATGGGCCGATGAAAACGGAAATCTGGGACCAGTATATGGCCACCAATGGCGCTGTTGGCCAACCCCGAATGGTGGCAGCATCGACCAAATAACAGACTTAGTTAACTCGCTAAAAAACAACCCCGATAGCCGCAGACACATTGTATGCGCTTGGAACGTTGCCGACATTGGCAAAATGGCGCTTCCACCCTGTCATTGCCTGTTTCAATTTTATGTTGCCAACGGTAAACTTTCCTGCCAGCTGTATCAACGAAGTGCTGATGTGTTTCTAGGTGTACCTTTCAACATTGCCTCATATGCGTTGCTTACACTTATGCTTGCGCAGGTTTGCAATCTTGAACCGGGTGAATTTATTCACACATTTGGCGATGTGCATTTATACAGCAATCACTTCGATCAGGCCAAATTGCAACTAAGCCGAACTCCTTTTGAATTGCCCACAATGAAGATAAACCCTGCTGTTAACAATATTTTCGGTTTCAGCATTGACGATTTTGAATTGACCAACTACCAGAGTCACCCACACATTAAAGCTGAGGTTGCGGTATAATGAGCATTTCGATGATAGTGGCAGCCGCCAAAAATGGCATTATTGGTAACAACAATGAATTGCTTTGGCACCTGCCCAACGATTTTAAGTTCTTTAAAAAACACACCACCGGTCACCCGGTTATTATGGGTCGTTTGACTTTCGAATCAATTGGCCGTCCGTTACCAGGCCGCACAAACATTGTAATAAGCCGAAACAACGCTTATAAACCAGAAGGAGTTGAAGTAGTTGATAATTTGAATTCAGCACTAGAAATAGCACTTAAAATTGATGAAAGCCCCTTTATAATTGGTGGCGCCAGTGTATATCAACAAGCCTATTCTTTGACAAACAAACTGTTTCTTACGGTAGTCGACTGCGAATTGGAAGGCGATGCGTACTTCAAATTTCCAGATTTAACCCAATGGAAATTAATTGAAGAAGAAAGTCATTCGGCGGATGACAAACACAGATACGCCTATACGTTCAAGATTTTTGAACGAAAAAATTAAAGAAACTCTACCAGCCTTTCCAGCTTAATACCGCGTGAACCTTTGATCAAAATTGTTCTATCGTGAATAGGGTGGCTTTTTAGTTTTTCAATAAGCATGCCTATTTGCGGGTAAAATTCTGGAGAATCGGGGTTGGTTTTATAAAACTCCTCACCAACAAACAAAGCGTGTAAGCCAAGGGAATCGACCTTATTGGCAATTGCTTGGTGAAAATGCTCGGCCTCACTGCCCAGCTCGAACATATCGCCCAAAATAGCCAGTTTGTTCGGTTTATTCATGTCTGCAAAATTCTCCAATGCCTTTTCCATGCTCGATGGATTGGCATTGTAAGCATCTAGAATCAATTCGTTGGTGTTGGTTACTTTGAATTCCGAGCGATTGTTCGATGGCACGTAGTGCTCAATAGCCGCTCCAATCTTGGCCAGTGGCACGCCAAAATAATCTGCGATACATGCTGCAGCCAAAATGTTTTCAAAATTATAGGTGCCTATTAACTTCGTTTCAACCTCAACCTTCCCTTGACCAGTAGCAATTTCCAACTTTACAAATGGCGAAGCCTCAATAAGCGAACCTCGACAAACATCACCTTCCTTAACACCGTAAAACACCTTATTATCAATAGGGTATTCACTAACCAGCTCATTTCCGCTATTACTAAAAACAATGCCATTTTTGGCTTTTATGTGGTCATAAAGACCAAGTTTCGTGGTGACAATATTCTCAAAACTTCCAAAACCTTCCAAATGTGCCCGACCAATGTTTGTTATCAATCCAAAATCAGGTTCCACAATTTTGCACAATTCGGCTATTTCGCCCAAATGATTGGCTCCCATTTCTACAATTCCAAACTCCTCTTCGCCGGTAAAAGCGAGCAAAGTAAGTGGGACTCCAATGTGATTATTTAAATTACCCTCGGTTGCCCGGGTTTTATAATGACTGCTTAATACCGAATTAAGTAATTCCTTGGTGGTGGTTTTTCCGTTGGTACCAGTTATGCCAATAATTTTGGTGGACAGGCTCTTGCGATGTGCATTGGCCAAATCTTGTAATGCCATTAAAACATCTGGAACCAAAATCAATTTCGGATTGGCTGAATCAATATCCTCGTCAATAACGGCATAAGCAGCACCCAGCTCCAATGCAGTTAACGCAAATGAGTTCCCGTTAAAATTGGCACCCTTGAGGGCAAAGAAAATACTGCCAGGAATTATTTTCCGGGTATCGGTAGAAACCCCATTTGCAGTCAAAAACAATTGATGAAGTTGCGAAGCAGTCATGTATAAAATAAAAAACCTCGGGAAAGATACCCGAGGTTTTACTATTTTGAAAGATAAATCTTATTTTCTTTTTCTCTTTTTACCACCAAGCTGTTCAGGAGCTCCAAGACGATCCATTACACATCGGAAACCAATCTTGCTAGATGATCTTCTCTCGTCTAAGAAACGACGGGTAGCAGGACTCACGTAATAAGCACGATCATTCCATGATCCACCTTTGTAAACTCGTACACGAGTATCCATTAGCGAAGTATTGTTCCAGTTATAAACCGACTTTTCGCGATCAAAACTAGCCGCTTCACTGTATTTGTTTGATGAATATAAATCACCATCTAAATAGTTAATGTTATCAGAAACTTTGTAATTGGTTCTGCGGGTATTCTCCTCTATTTTAACATCACGGTATTTATTCTGACCTGGTACGTTGTAGACATTATCAGAAATACCATCTAACATTAAAGGGGCGATAACGGTTTCACTATCCTTAATCAAATCGATTGCTTCTTGCAGTTTTTCATTTGCTGCATCACGCTGGCGTTTGTTGTTAAGCTCGACTGCTTCAGTCGCCATAGCCGAAAGGCTGGTTAACAACTGAGTTTCTTCAGGAATAATTGGAATACCGCTTACTTCAGCATCTTTTTCCATCGCTTCTTTAAATCTTGCGATAAATTCTGCTACGTCGTCCACGTTGTATTCTACCTTATCCAATTTATCGTCACGAACACCTTCACTGTTAAGTACTGGCGTTCTATAACGGTTACCTCTAAAGGCTCTAAATTCATTAACATCTTCGCTGGTTAACGGACGGTAAACATCCATTGTCCATTCGCTAACGTTACCTCCCATAGAATACAATCCGTAATCATTAGGGAAATACTTATACACTGGAGCAGTGGCATCGGCACCGTCATTCAATGAACCGGCAACCCCCATCATATCTCCTTTTCCACGCATAAAGTTATCGCGGATATCTCCTAAGTAATTACCCGTACGACGGTCATTACGAATAAAATTACCTGTCCAAGGATAAATTTTACGGTTCTCAATACGCTCATCGTATGACTCACCAATAAGTGCTAAAGCAGCATATTCCCACTCGGCTTCAGTTGGTAGGCGGTAGTTTGGCAACAATATACCGTCTTCAATTTTCACATTTCTAGTTTCTTGATCAGGCGCATAACTAGGTACACCATCTTTACGCTTTGCACTTTCATACTGGCCAGATAGGTAAGCATCAGTAGAGAAATTATCATCATTCAGCTGATTTGCGTTTTTCTCAAATAAGCCTTCACGAATCATGATGTATTCATTTGTTCTATCAGTTCTCCACTTACAGTAGTTATTAGCTTGAATCCAGCTAACACCAACCACCGGATATTCCCGATATGCCGGATATCTTAAGTAGTAATTAACATAGTTCTCGTTGTACGACAACTTGTCTCTCCAGCAATTGGTATCTGGAAGAGCGTTGTTGTATACCTCTGGAAAATCGGCACCATATGCACGACCTAACCAATATAAGTATTCGCACCATGCGAAATTGGTAACTTCGGTTTCATCCATATAAAAGCTCGACACGGTCAATTTACGTGGCTCATTGTTCCACTCGTAATTAACATTATCGCTCTCGGTACGACCCATAACAAAAGACCCGCCTTCTACAAAAACAAGTCCGGGACCAGTTTCTTGTTCGGTGAAATCAACGTTTTCAAAACCACCACTCTCCGGGTCGTTGTAAGGAACCATGGTTGTTTTTGAGGCGTCTTTGCCGCATGACGACAACAACAAACCTGATAAACAAGCATAGATTCCGATGCTCTTAATACTGCTAGATGACAATTTCATAAGTAAATTGTTAGGAACTGCGAATTTATAACAATTTCAATAACTAAAAAGAAGGACAGCTTATTGTGCGGAATTTACGTTTTGACGGACGACAATCAAACTGCATGGTTAAAGACAATTCATGCGAACCTTGAGTTTTCGTCGTAAGCTTTGAAACTGTTACGTCATAGCTATATCCAAATCGGATTAAAGGTGTTTGAACCCCCGCCAACACAATAAATGCATCCTTATTTCTGTACCAAACCCCACCAACAATTGGTCCTTTGGTCATGTAGAGACCAAATAAAAGTTGCTTGAAGTCCGCTTGTTGCTGAAATAAAATATTTGGTGAAACAAACGAACTACTTCCACTACCATACTTGGAATCCTTAATGTTGAATTTGGCACCAACATGCACAGTGGATTTCATAGGTAATTTGCTGTTCCCTTGAATTAATGACTCGTCGGGCTGGGTTAAATGGTGAGCCGCAAATCCAAAATAAACGAACTCACTGTAACCCATAATTCCCGCTGAAAAATCGACCCCGGCAGCACCATCACCTCGTGGAGTATCCTGAGTATTGTAAATAAAACCCTTGCGTGGGTCTATCATATCACCAAAAGTAAGCTTGTTCCAATCCAAACTGCGCTTAAAGTAACACACCTCAGCACCAGCTCGAATAGCAAAACTGCGGCTTAAGTTTACCTGATAAGCATATTGAGCAGCCACACGAGTCGTTCTTAAAGTCCCTTCTCCAGCCTGATCATTTAACAAAATGATACCAACACCGCCGTCAATTGCCTTAACGTACTGATCATACGAGGCTGTATAGGTAACAAATGTCCCGGTAAGGCCAGGCCATTGATTTCTATAATTCATGGTTAGTCTCGGACACCTTGCAGAACCCGCCAATGCCGGATTCAAGTACAATGGGTTTGCAAAAAATTGCGTAAATTGAGGGTCCTGAGCTTTCACCTCACTCAAGAAAACAACACCATTTAGAACGACAAACAAAAAATACAACAATAACCTTCTAACCATCATAAAATCACATTAAAGTGCTAATCTAAACTTTTAATACTTATAAGCGCCTTTGGGAATAATTTCAAGCCGAATATACTACCCGACTAATCTTTTCGTTTTTTCGCTGTCTAAAGTAGAAGTTTTTATTTCACTAATTTTATTTTTATTAACAATTGCTTGGTAAAAAACCGTCGATGACAAAATTCCTAAATGCAAAAACGTGGGCAATATTATTTCTCTTAGCTACCTGCCCGGGTAAATCTTTTAAAGCCCAAACCAATAACTCTGTATTGGCACAAGGTAACTGGTATAAAATCAAAATTAGCGGATCAGGTTTACACAAAGTCTCTTTCGAATTCCTAAAATCAATTGGCTATCCGACTGAGAATTTATTATCAAACGAAATTAAACTTTACGGTAACTCATCGGGAATGTTACCATTTAACAACAGCATATACAGACCTGATGACTTGTTAGAAAATGCAATTTTAATTCATGACGGTGACGATGGCAATTTTGGCCCCGGCGATTATTTCCTCTTTTATGGAATTGGTGCCGACACCTGGAAATATGATAGCCCATCCAACGCATTTAAACATACCAAGCATTTTTATGACTCTTTTTCATACTTTTTCTTAAGCCGAAACTCCAATGTCCCCCTCAGGGCAAAACAACAAGTAGTCATAAATGAACCCGAGGTTGGTGTAATAACCAAATTTACCGACCACCAATTTTATGAAAAGGACAATGAAAATTTAGTAAAGTCAGGGCGGGTGTTATACGGCGAAAAGTTTGATGCCACCGAATCCTACAATTTTGATTTCAATTTCCCAAATTTAGTCACTGGGTCGACAGTTCAACTAACCGTGGATATGGCCATGAGGAGCACTCCAACTGCTAGCACAATAGGTGTTAAAGTTAATGGCAGTAACCAAATCCCGATGATCTTCGATGCGGCAAATGGATCGTATGCATTTGCGGATCGTAACGCCACCACTTATAAACTAAACGGGTCATCCGACAACATTTCAGTAAATCTAACCTTAAACCGTAAAGCCGATGGTGCTACGGCGTGGTTAAATTTTATAGAAGTTTCAGCTATTCGAAAGCTATCCCTTGCATCAAACTCACTTTCATTTAGAACTTTAGACTCCATAAATACCTCTCAAGTAATTCGTTTTGATATTGAAAATGCCAATAGTAATTGCACTGTATTAGATATAACCAATCCGGTTACTCCCGAAATTATTTCAACTTATTTAGAAAACGGAAAACTTGCTTTTAAAGCCTATACCGACACACTGCATGAATATATTGTTTTCAACGGCTCCAACTTTACCAGCCCAACGTTTGTGGGTAAAGTTGCCAATCAAAACCTACATAATTTATCCGACGTTGACATGGTAATCCTAAGCCATCCAGATTTTTATAGCGAGGCCAGTCGCTTGGCAGAATTACATAGATCTGAAGGATTAACCGTAGAATTACTGAAGCCTGAAGTAGTCTATAACGAATTTTCTTCTGGGGCAAAAGATGTAACAGCCATTAAAGACTTGATGAAGATGCTTTACAACAAAGCAAATGGAGACCCAGAGCTTAAACCCAAATACCTGCTCCTGTTTGGTGATGGTTCTTACATCAATCACGATTATTTGGGCAACACCAATTTTTTACCGACGTTTCAAAGTGAAGCGTCAGAGAGCTATAGCGAATCCTTTGTTTCTGATGACTATTTCGGGTTTTTAGACCCCACAGAAGGAGAAAGTACCCGAGACAAGGTGGATATTGGCGTTGGCCGTCTTCCGGCATCGAGTGTTACACAGGCAACCGAAATGGTTAACAAAATAGTGCATTATGTATCTACCGGCTATGAACCAGACCAAGCCTCACCTTTTGGAGACTGGAGAAACCGGTTGTTATTTGTAGCCGACGACCTTTCAGGTAATCCTGGCGACTCTCCCCAACCCTACCACCAAGAGGATGCAGACGACTTAACTATCAAAATTTCTCAAAACAATGCACCCTTTTTAACCGATAAAATATACATGGATGCCTACAAGGAAATATCAACTCCTGGCGGAGAAAGATATCCCGATGCGGCACGGGCATTCAGGAACAAAGTTCAGCAAGGTGCTTTAATAGTAAACTATACCGGCCATGGCGGAGAAGTAGGATTGGCGCACGAAAGAATTTTGGACATACCAACTATTAACGATTGGACCAACTATAATTCGCTTCCTTTATTTGTTACCGCAACCTGCGAGTTTAGCCGGTTCGATGACCCATCAAGAACTTCAGCTGGCGAACTTATTCTGTTAAACCCAAAAGGTGGTGGAATTGGCTTACTTTCTACTACTCGACTAGTTTTTTCACAGCCCAACGCGGTATTAAATAGTTTTTTCTACGACTATGCGCTTCCCGATTCTACCGGCAAAAGCCGAACATTGGGTGAAATAACCCAATTAACTAAGGCTAATGCTGCTCAAAATAGCAGCTTTCATAACCACATGAACTTTATGCTTCTGGGCGACCCTGCCCTTCGATTGGCATATCCAAAACACAAGGTAACAACCACTAGAATTAACGGGACACCAATTGGCGAATTGCAAGACACCCTGAAAGCCTTTGACAAAGTTGTTGTTGACGGTTCGGTTACCGACCAAAGCGGAGCATTGCTTTCCGGGTTCAATGGAGTGGTTGATATTACCGTTTTTGATAAACCGCAGCGAATAAAAACATTGGGCAACGATGCTCCAATTTATCGTGAATTCACGGTAGAGGATCAAATTTTGCATCGCGGAAGAGCCACCGTGACTAACGGACAATTTTCATTTGAATTTATTGTTCCTAAAGACATTTCATTTGCTTACGGCAACGGAAACATTGTATACTATGCCAATAATGGTATTGAAGATGCCAATGGTGGTTTTAAAAATATTATTGTCGGCGGTGTTTCTGGAAATACGATTTCCGACAATCAAGGTCCAGATATTCAATTGTATCTTAATAACACCGATTTCAACTCTGGCGATTTTACTGACGAAAACCCTTCCCTTTTAGCTTATGTTTCTGACGACCTTGGCATAAACACAACCGGAAATGGAATTGGCCACGAAATATTAGCCACACTCGATGATGATGCGGAAAATGCCATTACGCTAAACACCTATTATCAAGCCGACCTAGACACATATCAACGTGGGAAAATTACCTACCCGTTCTTCAAGCTAGCAGAAGGTAACCATACCTTAACACTTAAAGTTTGGGACATTAACAATAATAGTGCCTCTGCAACCACCAACTTTATCGTTGCAAATTCGTCGGATTTGAAAATTGAGAACCTCATCAACTATCCCAATCCGGTAATGGATGAGACCACCTTTAGTTTTGACCACAACCAATTGGGGAAAGATTTAAGTATAACAATCGATATTTATGATGCACAAGGAAAAATAATTAAAACCATTCAACAAGCTGTAAATGAGGAAGCTTATTACTCACGATCGGTAAAATGGGATTGCACCACCAATGGCGGACATACTATTGAACGTGGAGTATACGTTTACAGACTCACTGTTCAAAAAGCTGATGGTAGTGAGGTTTCAAAAACCAACCGCCTTCTGGTACTAAAATAGTAAGCTAGTTTTTTAAAATATATATTTGCCTTCCAATAAATCTAGAATGAACAAGTACTTTCTAACCATACTTACCTGCGTGTGCAGTTTGGGCGCATTCTCTCAAACTCCTATTTCCAAATCTCAGCTAAATGGCGCTGACATTAACACCATAACCACTGCGGTTCCATTCTTAACCATTTCGCCCGACTCCAAAGCCGGTGCCATGGGCGATGCTGGTGTTTCCACCATGCCCGATGTAAACTCCATTCATTGGAACGCAGCAAAACTTGCTTTCCTTGAGGAAGATATGGGCTTTGGACTTTCCTACTCTCCTTGGTTAAAGCAAATCGTCCCAGACATGAGTTTGTCGTACCTAAGTTTTTTCAAAAAACTTAACACCAACTCGGCATTAGGCGCTTCATTACGATATTTCTCACTCGGCAGCATTACGTTTACCGATGAGCAAGGCGGTATTATACGTGATTTTAAACCTTCAGAATTCGCTTTGGATGTGGCCTACTCGCTAAAGCTTTCAAAACAATTATCAACCGGTGTTGCCTTACGCTACATCAATTCAAATTTAACCGGTGGTACCGTGGTTCAAGGTGCAGCAACCAAAGCCGGTAACTCAGTGGCATTTGACGCTTCTGTTTTTTACCGAAGTAAACAATTTAAGCTTGGTGGCAAAGATGCTTACTTAAACGGTGGATTAAGCATCTCGAATGTTGGTAATAAAATGAACTATTCTACCAGCACTAACCCAGATTTTATTCCAACCAGCTTGCGATTTGGTCCAAGTTTACAAATAGATGCTGACGACTATAACACGTTTACTTTAACGGTAGACGTTTTTAAGTTATTAGTACCGACCCCGCCTATTTACCAAAAAGATTCTAAAGGAAATATTCAGATTGATGCCGATGGAAAGCCGCTTTTAGTGGCCGGAAAAGACCCCAATGTTACCGTGGCCAAAGGAATCTCTCAATCATTTAATGATGCTCCAGGTGGAGGAAAAGAAGAAATGAGGGAATTTAACTACTCTTTTGGTGCTGAATACCTTTACAACAAGCAAATTGCCGTTCGAACCGGCTATTTTTACGAGCATCCAACGAAGGGAAACCGTCAATACATTACGTTAGGAGCTGGTTTCAAATATCAAGTTCTTAACATTGACCTATCCTACCTAATTCCTACTACACAAAACAATCCACTCTCTAATACGTTACGTATTTCTTTGCGTTTCACTTTAAATCAATCCAAATCTGAAACTCCACCAACTGAAGAAACTATAAATGGTTAATTTTAGAGTTGGCCTTGGCTATGACGTTCATCGCCTTGGTGAGGGTTACGATTTTTGGTTAGGTGGGATTAAAATCGATTTTAACAAAGGAGCTATCGGGCATTCTGATGCCGATGTATTGATTCACGCTATTTGTGATGCTTTATTGGGCGCAGCCAACCTTCGCGACATTGGTTTTCATTTTCCTGACACCTCAGCCGATTACAAAGGAATTGACAGCAAAATTTTACTGAAACAGGTAGCACAATTATTAAAAGATAAAGGTTACGCAGTGGGAAATATCGACTCCACCATCTGTCTTCAGCTGCCAAAAATTAATCCTTACGTGCCGCAAATGGTGGAAGCAATTGCCAATTGCCTAAATATTGAAGCCGACCGGATTTCGATAAAAGCTACTACTACTGAAAAACTTGGATTTGTGGGGAGAGAAGAAGGTATTTCAGCTTATTCAACTTGTTTAATTTATAAATTGTAGTTTAATATTCTATATATTTACATTATTTTAGAAATATTTAATAAGGGGTCATTTTGACCCCTTTCTTTTTCCAATTAATGTAGCCTTATTTCTACTTTTGACCACCAAAAAACAACTAGCATGGGGAAGGTAAAACCTATTACAAAGGATACCTATATTAAATGGTACAAAGACATGTTGCTAATGCGCATCTTCGAAGAGCGCTGCGGTCAATTGTACATTCAACAAAAATTTGGCGGGTTTTGCCATTTATATATTGGCCAAGAGGCTATTTTGGCTGGGTGCGTAAGTGCAACCGAACCAAGCGACAACATGGTTACTGCTTATCGCGACCATGCGCATCCATTGGCTTTAGGCACCGACCCAAAATTGGTTATGGCCGAACTTTTCGGTAAAAAGACTGGCCTTTCAAAAGGTAAAGGTGGTTCGATGCACATGTTCGATAAAACCAAAAATCTATTTGGCGGCCACGGTATTGTTGGCGGACAAATTGGATTAGGTGCCGGAATCGCTTTTGCTGACAAGTACTTAGACAAAAAGAACGTTACCATGTGCTTTATGGGCGATGGTGCGATTCGTCAAGGTATTTTGCACGAAACCTTTAATATGGCTATGACCTGGAAACTTCCGGTTATATTCATTATTGAGAATAACAACTACGCGATGGGAACATCGGTAGAGCGAACCAGCAACGTAACCGACCTTTGGAAACTAGGTTTAGCTTACGATATGCCTTCGTTCCCGGTTGATGGCATGCACCCAGAAGCCGTGCACAACGCAGTTGGAGAAGCTGCCGAAAGAGCACGCAAAGATGGTGGCCCAACCCTTTTGGAAATAAAAACATATCGCTACCGTGGGCACTCGATGAGTGACCCACAGAAATACCGCACCAAAGAAGAGGTAGAAGATTACAAAAAACAAGACCCCATTATTCAGGTACTGGATGTAATCAAAAAGAAAAAATACCTTACTGATAAAGAAATTGCCGCAATAGAAACCGAAACCAAACTTGTGGTGGAAGAGTCTATTAAGTTTGCCGACGAATCGCCACTACCCGATGCAAGCGAATTGTACGAAGACGTATATTCTACACTAGATTACCCATTTGTAAAAGACTAAAGAAATTAATAATGAATGATTAAAAATTAAGAATTGCTGACGCAACCATAATTCTTAATTCATAATTTTTAATTCAAAGATATATGGCCGAAATAATTAGAATGCCAAAGCTAAGTGACACCATGACTGAAGGGGTTGTGGCATCGTGGCAAAAAAAGGTAGGTGATGCTGTAAAAAACGGCGAACTAATTGCTGAAATAGAAACCGACAAGGCTACTATGGAGTTTGAGTCGTTTTATGACGGCGTTTTGCTTCACATTGGTGTTGAAAAAGGTCAATCGGCACCGGTAGATAGCATACTTGCCATTATTGGCGCGAAGGGCGAGGATATTTCGTCTTTACTAAGCGGTACGCCAACTGCAAGCCCGGTAGCTAAACCATCAGCTCCTACTCCCGCGGCTCCAGCACCAACTCCTGTACCTGTTGCCGCTGCGGTAGTGAACCCGGTAGTTAGCGATGCCAGTGGACGCGTAAAAGCTTCTCCTCTTGCCAAAAAAATAGCCTCTGACAAAGGAATTGATATTAATACCATTGCCGGAAGTGGCGACAATGGCCGCGTAGTAAAACGCGACATCGAGAATTTTGCCCCACAACAAGCTTCGTTTAGTACTCCTGCCTTTACTGGTGCTGCTTATACCGAAGAACCCGTTTCGCAAATGCGCAAGGTTATTGCCAAGCGTTTGGCCGAAAGCAAATTCTCGGCTCCGCATTTCTACTTAACGCTCGACATCGACATGGACAATGCCATGGCCGCCAGAAAAGCGGTAAACGATGCTGGAGACACCAAAATATCGTTCAACGATATGGTGGTAAAAGCAACGGCTTCTGCTTTGCGGAAAAATCCAAAAATTAACTCTTCTTGGTTGGGCGACAAAATCCGCTACAACAACCACATTAATATTGGTATTGCTGTTGCTGTTCCTGATGGACTTTTGGTACCAGTAGTGCGCAATGCCGACCAAAAAGGAATGGCGCAAATTGGTGCCGAGGTAAAAGATTTTGCCCAGAAAGCTAAAGACAAAAAACTACAACCTGCCGATTGGGAAGGCAACACCTTTACCATTTCTAACTTGGGTATGTTTGGCATTGAAGAATTTACTGCCATTATCAATCCGCCTGATTCGTGCATTCTAGCCGTTGGCGGAATTAAGCAAGTTCCAGTTGTAAAAAACAATCAGGTTGTACCCGGAAACGTAATGAAGGTAACCCTAAGCTGCGACCACCGCGTGGTTGACGGAGCAACCGGTTCAGCTTTTTTACAAGATTTAAAACGTTACCTGGAAAATCCGGTAATGATGTTGGTTTAATAAATTGCTAAATAGAAATTAGCCGCAGTCGAAACAACTGCGGCTTTTATTTTATCCAAAAACATACTCAAATGGCATTAATAGAAGAATTTGATAAATCGGGGAACGTATTGTTCAGATACCGCTCGTACATACCAGTGGTGATGTATGTTCTGGCCATTTTCGTTTTGTGGCTTGACCCACAAAACTTTATAAGTCCTACTAATTTAATGGCCAGTTACCTTTGTTTTGGGCTTTCAGTTGTTGGCATGATTATCCGCTTTATTGTTATTGGTTTTGTACCCAAGGCTACCTCGGGTAGAAATACGTCAGAAGGTCAAGTTGCAGAAACCGTTAATTCAAAAGGCATTTATAGCTTGGTTCGCCATCCATTGTATTTGGGCAACTTTTTTATGTGGCTGGGCATTTTTGCATACGTTGGCAATACTTGGTTCATTATTGTTTCTTGCCTTTTATATTGGGTGTACTACGAGCGCATCATGTTTGCCGAAGAGTTTTTCATGCGTAACAAGTTTGGCGCAGCCTATACCGACTGGGCAGCCAAAGTACCCGCCTTTTGGCCGAAACTTACCGGTTGGATAGATCCTGAAATGGATTTCTCTTTCAAAAACATACTAAAGCGCGAATACAGTGGTTTTCTAGCCACCGTTATTTCCTTTCTATTTGTAAATGCCTTGAAAAATTACTTCCAATTGGGCGAAATCAAAGTTTCCCGAGAATGGCTTATTGCCACAATTTTTGCAATTGCCCTGACCATTACCCTAAAGACGATGAAGAAACTGAATCTTCTTGAAGTAAGCGGAAGGTAGGTTTTAGACGATAGAGAATAGACAATAGACATAAAAACAAAAAAGCGAGCCAGATGGTTCGCTTTTTTGTTTGATTTCTATTCAACCCAATAGTTTATAGATGGCCGATGGGGTCTCTATTTCCGTCAGGGTCACCGTTTACATTTCCACTGGTGGTGGGTGCTCCGTTCGTAATTAGTAAAATACCAGCCAAATGCGGAGTTGCCATCGATGTTCCGCTTATGGTGTTGTAGGCGCCACCTTTCCAGGTTGATTTGATATTGACACCCGGTTCGCAATAATCGACCGGTGGGTTTCCATAATTTGAAAACGATGCCCAAGCATCGCCAGTACTCATGGCCGATACCGTAAAAATGTTGGCGCCATTCACTCTGGCTGGTGATGAGTTATTGGCATCAGCACCTTCATTTCCTGCTGCCAAGGCAAATCGAATTCCCTTGCTTGCTGCATTTAATATGGCGTTATCGAGCGCCTGCGAAACTGGGCCGCCTAAACTCAGGTTAGCAACATCGCCTGCTGAACCAACCGCGGCCACATAATCGACACCGGCAATTACACCCGAATAAGCGCCTGAGCCTTGCGAGTTCAATACTTTTACAGCTACAACTGTTGCACCAGCGGCAACACCAATTACACCAATGGTATTATCTTTTGCCGCAATGGTTCCTGCAACATGCGAACCATGCCCGTTATTGTCGTTTGCGTTTTTTGCATCAGGACCCGTAGTAATAAACGTTCTGCTACGGCCAACATCAACGGTTAAGTCGGGGTGCGTAAAATCAATACCCGTATCGATAATCCAAGCTACTTTGCCAATTCCACTGGCTGAACCTACCCGGCTAATACCCCAGGGAGTTACCTGAGGGCCAGAAGCCCCCCCACCTGAACCACCTGGTTTACCCAGCGTTACCACCCGGTCGGGTTCAATAAATGCTATTCGTTTGTCTTTTTGCAAGTCGCTAACCTGGCTTGCGGTAAGGCTTGCCGCAAATCCATGGATGACTTCGCCATAGGTTTGCACAATCGCCGATTCTATATTATTATCCCGAAATAAATCCTGACTGTATTCCTTAACCGCTGCCAAACGGTCTCCATAATTAGGATTGTTTTTCATTAATGAACTCATGGCATAGGTTTCAGCCAAAACAACGATGTAGTTTCCTTCAATAATTGCTCCATTTTGAGCGCTTACTTCAGGCTGTTCTACTGAGACAGCATCTTTCAACACCTCTTTTTGACAACCTATGAGCATTAACGAAGAAGCTATAGAAAGGAGTAAAATTTTCGTTCTCATTTTGAAAAATTTAAAAATTAGTACCAGTGAATTCTTTCACTTATCACCACATTAAGGTATCTCAAAATTTAATTCGCCTCTTACCTTTTTCGCCCAACAGCCAATTTACTTCGTCCACTACAACAATTATTTACTAGACTGCTTATGCTAAGACCTCAATATAGATTTGTCCTAGAAAAGGCTAAACCTCCCGAAGGCTCTTTGTATCGAAATTCAACCTTCGGAAGGAAACGACCAAAAGCAAAAAACCGCCCTTTCGGAGCGGTCTTTTGTCTAAAATCTATTTTCTATCGTCTATAATCTGGTAACTATTTCCCAGCTTTTCTGCGATCTCTGCGCGACAAAGGTGCTTGACGGGCAGATGGGTCGTGGTAAGCCGGCATTCTTGGGCTACTGTGTTGCGGTTCTGTTGGTGCCTTCGATTCTATTACCCGTTGTTGCTTGTGTTGAACCGGAGCGTTTGATGCTCTTGCTTCTTCATCCATAGGCAACCCAGCATGCGTAAGGAATGATACAATTTCGAAATTCATTCTGTTTACCATCGATTTAAACAGCTTGTAACTCTCGAATTTGTAAATCAATAATGGATCTTTTTGCTCGTAAACCGCATTTTGAACCGAGGTTCTTAAATCGTCCAAATCACGAAGGTGTTCTTTCCATTCGTCATCGATAAAATTAAGCACCACAATTTTTTCAAGTGCAGTAATCACTTCCTGCCCATTGGTTTCGAAAGCCTTTTTAAGATTGGCCGAAATCTGAATTCCTTTTACGCCATTGGTAAACGGAATAAGTATGTTCTCGTATTTGTGTCCTTCGTTTTGGTAAACATTGCCAATTACCGGCATGGCCATATTAGCCATAAACGCCGATTTGTTTCTATAGTTTTCCGAAGCGGCATGAAACACCTTGTTGGTAAGTGGTGCGACACCCATGGTAGCAAATTCTTGCTCCGTAACCGGCGATTCGATAGCCAATTGCTTGATTAATTCCAGCTTAAATCCTTCGAAATCTTTGGCTTGAAAACTATCGCCCGAAATAGTTGCCGCCACTTCGTAAAACATATTGTCGATATCCAGACTTAAACGTTCGCCAAACAAGGCATGTTTTCTGCGTTTGTAAATTACTTCACGCTGGGCGTTCATTACGTCATCATACTCCAGCAAACGTTTACGAATACCAAAGTTGTTTTCTTCTACTTTTTTCTGTGCACGCTCTATCGAACGCGTAATCATTGAATGCTGAATAACCTCGCCTTCTTTAAGACCCAAGCGATCCATAATGCTGGCTACACGTTCCGATCCAAATAAACGCATCAAATCATCTTCCAACGACAGGTAGAACTGCGAGCTTCCCGGATCGCCCTGACGACCAGCACGACCACGTAACTGACGGTCTACCCGGCGGCTATCGTGTTTCTCAGAACCCAAAATGGCTAATCCACCGGCTGCTTTAACTTCTTCCGAAATTTTAATGTCCGTACCACGACCTGCCATGTTCGTAGCAATGGTAACCGTTCCGGCTTTACCAGCTTCGGCAACAATTTCCGCCTCTTTTTTATGCAGTTTGGCGTTAAGTACCTGGTGTGGAATTTTGCGCAGCGTAAGCATCCTACTCAACAATTCCGAAACCTCAACCGAGGTAGTACCCACCAACGATGGGCGACCTGCTTCACGAAGTTTTACAATTTCGTCGATTATCCCATTGTACTTCTCGCGTTTGGTTTTGTAAACAATGTCTTCGGCATCTTTACGCTGCACCGGCCTGTTTGACGGAACCGCCATAACATCGAGCTTGTAAATATCCCAGAACTCTGTAGCCTCGGTAATTGCCGTACCCGTCATACCACCCAACTTGTGGTACATACGGAAGTAGTTTTGCAAGGTAATGGTGGCGTAAGTTTGCGTAGCCGCCTCAATCTTAACGTTCTCTTTCGATTCTATGGCTTGGTGTAGCCCGTCAGAATAACGGCGACCATCTAAAATACGGCCGGTTTGCTCATCCACAATTTTCACCTTGCCGTCCATTACCACATAATCAACATCAATTTCGAAAAGGGTATAAGCCTTTAAAAGCTGATTGATGGTGTGAATACGCTCTGATTTTAGGGCGTAATCGCGCAGCATGACATCTTTTTGCGTAAGTTTTTCTTGTGGCGTACCAGCACCTTTTTCAATCTCGGCAATGGCAGCACCTACATCTGGAAGCACGAAAAACGTAGGATCATCATTGCCAGAAAGCAAGTCAACTCCTTTTTCGGTAAGTTCTACGCTATTGTTTTTTTCTTCAATTACAAAATACAGCTCGGCATCAACAATGTGCATGTGCTTATTTTGCTCGGCTATGTAAAAGTTCTCGGTTTTTTGAACCAGCTGCTTCATACCTGGTTCACTCAAAAACTTAATAAGCGCTTTGTTTTTAGGAAGAGCACGGTGAGCGCGGAAAAGCGCCAGACTACCGTTTTTAATATCTTCTTTATTGGCGTTAGGACTATCGTGGTTGGCCAACAATTTTTTAGCCTCGGCCAACAGGTTATTTACCAAATTTCGTTGCACGTTATACACTTGTTCCACCTTAGGCTTCAGCGCATCAAATTCTTGCTGATCGCCTTTTGGGGTTGGCCCAGAAATAATAAGTGGCGTACGGGCATCATCAATTAAAACTGAATCGACCTCATCGACAATGGCAAAGTGGTGTTTGCGTTGCACCAAGCTATCTGGGTCGCCTGCCATGTTGTCGCGCAGGTAATCGAAACCAAATTCATTGTTGGTACCATAAGTAATATCGGCTAAATACGCATTTCTACGCGCATCCGAATTGGGTTGGTGTTTATCGATACAATCAACACGCAAACCGTGGAACATGTGCAAAGGTCCCATCCATTCGGCATCCCTGCGGGCCAGATAGTCGTTTACGGTTACCAGGTGAACTCCTTTGCCAGTCAAGGCATTTAAGAACACTGGAAGGGTTGAAACCAAGGTTTTACCCTCACCGGTTTGCATTTCTGAAACTTTTCCTTTGTGTAATGCGTAACCACCTATAAGCTGCACATCGTAGTGCACCATATCCCAAGTAATTGGAATACCGGCGGCTGGCCACGTGTTTTGCCAAATGGCAGTATCGCCATCAATGGTAATAAACGAGTTGGTCTTTGCCAATTCGCGATCGAAATCAGTAGCAGTAACCCGAAGTTCTTCGTTTTCTTTAAAACGCCGTGCGGTTTCTTTGACAATTGCAAAACCTAAGGGCAGGATTTCTTCTAGAATTTCTTCCAGTTGAACATCGATTTCTTTGGTAAGTGCATCAACGCGGTCGTAAATTTTTTCTTTCTCGTCAAGATCCATTGCCGGATTTTGCTCAACCTGTTCTTTCAGGGTAGCTACTTCCGTTTCATTGGCTTTAATGTACTCAGCAATTCTGGTCTTTAATTCAGTCGATTTGGCACGTAATTGGTCGTGACTAAGACCGCTTAACCCGTTAAATTCGTGGTTAGTTTTATTTACAATAGGCATTATTGCCTTAAGTTCCTTTTCTGATTTGTCGCCAAAAATTTTCTTTAGCAAACTGTTAATTGGTGAAGCCATATAAAACTTACGATAAAAATAGAGCGCGCAAAGGTAGGCAAACCCCTAATGATTAATTTTAAAATTTCACGACCGCATTGGCCAAAATCGAGCCAAGTCAATTAATCGGTCAAACTGTCGTTAAAAAATAAAAAAGCCGCCAAAAACGGCAGCTTCAATACTTTAAATAGATTGTTCTTTAATACTCGTCTTCGTTAAAGAAGAAATCGTCTTTGGTTGGATAATCTGGCCAAATTTCTTCGATGGTTTCATAAATCTCACCTTCGTCCTCAATTTCTTGCAAGTTTTCAACAACCTCCAAAGGAGCACCAGTACGAATGGCAAAATCTATCAATTCGTCTTTTGAAGCAGGCCAAGGTGCATCTTCTAGGTAGGAGGCTAATTCAAGTGTCCAGTACATATGCTAAAATGATTTTTTCTCTTTTTTAATGAACGCAAAAGTAATTTTTTTAGTGATTTATGCAAGCCCCTAAATATTCGCACTGGTTTAAGAAATTGTAAACGCTGTGTTCACCTTATTTTCAGCAGGAAATCGACTTAAATCTAACACCAAAAAGAAGTACGAAACTTATCACATTCTGGGTTTCCATGGTGTTTCTTCCACTTTTAAATCGTGTGCCAATTTTCTCGACAGTACAAAAAAGTAATCGGAAAGTCGGTTTAAGTATTTGTAAAGAATGGGATTTAGCTCTTCGCTTTTACCCAAGTTCACCACCAAACGTTCGCCCCTTCGGCAAACCGTGCGGCAAACATGAGCGATAGAAACCGCCGGATGTCCACCAGGCAAAACAAAATTGCGCATGGGTGGCAGCAAGCTATCCATTGCATCCATTTCCTTTTCCAGCAAATCAATGTCGGTTTCGTTTACCTGCGGCAATTGCATTTTACTCCCATCCGGGCTTTCGGCCAACAACGAACCGAGCGTAAACAAACGATCTTGAATTTCAATAAGAATTTCCTTGGCATGCCGATCAATATCCTGATCGCGCAGTAAACCCACAAAAGAATTTAATTCGTCAACCGTTCCGTACGATTCTATTCGCAAGGAATCTTTTGAAACGCGGGTTCCGCCAATAAGTGAGGTTTCACCGGCATCACCCCGGCGGGTATATACTTTCATGAACTGATTCTTAAATTAATGATTGGCAGCTTGCATGCGCTCGTGTACCGAAATAGGCGTATTCGGGTTGTCACTTTCTATTAAACCGTCTTTCAGCCTAACAATGCGATGCGCGTGCATAGCAATGTCCTCTTCGTGAGTAACAATAATAATGGTGTTGCCTGCTTTGTGAATGGTTTCAAAAAGCGCCATTATTTCATAACTGGTTTTACTATCCAGGTTTCCGGTAGGCTCATCGGCCAAAATAATGGAAGGATGATTGACCAAAGCCCTTGCCACAGCAACCCGTTGGCGCTGACCTCCAGAAAGTTCGTTGGGTTTGTGATCCATTCGGTTTCCCAAATCAACTTGCCGCAATACCTCTTCGGCTCTTAAATTTCTTCCTTCTTTCGAAACTCCCGCATAAATAAGTGGCAAAGCAACGTTTTCCAACGCCGTATAACGTGGCATAAGGTTAAACGTTTGAAAAACAAAGCCAATTTCTTTGTTCCTAATCTCGGCCAATTCGTTGTCCTCCATGGAACTAACGTCAGTACCATTTAGCACATACTTTCCTGCGGTTGGCGTATCCAAACAACCCAACATATTCATCAGGGTTGACTTCCCCGAACCCGATGGCCCCATCAAGGCCACATATTCGTTCTTGTAGATGTTCAGCGTAATTGATTTCAACGCGTGAATAACTTCGGTTCCGATTTGATATTTCCGGGCAATACCCGCTAACTCTATAATTGGCTGCATAAGTCTACAAAGATAACAATGCCTGTTTGGCCTGTCGAAAATAAGACAGAAACTAATGCCAATCGACTTGTTGTTAGGAACGGTAAAAAGAAAAATTAATTGGTCTTAATAACGCAACACAAAATGCTGCTTAACCTTGGCAGGTGTAAAAAACACCAAACCGAGCTGAAATAAGTCGGCGGTATATTGACAACATGGGTGCTTAATGATTTCCTGCCACGCTTTTTTCATTCCATCGCTCCAATAAATATCATCGAAAACCAAAATGGCCTGTTCTGATAGTTTTGGCAACAACCAATTGAAATAACGCATGGTAGCGTCATAAGTATGGTTACCGTCTAAGTAAACAAAGTCAACAGCAGGCAAGGTGTCCAAAAGCGTGGGCAAGGTGTCATCAAAATTACCCAGTACGGTTGTTAGATTATCGTTGGCCGGTAATGTGTTTGTTTTGGCAAAGGCAAGTATTGCTGGGTCACCTTCCAACGTAAACAGCTTTGCACCAGCTGGCAAACCAGCCCATAAATAATTGGTAGTGACGCCTAGCGATGTACCCAGTTCCAATACGGTTGCTGGTTGATACCACTTCACCATTCTGAACAGTAACTCACGGTATTTTTTTTGCTGGGTGGCTTGTTGCGCAATTTGTCCTACCGTTTTAACCTTAGCCGGTTTTTTAGAGCCCGCCCCAAGATCAGTTAGGCAAATTATTGTCTTATCGCTTTTTAATTTCCTCAACAAAGCTTCGCCATTTGCATACACTGGGTAGTTGGTTTTATCCAGGAAAACTTGGTCTTGCAAGACATAAATAAACGGCGAATGCACCCCGTGACGCGTAAGCGCCTTTAATTGGTAGGTAAAAAAGTCCTGAAGCTGCATTAATCGCCATCGGTATCGACCACCATGTCCGAAAACTCGCCTTTGGTGTAAACCTGATTATCGAAAATCGGAGTTTTAGGCACGGTAATATTTATAAATCCTTTTTTAGAAATTTTATGGCAGCTATTGCAGGCGGTAATTACGTTGGCATAATGCTCATTGAAGTTTTTAAACCCTTCCTCTCCTACCCGTTTTTCAATAACTTTTAACGATTGCAAACCAAAAGCAGTCATATTTTCACTTACCGAAACTCCATCCATAGAAACGTTAGCGTGTTCCACCTCGGTCATGCCTTCGCGCAATTCATTCAGATAAAATTGGTACAAGGCCTTGTTTTCTTCCTTTCCGGCAAAATACAGCTTGTTCATATAAATCTGCAAACGCCCCATTACCGCAACAACATCTACATCAGTTGTTTTTGTATCCTCTTCGACAGCCTGTTCATCGGTCGGTTGCGGTTTATCTACCGCAATAGTATCTAGTCGGTAAAAAAGCACGACACACAATACAATGGCCAATACAGCCAACAAGGTGGTTAGGTATTTCATAATTTCAATCTATGGAATCGCAAAAGTAAACGGATTGCCTCATTTGTGGAGATATTCTCCGTACCCTAAACCGGGTATTTTTTAAAAATCATTTTTTGCTGAATGGTTTTTATTAATTTTCCACTTCATCAACCCGCAACTTTTTATGCTCAGGTATTTTTACGCCATTGCCATTATCGCTTTGTTTTCAGGATCATCATCGCCGGTGGAGGTTCCACTTACCGAATACATCCCTATTATGATGCACCGCGATGAACTAAATCGGTCGGTAGGGCTTCGGGAAACCAAACCGCTGTTAAACACTGGTAAAATGAACCGGTTTAACAACATTCTTTTTATTGTTGAACCCTACAAAGGCATTCATGTTTTCGACAACACCAACCCGAGCCAACCGCTACCCAAGTCATTTATCCGAATTCCAGGCTGTATTGATTTGGCCATTAAAGATGGCTTTTTGTATGCCGACAATGCCGTCGATTTAGTTACACTCGACATTTCTAACCTAGGCGATATAAAATTGGTAGACCGGCAGGAAAACGTATTTCCAGAAAGTTTACCACCCGACCAACGAGAAATGCCAATTGTTTATGAAAAAAGCCATCGCCCAGAAGGCTTAATTATCGTTGAATGGAAACGCCCTTAACCTGACTTATGAAAATTCTTAAACTCGCTTTGGCATTGATGCTTACCGCGGCATTGCTTTATAAATGTGGAAAAGACGGTTCGGCGGAAACTTTTTCCGGAACCGGTTTAAGTGGTTCTACTGCTCGTTTTGCGCTAAATGGCAACCATCTTTACACGGTAGACAACTCGACCTTGCATGTATTTTCACTGGCAAATGGAGCCAAACCAGTAAAAGGCACCGATGTTGCCGTTGGCAATGACATTGAAACCATCTATTCCCTAAACAGTAACTTGTTTATTGGCTCCAGTCAGGGCGTTTATTTTATGGATGTGAGCAACCCCGATTTGCCCGTACTAAGTAATGTAGTTAGCCATTTTAGGGCTTGCGACCCTGTGGTAGCCGACAACCAATTTGCTTTTGTTACGCTAAGCAGTTCTCGTGTGAATTGTTCCACCGGTGCCAATCAACTTATTGTATACAACATCGCCAACATTTATGAGCCTTATATAGTTTCCTTTAAAAACTTAAGCAACCCAAAGGGATTGGCATTAGATGGAAAATGGTTATTTGTTTGTGACCAGAACATCACCATGTTCGATCGAAGCACGATTAGCAACCTAGTCGTGCATAAAAAGACCGCAACCTTAGCTGCAAACGATTGCATTGCAGGAAACAACCTTCTAACCGTTAGTGCCGATGACGGTATTTACCAATACGATTACGCCAACGGAAATCTTAACTTTTTAAGTAAAATCGCCAAAGTACAACCCTTATGAAAAAGTTAGTTTTATCCGGCTTGTTAGTTGCCTGTGTGCTTTTTGGGCAAGGCCAACAAGTGCTTCAACCCCTAAAATCGACCCAACCAAAATTTAGTGCGGGTTTTTCACCCATTTCACTCCTATTCAACAAGATTCGCTTTGAACTGGAAACCGGAATTGGCAAACAAAAACCGATATTGCTAGCCTTGTCTCCAATAATCTATTCGGGTACAACCACCAGTTATATGGGCACCCGAGGTCTTCAACCTGACAACCAAAAGGGTGAATTTTCGCCCGACCAAGTTTCGGGTTTTGGCGCTGAGGCCATGCTGAAATTTGCTAAACCGCTTGACCCATTTGAATTACGCATGTTGTATTGGGGTTTTGGCATGGGTTACCACCAAATAAATCTCGAATTTGAAGACTTTAACTTCGAACCTTTTAACGAAGACAATTTAACCTATTACAGTTATCAATTGGCCGACCAAACGGAGACTATCAAACGAGTGGATGTTTTTGGTTTGGTAGGTGGCCGTTTGTATGCCAACAACTTTTTCTTTTTCGATGCCTGTATGGGAATTAGCTACCAAAACGCTACTGTTTCATCATCGCTGACCGTTCCGCGCGACCAAAACTCAGATCCCTTCCGTCCTGGCTACTCGGGACTTAACTATCGATTTGTGCTTACCGCCGGTATCAGTATTTTTTAATTGCTTTTGTCTGTTTAGCAATACCCGCCAAGACCTTTTTGGCTTTGCTTTTAAACCCCGGCGATTGACGTGGTAGTTGCTCCTCGATGTGCATTTTAAGTTCAGCCAACAATTCCGGATATGGTTTGCAACAATTGAACAACAGCCCCATGGAATACACCTTCATGGCAATAGGCTGCGAAACATCAATCAAATAATTAAAGCCGATTTCGATAGCCTCAGGCACCAATTCTTCTTTAATTTCAATCAGCTCCAAAGCACGTAGGGCGCAGCGATGAACCGATGCATGCGCCTCTACCCTAAGAAGTTCTAGTAATTTTTTCTGATACGGATCAGCCAGTTGCGGATTGATATCACAAACGTGCTGCAACACCCACGAAGCATAACGTGCCGCTAATCCTTCATTTTCCAAAAATACCCGCATCAGCAAATCCACGTTCTCTTTGCTTTTTGCTATTTCATTGGCGAGATGTTTTACCTCACTAACATGTACCCTTTGCTGGAGTAGGTCGCGGAGTTCAGAAATTGTCATACCTAACTTAAATAAATGGCACCAGCAATTGAATCGGTAGAAGCGCCAGTAACCGAGCTCAAGCAGTTAATCTGATTGCGCCAGCGCAACACGCCCAGAAAAGCAAATATCAGCGCTTCTTTGTATTGTATAATTTCATCGTCTGGAATGACCAACCTAAGATTTGGCAGTCGCAAACCCAGTTGTTCAATAAAAAAACGATGGTAAGCCCCACCACCAGTAATCAATATATTTTGGGTATTTTCAGGAAATGCTTTTTCAAGCTGCTGACAAACGTGTTGGCAAAAGGTCGCCAGCTGGTTTTCTACCAAATCACGGTTTTGTTCAAACAAAGGAATGACCTCGCTTTCCACCCATTCCCAACCGAGTGATTTCGGTCCAATTTGGCGGTAAAAATCAAGCGCGTTTAATTGCTTTAATAGATTTTCATTTACCGTCCCTGTTCTGGTTAAACTGCCACCATCGTCATATTTAACGCCTAGCTGATTGCTTAAGTAATTGAAAATTAAATTAAACGGACAAACATCGTATGCCAATCGCTTGCCGTTAGCCCGGTAGGAAAAATTAGCTATTCCGCCGAGGTTTAAACAAACATCAAATTCGTTGAACAACAGTTCATCACCAATGGGTACCAATGGCGCACCATTTCCTCCAAGCGCCACATCACCAGTTCTAAAATCGGCCACAACAGGAAGATTACACTTGGCGGCAATATGAGCCGGAGAACCTATTTGAAGCGTAAGTGATTCTTTTGGTTGATGAAAAACGGTATGACCGTGACTACTCACAAAATCTGCTTTCAGCTTATTTTTATCCAGAAATTGTCGCGTCTGTTGCCCAAAATAAATACCCAAATCGGTATGCAACAAACTAAGTTGAAGACCACTTAACAGTGTACTCGATTTAAGCCTTTCCTCTAATTCAGCCGGATACGCAACGGTTTCAGCACAAGTAATGCTGTAGTGCCATTTTTGGTCAACAAACCTAAATTCACAGTGCGCAATATCGAGCCCATCGAGCGATGTTCCTGACATTAATCCAATAATCTGATAGGCATCCACTAACACCAATAATTAATTTGAAATAGTTTGAACTAACAATAGCTCTAAATTATACTTTTGCGGGGCTAAACATAGGACAAAATATTTCCATATGAATTTTCAGTTTACAGAAGAGCAAATTGCGGTTCGCGATGCAGCTCGTGACTTTGCTCAAAATGTACTAAAACCAGGTGTTATAGAAAGAGACGAGCACCAAAAATACCCTACCGAAGAAGTAAAACAAATGGCCGAATTGGGCTTTTTGGGGATGATGGTAGACCCTAAATATGGCGGAGGCGGTATGGATGCTGTTTCTTACGTATTGGCTATGGAAGAAATATCTAAAGTAGATGCTTCTTGCTCGGTTATCATGTCGGTAAACAACTCGTTGGTTTGCTGGGGTTTAGAAACTTTCGGAACTGAGGAACAAAAACAAAAATACCTTACTCCACTTGCTAAAGGCGAGAAAATAGGGGCATTTTGCCTTTCAGAACCTGAAGCCGGATCAGACGCTACTTCGCAACGTACTACCGCCATTGATATGGGCGACTACTACTTGCTAAACGGCACCAAAAACTGGATTACCAACGGTAACAGCGCATCTACCTACCTGGTTATTGCCCAAACCGATGTTGCCAAAGGCCACAAAGGAATCAACGCCCTGATTGTTGAAAAAGGCATGGAAGGGTTCATCATTGGAGCCAAGGAAAACAAACTGGGCATTCGTGCCAGCGACACCCATACCTTAATGTTCACCGACGTTAAAGTGCCAAAAGCCAACCGCATTGGCGAAGATGGTTTCGGGTTTAAGTTTGCCATGAAAACCTTGTCAGGTGGACGTATTGGTATTGCTTCCCAAGCTTTAGGAATAGCTTCTGGTGCTTACGAATTGGCATTGGCTTATTCAAAAGAGCGCAAAGCATTTGGCAAACCAATTTCTGAACACCAAGCCATTCAATTTAAACTGGCCGATATGGCTACGCAGATTGAAGCTGCTCGTTTGCTTTGCATTAAATCAGCCAAGCAAAAGGACAACCACGAAGACTATGATTTAAGTGGTTCAATGGCTAAATTGTTTGCTTCGAAAGTGGCTATGGACACCACCATTGAGGCGGTACAAATTCATGGCGGTTACGGTTTTGTTAAGGAATACCATGTAGAACGCTTGATGCGCGATGCAAAAATCACGCAGATTTACGAAGGAACTTCTGAGGTACAGAAAATTGTAATCAGCCGAACCATTCTGAAAGATTAATTAATCTTTTGGTTTAAAATACTTGAATGAGGTTGCCAATCCGGTGACCTCATTTTTTTGTCAACAATGAGCAAAAATTTATGCAGATGTGTGTAAGTTTGTTCGCTAAAGTTTAGAAGATGAGTTTAGAAATCAACGGGAAAATCGTTTTGTTTTTAGAAGGGGCCAGCGGACAAGGAGCTAACGGCCAATGGGTTAAGAAGGAGTTCATTATTGAAACAGCCGATCAGTACCCAAAGAAAATATGTTTTTCGGCATGGAATGACAAAGCCGCCATGTTGGATCGCTTTGTAGTTGGCAACGATGTTAAAGTTAGCTTCGATGTGCAATCGCGCGAGTACAACCAAAAGTGGTATACCGATTTAAGAATCTGGAAAATTGAAGCCTTGACAGGTAGTTCTGCGGGTGCTCCACCACAACAACACAATCAATCTGCTCCGGCACCTGCTCCAGCTTCGGCCGAGAGTGTTAGCCAAGCTTTCGCTGCTGGTAGCGATGATCAGGATGATTTGCCATTCTAATTAGATTAAGGTCATTATAAATGCAAAGAGCCCCGAAAATTCGGGGCTCTTTGCGTATATCCTGGAGCTTCTTAAAACTTTTTCCAAGCAATTACGACCACTTCAACCAAAGCGCCCAACGGCAACTTATCAACCGAATAGGCTGCCCGGGTGGGTCGGTGCTCACCAAAAATTTCGGCATAAAAGCCATTGAAGGTTTTAAAATCGTCCATGTTTTCTAACAACACATTGGCATAAACCACGTCATTCAGCGTCAAACCTGTTTCGGCCAATACTGCCGAAATGTTGGCAAACAATTGTCTGGTTTGTGCTTCCAGACCTTCCTGCAACGTATTCGTTTTTGGATTCAGACCAATTTGCCCCGACAAAAAAACCGGCACTCCGGGAGCCGACGGAACAATAGCTTGACAATAGGGCCCAACTGCGGCCGGAGCGTTGGGACTGGTTAATATTTGCATATTCTTTTTGTTGGCAAGGTTAATGAAAATAAAGCAACGCTAAATTCATTTCCAAAAAACAAAAAACCCTTCAAAATCCACGTAGGTTTTGAAGGGTTTAAGAACAAATTATTGAAGTTGTTATGCCACGCGAAGCGTACTCATTTCTGATTTACCGAACTGCTCTTCGGCATAACTTAACGTTATCTTAAATTCTTTAACGTTTTCCTGCGAAGGCAGTTGATACATCGCATCGGTAAGAATAGCCTCACAAATGCTTCGTAATCCACGTGCACCTAATTTAAATTCGATGGCTTTGTCCACAATAAAATCGAGTACCTCTTTGTCGAAACTCAACTTAATATTATCCATTTCGAACAGCTTGACATACTGCTTAATGAGTGCGTTTTTAGGTTCGGTAAGAATGCGTACCAACGAACTTCTTTCTAATGGATTTAGGTAAGTTAATGATGGGAAACGCCCAATCAATTCGGGGATTAAACCAAAGGTTTTCAAATCTTGTGGCCCGATGTATTGCAGTATATTGTCATCGTCGATATGAACTGTGTCGCGCGATGAGGCATAGCCTACAGCGGCCGATTTAACCCGGCGTTTAATGATTTTATCAATATCGGCAAATGCCCCACCACAAATAAACAGGATGTTGCGTGTATCGATTTGAACCAGTTTCTGTTCAGGGTGTTTTCTTCCTCCTTGTGGTGGAACACCAACAACAGAACCTTCCAGCAGTTTTAGTAATGCCTGCTGCACCCCTTCGCCACTCACATCACGGGTTATTGAAGCATTATCGCCTTTACGCGCAATTTTATCTATCTCGTCAATAAATACAATTCCTCGTTCCGCTTTAGCGGCATCAAAATCGGCTGCTTGCAGCAAACGGCTTAATACACTTTCCACATCCTCGCCCACATATCCAGCCTCGGTAAGTACCGTGGCATCGGCAATACAAAACGGCACATCGAGCATTTTGGCTATGGTTTTTGCCAATAAGGTTTTACCAGTACCAGTTGGGCCTACCAGAATAATATTCGATTTTTCAATTTCGACACCATCTTTGTCCCCTTTTTGCATCAAGCGCTTGTAGTGGTTGTAAACCGCCACACTCAACACCCTTTTTGCCTCCAATTGTCCAATCACGTATTCATCGAGATAGGTTTTAATGGCAATGGGCTTCTGCAAGTTTAACTTGTTGGTGTTTTTGCCTTTTTGGGTGTGGTTTTCTTCCTCCGACAAAATTTGGCCAGCCTGTACAATGCAGTTTTCGCATATATGGCCATTAATACCGGCAATTAATAAACGTGTATGTGATTTCGGCGTGCCGCAAAAGGAACACCTTACCTCGTTTGTTGTTGTATTTTCTTTCTTCGCCATTAGTGTGCAAAGTTAACTAAAAAATAAAGGGAGGATTTGACCCTCCCTTGCTACTAAATTACTATTTAAAGACTAAACTCCTTTAGGATTTCTGATTAACACCTCGTCAATCATTCCGTATTCTTTGGCCTCTTCTGCAATCATCCAGTGGTCACGATCACTATCGGCATAAACTTTCTCATAGCTCTGTCCAGAATGGTGAGCGATAATATCGTACAGCTCTTTTTTCAATTTCTGAATTTCGCGAGCGGTGATTTCAATATCAGAAGCTTGTCCTTCGGCACCACCCATTGGTTGGTGAATCATAACACGAGCATGACGCAATGCCGTACGTTTTCCTTTGGCACCAGCACACATAAGCACAGCTCCCATAGAGGCGGCCATACCAGTGCAAATTGTAGCCACATCGGGGTTGATGTATTGCATGGTGTCGTAAATTCCTAAACCAGCATAAACACTACCACCCGGTGAGTTCATGTAAATTTGAATATCCTTTTTAGAATCTATACTTTCTAAGAACAACAACTGAGCCTGAATAATGTTGGCGACCTGATCGTTAATTCCTGTTCCTAAAAAGATAATTCTATCCATCATTAAACGTGAAAAAACGTCCATCTGAGCAACGTTCAATTGACGTTCTTCAATAATGTATGGCGTTAATGACGAAGTAATATAGTTGTCTACCACCATGCCATTAATGTTTTGGTGTTTTGTAGCGTACTGTCTAAATTCTTTTCCGAAGTTCATGATACCGTTGGTTTTGGGTTAAAACTACTAATTGATTTGGATTTATCGGCAAAAAATCGACTAGCATTTGTCAAAATTTGTTAGCGATTTTGAGAAAGCGATTTTTGCCAATTTCCGGGCAAGAAAAAACCCCGCCGAAGAATTTCAGCGGGGTTCTCAAAACTTATTTATTTTCAATTACTTAGGCGAATTGGCCAATTTCACGAATTCGTCAAAGCTCACTTCAACCTCTTTAATGGTAATATTTTCCTTAATAAATGACATCAGTTTTTTCTCGGCAACTTGCTCGTAAACGTATTTCATTTCATCACGATTGCCCAGCAAACGCTGAGCGCTTTGAACCAAAAGCTCATCGCTGTCAATAGGCACACCGTAACGGGCAAATTGGTCGGCCATGATTACTTTGGCTTCGGTCATTAAATCTTCGTTTTCAATTTTAAGACCACCTTCTTGGAAAAGCTTGTTCTCAATAAGCTGCCATTTTAAGCCATTAGCATAACCCGAGTAATCGTTTTCCAACTGCTCGTGGGTAAGCGGACGCTCGTTGCTGGCCATGATCCAACGCTTCAAAAACTCATCCGGCAAAGTAATGTTTACTTTCTCCAACAAAGTATTGGTAACATCACGCTTAAACAAGCGGTTGCTATCGTTTACAAAGTTGCCTTTTAATTGTTCGGCAATTTTTGCACGGAATTCTTCTTCGGTTTTAACCGTCTCTGGGCCGAAAACTTTATCGAACAATTCTTGGTTCAGTTCAGCTGGGGCAAGTGTACGAAGTTCTTTAACCGTTAAGTTGAAGGTCGAAGAAAGTGCTTTCAATTCTTCAGCAGTCAACTTTAGCATGCGCATTAGGTCGTGCTCGTCTTCAGCCAATTTCTTGGCATCTACTTGCACTACGTCACCCACCTTGGTTCCAATTAACGCTTTTTTCGTTGCCTTGTCCTTTACAAACTCTAGGCTAACGGTTGTCGAAGCAGTAATGCCATCTTCCTTAACTGCACCGGTTTCATCCAATTCGGCAAGGTCAACAATTACCAAATCATTATCAGCAGCCACTTCTGGGGTGCTCAGTTTTCCGTAACGGCGAGAAATGTCAACAATTTGCTTGTCAACCATCGCGGCATCAACCTTTATCAGGTGGAAGTTTTGCTTGTCTTTGCTAGAAAGTTTTATTTCAAACTGAGGCGCCAAGCCCAAATCGTAGCTAAAATTAAAATCGGCTGGGTTATCCCAGTCGCCACCATCGGCTTCAATATTGCGAGGAAGCGGGTTACCCAATACTTCCAATTTATTTTCTTGAATATGTTTGGTAATGGTAGCGTTAATCAATTTATTGATTTCATCAGCCAATAATGACTTGCCAAAACGTTTTTTCACAACAGCCGCTGGTACTTTTCCGGCACGAAAGCCAGGAAGACTAACTTTTTTACCGTAATCTTTCAAAGCCTTCTCGTAAGAAGCACTATAATCTTCAGGGTTTAAGGTAATGTTTAAAACAGCATTCAGCTTATCGATGTTTTCCTGTTGAATTTTCATTTGAACTACAAATTATTAGCTTACTTTTTAGGGGCGCAAAGTTAAGTTTTTTACACTTACTCACGCTCAATTTTTTATCGTCAACATCGTTTTTTCAAGCATTCTTCGGAAAGTCGGCTGCCACTGACACCTCTGCCCACTGATCAAAATCTCGTCTTAAATCCTCTAGCTTAATTCGGGCGTTTTTTAGCGCTGCTGCACCCAACAACAAATGCAAAGGTGGATTAGTTGATTCAACCGCTTTAATAATGGCTTTGGCCGCCCGTACCGGGTCACCAGATTGCTTGCCGCTACTATTCCTGATGTTTTGCGTGTTGGCATGAGCCGTTTCGGCGTAGTCGGCAATAGAAATTTGGGTTTCAGCGGCCGAACGCCCAGCCCAATCGGTGCGAAAACCACTGGGGGAAATGATGGTAACCTTAATACCCAGCGGTGTAACCTCCTTGCTTAAAGCCTCCGACATGCCATCTACGGCAAATTTAGTGGCGTTATAAAAGCCAATTCCAGGATACCCAATTAATCCGGCTATGGAAGCGACATTTAAAATATGGCCGCTTTTCTGCTGACGCATAATGGGTAAAACAGCTTGAATTACTTTGGTCAGACCGAAAAAGTTAATCTCGAACATATTCCTTAAGGCATCATCTTCACTTTCCTCGACCGCCCCAAAATAACCGATGCCGGCATTGTTTACCAATACATCAATTCGCCCAAATTTATCGACACCTGCCTTAACAGCTTTGCTTATTTGTTCGGGGTTAGTAACGTCCAACTCAACAGACAGAGCCGTTTCCGGAAAATTGGCCACAATATCCTTTACATCATCAACATTTCGAGAGGCAACGATTGCCCGGTAGCCCAAGTCCAATACTTGTTTGGCCAGCTCACGACCAAAGCCTGTTGAACAGCCTGTTATTAACCAAGTTTTTTGCATTTTAATTAGATTAACTATTCCAATTCATTTGGACCACCAAGTAACAAAAAAACCCAGCCGTTTCCAGCTGGGTTTTATAAATAGGTACGACTGTTTTAATTAATCAGCCAATACAATTACTTTGTTGGCCAGTACTTCTACCACACCACCATTTATTGGGAAAAAGGTATTCGCACCTTTCTCATCAGTAATCTTAATTTCGCCCGCTTTCAAGGTAGAAATTAATGGAGCGTGATGATCTAGTATACCAATAAACCCATCAGTTCCCGGAACAACCAACGCTGCGGCTGTTCCTTGAAACAAGGTAGTTTCTGGTGTTATAATTTCGAGTTTCATAGTAGCAGAACGTTATTAAGCGTTAGCTAGCATCTTTTTACCCTTCTCAATAGCCTCGTCAATAGTACCAACAAGGTTGAATGCTGCCTCAGGATACTCATCAACTTCACCGTCCATAATCATGTTAAAACCACGGATAGTTTCTTCAATTGGAACCAGAACACCTTTAAGACCAGTAAACTGCTCGGCAACGTGGAAAGGTTGAGAAAGGAAACGTTGCACACGACGTGCGCGGTGAACCACTTTCTTATCTTCTTCAGAAAGTTCATCCATACCAAGAATGGCGATAATATCCTGAAGTTCTTTGTAACGTTGCAACAACTCTTTAACATTCTGAGCACAATTGTAGTGAGCTTCACCAACAATTTCGGCAGAAAGAATACGAGAAGTAGAATCCAATGGATCTACCGCTGGGTAGATACCAAGCTCAGCAATTTTACGAGAAAGTACAGTAGTTGCATCTAAGTGAGCAAAAGTTGTAGCTGGAGCAGGGTCGGTCAAGTCATCTGCAGGTACATAAACCGCCTGAACAGAAGTAATAGAACCGCGTTTGGTAGAAGTAATACGCTCTTGCATGGTACCCATTTCGGTAGCAAGCGTTGGCTGATAACCTACCGCTGATGGCATACGACCTAAAAGTGCCGATACTTCAGAACCTGCCTGAGTAAAACGGAAGATGTTATCTACGAAGAAAAGAATGTCTTTTCCGGTTGCATCTTCTGGGTTACCATCACGGAAATATTCTGCAATTGAAAGACCTGAAAGAGCAACACGAGCACGGGCTCCAGGCGGTTCGTTCATTTGTCCAAATACGAATGTTGCACGAGAATCTTTAAGTGCTTCTAAATCTACTTTAGAAAGATCCCATCCACCTTTTTCTAACGAATGAGAAAACTCTTCGCCATATTTAATAATTCCAGATTCAATCATCTCACGCAAAAGGTCATTTCCTTCACGTGTACGTTCGCCAACACCAGCAAATACCGACATACCGTTGTATGCTTTTGCAATGTTGTTAATCAATTCCTGAATAAGTACAGTTTTACCTACACCAGCACCACCGAACAAACCAATTTTACCGCCTTTTGCATAAGGCTCAATAAGGTCAATTACCTTAATACCGGTAAATAGAACTTCGGCAGTTGTTGTTAGTTCTTCAAATTTTGGTGCTTCACGGTGTATCGAGCGGCCTTTATCGTAAGAAATATTGCCAATACCATCAATTGCTTCACCAATAACGTTAAACAAACGACCGTTTACTTGCTCACCAACAGGCATCATAATAGGGCTGCCTTTTGCAGTAACCGCAACACCACGACTCAACCCTTCGGTAGAATCCATAGAAATTGCACGTACAGTGTCTTCTCCAACATGCTGTTGAACTTCAAGAACTACAACTTGTCCGTTTTCTTTGGTTACCTCTAATGCATCGTAAATATTTGGAAGTACAGAACCCCCATCAAAACTTACGTCTACTACAGGCCCAATGATCTGGGTTATTTTACCGATATTATTCGACATGGTATTAGATTTATTTAGTCTTTCAATTTGGGCGCGAAAGTAATAATAACTCCAAGACTAACCAAAAATTTGAGCTAACAGATTTTGAATAAATTTACGGTCGCAACGTATCCAAAGGGTTTTATGCCTAAACATTTTTTTTAACGTTGAGAAAACAAGAATGAAGGTTTATCACAGTCTCGAAGAAATAAAGTCTATTCAAAAGCCGGTTTTAACCACGGGGACTTTTGACGGTGTACACTTGGGTCACGGTAAAATAATTGATAACCTAAAGCAGTCGGCAAGAAGTTTAGGTGGCGAGTCGGTAATTTTTACTTTCTACCCACATCCTAGAATGGTCATTTTTCCGGATGACACCGATTTGCAATTGTTAAACACCCAGGAAGAAAAGATTGCCTTGCTGGAAAAAGCGGGCATTGACCACCTTATTATCTATCCCTTTTCCAAGGAGTTTTCGCGCTTAAGTGCATTGGAATTTGTACGGGATATACTGGTCAACAAAATTGGTTTACACCAAATGGTTATTGGTTACGACCACCAATTTGGGAAAAACCGTGAGGGTAATTTGGAGCACCTGCAAGAATTGTCAAAGCTTTTTAATTTTGGTGTACAGGAAATCCCTGCTAAAGACATTGATCAAGTTAATATTAGTTCCACCAAAATTCGTCACGCACTTTTGGAAGGCGATATAACTACCGCAAATCGTTTTCTTGGATACACATACCAGCTTACCGGCACTGTAGTGGAAGGCCGAAAACTGGGTAAAACCTTGAATTTTCCAACCGCCAATTTAGCCATTGCTTACAAGCATAAACTTGTACCCGCTATTGGAGTTTACGCGGTTCAAGTTACCGTAGAGGGCACTGTTTATGGGGGAATGATGAACATTGGCAAACGACCAACCATTGACGCAATGGCCACAACTGTAGTACCTGAAGTACATTTGTTCGATTTTACCGGTAACATTTACAACAAGCAGCTTACGGTTCACTTTGTAGACCGTATTCGAGATGAAATTAAGTTTTCGGGTATTGAAGCCTTACAACAACAACTTTTCCATGATAGAATTAAAGCCATCCAAATACTGGGCTTATAACACACTTTTAACCTTAATGCTGTACGCTTGCCTTGCCAGCGGCTATAGTCAAACAGCGGTTTCCAGCCTTGCCAAAACAGTAGAACAAGCGTTATTAAACCCAAAAGACATGGAATCGCTGGTACTGAAAAAGGCACCTAAAAACCACCATTTAGACACCGTTTTACCACAATTGGTTAACTTAAAAAAACTAACCTTGAATGGGTGTAAACTGCAACAATTCCCTACCGCCATTTGCCAATTGGAGCAGCTTACGGAATTAGATTTAGGTAAAAATGACATTGACACCATTCCAGACTGCATTTGCAAACTACTACAGCTGAAAACATTAAAACTTTGGGAAAATAACCTCTACTGGCTACCCAACTGCCTCAATGAAATGCCTGAACTAAAAACCATCGACTTATTGAATATGGATTACAACCTTAGCGAACAGGAAAAACTCAAAGCTAGGTTTCCAAATATTAAACTGATATTGTCGCCACCCTGCGCATGTAACTTTGATCGCGAATAAAGACTGGTGTAACTTAAATCTCAATTATCCGCTAACGGATTAACGATTTACAACCCAAACGCACCATTCTCAGACAGCGTACGGTTAAGCTATCATTTCAGATACAAACAGTTCATTGTGATAAAAAACATAAAAAGAAAGGTTGTTTTACCAAGTTAGCCATTGTGTTGCGGGATTTATACGAAGCCCCGTCCTAGGTGCGCCAAAGTGAAGAACTCATCCTGAAAGCTAATGGTTAGGTAACAGCGGCCTTTAAATTTTTGCTTGGAAGTAAAATCGCTTTTAAATTCTTCGACAGTCGCAAAAATTTGCAGCCGCCCATAGGTTCTTCACGGTATACGCAGGATAATGCTTATTAAATTCCTTGCGCTTACCGAGGACAAGTTTTTGCTCCACTTTTTCAAAAAAGTGGAATCAAAAAAGATGTTTTCTCAAAATCTTTTGTCGCCTTACTTTTTTTCTTGACAAAAAAAGTAACCA
>CAYMJL010000012.1:0-77564 GCA_964390915.1 uncultured Flavobacteriales bacterium
AGTTAACAGTTATTTCAGTTCTAGGGGAATCAATAAGTCCGGTGGTTACAAATTCCTACTTAAGGTTCCTGTGGTTCTTGGTCTTTACCTAGTCCCTTATTTTATTATTCTTTTTGCCGACCTAAATTGGGTAAGCAATTTATTTCTAGCCTTGTTAATGGGTATTGGTATGACGGCCACTGGTTTGGTAGTTATGCACGATGCCAACCACAAAAACGCTTCATCGTTTGACTGGTTGAACAAACCATTAACCTATTCATTAAACCTTTTTGGCGGAAGCCCGGTTTTGTGGCGTATACAGCACAATGTGTTGCACCACACCTATACCAATGTTGAGCATTTCGATGAAGATATTCACAACATTTCATTGTTGCGTTTTTCGCCAAATGCCAAGCTAAAATGGATTCACCGCTACCAACACTTGTATGCTTGGTTCTTTTATAGCTTGTTAACCATTAATTGGACTGGTCATGATGACTATATTCAATTGAAAAGATACCACAAGCAAGATTTGTTAAAAAGCCAAAAGGCAAGTTACTGGCGCGAGGTAGTGGGTATTACACTTACCAAGATATTATATCACGTGTACTTAATTCTAATTCCAATTTTAATTACCGATATTCCTTGGTGGCAAATTATTATTGGTTATGTCGCCATGCACATGGTTGCTGGTTTGTTGTTGTCGCTTATTTTTCAAGCAGCACACGTTACCTCCACATCAGAATATTTGGAAACTGAAAACCTCCAGATTGAAGAAAACTGGTTGGTACACCAACTTAAAAATACCCGTAATTTTGGGGCTGGTAGCCGCATTTTTACTTGGTTTGTTGGTGGTTTAAATCATCAAGTTGAGCACCACTTATTTCCAAATATTTCGCATGTTCACTATTCGCGAATTGCCAAAATTGTGAAGCAGGTTGCTGCTAAATATGAGATTCCATATTATGAAGCCAGAACATTTGTTGGCGCGGTAAGAGACCACTTCTTGTTCCTTCGCCAGTTGGGTAGAGCCTAATAACAGTCTTTAGTTTAACAACTTCTAAAAGAGTAAATCCGGTAAAATGGGTTTACTCTTTTTGTTGTCATTAATTTCATGAAGGCTAATAACCTATTGGTTTGCGCTCTTGTTGGTCAGTCTGCTGTTTGTCTTTTTTTAAAAGGAAATTCAACGCTTCATAAACATCTTTAAATTGTTGGTTGTATTGGCTTTCTAGCTCGTTTAGTTTTTCTGTTAAGTCTTTGTGGTTTAAGGCGTATTGTTTTAGGGCTATAAATGCTCGAACAATTGCTATGCTGGTTTGACGTGCCTTTTTACTTTTTAAAACATTGGCCAACATGGCAACACCATGTTCAGTGAAAGCAAATGGAATTGCAATTTTTGGTCGCTTGTCAGGGTATGTCATCACAAGCTGTGATGACATAGTTTCCCATTCAATTTTTGTTAAACGAAACATAAAATCGGAAGGAAAAATATCAAGATTGCGTTTTACCGCTTGATTCAAAATTCTGGTCTCCGTTTCATAAAGCAGAGCCAAATCAAAGTCGAGCATTATTTTTTGGCTGCGCACTTCGTAAATTCTGTTCTCAATTTGGTGGAGTTGCATGGTCGAGGGTTTATGAGGACAATTTAATGAAATCAATTAGAATGACTAGCTACTCACTAAACTCGTTCAAAACCGTGGTTAGGTTGGCCATGGAAATTGGTTTTATTAAATATTTGCTGTGTTTTCCTTTACCAATCTCTAAGGTCACAATTTGTGACCTTAGAGATTGGTATTCTTCTCGAGTAAGTACAAACATAAAATCCGTTGGAAATCGAATGATGTTTCGCTTAACGGCCTGTTTAAGGATTTTGGTTTCTGTATTGTAAAGTTCAGCCAAATCAAAGTCGAGCATTATTTTTTGGCTGCGCACTTCGTAAATTCTGTTCTCAATTTGGTGGAGTTGCATGGTCGAGGGTTTATGAGGGCAATTTAATGAAATCAGCTAGAACGACTGACTAATTGCTAAAATCAGTCAATACCGCTGTTAGGTCGGCCATGGAAATGGGTTTTACCAGATATTTAGTTACGTTTTCGTAATCCTTGGCTCGCCTTAAATCGAGGCTATTAATTGACGAACTTACAATATAAATGGTAATGGGTTTAGGCGTTTCAATTTTGGTAAATTCATCCAAAAAGTTCCAGCCATCCATTATGGGCATGTTTAAATCTAACAGGATGACATCAGGTAATTGACCATGATTTTCAATAAGCGGTTTTAGGTGATTGATAGCCTCTTGACCATTATGAAATATTAAAAAGCTATTGCAAAAATCGGCAAGTGCCATCATTTTCTTGATGCCAAAAATAAAAATAGGGTCATCGTCTATTATGCAGGCTAGTTCAATTTTTTTCATGAAAGTAAATTTTGAATATTGAGCCAACGTTTACCTCACTTTCAACATCAACCCGTCCCCCCATTGCTTCGATTTGGTTTTTGGATAAAAACAGGCCGATTCCCCTCGCATCTTCATTTCCGTGGAAAGTTTTGTACATGCCGAAAATTTTATCACGATGGTGTTTTAGGTCAATGCCTAAACCGTTGTCTTTTATTGATAAAACGGTGAAATTGTTTTCTCTGGTGACTGATAGATTAATTTCCAATTTTCGATCGGGCGACCTATATTTTATGGCATTGCTCAAGAAATTGAGCAAGACGCTATCCAGATAGGCGGGAACTACCATTATTTTAACCGTTGAGTCCACTTGGTTTTGGCAAACGCCATCACAGGAGTGCAGGAGTGCCTGAACATTAATGAGCGCCTTATTCAATGCCAAATGGAGGTTGACAGGTGTTAAATCGTGCACGGTTTTGGCCGTGATGGCTGTTACCTCGTTGAGGTTGGTCACCGAGTCGCCTAAATTTACGGTAGCATCGCGAAGCAACTGAAACATTTCATTTTGCACAATCTCGTTGTTTTCGTCTTGCATTAAATTCAGAATCATGGTCAGGTTTGCTGTGTGCGAGCGCAAATTGTGCGAAACAATGTGGGCAAAATTCAATAGTCGTTGGTTTTGCGCTTTGGCAACATCTAGCAACGATTTTATCTCGGTTTCAACGGCTTTTAGCTGGCTGATGTCGCTGGCAACACCAAGGAATCCAATAATTTCGTTGCCGGAATTTTTAAGTGCCGTAACAATAAGTTGTACCGGAAAGGTGGTTTTGTCTTTCCTAACATAAGTCCACTCTTTTGATTCAAATTCTCCATTTTTAGCATATTCAACAAGCGAATTGAAACCACTAATTTCTTTGTTGAAAACGGCACTTAGCTCCTTGCTATGTGCTTCTATTTCTTCTGGAACATGGATTAATTCAGGAGTATGGAGCCCAACCACCTCTTCAGCGCGATAGCCTAATAAATTCTCCGCACCCTTGTTGAATGAGGTGATAGAACCCGTTAAATTGGTTCCTATTATAGAAACCTGCGAACTACCTTGTAAAATGCTGTTTAGGTGAATAAGTGTATTTTGTAGTTTTTCTTCGGCCGCCTTTTTGTGGCTGATGTCGGTAATTTGTGCTACAAAATAAATGGGGTTTCCATTTACATCCTTCACCATCGATGCTGCCAAAACCACCCAGATATAATTACCATCCTTGTGCTGGTATCTTTTTTCCAGTTGGTAACTTTCCTTAATTCCTGATTTAACATCTTGAAAAAGAGCCAAGTTAATAGCTTGATCGTCGGGGTGGGTAATGTCTTGGATAGTAAGGGAAGTGAGTTCTCGAGCCGAGTAGCCAACAATTTTGCATAAACTTTGATTTACCTTCAGCCATTGGCCTTCGGTGTCTATTAAAGCCATTCCAATTACCGCACTTTCAAAAGCGCCCCTAAAAGCTTCTTCACTTATTCGGAGTTGTTCTTCAATAAATTTTCGATGTGAAATATCGGCGGTAAACATGAGCAAACCACCAATTTCGTCACCACTCTGAAACCAAGGTCTAAACTCCAAACTAATCCATCGGGTTGAGCCGTCACCGTTATGAAACAGCACCTCGTCTTTTTGATATACCTCACCATTTTGGCATTGCTGAATAATGGGGCGCCATTCGTTTAACATGGATGGAAAAACTTCGAAAAGTTTTCTATTTAGAATAGATGCACTGGACAGGTTATAGTCGGCGAGCCACTGCCCAGAGGCGGCAACAAAGTACATTTCCTTGTCGAACATGGCAATGGAACTAGGCGATTGCTCCACAAAAATTTTATTCCGGTGATTACTTTCTTCAAGCAATAGTTCGGTCTTTTTTTGTAGGGTGATGTCGTAATTAATTCCGAGAAGGCGCGATGGTTGGCCGTTGTTTTTTTGCGAATAGGCAAGCGCTTTTATCCAATGAACAGATTGGTCGGGCCAAATAATTCGATACTCGCTGCTAAATTCGCTGTCGTTGGCCATGGCTTCATTTAGCGCTGATTTGCACCTTTCCACATCATCAGGATGAAGGGTGGAAAGCCAATAGTCATAGGTGCCATCAAAATCTTTGGGAGTAATGCCGTACAAATTGAACATGGCTCCTTCCCAGTTCATTTTTCCTGAAGATAAGTCAGTATCCCAGATGCCTAAATTTATGCCTTGGGTTACCAGCTGCAGACTGCTGGTGGCCGAAAGCAGTTCTGTAGTTCTAAGTTTTATTTGCTCTTCAAGATGTACGTTTAAGTCACTAATTTGCTTTTCAGCTTCTGTACGTTTTAAATCAATTTTATTAAGCTGATTGCTTACAAAATAAATAACGGAAACCCCAAGCAGGATAAATGCGGTTACCAATATGGCAATGGAAAATTGATTGGAAACGGGGTGCGATTGAAATATCGTTACTTCAACAAAACCAATAGCTATTAAAAGTGCAGTTAAAATGGGGAATATTTTTTTCGCCATTACACTACCCACTTGTTCCCCACTAAAAACACTGGTTAAACCAAGTGTTGGTCGAAGTAAGGTTGATGCAAGTGATAGCATTAAAAACAAACCCGCAGTGGGTATTGCCATGGATGTGAGCGTATCAAACCGATAAAAGCTTGGTACAGAATATAAATAACCCAAACAGGCCATTAATGCCACAGTCGAAATGAAATGGAGCATCCATTGTCCAATTAGGCTGCGCCTTTTACGCTCGCTATTCAACCATCGCAGCGCAACGCCATACATTAAAAAGTTCAGTGCCGATGTGGTGGCCATTCGACCCGGGTACGGATACCCTGTCAAACGAGCATTGTAGTCTTTTATTAGTAGTTCATCAATAAACAAAGGCATATCGATAAAGTACTGCAACAGACTAAGCCCACTAAGTAGTATCAGCAATAGAATAGCTAGGTTGTGTATTTTTTTTTGCGTATTCCTTTTTTCACCAAGTTGAAAAGTCAATAAGCCAATGGCTGAAAAAGCAAAACACAAAGCGGTATTGAATTTCATGGTTACGGTGCCGGGAAAAAAAGCCGTAAGCGATTCAATGCTATATACCCATCCGTATACGATTAAGAGTGATACTAGCAGGGTAATGCAACCAGCGGCCAGGATAATTCTGGCGTTTATGGATGGATTGATTTTGGGGAATAAATACATGCTGTATTTGTAAATTATGCCAAGGTAAACCGGTAATTTATCGAATTTTCTGCTCGCCAATTCTCCAACACAAAATATTGTTAGCCTCCAATTCAATATAAAGCTAAGCGCAATGAAGGTAATTAATTACAGCTTTGTTGGCACCATTTATCGATAAATAACCGTTTCGAGCGGTTGGCGGTTTGGCCAAAAAAGGAATAGGGTGGAGGGAGGGGAGTTACTGTTCTTGAGAATGGGTGAAATTGGCCAGTAGTTACCAATAATTTAGGCATTTTCCTGCATATTCGTTTTAAAACCAATTCGTTCCCTATTTTCCCAATTTTTTTGAGCAATTTTTTCGTCTAGTAAGTTTTCCATTGCTTCATATATTTGGTTTAGCTGTGCATCATGCTCACCTAATCGTTCTTTAATCTCATTTAGTTGTTCTTTTAAATCGGTTGGTTTTAATAAAATTCGTCTTATTTCTACAAATGCCCGCATTATGGCAATATTCATGCTGATAGCTGTGCTTGAGCGCAAAACACCGCTTAACATGGCTACTCCTTGTTCTGTAAAGGCATAGGGTAAATACTTATCGGTGCGATTTTGAGGTAAATCTCCCATCATCACAATTTGTGATGATGAACTTAGGTGAACTGCGTTAACCCTTTGTCTTATGTTTTCATATTCGAATGGCTTTAATTGAAACATAAAATCTTCAGGAAAACGTTCGATATTTCGTTTTACAGCTTGGTTTAATACCCTTGTTTCAACTTCATAAAGAGTCGCTAAATCAAAATCTAGCATTACCCTTTCGCCTCTTATTTCGTAAATTCTGTTTTGAATACGCTGTATTATCTGCATGAGTGAGGGTTTTTAGTTTTTATAAAGATATAGAATTATTCATGTTTGGTTTAATTAAACCGTTCGTGGCTCAACATAAGGTCTCATTATGGCGATGGCCAAATTGGCTTTGCTTTTTAAAACAAATTGAAGCTTAGTGGAGCGCAAACCGATATCTTTAGCTTATGTATGGTTTAACAAACTAATTTTCATCCTTATGAATAGTGTAAAGCATCACTTTTGCTTCCTCGTCATGGTTTTGTCCATTCATTGGTGTAATGCCCAACTCCCAACTGCGTTAAAACCGGAAATTGTTATTAGTAAAGTTTGTCCTGTCAAAGCTTATGTGGTGCGCCTTGCGGTTGATCCCATTTCTGGAAAGTTGTATTACGCTACTTACGAAGGGAAAATTTATTTGGTAGTCAGACCAGCTACTGGCTCGGCATATGACAGTCTTGTTTACGATATTTCCAACCATGGAATAGACTATGTGCAGGGTATGTGTTTTTTTGACAGCACACTTTATTTATCGGGAAATGTTGACCCATATACACCGCTTACCGCAGGCAGGGTTGTTAGGGCAAAACTTCAGCCAGATGGTTCCAGGACTTGGTCGGTGGTTGCACAAACTGAACCCTATGAAACTGCAGATTATTTTGATCACCTGATGAGCGGGTTAATCCTAAACGCCGCGGGTGATACCATTTTGTTGGGTAGTGGAGCGCGAGGTGATCATGGTGAGATCCAAACCCGATATGGGCTATATCCGGGTATTAGAAATAAACCAATTACTACGGTGTTCTTACAATTTCCGGCTGATGCTGATAGTTTGTGGTTACCCGATGACGACCTTGCCTTGGAGAGTGAAAATAGAATATTCGCCCGCGGACTGCGCAACACATACGACCTGGCCTATAATGGGAACGGGGATTTGATTGGTGTTGAAAATTCAGGAGGTGGTGACATGGATGATGAGATGAACTGGGTGCAACAAGGTAAACATTATGGATTTCCATGGGTGATGGGGAATTTGCAAAATCCACAGCAGTTTCCGGACTATGACCCAAATACGGACATTATGATTAATCATGAATCTACCGCCTGGAAAGAAGGTTTTTGTACCAACGACCCCACTTTTCCGCCACCCCCAGCCGGTGTAACTTTTACCCAACCTTGCGCAAACGTGGGGCCGGATGCGGATAAATTCAGGGACACCCTTACAGGAGAAATTAAAGATGGAAGCGATGTTGCTAAACTGGTTTACAGCTTTACAGCTCACAGATCTCCGCTGGGCATTGTTTTCGACAATGATTCAGCTTTAACTTCGTATTACAGAGGTCATGGTTTTGTCAGCAGCTGGACCCGTGGTGATTCTACCTTGGCTGGTTACTCTAAAGTGATGGCTCCTTTTGGCGATTTTTCTGAGGATCTGCTTCATTTTGTCCTCACCAAAAATGAAGCTGGAGACAACTACTATTTCACTTGCGAAAAGATTGTAACCGGGTTTCAACATCCGGTAGATGCTGAAATTATAGGGAACAGCATCTATGTAATTGAAACGAGTGCAGAAGGAACCGGCAATCTATGGCAAATTGAAATGCCAGCTTTTACAGGTGTCATGGACCAAAACAATCCGCTTAATTTTAATCTTTATCCAAACCCAGCGAACCATAATGTGACCATAAACTTTTCTGAGAACTCAGCAGGAACAACAAGTCTCCAAATTTTTAATTCATTGGGAGACATCATCCTCGATAAAGAAAATCTTAGGGGAGACCTGCTTAATCTTGATGTTTCCAACTGGGCTGAGGGTGTTTATTTTGTTCGGCTGAAGAATGAGCTTAAGGTATCTTTTGGGAAACTAATGGTGCGTTAGTTAGCCGTAGCCAAAAACCATTTTTAAAACCCTTCGCACATTTTGTCCAAACACATGAAGTGATACCGAAAGTAGGGTAATATTCCAGATTCCAATATGGAATATTTATGAATTTATACCCGAACGGGCGCAGTTTGATCAATATTGAAGGATTTATACCTTATCGGGTATAAATCCAGAATCCTGTTTACGAAAATCCATTTTGACGGCGATCATCGACGTGATATTTGATTTTGTTAAACTGAATTGTCGCTATTCGGTGGCGACAATTTCCTGCTCCAGGACAGGCATCTTAAGGATCATTTGTTCAAATAAAGATTTTCTGTTTTGCAAATGTTGAAAGCGGTACTTGTTAATTGTTTGGGATAGTTGTATGTTAGCAATATATTGATAAATATAACTTTCTCAACGAGTGATGTTAAATGTTGAATATTGATTTGTCAATTCCTGTAAACCTTGAATGAAAATGTCAGAAGCAGAATTTTCTCATTATGATTTAGAAATGGTAGAACCGTCTTTTAACTCTACCCTTACAGATTTGATAATTGAGTTGGACTATCTTAGGAAGAAGCAACTTGGGGGATCGACACACCCTAAGGTGTTCTTTCAATTGAAGCACATATTTCATACGCTCGAAAGTATTGGTTCAGCAAGGATCGAAGGGAACAATACAACGATTGCTGAATACATCGATACTAAAATTGAGGGGACTAAAAATGTTTCTTCGGGTATAAGGGAGATTCAGAACATTGAAAAGGCAATGGCCTTTGTTGAAGAAAATGTCGGCGAATATCCAATCAACAGAGCGTTTATCTGCGAAATGCATAAGATGATTGTTGATGGATTGCTACCACCGCCCGACGGTGAGGGAGATGCAACGCCAGGAGAATATAGGAAGATCAACTTGAAAATTAGCAAGTCAGCTCATATACCACCCGAATGGTTACGGGTGGACGATTATATGGATGAGTTGATAAATTTTGTCGGTTCCACGCATAGTCCAAAGTATGACTTATTAAAGGCAGCTATCGCACACCACCGCTTTGTTTGGATTCACCCTTTTGGAAATGGTAATGGGCGAACAGTTCGTCTGTTTACTTATGCAATGCTCGTAAAGAACGGATTTAATGTGAATGTTGGAAGGATTATAAATCCAACAGCGGTATTTTGCAGTAATCGAAATGATTATTACACCAATCTGTCCAAGGCCGATAAAGGATCGAAGGAAGGAATAATAGCGTGGGTTGAATATGTGTTGCAGGGCCTGAAAGAAGAGATTGAAAAGATTGATAAGCTCTCAGATTATGAATACTTAAGGAAAGAAATTCTAAACCCTACTATTGCCAATGCAGTTGATCGACAGTATATCACAGAAGTGGAGGGGAAAGTTCTTAAAAGGGCGACTGAGCTACAAATTATACAAGCTGCGGATGTTAAAGAGTTCTTCGCAGGAAAAGCAGATGCTGAAGTTTCCAGGCAGATAAGGAAATTGATCGAGAAAAAAATGCTGGTTCAAGAGAATGTAGGTTCAAGGAAATACATCTTACGATTTGATAACAGTTACCTTTTGCGAAGCATAATTAAAACTTTAGGCGAAAAGGGCTTTCTTCCCGTACGTGATTAATTAATTATTCTCTAACTACTATAACCTAAGTGAGGTTGTTTTGTTCTTGAAAAGAAAACGATCGAAGATCGCAAAACAACCCTCTTGGAGTATATGAATCTTTATCCTTTTACTCAATTTTCTTCAATCAATTTTGTCACAATTATCTCATATATTTGTGACAGAATCGTCATTTAAAAAGTTGTGATGTCTATTGAAGATCAAGTCCTTAAAAAGATTTCTAATTTTAAGCGTGGGAAAATATTTTTCCCGACGGATTTTCAGTCTCTTGGCTCTTCTATGGCTGTAAGACAAGCCTTGTCGCGCCTGGAAGATAAAAAGGTGTTGATCCGCCTTGCACACGGTATCTACTTGTATCCCAAGTCTCATAGTGTATTAGGGGTGTTGTTGCCAACGGTAGAAGATGTCGCAGTGGCAATTTCCAAAAGGGATAAAGCCCGAATTATCCCAACTGGTGTTTATGCCTTGAACAAACTAGGCCTATCAACACAGGTTCCAATGAAAGCTGTCTATTTGACGGACGGCTCACCTCGCCTTCTTAAAATTGGCAAGCGGACGATTAAATTCAAAGTCGCGACACCTAAAATCCTTTCGGTAAAAAACGAACTGGACCTTTTAGTTATCCAGGCTATGAAAGAAATTGGGGAAAAAGCTATAAAACCAGAAGAGAAAGAAAAATTGAGAGGCGCACTAGCAAAAGTTAGTACCAGCGATCTAAAACATGATTTGAAATTAGCCCCCTCTTGGATAGCGGCGTTTATGAAAGAGTCATTAAAAGAAAGAGTAAAAAATGACCTAAACGATGGTTTACGATGATGTTATGCCGTTCAATCAACTCAGGATGAGATTGCGTGAACTCAATGCGCGGATTAACAAACTGAGATTTTAAGTCTTAGGAATCCCAGACCGTAAATAGATTACGGTTTTCCTAATTTTCTTTACACTCGAATTGAGCTTTTCGCACACAATAATTTACACACTGTAGATGCCTTTATTTAAAAATATTGCCTTTATTGGCGGGATACACGGAGTAGGCAAAAGCACCATTTGCAAAGAACTGTGTAAGGAATTTCCTTTGGAACATCTCTCAGCAAGTGAGGTCATTCGCTGGAAGGATTTAAACCCAGATGGGCAAAACAAAAACGTGACCGACATCTCCCATACTCAGGATCGATTGACTTTCGGACTATCCCAACAGGTGAAGCGTGATCGATTTTATCTTTTAGACGGCCACTTTTGTCTATTCAATAAAACCGGAGAAGTTGAGAGCGTGCCAATGAATACATTCATCAAAATCAACCCGATTTCTTTGAATCTGATTCTAGGAGATGTGCAACGAATAAAACATCAATTGGAACAAAGAGACAATCGGCCATATGATTATGACCTATTATCCCGTATGCAGGAGCAAGAGTTGAATTATGCGAATGAGGTGTCGAAAACATTAGGGGTAACTTTAAATATAGGGAATCAAGATAACTTCACCGATTTAATAACTTCGCTTAATAAAACCCTTTTATTATGAGGATATTATTGGATACAAATATTATAATTCACCGAGAAGCCAGTAAGGTTATCAATCCGGACATCGGCGTTCTTTTTAATTGGCTTGACAAACTAAAGTTTGACAAATGCATCCACCCTTTAACCGTTGATGAACTCAATCGAAATAAAGATGCCGAAACTGTTCGGACAATGAACATTAAGATTGATAATTATCATCTTCTAAAAACTCAGGCTCCTTTTGTGGGCAAAATTGCGGAAGTAAGCTCAAAAATGGATATCAACGGCAACGATGTTAATGATTCAAAAATTCTAAATGAATTATTTAGCGGAAGAGTTGATATCCTAATATCCGAAGACAGAAAGCTTCATCAAAAAGCTCAGTTGTTAGGGATATCAGAAAGCGTATTTAAGATCGACTCGTTTCTAGAGAAAATGACCACTGAACATCCGGAACTTGTCGATTATAAGGTACTGGCAGTTAAAAAAATGTTCTTTGGGGAGCTAAACCTTGAAGATCCCTTTTTTGATAGTTTCCGGAGAGATTACATCCACCCACCATTTGACAGTTGGTATAGAAAGAAATCAGACAATATTTCGTACGTCTGTTTTCAAAATGACATTCTCTCTGCATTTCTATTTATTAAGACTGAAGATGAGAATGAAAACTATTCAGACATTAATCCGGTTTTTGAAAAAAAGAAGCGATTAAAAATTGGAACGTTCAAAGTCACTGGAAACGGGTACAAAATCGGTGAGCGGTTTTTAAAAATAATATTCGACAATGCTCAAAAACAGAAGGTATCCGAAATCTATGTTACTATTTTTGACAAAGAAGAAGAGCAAAAAAGACTGATATACTTATTGGAAGATTGGGGTTTCAGATTTCATGGATTAAAGTCGACCGATAACGGAGATGAAAGAGTTTATGTCAGACCGTTTGATAAAAGCGAGCCCGCCAATAAAGAGAATCCTAAGTTGTCGTATCCTTTTTTACCAACGGATTCAACTTCATTTATCGTACCGATTTATCAGGAATATCACTCAGAGCTTTTTCCAGATTCCATCTTAAATACAGAATCGCCAAAGGACTTTATCGAAAATGAACCGCACCGAAATGCTATTAGCAAAGTCTACATCTGTAGATCGATAGAAAGAGATTTAAAGTCAGGTGATCTTATAGTTTTCTATCGTACCGGTGATCCAGGTAACGCTATTCATACAGGAGTTGCAACCACAATTGGAATTGTAGAATCGGTTATCACCGATATCAAGGATGAAGAAGAGTTTATTCGCCTTTGTAGAAAGAGGAGCGTTTTTACAGATGAAAAACTTAAGGAACACTGGAACTTTAATCCTAAAAGCCGACCATTTATTGTCAACTTCTTATACGCCTACTCTTACCCTAAACGACCAAATTTAAAGTGGTTGAATGAGAATGGGATTATTCCAAATATTAAAGATATGCCAAGAGGCTTTCGCAAAATAAGCAGGGAAAATTTTATACATATTGCTAAACACGCCTTTAGAAAATGAAAGTATTGTTATCTATAAAGCCTAAGTATGCCTTCAAAATATTTGATGGTACGAAGAAATTCGAGTTTCGGAAGGTGATTTTCAAAAAACCGAATGTAACCACTGTGGTAGTGTACGCTTCTTCCCCAGTTCAGCAGGTAATTGGTGAGTTTGAAATTGACCATATTTTCAGTAATGATCCTGCCGCATTGTGGGAAATGACTAAAATGCATTCCGGCATTTCGGAAGATTTTTTTTATGAGTATTTCGCCGATCGTGAAATAGCACATGCGATAAAAATTAAGAACACTACTCGCTATCCAAAGCCCCTTTCTATAAAAGACGACTTTCAAGTTTTACCTCCGCAGTCGTACGTGTATCTGTAAACAACAACCATGACCGACAAACAACAACTCGAACAACAACTCTGGAAAATTGCAGACACCCTTCGCGGGAAAATGGCTGCCGATGATTTCCGGGATTATATACTGGGCTTTATTTTCTACAAATACCTGAGTGAGAAAATGCACGATTATGCCGATGCCATCTTAAAACCAGACGGCATTAGCTACATGCAGGTGGAAACTCATGCCGAAAGTGATGCGTTGTTAGGTGCCATTAAAGATGAAGCCTTAGATAAACTGGGTTATTTCTTGAAACCATCCGAATTGTTTGCCGAACTGGCCCGCCGCGGAAACGCCGAAGGAAAAAGCAAGTTCATTTTGGACGACCTAAGCAAGGTGCTGAACAACATTCAGCAAAGCACCATGGGCTCGGAAAGCGAGGAAGACTTTGACCACCTGTTTGAAGACCTGGATTTGGGGAGCAGCAAGCTGGGAAAATCAGAGAACGACAAAAACGAGCTTATTGTAAAAGTAATGTCGCACCTGGCTGCTATTGACTTTGACCTGAACAACACCGAAAGCGATGTGCTGGGCGATGCCTACGAATACCTAATTGGCAAGTTTGCCAGCGGTGCGGGTAAAAAGGCCGGCGAATTTTACACCCCGCAGCAGGTAAGCACCGTATTGGCAAGAATTGTAACACAAGGAAAAACCAAACTGCGTTCGGTTTACGACCCTACCTGTGGTTCGGGCTCTTTGTTGCTGCGTGTGGCAAAAGAGGTGAAAGAAGTAAGTGCTTTCTATGGGCAGGAAAGCAACCCCACCACCTACAACTTGTGCCGCATGAACATGATTATGCACGATGTGCACTACAAGAAATTCGACATAAAAAATGAGGATACCCTAGAGCGCCCGCAACACTTTGACCACCGCTTCGAAGCCATTGTAGCCAACCCTCCTTTTTCTGCAGAATGGAGCGCCAACCCGCTACACATGACCAACGAGCGTTTTATGGCCTATGGCAAACTGGCGCCAAAAGGCACCGCCGACTTTGCCTTTGTGCAACACATGGTACACCAGTTGGCCGACGACGGCACCATGGCCTGCGTATTGCCACATGGCGTGTTGTTTAGAGGCGGTGCCGAAGGCCACATCCGTGAGCATTTAATTAAAGACAAAAACTACCTCGATGCGGTTATTGGTCTGCCGGCCAATGTCTTTTACGGAACCGGCATACCTACCTGTATTTTGGTATTAAAAAAGAAACGCGAGCACAGCAATAACGTCTTGTTTATTGATGCCAGCCAGCATTTTGAGAAAGTAAAAACACAGAATTTTCTTCGTGCTGCCGATATAGATAAAATAATAAACACTTACGCTACCCGCAGCACCGAAAGCAAATACAGCCATGTAGCCAAGCTCAGCGAAATAGCCGAAAACGACTACAACCTGAACATTCCTCGCTATGTAGACACTTTTGAGGAAGAGGAAGCCATTGACTTAGCTACCATTGCCAAAGAATTAAAGCAATTGGAGGTGGATATGAAAAGCACCGATGCGACCATCGCGGCGTATTGCAAGGAACTAGGAATTGAAAGCCCGTTTTAACCATAAAACCCTCAACCAATGACGAAACACGAAGCCATTCAAATTTTTGAAGACCGGAAAGTACGTGCTGTATGGGATGCAGATGCTGAACTTTGGTATTTTTCAATAATTGATGTAATTCAAGCCTTAACGGGTAATGACAGGCCACGGAAATACTGGAGTGATCTTAAGGGTAAATTAAAAAAAGAAGGAAGTGAACTGTCCGATAAAATCGGACAGTTGAAAATTCTTGCTACCGACGGTAAAATGAGGATGACCGATGTTGCTGATACAGAGCAATTGTTTCGCCTTATCCAATCTGTTCCTTCTCCAAAAGCAGAACCCTTTAAAGTATGGCTTGCAAAAATGGCTGCAGAACGTCTGGACGAATTGCAGGACCCGGAGTTAACCATAGACCGTGCTTTGGAGCAATATCTGCAACTGGGTTACTCGGAGAATTGGATTAACCAGCGTTTAAAAAGCATTGAAATACGAAAGGAACTGACCGACGAATGGAAAAGCCGTGGATTAAAAGAGGGAGTTCAGTTTGCTACACTTACAGATATAATTACCAAAGCCTGGGCCGGAAAAACCACTAAGGAGTACAAGACATTAAAAGGCTTAAAAAAGGAAAACCTCCGCGACAACATGACCAACACAGAACTTATTCTGAACATGTTGGCCGAAGCATCTACCAAAGACATTTCTCAGGCCGTAAACCCGGAAACCTTTGAAGAAAGTAAAAAGGTAGCAAAACAAGGAGGTAATGTAGCCAATGTAGCACGCAAGGAACTGGAAGCCAAAACAGGAAAAAAAGTAGTAGGCCCACTAAACGCAAAACCGCTACTGAAAACAAAAAAGGATCAATCCAATGATGAAAAATAAAACTACCGACACCACCATTGCCGCCTATTGCAAGGAACTAGGAATTGAAAGCCCGTTTTGATTATGGGTATAGCGAAAGCCGAGGCAGCAAAAGTGATTCCTGCTTTAAGATTTTACGGGTTCGATGATTCTTGGGTTATTGATTCCCTTGGAAATCGGATTGATTTTTTATCTGGCTATGCTTTCAATAGCCAGGAAATGAGAAGTGAACCGGATAGATTTCAACTCTTGAAAATGTCTAATATTTACAATAGCTCACTAGATCTTGATCGAAATCCAACTTACTGGGGCGAACTTGATAACAAAATCTCAAGATACATTCTTGCAATGGGTGACGTAGTCCTAACTCTTACAGGTACTGTAGGAAAAAGGGACTACGGATATTCAGTTAGTATTCCTTACGGTAATAAATTTCTGTTGAATCAACGTTTAGTACGGTTGCGAGGAGTGGAGGGAAAGTCTTCAAGTGGTTTTGTTTCAGCTTTGGTTAAGACTGAAGGTTTCTTGGATTTGTTCTTTAATATTTCAAAGGGTGGGACTGGAAATCAATCAAATGTGGGTGTTGTCGAACTGAAATCATTACAACTACATTTCCCAAGTATTGAGGAACAACAAAAAATTGCCAGTTTTCTTTCTGCGGTAGATGAAAAGATACGGCAGCTTAACCGCAAAAAAGAATTATTCGAGCAATACAAGAAAGGGGTAATGCAGCAGTTGTTTTCTGGGAAGTTGCGGTTTAAAGATGAGAACGGGAAGGAGTTTCCGGAGTGGGAGGAGAAGAAGTTGGGGGAATTAGTGACGATTAGAAGCGGAAGTAGCCCATCATTATTTGCCTTGAATCCAATAGGTGATATTCCCTTCTATAAAGTTGAAGAGTTAAATAACTGTACGAAGTATCAGTATGAAAGTCGATTTTATGCGTCTGGTGATGTTAAACCTAAGGAAGTTATTGAAAGTGGATCTGTTATTTTCCCTAAGCGAGGTGCTGCTATTTTAAATAATAAGGTTCGTTTAGCCAAGGTTAGATTTTTACTAGATACAAATCTGATGGCTTTAGTTCCAAAGAGAGATAGATTATGTGAAGAATTTCTATACTATCAATTACTTGTGTTAGAATTATATAGGATAGCCGACTGTTCGACAATTCCTCAAATTAATAATAAGCATATTGAGCCTTATCAACTTCTCATTCCTTCATTTAAAGAGCAGCAAAGGATTTCTCAGTTTATTGCTCAAATTGATAAAACCATTGACTCGGTTGCTTCCTTGTTGAGCAAAACACAATTTTTTAAAAAAGGGTTGTTACAACAAATGTTTGTTTGATTTATTGAATCACTGCTATTGATTAATATGAAAGTATACACTGCAACGACTTTTTTAGGGCGAATAGTTATGAATAAAGAGCAAGTTATTCAACTTGCAAAATTTATTGTTGGCCAATATGAAGCACTGGGGTTGATTGGTAAAATTGATTTTTCTGTTCAATTAAATAAGGAATCTACCAGAATAACTGAAGTTTCGTTTGAAGATTTGTGTTCTCATTTAGAGCTTCCCGCACAACTCGACAACATAAATTTATATTGTAGGGATCAAGATAGGAAATTAGTTTTGTCTGTTCAATTTGATTCGAAGCGTAACTACATCAGCTTACGGGGGGATAGCGTGACATTGGTGAATGGTTTGGAATCAATAATTAAATGGTTCATTACAAACAATTTCGAAAGGAAACCCCGTGTTTCGAAGTTTGCGTTAAATTCAATGAGTGGTTTCATTGCGATTTTAGCCATTGGTTTTGCCATATTTCCATTTATCATAAAGGTCATCAATAAAGAAAACACTTATTCCTGGATGTCGTTTGTCGCAATAGGACTGTTTGCCATCGAGTATTCAATTAAAAGAATGAAAAACTTTATCTTGGAAATCAAACCACTAAGGGAATCTTGGCTAAAGCGTTTTCAAGTTGAAATAAGTACTTTAATTGGAGTGATAAGTATTTTACTTGCATTGGTTTCTATCCTTCTCAAAAAGAATTAATGGATTTTGAAAGTTCCCATATGCCCCCTTTAATGCTAAACCTCTTCCCATCTTTCAGTAAATACAGCCAACGCGAAGCCATCAATCAAAAGGAAAATTTTCTTACTGAAATCTTTGTTTTTGTTTGAATGACATCTGCATTTTAGAGGTCATAAGTGTTCATAATTGAGTAAAAACCGCGAGATTTTGCGAGAATCTCGCAATTTTTATAGTTATTAGTCTGCAAATGACCTACCAATCAGAAGCCCTCCTAGAAAAAGAACTCATCCAACAGTTGATTGGATGTGAAGGCTGTCTGAACTGTGATTTGGATGATTGTTATGATTCATTTGATTTTGGCCAGTTACTCAATTAAGACCCGGAATAAAATCATAAAAATCACCTAAATCAAAGCAATCATAGTTCAGACAATTTCCTACCTGCTCATTCTCACTTTCCTACGCAAATCCATCACCGTAACTTTTGTAGAAAGAGGTTATGGTAAACGAGCAATACATTCATTCTGAAATTACAGGGAAGATTATCGGTTGTGCGATGAAGGTGCATAGTATTTTAGGCAATGGTTTTCAGGAGGTGATTTACCAACGAGCGCTGTCAATTGAATTTAAAAAGGCCGGAATCGCATTCGAACGAGAGTTCACCATGTCCATTTATTACGAAGGCTTTAATATTGGTGAAAGACGTGTCGACTTTCTGGTTGAAGGTGTAATATGCGTTGAGCTAAAAGCGCTGACACAGCTTGAAGATGTCCACTTGGCTCAGGCTATTAATTACCTGGAGGCTTATAATACTGAGGTCGGATTATTAATCAATTTCGGCGAGCGGAGTTTGCATTTCAAACGGCTTACAAACAAAAAGTTCAAAGCCCTTGCGAAATCATAGAAATCCGAAAATCAAAAAAATCACCCTTCAGACCACCACCCGCAGAACAATTGTTTATTTTCGGGATCACAATGACCTACCAATCTGAAGCCCTCTTAGAAAAAGAACTCATCCAACAGTTAGTTGGCCTGGGTTACCAATCTATCCATCTGCACGATAGTGAGGGGCTGGTAGCCAATCTTAAAAGCCAGCTGGAACGGTTTAACCACTGTGTCTTTTCCGAGAAGGAGTTTGCCGCCATACTTAATCACCTGGCCAAAGGAAATGTGTTTGAGAAGTCGAAAACCCTGCGCGATCGTTTTTACCTGCAACAGGAGAATGGCCAAACCACGTATGTTCGCTTTTTCGACCACGATCATCCGGAGAAAAATCAGTATCAGGTCAGTAATCAAATTTCGCAAAGCGGCTCTTTCCTAAATCGCTATGATGTCACTATTCTGGTAAACGGTCTTCCGCTGGTGCAGATAGAATTAAAACGCCGGGGGCTTGAAATTAAGGAAGCTTTCAACCAGGTAAACCGTTACCAGAACCACACTTTTTGGAGTAATCACGGGCTTTTTCAATATGTGCAGCTGTTTGTCATTAGCAATGGTGTAAACACCAAGTATTTTGCCAATGACAAGGGCAAGTCGGTTAAACAAACCTTCTACTGGTCGGATGTCAACAACCGCTTAATTACCGAGCTGCCAAAATTTGCCGAGGCGTTCTTACAACCAACGCAACTGGGTTATTTCATCGCGCATTACGTGGTAACGAATGAGGCTTATAAGGTAATGATGGTGCTTCGACCTTATCAATATTATGCGGCAGAAGCCATTGTGCGGCACATTAAAACCGGAACTGATAACGGCTACATCTGGCACACTACCGGCTCGGGCAAGACCTTGACCTCTTTCAAAGCCAGTCAAATTGTAATGGAGCTGCCAGAAGTGCACAAGGTGGTTTTTGTGGTAGATAGAAAAGACCTCGATTATCAGACGATGACCGAGTTCAACAGCTTTAAGGATGGCAGTGTAGATGCTACCGAAGATACCTCGCAGTTGGTGCGCCAACTTACCGATGATACGAAGTTGATTGTTACCACCATCCAGAAACTAAACAATGCCATTTCTAAGGCGCATTATGATAGCCGGGTAACCAAAATTCAAGACAAAAAAATCGTTTTCATTTTTGACGAATGCCACCGCAGTCAGTTTGGCGAAACCCACGACAGGATTAAGAAATACTTCCAAAACTCACAATTAATAGGATTTACCGGAACGCCCATATTTGCCGAGAATTCAAGTAAAAATGAATATGGCAAGCGCACCACCAAAGACCTTTTTGGCGACTGCTTGCACAAGTATGTAATTACCGATGCCATACGCGATGAGAACGTATTAAAATTTGGCATTGAATACGTGGGCCGTTACCGCAGCAAAAGCCGCACGCTGCTTGATATTGAGGTAGAAGACATAGACCGCGCAGAGGTATTGAATTCCGCAGACCGATTAAATAAGATTGCAGATTACATTATCAGTTACCACGACCAGAAAACCTTCAACCGACAGTATTCCGCCATGTTTGCGGTAAGCAGCATCGAAAATGCTTTGGCCTACTACGACCTGTTTAAAAAGAAGAAAGCAGCTGGCGAGCATAAACTGCGCGTGGCTACCATATTTACTTTTGGAGCCAACGAAGACGACCCGGATGCACAGGATATGCTACCGGCCGAAGAAACTTATTTAATGGCTGCCGAGCCGGTAGTGGCTTACGGCTCCTCGCACACCAGAGACAAGCTGGAAGGTTGCATTCAGGATTACAACCTTATGTTTGGGCAATCGTTTACTACAAAAGACAGCCAGAGCTTTGCCAACTACTTCCAAAACATCAGCAAGCGACTTAAGGATAGAGAACGTGAAGCCTTTGACTATGAAAAGGACGGACTAGATCTGGTAATTGTAGTCAACATGATGCTAACTGGTTTTGATGCGAAAAAGGTAAATACGCTTTATGTAGACAAGAACCTAAAGTATCATGGATTAATACAGGCATTCTCGAGAACCAATAGAATTCTTGGCGAGCAAAAGTCACAAGGAAACATCCTTTGTTTCCGCAACCTCAAGAAATCAACCGATGAGGCGATAACGCTATTCTCGAATAAAGATGCCATCGAAGTAATTGTCATGCCCGAATATGAAGACGTGGCCAGGAAGTTTGATGCGGCATTAAAAGACTTGTATATAGTTGTTCCTGAACCAGACGCAGTAAATCAATTGCAAAGCGAAGAAGAGGAGTTGCAGTTTGTTCAGGCCTTCCGTGAACTGATGCGTATTAAGAATCAGCTTCAAACCTATACCGATTTTGAATGGGAGGACCTCGGAATTACCGAACAGCAATTCGAAGACTTTAAAAGTAAATACCTCGACCTAAAAGACGCTGTTAGGCAGAAGACCAAAACTTCCATTTTAGAAGACGTGGATTTTGAATTGGAACTGATCCACCGCGACACGATAGACAGAAGCTATATACTAAAACTCCTCGCCAAACTTAAAGAAGCCAAAACCACCGAGAAGGAAGCGCAGAAAAAGACCATCATGGACATGATGTCGGCCGATGTGCAACTTCGGAGCAAACGAGAACTGATTGAAAAATTTATCGATGAACACCTGCCGAAAATTGCCGATAGCGAAGCCGTTCAGGATGAGTTTGAAAAATTCTGGCAGGATGAGAAGATCAAAGCTTTGGACAAACTTTGTCAGGAAGAACAACTGGATAAAGAGCAATTTAATGGCCTTATCGAAGCCTATATTTTCAGCGGTCAGGATCCTGTACGAGACGAAGTGATCAAATGCTTGGGGAATCGTCCATCTGTACTGCAAGCCAAATCTATCGGCGAGCGGATTATAGCGAGGATGAAGGAGTTTGTGGAGGTGTTTGTGAGGGGGATGGTGGGGTAGTTAGTGAGGCTTGATAGGATGCATGAGCGTATTTAGCTTGTAAGGCAAAATTGTTTCATCAATACAGCATACCAAACATCCATAGCGGTAGGGTATTTCCAATTGCAAATTCTATATCATCTTTCACAATCCATGCTTCTTTGGTGTCTTTGATTTGATTGGTTTGTTTGCTCTTTCCGCCAATTTCGAACGTGTATTTTCCGTCTACAATAAAATCACCCTGTTTCGGCATATGAACTTTGTAGCTTGGTTTTAATTGCGACAGGAAAAAAGTTTCACGCACTGATCCGATACTTACACTTTCCTCAGCTAGTGCAAATTGTAGGGTGGTGTTGTTTAGGTAAATCTTCTCGGGCTTTTGCAATATTGCAATACTCTTACCGGATGGGTATAATAAGTTTAGAATTCTGGCCTGTTCCAGATAGTGCAAGTAACTGTTAAGCGAGTTTCGGTGAATGTTTGTTTTTTCTGAAAGGGCACTGATATTAGGTTTGAAGGGAACCTGCTGGGCTATAACGTAGATGAGTTGTAGTAACTTTTTTGCGTTTCGAATGTCAAAAGCTTCCAGTTCCGCCATGTCCGATTCTACAATGGTACGGACCAACTGATTTATTTTTTGATGAACGCTTTTAGGGTCTTCTAGGGCAAAGGGATAATACCCGATTTTCAGATACTCCTGAAAATACGCTAATGGTCTGAAATCCTTATCTAACTGTTGTTTGATTCTCTGTGGATTGGAAATTAAGTCCGCCAGACTAATTGGATTTAGTAGAATTACTTTTTTGATGGCTAAATATTCTCGGAATGACATTCCCGGAAGTTCATATATCAGCGCTCTTCTACACAGGTCACCTTGCTGCTTTGAAATATCAATTATTGAAGAGCCGGTAAATACGATTTTTAAATCGGGATAGAAGTCATAAATGTTCTTTATCTCTGTTGACCAGGTTTTGTATTTATGTACTTCGTCCAGCAAGAGAATTTTTCCGCCTTGTTTGTGAAAATCTTTTGCAGTATCCTTTAAAGAGTGGGTGGTAAAGTATAGGTCGTCAAGTGAAAAACAGGCCGCTTTCTCAACGGGTAAGCCCTGAGATTTTAGCCATTGAAGGATAAGCGTGGTTTTACCCGTGCCTCTGGCTCCTTTGATACCAATTAGACGACTGTCCCAATTGATTTGATTTATAAGGTAGCGCTGAAAATCAAGTGAGGTATTATCTAGTAGGTGCTGACTTTGTTCCAGTAATTCTTGCATGATTGCACAATATAATATGCAATTATACTAAAATACTGCACACCATAATGTGCATTTATGTTGATTTATTGCCGGTTAGATTGTGCAACAAGGTTTTTTTTCTTCTCGATCAATACATTCAAGTGATGTAAGGTCTTCTGAACATCCTTTCTACCTGGAATATTGGACATGGCTGGATCTTGCGCTCCTGAACTTTCTGCCGTTCCGTTGTTTGTTTTGGCTCGTTTCAATTTTTTGACTGAAAAACCGCACCCTGTTTGGTTATTTCCTTATACAGAATATCTAACCTTTTTGCTGGTTAGCAAGTTATATAGTGCGAATGCCGTAAAGATGCCGGTACCCCTTCCAAAATGTAACTATGTCGGGAAAGGCAGCAAGTTTTGTATTTTTTTGGCGGTGTGTTTCTGACTTCAGTTCTCCGATATTCCGATATGGAATATTCAAGAATTTATACCCGAACGGGTGTAATATGACCGAATTTGGAGAATTTATATCTAAACGGGTATAAAAACTCCGAGTCTTGTTTAAGAAAATTAGTTTGACGTCGATAATAGCCGTCATATTGAGTTTTGGTAAACTAATTTTCAGAGAATGGGTGTTGTAAATACTTCAATCATTTTACTTGTCCGGTACTTGTCCGGTACTTGTCCGGTACTTGTCCGGTAAGACGATAAAATCCTCTCATTCCCTGGGTTTTACACTTTTCCCACTTTCGGTGAGTCTGTATTTCTGTTTAGGGTGCTTGGGGTTTTCAGGATATGTCGATTCAATCAAGCCCATTTTTAAGGCAGGATCCAGATAATTATTAATAAAATTCTCCCTATGAGTGAGCCCAAGTTTTTCCATTATTTCTGACCGCTTCATTTCACCATCAATAACGTTTATTACTTGAATTATTTCATCTGGAATCGGTGAGTATTCAATTGAAATACCACGGAATTCTGTAGAACGCACAGAGACTTGGGGGCGATAAATAATCGTCTTAAAGATATCCTCCTCCTGAATAAACTCAGGTTCTTTTAGTCCAACTTCAGCAGAAATCCTCATAATATCGGCGGTTCCCGTTCCTAATCTCTCAATGTATCCAGCCAAATACATTGGCTCTGCGAGTAATGGATTTTTGGGAACCGAATTATGAACAGCTTTTAATTTTTCTGTGGTCCAGCCCATTGGCAACATTCCAGGGTTCCAAATTTCTAAACGATCACTGAATAACATTACCTGAACACTGCCATTGCTTCTGTAGTCGCGATGTGCAATCGCATTTACAACCGCTTCAGCGATGATCTCTCTCGGAATCTCATAACCACCAGGAATTTGTACCTGTTCGTGGCGAGTGCCTACGGAATAATCAAGTTTAGATAAAATGAAGTCAACGGTTTGATCAACAAGGGTAAAGGCATCACCCTTGAATACCTTATAAGAAGGAATAGGTTTTTCCACTATTATACCATGAAAAGAGGCACAACGAACTTCGGAGGTAATAAAAAATTTCTGAGGATTGTGTCCAAACAATAGAAGGGAAGCATTCGTGATACGGCTATTATCCATCAAGTTGAGATGTATAAGTACGTCTTCGGCCGGCGCATTTTCGCTTAAAGGGAAACCACGTTTAGATTTTGCAAGTTGGACGAAACTTCTTATTCTATTCGGATCTAACTCATCAATTCCAAACCTACTTATCGTTGCATCAAACGGACTCGTTTGAATAATTTCCTTTTCCTCAAGGTATCTAACCAAAGCGGCATAAACAGAAGCTTTCAACTCGTCTACCGACCCAAACTTCTTTCGCACAAGGACATTCTGAGCCTTATTTATAAAAGTTAATTGCTTTGGGTGCCGTTCTGAGTTCGAATGGGTAGTAAGGAAAATAAGCCTGGTTTTAAATTGTGCACTTGCTTTGTCAAACTCAAGCTCCGTTGGCGAAACACCATCCGAATTCTCAAATCCATAATCTCGTCCAAGTAGGCCCAAATAGATATCACTCCGTTCTACCTCGGTCAAATAAACTTGATCAGCTCTTTGATCTAATGCAGGAAGAAATTCAAATAGAAAGGGTTCAAAAAACATACCCAATAGCGGATCGGACGATAAATACTCATGCAGGGCTTTCCTTTCCTCTGCAAACTCTGTCTGGACGCTACTGATGAATATTTTGATTTGTTTCATACTTCAATTAACGAATTGGAAACCCCCATTACTGGCTTCTGCTGGCAAAATTCAATCTCTGATACCCTAATAATTGAGACAACACGAAAAACAGGTTTGCACGATTCAAAAATAGGGAATCCACTTTCCTTAAAAATGTGTTTCTTTCCAAAAAAATCTTTCCTACCCGTAACACTACTACAACCCTCTGTATCCCTTTATCAATAGGATTTTCATATGTAGTAACCTCTTCACAACAGTAACAATCTCAATACTACTTGTTGAACCTAATATAATGCCCATTTACCAAATGCCCTCCGTTGCTGTGTTTATTGAATTATTCAAAGCCAAAAATTTTAGGCTAAGGGTTATATGGTTATCGAATTTGTGGTTGAAGTGCTCCTCGATGGATCTATTTGCCTATACAAAACTTACTAAAAATACTTCCCAGTAGGTCGTCGGTGGTTATTTGTCCGGTAATGGTGCCCAGGTGATGTAATGCTTGGCGAATGTCCATGGCTACAAAGTCGCCGGAGAGTTGTGTTTTTAAACCATTTTTCACCCGTTCCAAGGCATCTTGAGCCAGTTTTAGGGCCTCGTAATGGCGGGTATTGGTTACAATTACTTCTCCTAGGTGAATTTCGCCCAGGTTTATTTTTTCGGCCAATAGGTCTTTTAGTTCGTCAATTCCAATTTTATTTTTTGCAGAAACGAATAGATGCGGATAGCCGAAATCGATATTTTTCAGTCCATTGGTGTCTACCTCATCTGTTTTGTTGGCCAGCACCAGCAATTCTTTGTTGTCGTTTTTGGCAATTTCGCTCAAAACAGCAATGCCCTTTTTTGTCTTTTCTAACCAGTTGGCATCGGTTAGGTCTACCAAATACAAAATGACACGAGCTTGTCGTGCTTTTTCGTAGGTTTTTTCAATGCCCAAATTTTCTATGATGTCGTCGGTGTCTCTAATTCCGGCGGTATCGATAAATCGGAAACTGATGCCTTTTATTATTAATTCGTCTTCAATAGCATCGCGAGTTGTGCCAGCTATTTCAGAAACAATAGCGCGGTTTTCATTCAGCAAAGCATTCAATAAGGTCGATTTCCCGGCATTGGGTGCGCCCACAATAGCCACAGGAACCCCGTTTTTTATCACATTTCCAACAGAAAATGAGGCAATGAGTCGATCTATTAAACCCATGGCTTCATCGAGCAGTGCCGTCAACGCCGTGCGATCGGCAAATTCAACGTCTTCTTCAGCAAAATCGAGTTCCAGTTCAATCAGCGAAGCGAAATCAATCAATTTTTCACGCAATACGCCTATTTCGTGACTAAAGCCACCTTTCATTTGGCTAATTGCCATTTGGTGCGCAGCCGCCGACTGCGATGCAATCAAATCGGCAACGGCTTCGGCCTGACTTAAATCCATTTTTCCGTTGGCAAATGCCCGAAGCGAGTATTCACCAGCAGTAGCCATCCGGCAGCCGTGTTCAATAAGTAGTTTTAATATTTCTTGCTGAATGTATGGAGAACCGTGGCAAGCAAACTCTACCGTATCTTCACCAGTGTAGGAGGCGGGGCCTTTAAACACCGTAGCAATTACCTCGTCTACCAGTTTTTTGTCGTTTTTAACTTGTCCGAAAATAGCCGAGTGCGAGCGCTTGTCGTGGAGGGTTTTACTAAAAATCCTTTCACCTATTGCAAACGCATCTTTGCCCGAAACGCGAATTAAAGCGATGGCAGCCATGCCGCCAGCAGTGGAAAGCGCACAAATGGTATCGTTGTGAAGTTGGTGCATGGCCAATGGATATTTTACGCAAATTAAACTATAGCAATAGGTAGAAGCAATAAAACTTTTAATTTAGCCACCTCGAAAAGAGAATATTCTCAATTTTATATACGGTTATCGTTTCATTATGAGCGTTTTAGTAAACAAAAATTCAAAAGTTATCGTACAAGGTTTTACCGGTAGCGAAGGAACCTTCCATGCCGGCCAAATGATTGAATTTGGTACCAATGTGGTTGGTGGTGTAACTCCTGGTAAAGGTGGTACTACTCACCTTGACAGACCTGTTTTTAACACAGTTAAGGAAGCGGTGGAAAAAGCCGGTGCCGACGTAACTATTATTTTTGTTCCGCCTGCATTTGCTGCCGATGCCATTATGGAAGCTGCCGAAGCCGGTATAAAAGTTATTGTTTGTATTACCGAAGGTATTCCAACCCGCGACATGATTAAGGTAAAAGAATACCTAAAAGGTAAAACTTGCCGCCTTATTGGGCCAAACTGCCCAGGTGTTATCTCGGCTGGTCAGGCCAAGGTTGGTATTATGCCAGGTTTTGTGTTTAAGCAAGGTAACATCGGTATCGTTTCAAAATCGGGTACGTTAACCTACGAAGCTGCCGACCAAATTGTTAAAGCTGGTTTAGGCGTTTCTACGGCTATTGGTATTGGTGGCGACCCAATTATTGGGACACCAACCAAAGAAGCGGTTGAATTGTTGATGAACGACCCGGATACGCATGCTATTGTTATGATTGGAGAGATTGGCGGAAGCATGGAAGCAGAAGCAGCGCGTTGGATTAAAGACAATGGTACCAAGCCAGTTGTAGGTTTTATTGCTGGTGAAACTGCTCCGAAAGGACGCACCATGGGTCATGCCGGTGCAATTGTTGGTGGCGATGAAGATACCGCTCAGGCGAAAAAAGCCATTATGAGAGAATGTGGTATCAGTGTGGTAGATTCTCCAGCTGAAATTGGGGCGCGTATGGCAGAATTGCTGACTGTAAAAGCATAATTAATAAATTATATATTTGATGGCCGTTCAATTACTGAGCGGCCATTTTTTTGCTCCCTTAAATCAAAGTGTATGAAAAAAATCCTCCTCCTCACTGCTTTGTCATGCAGTATCTTCAGTCTAAAGGCTCAAGACAAAATTTTTAAACGCAACGGCTTGTTGATTTTTGCCGAGGTTAAGCAATTGACCGACTCTGGCATTGTTTACAAGGACGACCTTGGTGTACTAAAAACAGTTCCGTATCAGTCGGTGCGAGCCATTCAGTATGCAATAGGCAATGTTTTACCCATTTCTGGAGCCATGGCCAGAAAATACCGTGATGAAGCTTATGTTCGTTCTCCGCGCAGGTCAGATAAACAGGTTTCCGTCAATTATTTCCCGATAAATAAAGCACTGACAGTGGGCTTTGAGCGTTTTTTAGACAAAAATCAGCACACCAGTCTATCTGGTTCCTTTGGTTTTGGGCTTGGTCCTGTAAAGAATTATCCAATGATGCCTCTGGGTGCACAAACCATTTGGATAACAAATGTAAGTTGGCGTAGGTACCCATCTTTACTAAGAAAGGTTCGTTTTCATTACGGCTTTCGTATCGAATCTTCTTTAGATAAAGCTGAATTTAAAACTATGCCATATTATGGTTATCACAAGCCTGCACCAGAGTATCTGACTAAAATTTCGGCAAGGTTTATTCGTTTGGAAGGCGGTCCAGAAATAGGACTTTGTGGGTATGTAGCTCCAAATGTTTCGGTTGGTGCTGTTTTTTCACCAATGATTGGAGCCTTGATTAAAAATTATGAATCTGCTGAAATGCAGTGGGCAGACTGGCATCATGATAGGGGTAGTACTGGTTTTCCCCAACTTACGTTCACCGTTGCTTACACGCTTAAAAAGTAAGTGTCATGAAAACGAAAATGTTGTTAGGTATGCTCTTGCTCACAAATTTGTGGGTAATTGCGCAGGACAAAGTCCTTAAACGAGACGGTAGCTTACTAACTGGAAAAGTGCTTTCTATAAGTCCAACGGAAGTAGTCGTGAAACAGGATTCTACTACCACAATAACCTATCCGCTTACCGATATTAGGTACATAAAACACCAGGTAGGCTATTTGGATGGTGTCGGAAGAAGTGGTTTGGTACACCGCAGTTGGTCGCCTCGCTGTGAGCTTAGAGCCCGAGAATTTTCCTTAAACCGTCTAACAGCCAGAATACATCCTTATCGAGCCAATTATTTTCACATTGGTGTGGGCAATATTTTGTTTAGTCAGTTTTCCTTGGCTTACGAACGCCTATTTGATGGTGGTAAAATAGGCCTAAAAATACCTATAAAAGTTGGCTTTAGAAGTATTGATGACGATTTCCCGACTTCAACGTATAGCGATGAAAAAGTGGCCACCTCATTTGGTATTGATGTCAATTTTTATCCCGGACGCCAAGGTTTTGTTAGGTTTTTTACTGGATTGGGTGTTCGCGCTGGTGACTACTTGTATTATCAAAGCAAATACGAAGAAAACAGCACCAATTCTGGATATGTCGGCCAGGAATATACGGCACGGTTTAAAGGCTTGGTGATGAATAATGGATTAATGATAAGACCATTCACTTGGTTGGCAGTAAATGCAGTGCTGGGTGTTGGTGTAATTAGTATCAAGGATAACTCCAACTCGAACAACGGGAATTATAGCAAGGCCATACTATTTGCCGATCCACAACTTAACCTAACTATTGGGTTGTAGCTACTTTTTTTAAAAGATTATACATACATTCACCTTCAAAACTAAAACAATGAAAAGTATGAAATCCCTTTTGACCCTTGTTCTGATTGGGGCGAGTTCTTTGCTAATTGCTCAAGACAAAATTGAGAAACGCCAAGGCGATATGATGAACGTTAAGGTAATTGAAGTTAACGATGAGTTTGTTAGCTATCGCTTACCCAACGAACCAAATGGCGTAGTTTACAAGATCCGAAAAGAGTCGGTTTCAAAAATTACCTATGAAAATGGAACGGTAGAAACCTTTGCTAATGCGGGTTTTACCCCAATGGTAGTTAATACCGATGACCAAGCGCCAATTTACGCCAGCTCAAATTTTGGTAAAAACATCGTGAATTTCGATTTCCTTTCTATTCTATACAACGAAATTGGAATGAGCTACGAGCGTGTTAGTGATAATGGTTTTGTGGGTTTTAAAATACCGTTTATTCTAGGCATGGGAACCAATGCGAAAACCCAGATCCGCACGGACGTTGGCCATCGTTTCCAGATTGGTTTGGATGTAAATCTTTATCCAACCGGTCAGGGTTCTACCAAGTATTTTATCGGGCCATCCATTCGCATTGGTGAATCGTATGACTATACCGAGGCCAGAACCGTTTACAACAGCAACTCTCCTTATGGCAGCTACGAACCAGCCAGTGTAGTTAACTACAACGTGTTGGCTTTTCAGGTAAATAACGGTATTGTTTTTCAACCAACCTATCACTTCAATGTAAGTCTAATTTTAGGTATTGGTTTACGCCGTTTAACCGACCAATCGGGTGTGTTGGAAACTGTGGCTAAAAACTATGGAACCTTCAATGCCAACGTGGCTTATAGGTTTTAATAGAGAATATGTTAAGTTTGCCCCGCATAATTCTGTTTTAGGCCTAGTGGTTTAGCTCGGTTTAAAACTTAAAATTTTTTACGAATGAAATTATTGGAGAATAAAGTTGCCATTGTAACTGGAGGCAGCCGCGGAATTGGTAAAGCAATTTGCGAAAAGTTTATTGCTGAAGGTGCAACGGTTATTTTTACCTATTTGTCGAGCGATGAAAAGGCACGCGCTTTAGAAGCTGAATTGACCAAAAATGGCGGTGTTGCTAAGGGTTTTCGCTCGGATGCCGCTAATGCCGCTCAGGCACAACAACTTATTGACGAGGTTGCTGCCCAATATGGTAAAATTGATATTTTGGTAAACAACGCGGGCATTACCAAAGATGGTTTGCTAATGCGCATGAGCGAGCAAGATTGGGACGACGTTATTAATACCAATTTGAAATCGGTTTTTAACACCGTTAAAGCCGTTCAGAAATACATGTTAAAGCAACGAAGCGGTTCTATTATTAACTTGAGTTCTGTAGTGGGCGTGAGTGGAAACGCTGGTCAGTCTAACTACTCAGCCTCGAAAGCCGGAGTTATTGGTTTTACCAAATCTGTGGCATTAGAATTAGGTTCAAGAAACATTCGAAGCAATGCCATTGCGCCAGGTTTTATTGAAACCGAAATGACCGCAGTTTTGGATGAAAAGACCGTTCAAGGCTGGAGAGACAGCATTCCATTGAAGCGTGGCGGCCAACCAGAAGACGTTGCCGATTTGTGTGCATTCCTTGGTTCAGATATGAGCAAGTACATCACCGGTCAATGCATTAATGTTTGCGGTGGTATGTTAACCTGATTTAAAGCTTTTTATACGGTAAAAATGCTCCGAATTCGGGGCATTTTTGCTTTTTTAGCACCTGCTTTTAAACAAGTCCGCGCTCGGCTTGACGTTTAGGTTATTTTTGTTTCAGACTTAAGGTAAAAAAACAACTTGGAAATAATATTTGGTCATTCTCTCTGGCTTTTGCCGGCAGCCCTTTTAGCAGCTGGGTTTGGTGCTTTTTTAATGTACTGGTTTCGCGATAAAAATGCGGAGGAGTTAACTACCCAAAAACGATACCTGCTTTCTGGTTTGCGCTTTGTCTGTTTGTTTGTGCTGGCGGTATTGTTGTTAGAGCCCTTGCTTAAAACCAACCACACCAAAATTGAGAAGCCGGTTATTCTTTTGGCGATAGATGAGTCGACTTCCATGATCATGGCCAAGGACAGCCTGCAGGTTCGGCAGAATTTGAGCAAGCAAGTAGAACAGCTTAGTCAAAAGTTGGGCAGCGACTATAAAGTGGTTAGCGGCTCCTTTGGGGACGACTTTAAGCCGGAGGTAAATTATCAGTTTAGCCGGAAGTCAACGAATCTGGCCAAGTCTATGAGTACCATTGCCGGGGCTTATGCTGCTGCAAATTTGGGTGCGGTGGTTGTCGTGAGCGATGGTATAGTTACCAGTGGCGAAAACCCGCTATATGGGCTAAATGAACTTAAAGTCCCGGTTTTTACTATTGCCACAGGCGATACCACCGAAAAAGTAGATGGGGCTATTGCGACCTTGCGCGTAAACCGAACCGCTGTGAAAAACAATGAATTTCCAGTTCAGGTTGAGGTACATGCTAAAAAGTTGGCCGGAAGGTCAGGACAATTGTCTTTAATAAGTGGTAATCAAACTTTGGCTACGCTACCGGTTTCGGTGAGTAATAATCATTTTGTTAAAGAATTTACCTTTCACATTAAGGCGGCAAAAGCAGGTTTAAATGCCTATCAATTGGTGTTGAAACCAATGGGTGCTGAACAAAATTTGAGCAATAACACACACAGTTTTTTTGTTGATGTACTCGAAAACAAAGAGAAGATTCTGGTTTGTTATTCGGGAGTTCATCCCGATGTGGGTGCGGTCGTTCGCTCGTTAGAAAATTCGCCAAATTTTGACATCGAGGTAAAGTCGGCAGCACAAGCTCCGCAAAACTTACAACCTTATTCGCTAGTAGTTTATCACCAAACTGGGGTGATGGATGCCTTACAAAAGAAACTTTGGGAACAAATTGTTAGTCTAGGCAAACCACTGTGGTTATTCGCTGGACCCAATAGCGATTGGAATTTCTTAAACCGAGCTGAAATTGGGGTGAAGCTCAACGGTGCGAGTGGTCAAAACTTGGTTCAGGGGCGCATTAATACTACTTTCCAATGGTTTACCGCCGATGTGTATAGCCAAAGCGAGTTATATGATTTTCCACCCGTTGCTGTCCCTTTTGGCGAATTGACTTGTTCCCCTGCGCTTGTCCCATTGTATTATCAGCAATTGGATCGCTTAACCACCGATGCGCCTTTGTTGGCATTTAACCAAACTGGTGGTGCAAGAAAAGCCTATTTTTTTGGCGAAGGACTCTGGAAGTGGCGCATGGCGGAATTTGCCGAAACGCAAACCCACGAAAAATTTAATGCCTTGGTGGGTAATTGCGTACAGTTTTTAACTGCTGATGGATTGAAGAAGCCTTTGCAAGTTTATAGCGACCGACAATATGCCGAGGGAGATGAAGTGTTGCTGACAGCAGAGCTTTATAACAGCGCCAATAGTTTTGTAGCTGGGCAGGAAATTCTGTTTACCCTTAATCATAACGATTCTGTAAACTATCGATACGCTTTCAATAAGGAGAGTGCGAGTTACGAATTGCCGCTGAGTAATTTGGCACCCGGAAAATATAACTACAAGGCGGTAACGGAGCTTGCCGGTAAAAAACTCAGCGATGCCGGTAGTTTTGTGGTCACTTCAGTAAATCTGGAAGCCGTAAATACGGTAGCCAATCACGAGATCCTTTACCAGATGGCGGCAAAAACCGGTGGAAAAATGCTGTATCAGTCGGAAATGGGTAAACTGGCCGATTACCTAAAAAAGAATGAGTTGGTAAAACCCATTTCGTTTAGTACCGCAGCTATTCGTAACGCTATACAATTAAAATGGGTGTTTTTTGCGCTGGTAGCCATGCTGGCCACAGAATGGTTTGTAAGGAAACGAAGTGGGTTGAATTGAGTGCACAGATTAGAGCATTTTCTCGGTTAATTCAACAGAAAGTAGAATAACGGCTATGGTTTACTGGCTTAATCCCAGAAAAAAAGTTTGGGGTGGACTTGAGTCTAAAGCTTTTGGATTTGGTACTTATTTACAATACCTATCAATTCTAATCCCGAAGGGGGATTCAACTCAAATAACACAAACTACCTGAAAGCTGGTCAACCCCTTCAGGGTTGTAAAATACACTTACGATTCATCAACTATTCTGGTTGAATCCCTTCGGGATTTTTAAACAGTGGCAGTAACGACGGTAAATTGTAACCTTTTGCTTGAAAAGACAGAAAACAGGACTTAAATAAGATTTCAGAAACGAAATTTTATGCTGTCAGGTTTTCTAGATTTATTGAAATGGAATCTACTGCTGGCTTGGTATTGTTTCTGTTTTATTCAATGAAAATTTAAGCCCAGCAGCAATAACAAAACCGTGATTAGTAACTTTTAACCCAGTATTAGTATCAGTAGTTGGGGTGTCGATGGTTGCGGTGAAGTCCTTAAGTTGCTGTGCCTCAATTGAAATAATGGTCTTGTTTTTTTGAAGTTGAATGCCTACTCCGGTGGAAAGACCGACCAAGGTTTTTCTAGAATTGGTTGGTGTGGATGTTTCCAAATCGCTGGAATAGGAAATTTGAAAATCAACTCTTGGCCCACAGAATACATAAGGAGCCCAGTTCCCACTTTGGTACCGAAATTTAATTTGTGGATTGATGGTGAGGTAGCCAATTGAGGTTTTATACTCCATATATCCACCAGTAGTGGCATCTGGAAGATCCGTGGTGGTTATTTCAGCTCTAAGTATATTTCCTTTCCGGAGATATCCAAAATCGGTTGATAGGGTGAAGTATTTGCTGTTGATAAAATCGGTGGAAGCAACCAAAAACAATCCAGGTAAGTAATTCCCGTCCATTTTGGTATTGATACTCTTAAATTCTCGGGTTTGCTTTGCCTCAGAAAGTCCGGCTTTTACGCCGATGGCTTTTATGAATTGGCCTTTAACGGCAACTCCGTTCAATACAATTAACAATACAAAGATTACTGATTTCATAATTTAGGGTTTTTGATTCTTGGGTTAATTTATTTCATCAATTCAACTCGCTCTATTTGCTGGCCGTGTTCGTTGGAAAAAATTGCCAAGTACAAGCCGTTTGGAAGGAGTTTTAGGTTGACATGATTTATGCCGAAAGTTAGTTTTTGGGTATGCACCACTTGACCTGTTAGGTTAATCAGTTTAAGGGTTGTTAGGTTGGTTTGACTTTGAATAAACAAATCACCAGCGGTGGGGTTGGGGTGCATGTGCGCCAACTCAATGGTGTGTTCACTAATGCCAACCGGAGCAATGCAGAAAGGAGTTTCTTCTACAATTGGTTCGTTCGGAGGTCCAGGTTCGGTTCGCCAGCCACTAGCCAGCGTATCGCCACGACTTTCAACCAAAGTATAACTTCCTGAGCCAAAATTACAGCACATGCCATCGCCATAACCATCGGTAAATTTCAGTTTGTAACAGCCCGGTTTTAGGCAAAGTGTAGACGAAATTTGGCTGCCACTTTCTCCTTCTGCAAAAGGCCCGTCAGTTAGTACCACATTGTTGTTTTCATCTACTATTTCCCAGCTGTTTTCTGAGCCGAAATTGTCTAAAACAACGGTCATTTGATGCGCTAAACCAGCGGGCTCAACTTGCAGTGTTCGGTTAAAAGTATTGTTGTATTCAACCTCGTCGGTGCCTTTGTCAATGCCGGTTACACCTATTTCAACGGTGTGTCCGCCAGCAGTAAGTGTAATTGAATTGAGCACTATTTCGGTAGACCCTCCGGTTACTAAATTTCCGTTCCAGGGAATTGTTGTAGGGCTTCCGCCATCAATAGCGAGGTTGAGTGTGAACGAGTTTATGGTTTGTGCGCCCAGGTTAACCAATTTAACTACGGGGTTTATACTTGTACCGCAAATGCGATTACAAAACCCCGTGACTCCATTTATGGCAATATCTACATTGGAAACTGGTGCGTTGGGTAATATTCCGTTTAAGGTTGCAATGCCCGAAGAACTTGGATCTAACCAGTAAGCCAGGGTTTTGGTGCTATCGCAGGTATTGTCTTTAAAACTGATGGCCAAGCGGCCAAAATAGTCAGGCTTTTCGGGAGTATTACAGCTCGCTTCACCACCTAGTAATTGACCAATAATTCTACCGTATTGGTCATATAAACCACTACCCGACGAACCACCTTCGGTTGTGCCTTTTTCCCAGGCATCTACTTTCCAGGTTTTGGTGCCAAAGCCCTGATCCATATAAAACCCGGCTATTCCTGCATTATCGTTTTGTGAGAATTTTTTCAAGTCGCCACTGGGGTGGTGAAACACAAATTGCGAAGTTGGAATGTCATCACTTCTGTCCCAACCGGCATAATATACATCGTATGATTCGGGTGGAATGTTGTTCATTTCGAGTAAACTAAAGTCCGATTCACCATTGTGCGCTAATTGCTTGGCTCCCGAAACCGATTTGTGTGGGGCAGAATAAACATTGGTGGCACAGTCGGAACTTTGAAAATTGAAGCGAAAAGCCCAATTGCTGACATTAGAACCACAATGCTCGGCGGTTAAAATAAAAGGTCGGCGGTTGTTTAAGGTGTTGTTTATTAATGTTCCGGAACATGCACCGTTTCCATTGGAAACAATCATAACCGTTGACTTACGTTGCAATGCCCATGGGGCGGCATCTGGACAAATGGCGTTGATGTTGCACGGGTCAGAGTCGCCTTGGCCATCGGTACCTTTTAAGCCTCGGTAGCCGTGGGTAATCTGTTGCAAATGTAATTTTACTAATGGCGCTTCCTGATTGGCTACTTCAAGTTGTAACAGGTGTTTGCTTCCTTCAAATGGCCAGGTAGATAAGTTGTTGGCAGCCGAGTTATTTACCGCTGTTATGGCGCCAAAATTGGCTCCGGTCTGCGTATTTAGGATAAATAATTTAGCGCTTTCTGGTAAAAAGAATTCATCAAAGAAGTAGTTAAGCGATACCGCTCCGGTAGCAACAATTTCTAGTTGCCAAACCAATTTGTCGCCAAGTTTAAACCATATTCCGTGTGTGTTTGGAGAAGCTGAAACTGTTATGTTTTCACCAAAACGCCAAGGCTTGTCCTTGAATTTATCGTTCAGTTCATCTTCTTTTTGAAGGCGCGGTAAATCAATAAAGGGAAGCTGAAGAACTGGTTCGTTTTTGCTAATGGTAACCTTTTTTTCAAGATTTAGCGGAACCGATACTTCGGTAATTTGAGCTTGGCAAAACAAAGCCGGTAGGTAAAAGAGGGCGATGGAAATTAACTTTCTCAAGGTCAAATCAGTAAGGTGAATTTTAGTAAAAGTACTAAAAGACGGCCTTAGTGTGGCTTTGAAAGCTTCTTTTTCTCTTTAAGATAGGTGCGCGTTAGAATAACTGTAGTGACGATAACAAAGCCCAAAATAATGTATCCAAGATAACTCTTAATGCCCGGAACTTCGCTCCCCAGGAAATAACCCGTAAGGCTAAGTGGTGTAACCCAAAGTATTGCGCCAATCACATTAAAAAGGAAAAAATTCTTGAAATCGACCCGAATTACTCCTGCGAGTATGGGTGCAAAAGTTCTGATAATGGGTAAAAAGCGACCGAGAATTAAGGTTTTACCACCATGTTTTTGGTAAAAATTCTTGGTCATTTCAATGTATTTCTTGTTGAATAAAACCGATTCTTCTCGATTGAAAATAGGGGGGCCTACCTTGTAACCAAAATAATAACCCAAGGTACTTCCAGAAATGGCAGCTAAAATCATAAAACTCACCAACCAAAAAATGGAAATATCCAGTAAGTGAGGTTGGGTGGCACAAACCAGCCCGGCAATAAATATTAACGAGTCACCGGGTAGGAAAAAACCAATGGCCAAGCCATTTTCAGCAAATATAATACTCAGCAATAAGGCCAATCCACCATATTGAATGATGGATTCTGGATTCATGAGTTCCTTAAGAAATTCTACAACTGTCATTGAGCGGCAAGTTAGGGTAAAATAAGTTAAAGCCTAGTCTTTTGGGCGTTTTTACCTATTTTAAGGTATCCTTTTGCCGTTGAATGGCATACATTTCATCGCGTAATCTGGCGGCTTCCATAAAGTCGAGATCCTTGGCCGCCTTCTCCATTTGCTTCTTGGTTTGCTGCAAAAGTTTATCCAGCTTATCGGCCGACAGGTACTGAATAACCGGATCGGCAGCGGCTAATATAACCGTGTCTTCGGTGTAGTAAGGCTTGGCATCTTTTTTCCAATCGGCTACCGAGGTTTGCTGCATAATCTGGTCCTTGTTTTTGTTCAAGGCTTGCGGCACCATGCCGTTGGCTAAGTTGTAGGCAATTTGCTTTTCACGTCTTCGTTCGGTTTCGTCAATGGTTTTTTGCATGCTGTTGGTCACCTTGTCGGCATACATAATTACCCGACCGTTTAGGTTACGGGCAGCTCTACCGGCCGTTTGGGTAAGGGAACGAGCCGAGCGCAAAAAGCCTTCCTTGTCGGCATCGAGAATGGCCACCAAACTTACCTCGGGCAAATCCAGTCCTTCCCGCAGCAGGTTTACCCCAATCAATACGTCATAAACCCCAAGCCGCAATTGACGCAGTATTTCGATGCGATCCAGTGTATCCACATCGCTGTGAATATATGCGGTGCGAATGCCCAAACGAGTAAAGTAGGTATTCAACTCCTCGGCCATTCTTTTGGTAAGGGTGGTCACCAGAATTCGTTCGTCCTTTTCGCTACGGGTTTGAATTTCCTCAATTAAGTTATCAATCTGATTGGCCGTAGGCCTGATTTCAATTTCGGGATCTAACAGTCCTGTTGGGCGTATTACCTGATCGACAAAAACACCTTCCGATTTTTTAAGTTCGTAATCGGCTGGAGTAGCACTAACGTATATGGCTTGATTAATAACGTTTTCAAATTCTTCAAACTTCAACGGCCGGTTGTCCATAGCAGCTGGAAGTCGGAAGCCGTATTCTACCAGGTTTTTCTTGCGACTAAAATCACCACCATACATGGCACCAATTTGCGAAACGGTAACGTGACTTTCGTCAATAACCATCAGGAAATCGTTTGGGAAAAAGTCGATGATGCAAAAGGGACGTTCGCCCGGTTCACGTTTGTCAAAATAGCGGGAGTAGTTTTCTATGCCCGAGCAATAACCCAGTTCACGCATCATTTCCAGGTCATATTCAACCCGTTCTTGCAAGCGTTTTGCCTCCAACGGTTTTCCAATTTTCTGGAAGAAACTTACCTGGTCCATTAAGTCCGACTGAATCTCGTGAAAGGCGCGGTGCATGGTTTCTTTGCTGGTAACAAAAATGTTGGCCGGGTAAATGTTGATTTCTTCAAAAACGGCTATTTTCTTACCGGAAGCGGGGTCAATGGATTCGATGGCCTCTATTTCATCGCCAAAAAAGATAAAACGGATGGCGTGGTCGGCATAGGCCAAATACACGTCAACCGTATCGCCTTTTACGCGGAATGTTCCCCGACCCAATTCGGCCGTGGTGCGACTGTATAAACCATCTACCAATTTAAAAAGCAGCTTGTTTCGCGATATAACCTCGCCTTTGCTTACATGAATTACACTTTGCTTAAACTCGTTGGGGTTACCAATGCCATAAATGCACGAAACTGAAGAAACCACAATAACATCCCGCCTTCCAGAAAGCAGGGCAGAGGAGGTGGCGAGGCGAAGTTTCTCAATTTCTTCGTTTATGCTCAGGTCTTTTTCAATGTAGGTTCCACTCGATGGAATGTATGCCTCGGGTTGGTAATAATCGTAGTAGGAAACAAAATATTCTACCAGGTTGTTGGGGAAAAACTGCTTGAATTCGCCGTACAACTGGGCGGCAAGCGTTTTGTTGTGCGACAATACCAAGGTAGGTCTATTGGTTTGTGCAATAACGTTGGCAATGGTGAAAGTCTTTCCGGTACCGGTTGCCCCAAGCAGGGTCTGTGCAGTTATGCCTGATTCCACACCACTTACCAATTGTTTTATGGCCTCCGGCTGATCGCCTTTAGGTTCGTAGTCGGAGATTAGTTCAAAATTCATAACTATAAGCAAAAAAAATCCCCAAACCAGACTGGATTGAGGGATTAATATAAAGGTAACCGCATTTAGAATTTAAAGCAGAATTAGATTGTGATTTGGACTAAAACCCCATATTTTCAATCCAAATAGCAATTTTACCGCAGAGATTTTAGAGGTTTCGCAGAGCGAAAGAGAAAACTCCCTTTATACGCTGTGGATTTCTCCATTTTCTCTGTGGTTATTTTTAAATGCGTTAGCTCAAACTATTTCTTTTCCTGCACATCGGCTTTTATAAAAAGCATGGTGGTGGTAGGTTCGGTGTTGGCAGTAATGGTAACGGTTTTTTGTTGAGAACCCTTTTGTTGGCCAGGTTTGTAAACTACTTCGATAACACCAGTTTTGCCAGGAGCAATAGGCTCTTTTGGGAAAGTAGGTACGGTGCAACCGCAAGAACCCACCGCATTTTGAATAACCAGAGGTTCCGTGCCGGTATTGGTAAAAGTAAACACCTTTTTATTGTCAGTTTCTTGCATAATTTTTCCAAAATCATGCTCCATTTCTTTGAATTTAATGCTGGTAGGTGGGCCAGCTGGAACCGGAGCACTCATAGTCTCACTAGCAGCAGCTTGCTCAGCTGGTAATGCAGGACTTTCGGCCACCATATTGGAAACCGGATTAGAAGCACTGGCTGTTACTGAATTTGATGATTGGGTTAACGAATAAGTCAACACAATTAAAGTAACCGCAATAATGGCAAGTAAGCCAATTTTTATTTTCTCAAAATTCTGATTCATGCTATTAAGCTTTGGGAAACAAATGTATAAAACTGAACTTTTTAGCGACTATTAATAGGTGTTTTTGGCGAGTTTCATTTTGGTGTAGGTGCCATTTTCAAGAACCTCAAGGCCTTTTTGCAAAGTTTCGTTCAGTTCGTTTATGATGTAGTAAAACGCCGAATTATCGAACAGGTTCCGGGCAATGGTTGCTTTGAAACGAAGTTCAATCCAACGCTTCGATTTTTTGTACTGCTCTTCGTTGTAGGCAATTCCGTCGTTAGCAAAGTAATTGGTCATGTCGGTTTGCAAGTCGAAATCGACGTTAAATTCCTTGGCAAATTGCCCAATGGTCAGGTATTTTGCTTTTAGCTCGTGGCGGTTTTTGTTCATGTATTCTAAAGCAAATTGATTCATGGAACCCTTGCGAATAACCGCGCTGAAGTATTCAGATCCTTCAGTGGTATCAACCGGAACAAAAATATCGGGCAATATGCCACCACCGCCATAAACAATGCGCTTGTTGTTGGTTAAAAACTTCAGCGAATCGGGCATTTGATTGCTGTCTTTATTGAAAAGTTCGCCGTTGCTGTAACGTTCGTATTTTTCTTTGAAGTAGGCATCCGCTCCTTCTGCATACGATTTCTGAATGCAACGACCCGAAGGGGTGTAATAGCGCTGCACCGTAAGTCTTACCTGCGAACCATCGGGCAGGTTAAACGGTTTTTGCACCAATCCTTTTCCAAACGACCGACGGCCAACAATAACCCCGCGATCCCAATCTTGTACAGCACCCGAAACAATTTCGCTGGCCGAGGCCGAGCCTTCGTCAATCAGTACCACCAGTTTTCCTTTTTCGAAAAGACCCACTTTGCTGGCTTTGTTTTCTTCTTTGGGAAATGAACGTCCTTGGGTGTACACAATAAGTTTGTTGTCGCTCAGCAGCTCATCGGCCAGGTCGATGGCTGTTTTTAGATAACCACCACCGTTTCCTTGCAAATCGAGAATCAGGTTTTCCATGCCTTTTTCTTTCAATTCTTTTATTGCAGTAATAAATTCCTCGTGGGTGGTAGCGGCAAAACGGCTGATTTTTATGTAACCCGTAGTGGGTGTAGCCATGTAACTGGCTTCCAGACTAAATAACGGAATTTTATCGCGAACAATAGTGTATTCAATCAGTTCGGCAGTTCCTTCGCGCTTGATGCTTACCTTAACGATGGTACCTTTAGGGCCTCGTAGTTTTTTTGGCACATCGCTAGTTTTAATGCCAATACCCGCTACTAAGGTGTCGTTTATTTTAATGATTTTATCGCCGGCTTTGATGCCCAGTTTTTCGGAAGGCCCACTAACAATGGGGTTGACAATAAGGATGGTGTCTTTCAATATGTTGAATTCCACACCGATGCCGTCAAAATTCCCCACCAATGGCTCGTTCATGGCCTGAAGTTCTTCTTTTGGAATGTAAACCGAGTGTGGATCTAAATCTTCTAGAATCTTAACAATGGCATCGTCCACCAATTTTCGGGGGTTTACCGTATCGGTGTAAAAACGATCTATTTGGTAAATAAGCGTGTTTAACTTATCTAGTTCCGAACCCAGGTCGGAAGGGGTAGTCTGTGCTTGGGAGAACAAGCCGAAAGCCAACAGGCATGCGGAAATTAACGCCTTTCTCATTTCAATCTCTATTTGGGCTAAAGTAAGGTTATTAGCAGCACCGGGCTGTTAAATAAGGTTAAGCCGCAATGATAGTGAAAAGTGGGGATTGATGTACACTGAGTGCCAAAAACTGCTTTCAGCAATTGGGTAGCAACCATCCAGCACTCTGGCAGCAAGTAAGCAGCAAGTATCTGCCTACCCAATAGTAGTACTCAACTTAAACAGTGGAAGGTACATCGCAACTAATATTATCCCTACTACGGAGGCTATTACCACTATCATCAGCGGTTCTAAAACACTGCTAACTACCTTGGTTTGGTGGTCGATGTCGTCGTTATATTGCTTGGCAATTTGGTTAAACATTTCGTCCAATTGATTTACTTCCTCTGCCACTTTAATTAAGGCCACCATTCTTTTTTCGAATATTGGGAACTGGCTTAGGGTTTTGTGCAAAGCAATACCATTGGTAAGCTGTTTTTTTATGGTGGGCATAGCTTGTTCGAGTGGATAGAATCCAATCATTTGTTCTACCATGGCAATGGCTTCGGTAAGCGGTACTTTGGCAGAAGTAAGCAGGTGCATCACCTGAGCAAACCGTGCCAGATAAATTTTTCTAACTGTTGTTCCTATAAATGGAACTTTCAAGGTAAAAGCGGCAACAGCCGCCCGTATTTTTTTGTCTTTTCTGTTTATGTACAGGTAGCCTACCGCAGCAAAGATCACCAATAAGACTATCCATGCATAGTGTTGCGTAAACCCAGACAGGCTAAGCAGGGCTTTGGTAAGTGGCGGTAACTCCCCGCCAAAGCGTTTAAAGATATCGGCAAACATGGGCACGATGTTGTTTAACATAAAGTACACAACACCAATAGCCAGGGTTAAAACAAACGCAGGGTAACTCAAAGCACTTACCAGCTGTCGCTTTAGTTTAACTTTTCTGTTGTAAAAAACCTCCAGTTGCTCTAATATGGCTACAAGGTTGCCGGTTTCTTCGCCTATTTTTAAGCTATATACCTCATAATTGCTAAAACCCTGAATTACCTTGATTGCTTGCGATAGTGATTTTCCAGCAATTAATGCTTTGTCAACCGTGTGAAGGATGTCCTTCTCTAATCCCACGGCTTCGTTCATCAGCAGTTCCACTGCCGATTTAACATCGAGGCCAGCGTTAAGTAATAGGCGCAATTCGCTATATAGCTTAGTTTTGGCCTTGTCGTTAAGGGTGGTATTTATCCTAATCTCGGTTTGCAGTAGGGCTAGTAAGCCGGAGTTTTTGGCGGGTGGGTTAACCGGTATCATAACATTAAGAAATTGGCTGCTGTCGGAATAACTGTATAGATTACTCAATCAATTTGATAACCCCAGTAAATCTTCACTTGTGTACAATTTATTTAATTTGATTGGAATAAACTTTTTTCCACAAGAAATAGTCATTGAAATGCCGGTTGTAAATGTTTTAGAACCAAAAGTAGCTGGTTGACCTCCAAAATTTCTAACTTGAGTTTCAAAATTTATTGCGCCACTTTTATTTACTCTGACTACATTTTTGTTTCGAAAAAAGTAAGTAATGGAATTATTACTCTCATGTAGAATCAATGTACTGTCATTTTCTACCAAAATTTCTTCTGCAAGGTCAATGTCACGATTAAGGAACAGAATAAGTTGTTGATTTTCAACACTCAGTTGTAAAGCCTTTTTATGAATTTCAGTTTGTTTTCCAATAATGACGAGAGTAGAAATACCAAAACCAAGTACAATTGAAAGTAATACAATTGTCAACAGTAATTCTATTACCGAAAAGGCCTTAATCTGCATTTGAAATGTAAATAAGAATATTTCTATCAATCAATGGTTTTCCGTTAATGGTTTTAACTGATAAAATTCCTTGATAAACATCAGTTGAAAAAGTTGAGCGTATCAACTTCTTTGTTAGCACAAATTGGTTTTCTACGGTTATTGTGGTTTCTACACCTAAACTGCAGTCCCCTATGGTTTGAAGCTCATTTCCAGCAATCAACCAAGCTTTTTGGTGTAAACTGGTCTCAGCTTTTAAGGATATATCTTCAACTGTAGATATTGCAATTCCAAAAACAATCGAGATAATAAGTAAAGCTACAATGACATCAATTAATGTTGAGGCATCGACTGATTTCTTTAAAGTATCCATTTTATTACGATTTTAGGATATTTCTTTTCAGTAGTATAAGCTCCGCCAAACAACGATATTTTGGAAAAGGGACCAATAGCTGCATTCAATAAATAATTTTCATAATAAGAACTAGCTGTTTTTACAACAAACTTGTTTACATAAAGATTACCACAAACCTTCCCTCTTATGTCCATTTTACTTTCACAATGCACCAAGCCAATAATTTCAGCATTGCTATGAATGCTTAGTAGCGATTTTTGAATGAAAGGATATTTGCAAAGAACAAGAACAGAACCATAAACTAAGGATTTCGGCATGAAATTAATGCTATTTCCGAGTTCAAGGTGATCGCCATCGTCAAAGTATAAAATAGAAGAAGGATAAAGTAGCCGAGAACCTTCGCCAAGTAATAAATGGTTTGAGGTAATGAGATGAACAATACCGGTGAAGCCAGATTCAATTTCAATTTGAGGAGCAATAACCATGATATCCTTAAGGCAACTTGAGGCTTTAATTTTAATTTTACTGGTTGCCAGAACAATAATATTACCGGTTAGATTTTGCCTGTCTAAAATTACAGTATCCTTTTCTTTAAAAACCAGTGTTTTTTTGTAAAATGGCCAATTAACAGTATCCGTTTTTAGGTCGCTTATCTCGCAAATGGAATCTGATTCCAGTGTCTTACCACTCAGATAACCATAGTTTTCTGAAAAAAAATGAGCGAATGAAGTAGGTAGCTTATCATCACTGTTAACTGTAGAACCATAAACCAATTCGCTTCCATTATAATATTGGTTATCTATAAATGAACGCCGCAGCCCAGCTTCAGGTAAGGCAGCAATACCTTCAATCTTGGTCGACCCACATAACGAAAGCGCACTTTTATGGTCAGTCAAATAAAGATTTGCACTGTTGGTTTCTGGAAAGCCAGCTCCAAGCAAAGCACCTTTTGAGAATTTTATTAGTTTGCTTTTGGCCTCCGAGAGTATCAAACGATATGCACCCCATTGCCGCCATTTTAACGTAACCAGATCTCGACCATTTCCAAACAAATCCACTTGTTCGTTACCAGAAGGTACATCACCATGATACCCCCCAAGTAATAATTGAATTCCAGAATTTGCATTGTTGATAAGAGACTCGGCGGTAATAAGTCGTTTATAATTTAGATTAAGTGACACAGAAAAGAGGATAGTAGCAGATAGTCCAACTCCAATTACCAGTGCAACCATCAATGCATATATACTTGCAGAAGATTTTAATTTAGTTGGCATAATTAGGCTGAATAAATTGAGCTAAGGAAGCCCAATATTAAGGAGAAGTGAAATAACTTCAATTTTATTCTGTCAAATTAGTTGTTTTAATAATTTTTTTTATTTTAGCCTCACAGTTGGGTCGAAAGTAATCTGATTGTAATATATAGGAATAAGTTATAAACCCTTGTTGTATATGCTCGTGTCATCTGACCGACAAAACGGTGTGAAGTTTACACCGATTTTGTTCTGTTTCCTTTATAGTTTGTTTTTTTTGGGGTATACTACCCATATTTATGCGCAGTGCGCAAGTAGTCCGGTTATTACCACCGTGGCGGCTACCTGTGTCAATACTTGTGATGGTTCGATTTCGGTAATTTTAAAAAACTCACTGGTTCCCTCACCGTATAAGATTGAGGTTAATAACAAAACCTACTACAATTCATCTGTTATTTCTTCGTTGTGTACAGGTACGTATAATTTGGTTATAACCAACCAGATTGGATGTGTACCGTCTGCACCAATTCCTGTTAAAATTTATCCGTTGACCTATTCTGCGGAACGCCCCAGCGGTTGTGACACCTGTAAAGATTTTAAAGTAAGTTACACGAAGGCGAATGCCGTAGCCACCTTTTGTAATGGTTCTGCTCAACTATCATTTTCTGGTGGGGTTGGGCCATTTAAGGTGAAATGGAATACTGGCGATACCACCAAAAAAATTGTAAACCTCTGTCCTGGGTGGTATCATTTTCTGGTTACCGACCAAAACACAAAATGTAGTTGGAGCGACTCGTTGCGAATTAATCAAAAGGATACGACCTGTTTACTTATAGCTGATGTAGAAGTACAAACGGCCCATTGTCTCGAAATTTGTGATGGGAAAGTATATTTAAAATCGCAGGTAAATACTATTCAGCCTAATCTTGGTTCACCTGCGTTAATACAATCCATTGCACAACACTTAGCGGATTATTTAGCGCAGGACACAATATTACCAAATACGAATAAATGGTTTGTTCCATTCACGGTTAACAATAAGTTGTTCGTTAATTATCCAGATTCTTTACCAATTTTAGATAGTTTGTGTGTTGGTAAATATCAGCTAGATATTGTTGATTTTTATGGCTGTAGATTAAATAAAACGGTTGAGATAAAACCTGAAAAGCCAAATTGCGGAGATACTTGTGCACTTGAAGTGAAAATTTCTAAAACGGGAACCGATAAAGGGTGCAAGTACCAATTAACTGCGAATCCTACTGGTGGGAATGGGGTTTATAGTTATTTATGGAATCCGGGAATGGAGACGACAAAAACCATTTCTAATATATGTTCTGGTAATATTTCGGTTTTGGTTACTGATGATTCTTCTCATTGTACTGCTTCGGATTCGGTGCAGCTAACGCACGGTGACCCAAAATGTAATTTCTCTATAGTTACCCTAGTGCATAAAGATGCCACAAAAACTACCAATTGTGATGGAATTGCGGAGGTATCCACTTTAGGTGGGTCGGGGAATTTTACCTACCTATGGGATAATAATAGTACCAATGCCATTGCAAACAATCTATGCCCTGGTCTGCACTGGGTTAAAGTTATAGATAATGTGGGGTGTTACCAAACCGATACAATTCGAATTGCGCTGGACACCTCAAGTTGTGGTTTGCCAATGGATTATGAGTTTAAAAAATCAAAGTGCAGTACTCCAACTGGATTCATTAAAATTTTCCCATCAAAAGGTTTTGGTTCTTATACGATTACCGTAACTAGAAGCAGTGGTCCGAATTATGGCTATTCGGGAACTTGGACGTTAAATCAAAATACGGATACCATTCGGATTAACAATCTTTGGGGCAATTGGTATTCAATTAAGGTAGTTGATAATGCTACAGGTTGTAAGGGGAGGTTATTGATTGATTTAGGTCACGATACCTTAGACTGTTATGGTGAAGCCGAGTGTCCATATTCGCTTAGGGTTACAAATGGGCAATCCTGCAAGGACTCCTGCAACGGTTGGGTCAAACTACAATATATTTCGAATGGTAATGTTTTGCCTGCAAATGCCAACTGGAAGACTAGTGATGGTAGACAAGAAGTTGGATCCATGATTATGAATCTTTGTGGTGGTATAAGTTATTCTTATGAAACCACAGACGCATTATGTCATTATAGAGGTTCAGGAGTTATTTCAATTAATCAGGCATGCCAAAACTGTAATCTTAGAACATCTGCGTCATATACCACACCTAATGCCAATAGTTGTAATGGAACTGCAACAGTTAATGTAACAGGTGGTAGTGGGAATTATTCATATCGTTGGAATGATCCAAATCAACAAACGACTGCCACAGCCACTAATTTGTGTTCCAGATTTTACTATATAGATGTTGTTGATAACGTAAGTGGTTGTAAAGCTGTTGATAGTGTGGAAATTCCGGTGGGAATAATTCCTGGCACGTGTCAATTACAGGCAAATGCTACTGTTATTCAGGGAACCCCGAATTCGGGAACATGTGTTGGAGAGGCAGAGGTTCAGGGATTTAATGGCTCAGGGCAGTATCAGTATCAATGGGATAACGGAAATACTAATTCATATGCAACGGACTTATGTTTTGGACAGCATATTGCGACTACAAAAGATTTGGTTAGCGGGTGTACCACTACGGATACCATATTTATACCTCACGATACTAAGCAAAATTGCCTAAGTTTTGAATATAAAATTCATAACTCTGGCTGCGATCGGACTGGAGATGGGAAAGTTGAGATTGATGTTAATTGGGGAGTTGGACCATTCCAATATAGCATTAAAAAAATTAACGGAAATTACAGCGATTCTCAGATTTTAACTTCTGGAAAACATACTTTTTCTAATCTAAGTTCAGGGGACTATTGGTTAAAAGTTGATCAAACTAATCAGGAGTGTTATGGATGGGCAAAAATAACTATTGGTTTGGCAAATGGCCCAAACTGTAATTCTCCAACTCCTTGTAATCAAATTCCGAAAATTTTACTTTGGGCTGCAACATGTAAAGATAGCTGTGACGGAAGGGGAATTGCTTATCTGTACGAAGAAGATGGTTATTCGAAAAGCACACACAATACAATTTGGCAGTACAACGGTAAAGTATTTGCTGGTGATATGGTTACAGATTTTTGTCCTGGAAATTATAAAGTAACCATCTCTACAAGCAATTGTGAATACAAGTTTGAAGGAAAAATGGGCTTTAAATCTGACAGTTGTACTGGATTGTGTGACCTATCGGCCGATAAATTTGTTAAGGCTGCAGGTTTAAATTGCAGTGGCACGGGCGAGGTTTTGCCAAAGAATGGAAGTGGTAATTATACGTATTTGTGGAATGATCCTGCACAGACTACCAATGCAAAGGCAATCAATTTGTGCGCAGGTACGTATCAGGCTAAAATAAGAGACATAATTAGCGGTTGTGAAATAGAAGAAAGTGTTGAAATTCCAATATTAAAAGATACTATTTGCAATCCCAATTTAACAATTACAACCAGTGTTCAAAATACAACATCGGCAACTGCTTGTGATGGTTCAGCATCGGTTACGGTGGATGGAGGTAATGGAAATTACGATTTTCAATGGTCTAATACTCCCCCGTCAACTAGTAGTTCTGCAAGTAATTTGTGCAACAGGGCATATACAGTAACAGTAGCGGATAAAGTATCAGGATGTGACACCACCATAACGGCGATAATCGGGCCTAGGGTTTCTTGTGACCTAAATGTAAGTGTAGAAAAACATAATGAGACTGGTATAAATCGTTGTGATGGTTCTGCTTCAGTTACGGTAAGTGGTGGGAGCGGAAACTTTAGTTACCTGTGGTCGAATAATAGCACCAGTAATACCGTGACGGGTTTATGTTCAGGAAATTATACGGTTAAGGTCACTGATAACAATCGAAATTGTGACACAACTTTAAATGTGGTAATAGTTGTAGAAGCTAATGAAACCAATTGCTTACAACTAACTTTCAACAGCAGTGAACCAACTTGTGCCAGTATTTGTGATGGAAGTATCAGTGTGGCGGTAACTGGTGGTTCGGGCAATTATGTTTATTCTTGGAGTACAGGTGATTATGGTAATAACGTAGACCGGATAGAGAGTTTGTGTGATGAGACAACCTATAGATTAACGGTCATTGATGCGGATAAGGTGGGGGCCGTTGAGGGCACAAGCAATCCGTGTTATTTTGTGACTGATTCGGTTACTTTTGGAATGGTAAGTTCGTTGTGTAATTCAACTTGTAGCAATGGAGAAGAGACGAAGGATTGTTGCCCATTGACAATAAATATTGTTGGTAACAGGGCCTCTTGCCCAACATCAAAAGATGGTGAGCTTAATGTTGGAGCTAGCGGCGGAATCCCTCCTTATCAATACAAGTGGAATAATGGGTCGGGTAATACCAGTCAATGGGTAACTACAGGTTATTATACGGTGGTGGTGACTGATGCCAGTGGAAATACAATAAGTGCGGGATTATCTGTGGGATATAAAGCAGAAACTTGTGATGGAGTTTCAACGGAAGATTACGAACAGATATTCGCATCAACGGGTGTTCCTTATACAAGTGTTAGTGTTGAGTCAGCGGCGGTAGTACCATGTGATGATAGATTAAATCTAACTGTAATACAGCCTTCCTGTGTTTCTGCTTCAGATGGTATTATGGAGGTGAATTATGGTGTTTATGGGGGCGGTTCATCTGTATATTTATGGAATGATGGTGTTAGAGAACAATATAGGGATAGTGTTTTGGCGGGTGTTTATAATGGAACAGCCGTATATCCGACCAAGAAGTGTACAGGGAAATATAATGTCGATTTGACGCCAGGCTGTAAAATAGGTTGTGATTCGTTACTAGGTTTTTGTAACCTAAATGTAAGTGTAGAAAAACATAATGAGACTGGTATAAATCGTTGTGATGGTTCTGCTTCAGTTACGGTAAGTGGTGGGAGCGGAAACTTTAGTTACCTGTGGTCGAATAATAGCACCAGTAATACCGTGACGGGTTTATGTTCAGGAAATTATACGGTTAAGGTCACTGATAACAATCGAAATTGTGACACAACTTTAAATGTGGTAATAGTTGTAGAAGCTAATGAAACCAATTGCTTACAACTAACTTTCAACAGCAGTGAACCAACTTGTGCCAGTATTTGTGATGGAAGTATAAATGTGGCGGTAACTGGTGGTTCGGGCAATTATGTTTATTCTTGGAGTACAGGGGATTATGGTAATAACGTAGACCGTATAGAGAGTTTGTGTGATGAGACAACCTACAGATTAACGGTGATTGATGCGGATAAGGTGGGGACAGTTAAGGGTACAAGTAACCAGTGTTATTTTGTGACCGATTCGGTTACTTTTGGCATGGTAAGTTCGTTGTGTAACTCAACTTGTAGCAATGGAGAAGAGACGAAGGATTGCTGCCCATTAACAATAAATATTCGAAGTATCAGTGCCTCTTGCGCGACATCAAAAGATGGGATGCTCTATGTTGGGGCTAGTGGTGGAATTCCCCCATATCAATACAAGTGGAGTAATGGGTCTGGTAATACTACTCAACAGGTAACCACCGGTTATTATACTGTAGTGGTGACTGATGCCAGTGGAAATACAATAGGTGCCGGATTATCAGTGGGGTATAAATATGAAGCTTGTGCCAACGTTCCACCAGATGAAGATTATGGACAGATATTCGCTGCAACAGGTGTCCCTTATGGAGGCGTTAGTTTTACTGCAGCAGCAGTACCATGTGATGATAGATTAGACCTATCTGTGGTACAACCTTCCTGTGTTTCTGCTTCAGATGGTATAATGATGGTGAATTATAATATTAATGGGGGAAATACACCTGCATATTTATGGAATGATGGTAGTAGAGAAAATTCCAGAGATAGTGTTTTAGCGGGTGTTTATAATGGAACGGCTATAGTACAGGATAAGAAATGTACGGGGAAATATAATGTCGATTTGACGCCAGGCTGTAAAATAGGTTGTGATTCGTTACTAGGCGTTTGTAACCTAAATGTAAATGTAGAAAAGCATAATGAGACTGGGGTAAATCGTTGTGATGGTTCTGCTTTAGTTACGGTAAGTGGTGGGAGCGGAAACTTTAGTTACCAGTGGTCGAATAATAGCATCAGTAATACCGTGACGGGTTTATGTTCGGGAAATTATACGGTGAAGGTGACTGACGAAAGTCGAAATTGTGACACAACCATAGCTGTAGTAATAGTTATAGAACCTAATGAAACCAATTGCTTACAACTAACTTTCGACAGCCGGGAACCAACTTGTGCCAGCATTTGTGATGGAAGTATCAGTGTTGCTGTAACAGGTGGTTCTGGTAATTATGTTTACTCTTGGAGTACAGGTGATTATGGTAATAACGTAGACCGTATAGAGAGTTTGTGTGATGAGACAACCTACAGATTAACGGTGGTTGATGCAGACAAGGTGACGACAGTTGAAGGCGCTAGTAACACTTGTTATGTTGTGACCGATTCGGTTACTTTTGGAAGGGTAAGCCTGTTGTGCGACTCAACTTGTAGCAACGATAATGTGACGAAAAATTGTTGCCCGCTATTCATGCAAATGGTGAGTCAGTCTGCCTCTTGTCAAACTTCAAAAGATGGGGCGTTACGTGTTGGGGCTGGTGGAGGTATCCCACCATATCAATACAGGTGGAGTAATGGGTCGGGAAATAAACGTCAATGGGTAACTTCAGGATATTATACGGTGGTGGTGACCGATGCCAGTGGAAATACTATAAGTGCTGGAATATCTATGGGGTACAAGTCAATATATTGTAAGGACACCATCGATGCGACACCAAAAACCACCGATGGATGTGATTATGACATGGTGCTTAGTGCAAGGCAACCGTCCTGTCTATCAGCTATGGATGGAGAAATGTTTGTTGATTATATTCCCTATGATGACGGAGAGGTTAGTTTTTTGTGGACGGATGGTAGTACAGAAAATACCAGAGATAGTGTTTTGTCTGGGTCATATAATGGAACAGCAATTGACAGTAGCAACGGGTGTACAGGAAGGTATGAAGTGAATTTAACCCCTGCTTGTAAAACAACCTGTTGTGATGGTTTTACCATTAAATCTAGGATCAGAGAAGTTTGTGAAGACAATTGTAGTGGAATAGCATATGTGCGAGCATTTGGTGGCGTAGAACCATACGTTTATGTATGGGAAGATGGAACGAGCAATGATTCGATATCAAATTTATGTCCGGGGTGGTACAGTGTTACTGTGTTTGATGCTACCGGATGTCAAAGGAACGACTCTGTTGAAATGGTGGTGGGCGCGCCAATGGAAATCAATTTGGATATAAATAATGCCCAATGTGATGGAGTGTGTAATGGCGAAATTATTATTCAACCAATTGGAGGATATGAGCCCTATTCTTATTTTGTAAATGAAAATTTAACGGGCGATACCGCGACTAATCTTTGTCATGACAGTGCGAGGGTAAGGGTGGTTGATACCCGGGGTTGTTCGGCCTCTGCGGCTGGTTATGTTGGTGTTGACAAGGTGCTGGATTTTACTACTCAGGCAGTTAATTCGGTTTGTGCTAATCCATGTGGCGGAATGTTAATTCTTTCCAATGTTCAGAATGCCTCAACACCATACATTTTTTCAGCCTCTCTAAGTTCTCCCCCAAACAATGTTCAGGCACCTTCCGGCGAAGACACGATTAAAGGCTTATGTCCGGAAAGTTATGTCCCTAAACTTGTTGATGCAGATGGTTGTTATTCGAATGGTAGTTCTATAGTTGTAGGACCTAGCAATTATAAATCAACCGTTGGGTCAGTGCGTGCAACGTGTCCTGATATTTGTGACGGATTAGCTTTCGTAAGAACCACCTATCCAGGAGAAGTAACGTACTCTTGGTTTAATGGCTCGGAAAATGATACCGTGAGTGATTTGTGCCCTGGGAGTTATCAAGTTGTGGTTCACTCCACAGAATATGGATGTATCGATACCCTGATTGCAACAGTTACGAGCAAGTTGTCTTCTTGTTGTGATGTAGTGAAGGTTAATGGTGACTTTGTAATATGCCAGCGTGAGCAGGTGCAATTAATAGCATCAGGTGGTAAAAAATACAAATGGTCACCTTCCGATGGATTGAGTAACCCCTATATTGCTAACCCTATTGCTTCTCCAGCATCAACAACTGAATATTCAGTTGCGGTAGAAAGCGAGCATTGTTCATATATAGTTCACAGAAAGGCAACGGTGGTGGTCTCAAGGCCTTTGGAAGTGAAAGGTTATGCTGATACTACTCTGTGTCAAACGGCAAATGTAAACCTTGGATTAATCATGAATGAAACGGATGATGCTTTGGTAAGACGTATTAGATGGTCACCGGTTGCAGGATTAAATTGTACCAGTTGCGAAAATCCTGTGGCAACGGTTAATCAAAGCAAAACCTATACAATAACCGTTTATGATAGTTTAAATTGTCCATATAGTGATCAAGTTAGCATTGTGTTGAATTCGGGAACAAGTGGCGTGAAAAAATCTAATTATACCACTTGTGCCGGTAATGAGGTTATACTTCAGGCCTATGGAGGGGTGAAGTATTGCTGGAGTCAGTCAACTACTGCGTGTATTGGGACAAATGCAAGTCTAGTGGTTTATCCAAACTCATCATCAGTTTATAGAGTTCAAATCACTAATGAGTTAGGTTGCGTAAGCACTCAGCAGGTAGTGGTTTCGGTTATGGATACGCCAGATCTTGAGTTATCTGTTGTCGAAATTGACTGTGTAGGAAATGCTAAGCTGAAGGCTACCGGGATGGATAGCTACGAATGGACGCCAGAAGATGGCCTAAGTTGTGCCAAATGTGATAAACCCGATGCTACCATAACTGAATCTCCGTTTACGTATACCGTAACAGGTATCAAATCCGACTGTTTTGTTAGCAAAGATTTGACTGTAAATTTCAATGTCTTTGGGGAGTTGAGTTTTTCAGCAGCACCGCAAGGCTGCGGGTTTAATTTCGAAGTAAATAATGGTTCCCCAAACATGACCTATAGGTGGAATTTTGGCGATAATAAAGTAGGGTCTGGTCCAGCGGTATATCATCGCTATGAAAATTCTGGAACATTCATTGTTAAACTTATTGTTAATGATTCATCATGCGGTACTTATACCATAGAGAAAACGATTCACCAAACTATTAGCGGCTGTGATTGTAATGAATAAAACTACTTGTCAGTTTATCGTATTTACCTGCTTGGTATTCATATTGGTTTCTTGTACCAGTAATGGGTTGGGGCCGTTGGAATATGTTGAATGGATAGAAAATGAAGAGAACGGATTTAAAATTAGTAAGTCAAATGCAGATATTACCTTACAACTTGCCTATCTGACACCTGAATACTTTTGCATTAAGCAGATGAATAATCTGGAACAAGCGGATTCAACTTATTTCAATAATTTACTTAAAGCCAAAAAGAATTTTGAGTATGTCAGGCTATCTGTAAATAAAGGATTCTTTACTAATTTAAATGGTTCCCCAATGCTACAATTTGAATTGGATAGGTGGATAAGCCAACAGCTACGTCTCGTAGATGATAGTTGCGGGGTTAGTCCATTGGTATTTGTATATGCTGAAGAATCGAATGTGAAAAAAAAAATAGATACCTATTTAATAGGATATAATAAATGCTCAGGTTCAAATACTGGCTGTACTGTAATATTGGATGTAAATACTTTGGGAATTGATAAGCTGCAATTGCGTATCTCCAAAGAAAAGTTTAGTGAAATTCCGCGCATAAAATTCTCATAACAATTATGAAAAACTCTCGTAAAGTAAAAGTTATTAGCAGTAGTTTACTGTTGGTTTTTGTTTTTCAGTTATTGGCGCCAACGGCTGCATATGCGCTTACAGGCGGCCCAACTCAACCGGAAATGAGTGGTTTTCAAGCTATTGAGGATACCAATATGGTTGATCTTTTTTCTGGTGACTTTAATTACAATATCCCTCTGCTTGATATTGACGGTTATCCAATTAATATGACCTATAATTCTTCGGTCACAATGGATCAGGAAGCCAGCTGGGTAGGCCTAGGTTGGTCTCTCAACCCAGGTGCTGTTAACAGAAGTATGAGAGGTGTGCCTGATGATTTCAATGGAAAGGAGCAAGCAGTTAAAGATTATAATATCAGGCCAAATAAAACTGTTGGAATCACGGCATCTGCGGCCTTGGGCGAAATCGTTGGAGTACCGGTCTTTGTAAATCTTGGTGCACATGTTGGGGTTTTTGATAATAATTATAATGGAATGGGCTATGAACTGGGAATTGATGCAGGGCTGAGTTCATCAAGTATGATGAAAGGACCCCTTACCGCCGATTTAGGGGTTGGTTTATCATACAATTCTCAAGAAGGTATTGAGGTAACGCCACATGGGGGGCTAGCTATAAAAATGTCAATTAGGGACTCCAAATCAAATAATTCTTATGGTATGCAGGCGGGTATCGGGGCTAGTGCCACCATCAGTAGCCGGACGGGCTTGAAAGCATATACCTTGTCTCCATCGGTTTCGCTTCTTACTCCTTCGGTTAAAAGAAGTAGGCTTACGGGTGAATATAGCCCTTCTGTAAATTCTACAAGCCTTTTTAGCCGTAATGCTACAATACCAATTGGGACACAATTATCCTATACTCCTCAGGTGGATTTACCTTTTATCAGTTCTTCGAACGCGTATGATGCTGGTGTTGGTGTTGAATTGTATTGGGCCAACGCGAAATTTGCATTAAAAGGTTACGTTACTGAGCAAAAATTAAAGCAGTCGAGCATTAGTAGCCCGATGGTAGGTTACGCTTATGCGGAGAAAGCAGAAGGTAAACCAACGGCTATTCAAGATTTCAATCGTGAAAAGGATGGTGTATTTACCACAACAACACCTGGTTTGGCAATTGCAAATCTTACCTATGATATATATTCGGTAAGTGGTCAAGGAATTGGTGGCGTGTATCGTCCACACAGATCTGATGTCGGAATTGTTTCTGATCCACAAGTTAGAAGTGAAAGTGTGGGAGATAATATAGGTGTAGAGGCAGGGTTGGGTAATATAATGAAACTGGGGGGGAATGTTGGCAGTTCTAGTTCGTACAATGAGTCTCGTAAGTGGGCAAAAACCAACTATGTTTTGTCTGCATTAAATTTTGTTCCAGGGTCTGGAACCGGAAGTTATGAACCTTGTTTCTTCAAACAGGCTGGTGAATTTACTGTAGATGATGACCCGTTTTATGCAGCTTTGGGAAATGAGCATGCAGTACGAATAAAAATTGACAGTAACGGAACAGCCTATAACCAATTGGAAGGCGAGACTAACCGTGTTATAGGAACGATGGTTAAATCTTCCAGAAGTTCAAAAGTACAACCCCTTCAAATGGTAACAGCTGGACAAGCGCAAAAGTTTGGTTTAACCAAGCAGCTGACATCCTATAGTTGGGACTATGGAAATCAAGGGAAATATTCATTAAGTTCTTTTTCACGGCTCGGTGGACATAGGAATTCACATCATTTTTCAGAAGTTAATGTGTATAGAACCGATGGTGCTCGATTTGTTTATGGTATTCCAGCCTACAACACGTTGCAAAAAGAGGTAACTTTTAATGTAAATACGCAGTCGAAAGGTGGGTATACCGGTTATTCGGCTGGTAATGATAATTCTGTATATAATGAAAATGGTTTAGATCACTATTATTCATGCAACATGATACCGGCTTATTCGCACTCTTATTTGCTTACGGAAGTGGTTTCTTCTGATTATGTGGATAGGTCTGGTAATGGTGTTTCGGATGATGATTTAGGTACCTATACCAAGTTTAACTACGAGCAGAAGTATACCAAGGCTTACCCATATAAATGGAGAACACCTTATGAGAAGGATGTGGCACAAGTTTCACCTGGTTGTTTGTCGGATAATGAAGATGATAAAGCCAATTATATATATGGTGAAAAGGAGATTTGGTACCTTCATTCGATTGTAACCAAAAATTATGTTGCGGAATTTTATACATCAGAAAGATATGATGCCTACGGGGTAGTAGATGAAAATGGGGGGAAAAATGTCGGTGCACCTTTATTTAAATTGGACAGCATAAAGTTGTATTCAAAATTAGATCGCCTAAACAATAAAGGGGCTGCAGTAGCGGTGAAAAGCGTTTTCTTTGAATATGATTATTCTCTTTGCCCAGGGGTACCCTCTAATAGTCATGCTGTTGGAGCTGGTACTATGGTAAATCAAGGTGGGAAACTAACGTTGAAAAAAATTTATTTTACCTATCAAAATTCTGAACGGGGTCAGTTAAACCCATATGAATTTGCTTATGCTGACCCCAATCATGATTTTGTAATCGATGCAGCCTATAATCCGGCCTATTCAAAAGATGCTTACAACCGATGGGGTTATTATGGATTGCAATCCAATGGTTTGGCTAATTACAATTTTCCATATGTTGAACAAGATGCTGGCTTGGCCAATCAATATGCGGGTGCTTGGCTTCTGAACACTATAAAATTACCTTCAGGCGGTATAGTTAAGGTAGATTTTGAATCGGATGATTATGCCTACGTTCAGAATAAGCGCGCAGCCCAGATGTTTTTGGTAAAGGGAGTGAATAATACTCCAGTATTTTCTTCTTCCAATGTACTTTATAATGGAACCTCAATAAATAACACCATATTTTTCGATGTACCTAGTGGTTTGTCATTGCCTGAATTCAGAGAAAAGTATATACCTGGTGAGTCAGAAATTTATTACAAATTTTTGGTCAATTTAACTGGTAAAACGGGAGATGATGAGTATATATCCGGATATGCCAAAGTGATTAATTCTGGGTTAAGTGGCAACAAAGGATGGGTAGAGTTGGATCCAACCCGCATGGGTGATGGCCGAGATGAAAAGGTAAATACGATTTCAAAAAATGCCTGGCAAATGACCAGGTTGAGCCTATCTAAAAAAATATTTCCGGGATCTAGAAATCAGGGCTCAGGCGTTGATGCATTGGAGCGAATACTTGGATTTATTAAAGAAGTAAGTGTGATGATTGGAGGTTATAATAGAACCTTACGAAATTGGGGCTATGGAAGGAAATTTGCGATAGGTCAATCTTGGATTAGGCTAAATAATCCAGATTATCATAAAAAAGGTGGAGGGGCAAGAGTGCGACAAATAAAAATGAATGATTCTTGGGCTGATTTTGGCGCAACCGCAGGTCAGAATTTTGAGTACGGTACCGTATATGAATATGAGAGATACGATGCTGATTTGAAGCGTAATATAAGTTCGGGAGTTGCGGAGTGGGAGCCTCTGACCGGTGGTGAAGAGAACCCTCACAAGCTCCCTAATGCTTATTCCGAATCGTTTAAGGCTGCCCCGGATAATCAATTTTTTCAAGAGTATCCTTACGGTGAATCCTTGTACCCAAATGGGTCGGTAGGATATGCTCAGGTTACCGTAACGGATTATAACACCAAGTATGGCAATTATAGTAAAACTGGTAAAACAACTAATGAGTTCTATACTGCAAAAGATTTTCCTATTTTGACTGATAGAACCAGTGTTGAAAATATTGACCAGCATCCAAACTTTATAATGAAACTGCTAGATCGAAATATCGAAAACTATAGAACAGTTTCTCAAGGTTATGTAATTGAATTTAATAATATGCATGGAGTACAAAAAGCTATTTCCACCTATAAACATAACCAAACAGAGCCGGCTACTAAAGAAGAATATATATATAAATTAACGGGGTCTGACCCTAATAAAAATCTAGATAACCAAGTTCTTACCGTAGGTAAAGATGGGGTTGTAAGAAAATCAACCATTGGCTACAGTATGGATGTAACTTGTGATATGCGCGAACAAGAAAGCTACTTTAGTTCGCAGACCTATTTGGGGAATTTGGATATTTCTCTTTTTCCGTTTCCACCAATACCAATTCCTATACCCACAGTTATCCCTTTCCCTTGTTCTGAAAAAACCGCCTTTTATTCCTCAGTTATTACAAAGGCAATTATGCGGTATGGGGTATTGGAAAAAGTGGTAAAAACTGATTTGTCTTCTCAGATTACCACTGAAAACTTACTTTATGATTACGAAACGGGTAAGGTAGTATTAACTAAAACCGAGAATGAGTTTAAAGATGCCGTATATAATTTTACCTATCCGGCCTATTGGGCCTACTCGGGCATGGGTTTAGTTTATAAAAATTTGGGTATTGTGTTGCCTAATTTTACGGTTTCATCGACCGGGGCGGCAAGTTCTAGTCAATTTCTGTCCGAGGGAGATGTCATTGCTCGTTCAAATGGTCAATTGGTATGGGTAGATAAAATGCCTAATGGAAAATTGAAGTTAATAGATGAAATGGGTAATGTGGCTTCAGGTAGTTATTCTAAAGCAACAATTATTAAGTCGGGCTGTAAGAATGTTGTTGAGGCAACCGTTGGAGAACTGCTGATGAAAACTAATCCGATTGTTGGTAATAGCCTTGTGTTTACTAATTTGATAGATGCCAAGGCAATGGAGTATGGTAGCGATTGGCCAGAATTTTGTGAATGTGTGGTTGATATCAATGGTAGTTCAAACCCGTTTCTTAATGGAAAGAAAGGCATTTGGAAACTAAAACGAAGCTATGCGTACTTGGTAGACCGGAAGTACGAATTCAAAAATAATAGCTACCACATTCGGGAAGATGGTACGTTTCAAGGATTTACTTCATTCTGGACGAATAACGGCGGTGGTGATTGGAAACGGAATGATGCCAATTGGACTTTCGCACAAGAAGTTACAATTGTAAACCCTTTTGGGCAAGAACTGGAAAATAGGGACGCCTTAAACAACTATTCTTCGGCTACATATGGTTATAACAGTACCCTACCTAAAGCGGTAGCGAACAATTCTAGGTATAAGGAGCTGGGTTTTGATAGTTTCGAAGATTATGATAATTCGATTTGTGCAACTAAACACTTTTCCTTTGAAGGTTTTTTACAGAATATTACTTCCAATCAACAGCACACAGGGAAGTATAGTATTGCTGTTGGGCCCAAGCAAAAGGTTTACATGAAGAAAAGATTGAGTTGTGACTAAATCCTATGATATATGATATATAGATATTTTTGGCTAATAATTTTGCCAACATTTTTTGGGGGAAGCATTTTTGGTCAGTATACAAAAGCTCAGGCAGAAGAATACTTTAGAAACAATGAACAATACTACAGAGAGGATGCAATAGCGGTTGGGCGGAAAAGGAGCGAAATTGATTCATTTCTTGATTCTATTCGTACGGTGATAATTTTTAACCTAACGCAAAATGGGGATAATAGTGAACAGAATGCTCAAAATCGGTTTGCTGTTGGTGGAGGTTCAGAAGCCAACAGTCCCCAGGGTTCAAATCCTGTTATGGGTAATGGATATGCAAGCAATTGTTCTAATGTCGATTTTGAATGGGGGAATTTTGAGTATTGGACAAAATTTGTTGGTTCCTACGGTTCCGACTTTACCGCCGTTGGGCCAAATGAGTTCCCTAACAGAATTGGTTTAACCTCAGCAGGGGTTGATGCTAATTCAGGATATCCAATGGTGGCACCTAACGGGGGGAGCTATTCGGTTAAGCTGGGAAATGAAAATACGAGTGGAGAAAAGGAAAGACTTGCTTATCGGTTTAAGGTTAGAGCAGACAAACCATATTTCACCTATCGATATGCCTTGGTTCTTGAGGACCCAGATCATGTGCCTGAATTACAGCCTTATTTTGATGTGAAGTTGTACGATCAGAATGGAGAATCAGTAGCGTGTTCACATGTGAAATATGTTGCATCGGAAAATATGCCTGGGTTTACAGGAGATTATGTTAAAATAAAAAACTGGACAACAAATTTTTTGGATCTCAAAGACTATGTTTCTCAAATTGTAACTATCGTGTTTGAGGTCGCTGACTGTAAGGCTGGAGGCCACTTCGGGTACGCGTACATAGATGGGTCCTGTTTTGAGGATATGGGATTAACGGATTTTGGCTGTATTGGTGATACCATATTTATTGATAAAACAATTTATCAAAGTGTAGATACATCGACATCAAGTGTGTCTGTGCGTTTTAATGGAGCATCGTCAACTTCACCCCCCCCAGTTTATTACGGTATTTATCAGAATGACGGAGATTACAAGGTTACTATCGATATTAATAATATAGACTGTCCGGTGCACTTTGAAAAAGAGTTAAATATTGATAATTGCGAAGCAGACAGTAATTGTTGCCCTGGAACTTTCGCGCCTATTGCTGGTGGAACCTATTTTCTATCTGCTTGGGCAAAAGAAATGACCGATTCATCAGTAAGTGGTTATGAGAACCCAAACATATTGGTAAAACTTAGAGATGGCGTAAATGTTGATATTGGGCCGTTTTTTCCATCAGGAGCTATTATAGACGGCTGGCAAAGAATAGAAGGAAAGGTAGAAATTCCGTCAGGAAGTACGCTTATGTTTCTGGAACTTTTAAACAATGGTGATAGAGAGGTTTATTTTGATGATGTGAGGTTTATTCCCTTCAATTCTAATATGAAAAGCTTTGTATACGATCCTATTACCAAAAGACTAACCGCACAGCTCGATGAAAACAATTATAGTACGTTTTATGAGTATGATGAAGAAGGTAAGCTAATCAGAATTAAAAAAGAAACTGAAAGGGGAATTAAGACGCTGCAAGAGTCCCGCTCTAATCTTGTTAAGAAGCCATAATGAAGAAGTTATTGTTTATTTATTTTCTTGGATTAGGTTGTGCATTGAACGCGCAAAATTTTGCAGAGGACTGGCAAAAAGTTGCCAGTAATACATTTGATAAAAAGAATCTTCATTTAAAAATGAACTATGTAGTGTCAAATCGGTATACGTCAGAAATAGTTGAAAATTATTTAACTGAAATGGTAAGATTTGGCAATAAGGTTTACACGAATTCTTTTGGTAAAGAATTTATGAATTTGGATAAATATGCTATTAATATAGACCATAGCGCCCAAACTATATCAATTTTCAAGAGTCTTGGAAGTCCTGCGGTCGATGCGACTTTAAAAAAAGAAAAGTTTGTTGAGATGGTAAATGATTTTGCAAAAAGCGTGAAAATAAGTGTTGCCCCTACTTCGGATAAAACTAACAAAATTCGCAGGTATATTATTACTCAGCCAAATGCAAAGGTTGACCGGGTTGTAATCGAATTTGACTTAACGACCTATACTTTAACATCTTTACAGTATTTCTATAGTCCAATACGCGATCAGAAAGTTCAGACGACAAGGAATTTTATATTGACCATTAAGTTTGAGGTTTTGCCGGTTGGAAAATTTGACTTCGATATTAACAGTTATGTTGACATTCAGTCCAATAGGGTTGTGCCAAGGGCAAAATATGCCAAATACCAAGTGATTAATCATCTTCTATAAAGATTATGAAAAAAAGACTCTCATTTTTATGGCTTTTTGCCCTATTATTTCTTGCTCACTCAGGTTATGCCAAAGAAACTAAATCAAGCGCTACCCTTCAAGGTGTTAGTATTGTTCCGGGTGCGCAGTTGACAGCCAGAGACCCATTATATCCTGCCGGTAATCAAGATTTGACGTGGATATTAAGCAACCGGATATTTGACCAGTATGCGAAAGCATCTGTTGCTCTTAGGGTAATAAACCCGACCACTGTTGTGAATGATTTTACCTATACCGTAAATCTGGACATTACAACCAAGGATGCTTCTGGATTTGCTAAAAATTACCAGCGGGAATTGAGTGTTGAGTACAAAGGTGGATCATTGGTCAAGGCGGCTGATAAGGTTTTTGTATTGTATGAAGATGCCCATGAAATAAGCGTAAGCATAAGTTCGGTTTTAGCGAATGGTTTACCGGTTTCAACACCACAGAATATAGAGTTAGAAGCGGTGGTAGAGGTTGACCGTTTTTTTGACTTGCCATATGCCGTGCCACAGGCCTTAACAGTTACCAAGAACAATACTACCAATTCATTTGATATTACGTGGCTGGCAGATGGACTAGCGGATGAGTATGATTTGGAGTGGTTGTATATTAACGATTATGCCAAAACCGGTAGTAAATCGGCTGTATCTTTAAGTTATGATTTTGATCACAATAGTACGCGGGTGACGGTGGCAGAAAACTCGTATAATGTAACTAATGTATTTGGAAAAGGTTACTTGCTTTTTAGATATAGATTAGCAGCTTTCCGAGATAGGGATAAAAGTAAAAGAATTGTTACTCCATGGAGTTGTAATAATCAATGCGCTGGTATGGTGAATCAATACACTAATCAGTTTTATTATATAAGTGGGGATGATGTTCATCAAGGTGATGAGTTAAACTGGAATTATGCGGTTACGTACGCAGAAGATGGGAAAAAGAAAGAGATAGTGTCCTACCATGACGGACTTTTGAAAAATAGACAGGAAGTTACCAAAGTAAATACTGATACCACTATTATAGTAAAAGAAACCATTTACGATGCACATGGCAGACCGGCAATTGACGTTTTGCCCACACCTGCCAGAACCGACATACTGGGCTATATAAGGGATTACAATAGGCTTAGTGGTACTACGCCATATACACGTGATAATTTTGATGTGTTGTCTGCCCCTTGTTTAAGTTCGCTTCCTCCAATGGATAGTTTACAATCTGGGTCATCACAATATTATTCGAAAAGCAATCCAGTTCAAGACGGTATCAAGGAATTTATCCCCAGTGCCGGAGGATATCCATTTACCAGAACTGAATACACGCCAGATAATACGGGCAGGGTTGCCGTACAAACTGGAATAGGGAATAATCTAACAAAAGGAACTAATCATGAAACCCGCTACTTGTATGGTCAACCCACACAAGAAGAGCTTGATCGACTTTTTGGTATGGATGTTGGTTATAGAGATCGCTATAAAAAAACACTTACAATTGATGCTAATAATCAAAAAAGCATCACTTATGTTGATTTATCGGGGAAAACTATTGCCACTTGTCTTTCTGGAAATGCCCCTTTGGGTATAAATGGGCTTCCCTCAAATCTTGGAGCAGATAGTACCACCGCCAATATTTTGGCCAACAAAAAGCGTGATTTAACTCTTACCAGTACTTTCGAATACCTATGTACAACTAGAGGGACTCACGTTTTTAACTACAAGCTAACCGATGTATTATTGGATATAGCCACCTGCTTACCAAGTGATATTTGTTATTCTTGCTCGTATGAGCTGGAAATTGATGTGCGGGATGGTTGCGGAGAGTTACCTGATAATTCTGGAGCTTTCGAAGATTTTCCAATTGTAATGGATATTGGGACTATTGGCGATTTGCAGTGTGGAGACACCAATACCATCAAGCAATTCACCACGTTTTTTGAAGAAGGGAATTACCAAATTGTCAAAAAACTTAAACTAAAGGAAAAGGGAGTTGAGTTTTATGTTAATCATTTTATTGAAAATGATACATGTATTCGCCGATTGAAAGATTTTATTACCGAAGAAATTGCAAAAATAGATTTTACACCATGTGATCCCGTTGATTGTGAGACCACCTGCCGTGTTGAAAATCCTAATGCAACTGCCAAGCAGATTAGGGAATGTATTGTGCAATGTAAAAATGCTACGGAATGTGAGACTCAGCGAGAAATATTATTGATGGACATGAGTCCTGGAGGACAATACGCTACATATTTTGACTCGCTATTTATTGATCCTGTGATTATTGATGACGATACCAATAGATATAGGGTATGTATGGATACCCTTATAACATCAGTATTCTGTGACAGCTCTGTAATTATTAATTATAGCAATGCAGGCCTTGTTTATAAAAATGCTGATGGTAGTATTTCTATGGTGATTAACGAAGCCGGGAATTTAGTTCGTCCAAATGAGTTGAATGTTAAAGAATTTGTCGCGAATTGGACATCATCATGGGCTGAGGCACTTTTGCCTTTTCATCCAGAGTATGGATGTTTGAATCAATGCGATTGGTTGGCACAAAGTGATAATTACGATTTGCTGGTTAGGAGTGTAGATACTTACAATGAGGCTTTAGAATTAGGATTGTTTAATCCGCTTGATTTTACAAATGATTTTGTGCCAGATAATGATATGGTTAGCCCGATAAGTGGGTTAGAAAAAGACCCCTTCTTTTTTGGCCCTGGGTCAGCATATCGCGATTCGATGGAAACTGATTTGGTTAACATTGATACATTGGAGAATGAGGTGGTAACTATTTGGCACATGGCTGCATTTATGGGTAAATGTGGGAAACTGGTTGATTCGGATGCTCAGCAATGCATTGATGAGGTGAGAGCACAATATTTAACAGCTGCTAATGGTGAAAAGGGGTATCCATCGACCATCGAAGCTTGTGAATCTGACAATATCTGGCGCTTTTTCAGAAGTATTTATCTTGGCCGAAAAAATTATTACCGGGAACAATATTTAGGTAGTTACCAGTGTGGCTCAATTTTAGTAGGTGAAGGTGATTTTGAAAACAAAATAAAGCGATTCAGTGGCTTTAATGAACAGTTAAATCAAGATTCACTTTTCCCGCCATTTGATGGCTATGCTAATTCCGCACAGACAGATACAGCTGCAATCTCGGGATATATCTCATCATCATGTGAACGTCAATGTGAAGGATATGTTCCCTATTGGAAACAAAGTTTAAGCGGTTGCTTCCCTTCATCAACATGGTTGACAGCAGATTCGGTGAAGTTTGATAAGCTGATGGAGGTTTTTACTGGTATCTGTAAAATGGGCTGTGATCCTGAGCATTTTTTCGGAGCGTCAACAACGCCACCTGGAAGTGGAGGGTTTGTATATGAAGGACAAAGTTTTACCAATTTTGGTGAAGCCATTCAGGCAATAATTGGTGATTCTTCTGTTATTTGTAATAGTTCATTAGTTAGTTCGCCCGAACCATTTGGATATGAACCTTTATCAAAAACAACCGCAATAAATCCTGATACCTGTGCTTGTGAAAAAGTGTTGGAGGCACGACGGCAAATAGGTTTGACCAATTCAACTGAAACCATAAGCGATTATATGAAACGGGTGTATGGTGCAGGAGTACAGGATGCGCAAAGTGTGGCCTGTTTGTGTGATGCGGCCTATTTTAAGGGGAATAATAATATAGCTTGGACCAATGTTCAGGATGTTTGGGGACAAGCTGCAGCTGATGAGCTTGAAAAAGTGTTTCGTGGTGAATATTATATTGCTCCGGTACTTGGTTGTAACAAATGTGCAAGTTGTGATGAAATAAACGCCATTTATACCGATTTTAAAACACGTTACCCCATATCGTTTTCTGAAAACACACCTGACACTTCGGTTTATTATTACCAAAAAATGCTGGTTAATGCCTTTAATTATGGCCTTGGACTAGACTTAACCTATGGTGATTATGAAGAGTTTATAAATAACTGCCGGCAAGCCGATACAGGCATATACTGCAAGGCGGATTTGCAAATGGCCAGTGACCTGAAAATATTGTTAAATCAAATAATTTTAAGGGATAGCCTAACAACCGGTGATTGTCTTTGTTATAAACCATATGCACCTGGTGCCGGGAGTCCATACTCTTACCATAGTAGTATAGCAAAAAAATTGGAACCAAACTTTTCGTTCTCCAATTGTGACCATCTCTATAAGATGGACAGTATTTCGGGTGAATCTAAATTGTACGGGCAAATATACAGCACCAGTGCTGGTGTAAACTGCACGATAGAAATTGAGTTTGTTGACAAGAATAAAGGTTATACTTTTGATAGAATAGCGAGCCTTACAAATTTGGTATACATACCTGAAAATTTGGGTGCAAACTATGCCTTTGAAGCAGTTGTTATTATTGATTATAAAGGTTCGACGGTTACGACTATGGTTCGTGGACGTACCAGCTGCCTCGTTTTGGCCAATTGCGGAATTAATGTTGATGACATGACCCTTTGCCAATATAAGGCACCGCCAACAACTAATCCCGATCCATGTAGAGACCAATTAATAACTATAGCCATTCATAATGCGGAAGAGCGATACCGTCAGTATAGAGATAGTCTTGCTAACTTCTTTGGCAATGCTTATACCAATGCTTGCTTAAATGCCAATGAAGTATTTAACATGCACTATCAATTGGATGAATATCATTACACGTTATATTATTACGACCAGGCAGGAAATTTGGTTCGCACGGTTCCGCCTGAAGGTGTAGTTCCAATTAAGGACGGAGCAACACTAAGTAAAATACAAGTCGATAGAAATAGTCATAAAAGAGAAATATATACGGATCATTATTTATCCACAGTATATGAATACAACAGTTTGAATCAGTTGGTAAGGCAAAGAATGCCCGATCATGACGGGTTTAATGCTTGGAAACCTTCGTCAGTGGCAATAGCTTTGCAAAATGATACGATAGAAGCCCGGGTGAATGATATTTTATTTACAGGGGATAGTATTGGTTGGATGGCAGTTCGTGATTGGGAAAAGCATGACAAATCGAGACTTTACCGGACGGTTGATGGTGGTTATACCTGGAATCAGTATACTGATATTGGTTTTGGTGATTTTACCAATATAGCTTTACTTAGTGATCAGGATACCATTAAAGCATTTATTACTAGCGAAAAGGGAATTTATTTAGTTAGAATACAGGCAGATACGGTTTGGAATGTTGTTAATACAACCGCCAATGAGGAGTTAAATGGGGTAGGTGTTCATGGTGACACTATTGTAGTGGTTACTAAAACGGGGCGCGTATTGATTTCAGACAATCGGGGTCTAGATTGGTATAAGTCGCCAACAGAAATTATTTCACCAAATAAAACGGTTGTCGATGTCGTTTTTCATGGAAATAATGGGTATGCAACCTTATCGGATGGAGCTTTTGGAACCTTATTTTACACCGAAGACTTGGGTAGAACTTGGAAGCCTGGACAGTTAGCGTATGAAAATCTAAACCGAATTGCGTTGAGGGGAACTCAGGTTGATATTGTTGGTAGCGATGCCACCATACTTTCTGGGACTGTGGGTGAATTCTCATTTAAGGAGAGGACATCGATGGCCAAATTTGATTTCCTTGATTATCGGGTTATTAGCCAGCATGAGGCCGTTGCAATAACCGAAACGGGTAAAGTAATGTATAGCAATGAAGCAGGGAATACTTGGACTTGGCAAGACATTACCCCGGGTGGCCTTGAAGATACGATTGTGGCGCTTTCGCCTAATACTTCTAACGGAATATATGTTATAAGCAGTTTAGGAAAAATTTATTATTCAACTAATGCAGGTTCATCATGGAATTCGTTCGAGAAACCAGGGGCATTAGCAAAAGCTAAAGCCATTTGGGCGGGGAATAATATCTATTTTATAGGTGACGATTCGGGTCAACTCTTGAGATCTACAGATGGTGTTAATTGGATTAATCAAAATTTAAGTGGTAATACTAAGGCAATAACCGCTATTTCAGGAGTACCATCCGCATCGACCATGTTTATTGCAGGAAATAATAACCTTTTTATGAAATCGCCTAGCGGTACATCGAGTTGGGCAAACGCAAGTCAATCTCAACCGGTTATAGGAAGCCGACCAAGATTTTATTTTACCGGGGGTAGTGTTGGTTATCTGGTATCGGGTGCATCTAACGTGCTAGTTTATAATGGAATTTCATGGAGTTCAAAAAGTACTCCTCAAAAATATATAATCGATATTGTTAGGTATAACAATAAGTTATATGCTTTAACAAGTCGTGATTTGTACGAATGCACAACAGTTTTCGATACCCTTACGCCCATAAATTTTTTCTTAGCGCCAATACAGTCTGCAATAGCGGTAGATAAAAACGATGCTTCCACTACCTATGAACAAGTGGTGTGTGCGGGCATAGATGGAAGCGTTTTCGTATCGGATGATAAAGGCAAAATATGGAAAAGTGTTGTAACCAATAACAATGTTGATTTTTACAGTGCTGGAATTGGTAACGGTGCCATATTACTAGCAGGCAACAGCTCTTCGGTATTCAAAACACAGGGCTATGCGGATTTAGTTACCAATCCATGGAATCAAATTTCGGTGGACAATGATATCAGCATAAAGCAAATGGCTTTATTTAATGATAAGGCTCAACTTATTACTACAGATGGGGTAATATACAATTCTATCGACCTAGGGAACACTTGGAATAAGGTTTTCACCTCGTTAAATTTGGTAGGCATAGATGTAATAACCGATACCAATAGTGTAGTTGCCGGAAATAGGGGTACCATTCTGGCCAATTATAACGCTGCGGGCACTACCTGGGGAACGCAAAAAACCGATGGAATAACCGATGAGATAACTGACTTTGCTTTTAAAGGAAGCAGTTACGCCTGTGCAAGAAACGGAAACGTATTTAAACTTGCCGCTGATGATTATTTGTGGGAACCCAGCTCGCGGGTATTACCGTATTTGTGGTTGAATGGCATTGCTTTTTCTGATGAAAACAAAGGCGCAGCCGTTGGTGATAGTGGTAGAGCTATTTATACTACCGATGGAGCCGAGACATGGAACCTATCAGCCACCAATTTGCAGGGAGTTAACCTAAACGACATTGAGCTAGAAACAGAAGGAAGAGGTTTTGCCGTAGGGGCCAAAGGCGAGATATGGAAAACAGCCGATTTTGGCGTGAGTTACCAACCAGTAATGCCATCGCTGGTTACAGATACACTTAATGCCATAACTTTTATTGGCGAAAAAGCCTACGTGGTTGGTGATGATGGTACAATTCTTTACAATGGTAATTTTAAGAACTTCCCAGATATTTGGGAAAAGAAAACCGCGCCTAATGGAGATAGCTGGCCAAAAAGTGTTTACAATGAATCACGCGATTTATTAGATGTCAATTTCTTTGATGCCATGACCGGCTATGCTGTGGGTAGTAAAGGAACTATTTTGCAAACAACCGATGGTGGCAATACTTGGGGTATGAAGTACACTCCGCAGCCATACGATATCCATGCTTTTGCTATGGAACCAGGTAAACACCAAGGTGTATTTGGAGGGCTTAATGTGCAGCCCTATAGAATAAGCTATGACCTTGGCTTCTATTCGGTAAAGTTTTGGTACGACCGTGTGGGGCGCTTAGTTGCCTCGCAGAATAGCAAACAATATGCAATGATACCGCCTAGGTGCAGTTTTACTCGTTACGATGCGCTAAATAGAATTGTAAGAGTGGGCGAGCTAAGTAGTTATGATGACCCTACTGTAGAAATTATTAATAACCCTATTTTTCCAGATAATTGGAGTACCGATCAGCACGAGGTAATGGCCACTTATTATGACGAACCCCTGCCTACTGCCAGTACTTTATTTGGGGCAGAAGGACAAAAGGAACTTCGAAACCGGGTGGCAACTAGTGCTTATTACAATGTTTATAACCCTGCCTCAACAACCTTAGCAGGAAGTTATGATTTTGCTACCCATTACAGTTACGATATTCATGGAAATGTAAAAACAATACTTCAACAGTTTAAGGAGCTAACCCCACTTGATCAAGCCAAACGAATTGATTACAGTTACGATTTAATAAGTGGTAAGGTAATTCAGGTAAGTTACCAGGCCGGGCAAAAGGATGCCTTTTACCACCGTTATAGCTACGATGCCGACAATAGAATTACAGCGGTGCAAACCAGCAGAAATGGCCTAATGTGGGAAAGTGACGCAACTTATTCTTATTACAAACATGGTCCATTGGCCAGAACCGAAATAGGTGAAAACAAGGTGCAAGGTACTGATTATGCATATACTTTACAGGGTTGGTTGAAAGCTGTGAATGGTGAAAAATTGGTTTCTACCAACGACATTGGTGAGGACGGAACTTCAGCTATAGGTACTGCTGCGAGCAATGGAGTTGCTAAAGATGCCTTTGGTTATAGCTTAGCCTATTACAACGGCGACTATGTACCAATTGGCGGCAGTACCACCAAAATATCTACAGCCCCAACGGCGGTTAAATCTGCATCGGGCGATTTGTTTAATGGTAACATAAAACAAATGTTGGTAGCCTTGCCCAACCAAAATGGCAGTGCCATGCCATTAATGGCCTATTCGTACAGTTACGACCAGTTAAATCGTATACGGAGCATGCAAGCGTTTGCTGCTACCAGCGGCAATGCATCCGATTTAACCGCTACGCAAGAATATGCCTCGTCGTTTAATTACGATGCCAATGGAAATATTACCGGTTTGGCTCGTAATGGTATAGGGACCGAAGATTTAAAATTGGATTCATTGAGTTATGTTTATGAAACCTATAACGGGCGAAAAAAGAATAACCGTTTGCTGTTGGTGAATGAAGGATTTGGTACAACCGCAACCAACGATGATGTTGAGGATCAGGGTGTTTATGTGCAAGATGAGCCGGCAACCTGGAACTATAAGTACGACCAGATAGGTAATCTGGTACAGGACAAGGCCGATTCAATTGCGAACATTAGTTGGTACAACAGCGGTAAAATAAAAACCATAACACGCGTTCAAGGATGTACAAGACCCGACTTAGAGTTTCAGTATGATGCCTTGGGCAACCGGGTGGCTAAAATTGTAAAGTTTAAGGTTGATGGTAGCCCAGGAAACGAATTAAACTGGGTTTACACCTATTATGTTCGTGATGCGCAAGGCAATCCAATGTCGGTGTATGAGCGAACCCTGCAAAGAGAAAAGTTTAATTACCGGGATAACCTGTTTTTGAAAGAGCAAGATATATATGGTAGTAGCCGCTTAGGTTTAAGACAAACCGATGGTGGAGAAACCATTTTGCAAACAGCCCGATTCGATTCTACTGACCAAGGGCAAGATGGCCGTCTGGGTAAAATATACACCCTTGATTATACTCCCGTCAGAACCTTTAACGACTCTGTATTTACCAGTACGGCGGGCTTAAAGCGTTATGAGCTAACCAATCATTTGGGCAACGTAATGGCGGTTGTATCCGATAGAAAATTAATTACTAGTGCGCTGGCAACTACCACCTTAATTCCCGATATTTACACGGCGAATGATTACTACCCATTTGGGATGCAAATGCCCGGGAGGCAGTTTAGCAGTTCAAGCTACAGGTACGGCTTCAACGGCAAGGAAAACGACAACGAGGTCATGGGTACAGGAAACTGGCAGGATTATGGAGCGAGAATGTATAATCCAAGATTAGGAAGATTTCCAAATCCAGACCCTAAAGCCAAGTTATATCCGATGCTTTCTACATATCAATTTGCAAGTAATACACCAATTCAAGCTATAGATTTAGACGGGAAAGAAGCTTTTATTGTTCATGGTACAACCCAAACCGAAACAGGGGTTCACATAACACCAGAAGCTAAAAAGGAGTTAATGAGAATTACAGGAAATACAAAAATTGACGATAAATTCAGGTGGAATGCCCCTTTGTACAATAACGCAATGATGCGAAATATTTCGGCTAATCAACTTGTCAAACATATTGTGAAAACGAGAATGGCGATGATTAAAAACGGTGATATTACAGAAGATGAAGCGGTATCATTAATAGGCTATAGTCACGGAGGAAATGTGTCCATACAAGCAGCAAGGAAACTGGGCAAGATGGGTGTAAAAGTCAATTTAGTTACACTATCAACACCAGCATATAATACAAGTGGGAATGACGCTTATGGTGGTGGTTTTGACTCAGAAGACCCAAGAGGAGCTGCAAAAGGTATAAACGCTCACTATCAAGTAGTTCACGGAAAGGATGATGTTGTAAATATTGCAGGTGGAACAGAGAAATATAATAACGGCACAACTAAGAATTTTGTAATTACCAATGGGCAAATTCCTTTCAATAATGGAATAGATGCACATACCAAATTTCCCGGAAGTGAAAAACTAGACGATGTGCTGAAAAATGTACCTGCAATGCCAAAGGCTCCTGCACCTAAATTGCCCGATACAGTTGGAAAACCATGAAACGATTAGCAATAATACTGTTAGCTGTTGTAGGTCTATTAGTTATTTACCTTAGTTTTTGGTATAGGTATAAAAAATCAATGGATGAAGTAAACAGGGAGTGGTATGAAAAGGAATATGTTGGAAAAAGGATTAATGGTGTTCTTAAATCAATAACCGAGGTCAATGATAACCCTTTCAAAATCGTTTTAGGTATTCAGAATAATCAAGAAGAGTTTGAAATTACTTACGGTGCAACTTGTGTCGATAAAAAATTCAGAGATTTTGTGCAAGTAGGCGATAGTGTTTTTAAGATACAGGGTGAAAATACCATACGGTTTTGCAAATCGAAGAGTAATTGCCGAGAATTTGAATTAAACTTCTGTGGCAAGTTAAAATAAACAAAACTATGGCCGCAACTTCCACGATAATTCCGTGAAAAGGACTTCGATACAACGAAATGAGGTAGTAAAATAGGATATAAAGCAAAAGCCCCGGGGAACTAGGGCTTTTGTTGTTTTAATTAACTGGTGAATAAATTGAGTACCTTGGTTAGGAGAATATAAACCATTAAAAACGTGTGTTATGGGTGAATTATCAGAAAAAGACAAAGGCGCGAAAGACTTTGCAGAAGGAAGGCGATACAATCCGCCAACAGATGATGAAAAGAGTAAAGAATATCAAAAGGGTCGAGATGAAGCGGAAGGTCAGAAAGATTACAACGAAGGTAGGGATAACCCTTCTAGAGATTCGGAACGAGCAGCAAATTACAATGCTGGTCGAGATGCAGCGGCAAAATCATGAGAGCCGTACTGCCCTAATGAATTTAACAAAAGCCTCGGAAACGGGGCTTTTGTTATTAAATAGTATTTGCTTCGTTGTATAAATTGAATCGTAAAGTATCCAGTTCCAAAAGGTTAACGGGTTCATGGTAGTAGGCGGAAAGGGATAATGATAAAGACACCTTAAACCGTTTTTTGTACTTCTCTCCGCCAATATCTTTGTAGGTGATGTTGCAATGCAATGGCTCGAAATTTTTAAACTCCTCGTGAATGAGGCCTTGAAAACTATCTGTAGTCAGTAAATTGAACTTAATAAGAAAATACAGCGCATAGTATTCTATTACTTGCTGAGGGATGGGTGGTGACATAGAAAACTTCTCATCTTTTCTTGGCAACACGAAATCATATGTAGTTACAAGGACATCTTCGTCTTCTCCCATCCAAGGGTGTGCGTAAAGTTCCGTTTCTCCCTTTTTAAGGGTGGGGCAAAAGCGGTTATTATCAAATGATAAACTTGTGTCAGTAATTATTTTTTTAATGATTTCCCCAGCCTTTGCAAAATCAAACTCCCAAACTATTCGAATATCTTTTGCGGCTCCCGAACCAATATTCTCTAAGGTATGAACAAGGCCACGCATCTCAATAGGTGGGGTTTGTTCCCACATGCAATAAATTCTCTTGCGCTTATCCTGATTAAAGTCGGCAATAAATAAAGCCGAGGGTCTAACAAAATCAAGATAGATGTCGGGTTGATAAGAAGCTTGTCTTTGTTTTTTTACTTGATAAATGGTGAAAAGCGCCACAATAGCCGAAATAAAAGTTCCTATGCTGGCAAGTGTACTAATCCAACTATCTACCTGAAAAATAAAAGGATACATAAAAATTTTACGCGAATTATTGTTTTTAATTGGGAATTAATCCGGCACCATTGGCTAACTCACCGAAAAAGCGTCCAAAAAGCCCACTCCATTTTTTAGCCCCTTGGTTATTTAGTTGTGCAAGTTGTAGCTGGTGCTGCTGCTCTTGTTTTTGGCTTGCGTATTTGGTCAATCTTTCTTCTTTTTTGGTTAGAAAATCAAGGATAAGATAAACCACAATGCAAATTGTGGCAAGAACCATAAATAGACTGAGTTCAGAAAGTTTGTTGTTTTTCATGGGGTTTTTAGTTGGGGGTTTTATGGTGTTTCGTCAAAATATCCTTCTACCTCGTACATAAACAGTAAAAGGACTTCAATAAACTTAAGCATTTTCTCGGCTTCATCGGGGTCGCCTATTACAATTTCGTGATTTTGCTGGTTGCCAAGGTTTTTAATAAACTCCAGTAATTTATACCCATTGGGTGGAACATAGCCGGTCGATTTAAGATGTTCGATGTGCTTTACAAAAGCATCATTGGCTTTTGCCTCTGCTTTGTTTACAGAGAGGTGCATAATAAGTTTTCTACCCAGCATAATGGCAGCCGTGTTGCAGTTATTTTTTATGCAATCTCTTATCTCATCATATACCTCAGAAACATCATCGGGTAAATTTTCAATCTCTTTACCCAATTTTGGACCAGGGTGAAACTCTTCGTCTTTATCGTAAAACAAGGGGCAACCGCAGTTGGGACAGATATAAATCTTGGCCTGTAATGCACTTTCTCTATTATGAATATGAGTATGTATGTAACCGTAATTAGCTACGCTGGCCTCACCACAAAACCCACAATGTATTTTCATTGGTACAAGTTCCTGTCCTTGCATCCACTTTCTTGGTGCTAAATATTCTTCTTCCATAAAAGATTTAGCTAAACGCCTTTTTAGTTTTGTAGTTCTGAATCACGTTGTCAATTAAGAAAAACAATTGTTTGCGGGGCTTTTGCTTTTAATTTTTCTTCTACAACTATCCACACCACCTCACTTCCTTATACCGAAGTCCTTTTCATGGAATTATCGTGGAGTTGGGACTTTGTTTTATTCATAAGACAGTCGTCTTCTTAAGTACCATTTCCCTTTTTCTCTTTTAAAATAATAAAATGAACCTGTACCATTCTCTATATTGTTAATTGAAAAAACTTTGTAGTCCCCCTTATTGTGGTCAGGCAAGATAAACTCATTATCAATGCTTGATATTACCCCATCCTCCACCAGTGCAATGTGATGCCAGTCAACCTCTTTGACCTCAATACATAATGAATCACCTGTCGATTCAACTGAGCAGTCCTCAAATGGGAAAATAATTCTCGTTAGTTGAAAAACACTGTCGTCCGAAAAAAGATTTAAAAAGTCAGTAAAATACTCTATATCTTCAATATCCGATTTAACTACTGCATCATTAGATTCATCCTTTTGAACTTTTTTTTCTTGTGAAGCACAACTAATACTGAAAAGCAACAATACTATGAAAGCCTTAATTCTTATCATTGTTTATTTGAATTTGGTGTCCCTTCTAGACCCGAATCAATCGGCGGTGGACTTGTTCTATTACTTTGTTGATAACCGGGTAGTTTTCTATAATCCCCCCCATATTCATTAAAAAACTGTTCATTAGTAACTGTTCCATACTTTCTTTCTTCAATATTTACTTGCTTCCCATCACCATCTAAAGCCTCGACATGCAAATGAGGTATTGTCGTTTTTCTTTCCCCAGTTTTGGCTATTCCTTGTCCTTCATAAACTTTGCTACCAACCTTTAATCCTTCGTCAATTGAGTTCAAATGTCTAAAAGTAACTAAATCCCCATTTCCATACTTGACAGTTAAATTACCGGAATTAGCATCCAGCGCGGTTATTTCACCATCTCCAAGAGAATAGACTTGTGTCCCAACAGAAGCCCTAAAATCAGTTCCAACATGTGGAGAAGTCATTGGTTGTTTAGGAGTGCTTTTTCTTAAAACATTCCATTGCGAAGACCTAATAATAGCATTCTTATCTGGATTTTTAAAGTATGCCTGAAATGCTTCTGTTTTCAATGATGTTTCAAACTCTCCAGTTTGAGTACCCCATCCTTTTCTTTTACTGTATACCTGCTGATTTGTTAAATATTCAGATTTATTCTTTTGAATAACATATGTACCCTTTAACGGCCACTCAATTGAACCATCTTTGTCAGAAAAATAAAGGGGGTTATTCAAAAACGCACGGTAAGGAGTCCAACCTGGGAAAATTCCTGCTTCTGGGTCAATACTAAACCATCTACCTAACCTTGAATCGTAAGCTCTATCTTTAGTTGTATAATGATTTCCATTGCCTTTTACTTCATCGTCTTTCTCATATCCAAAAGCACCAAAACGGTAGGAGTTTGAGCTAAACTGCCTCCCTGGCATTAAGCTACCAAATGGGTAGTAATCTTTATTTGTAAATGCTTTCAAATCAATAAAATAACGGG